>DAOTXO010000122.1:0-31884 GCA_034435495.1 Anaerolineae bacterium
GTGCGCCCCTGGTGACCTCTTTTACCGCTCAACACGACCCGTTAGAGGGAACCAAAACCGTCAACGCCGCGCTGGCCGAGCCCGGCGATATATTGACCTACACCATTGTGCTGCAAACGGAGGATACACCCTACCCGAACATTGATCTGAGTGATACACTGCCAGACAATGTCGCCTATATCCCTGGCTCCTTATCCGCCTCCATCGGCGTCGTTGATTACGCGGCCGGCGTCATCACCTGGGCCGTGGGCCTGGAGGCTGGAGAAGTGGGGGAACTGATCTACGCCGTGGCGATCAACCCGGCCTTGCCGTCAGCTCCAGTGCAGTTGCGCAATACCGCCAATGTGGAAGATGGGGCCGGCACAACGCTACTCCTTTCGGCCACCACCTGGCTCTACCCGGAGCGCGTCTTCTTGCCGCTGGCTGCTCATCTGACCCAACCTTGAGGATCGCCCTATGCAAGCTCTTTACCTGTCACACGGCCGGCTCGACTACCGCCCCGATTACCTGGATCCCGTTCCGGCGGCCGACGAAGCGCTCATCCGCGTGCGGCTGGCCGGCATCTGCTCCACCGACCTGGAACTGATCAAAGGGTACGCCGGTGGTTTTAGCGGGGTCCTGGGGCATGAATTTGTGGGCGAGGTGGTGGCGGCCGGGGATAGCGCCTGGGTGGGGCAGCGGGTGGTGGGAAGCATCAACATCTCGTCTGCCTGCGGGGGGCGGTGCGGCCGGCGTTGCCCGGAACATTGCCCTGACCGCGTCGTCTTGGGCATCATCAAGCACGATGGCGTCTTTGCCGATTACGTTACCCTACCGCTGGCCAACCTGTTGGCTGTGCCGGCTAGTATCTCCGATGAGCAGGCGGTTTTCACTGAACCGCTGGCGGCTGCGTTGCGCCTGACGGAACAACTCGCTCTGCCGGCCGAACCCCTGGCTGTCATCGGCCCCGGCCGGCTGGGCCTGTTAATCGCTCAGGTGTTGCGTTGGGCCGGGGCGGAAGTGGTGGTGCTGGGGCGGCGGCCGGAAAGTCTGGCCTTGCCGGCTCAGTTGGGTTTCAGCGTAGGTCTGACGACCGACATCCCCGACGCTGCCTATTCGCTGGTAGTCGAAGCCACCGGCAACGCCGAAGGCCTGGCCCATGCCCTCCGCCTGCTGCGCCCCCAGGGGACCCTGGCGCTCAAAAGCACCTACGCCACCCACCCGGCCGTCGACCTGACCCCTATTGTCGTGAATGAGTTGACCGTCGTCGGCTCGCGCTGCGGCCCTTTTGCACCGGCACTCGATCTCCTGGCGCAACAGGTGGTGGACACCGCCTCCCTGATTGAGGGGCGCTATCCGCTGGCAGAGGGGTGGGCCGCCATGCAACATGCAGCGCAACCCGGGGTGCGCAAAATTCTGCTCCAGCCTTGACCAGCCTGATCTTTTCATGAGTAAATGAGCTATGCTACGCTTGGGGCGCGGGCCGGAGCGCTTGACAAGTCTTTGTTCTGTTTCTAAAATAGAACATATGAGCGATTATTGGATTCAAGCCAGTGAAGTTGGCGCCTACACATTTTGCCATCAGGCGTGGTGGCTGCAATATGTGGCGGGTGTGCACCCCCAGGATGCGCCGGTGTTGACGGCCGGACTGGCCCATCACCAGCAACATGGGCAACAAGTGCAGCGCGCCGGCCGCTATCGTCTTTGGGCCTACGCCTTGTTGGGCATGGCCCTGGTGCTGATGGCTCTGTGGTGGGCCACCCTTTAGGTCTCGAAACCCCAACCCATGAGCTCTTTTCTGATTCTGGCGATTGCCTTCATCTGTCTGAGTCTAGCGCTGTGGCTCTTTGCCGCCGGCCGGCGGGCCCGGTTGGCCTCCGGTTTGCCAACAGGACGGGTCATCTACACCGACCACGGAGCCTGGAGACCTGGGGCGGAGACACTCAACGCGCCTGCGGTGGGTCTGACCGGCCGGCCCGATTATCTGGTGGAACAACCTGACGGCGTCGTCATACCAGTGGAGATCAAATCTGGCCGCGTACCACGCTACCCCTATCGGTCGCATGTGATGCAGCTGGCAGCTTACTGCCTGCTGGTGACCGAAGCGTATGGCGTGCGTCCTTCCCATGGCATTTTGCAATATCAGGATGGCGCTTTTGCCGTTGATTACACCCCTGAACTGGAACAGGAACTCCATGATACTCTGGCCGCCATGCGCAGCGCTTTTAGCGCCAGGGAAATGGCGCGCAACCACAACAGCGCAGCGCGCTGTTCCGGGTGCAGCCTGCGCACAGCGTGCAACCAACGCCTGGCGTAAGCCCGGCAACCTCCCCCTCCTCTCCTCCCACCTTCCCCATTCTAGCCTGACCGCGCGGCGTAGCCCGGCCGGCGCATAGGCGTCGCATTGGCGCGCCCGCTTTTTTGTGGGGTTCAGGTGGGTTAGGGTTATAATACAGTTTCATGTGCTGTCGGCAAAACGCCCATCACCTATCTGAATGCAAGCTGGATAGCCCATGACTATCGGGAGGTAACATTTGGCTGCCATACAACGCGTCAAAGGGATGCAGGATGTCCTGCCAGAAGATTATCGCTACTGGGATCATGTCACGATCACCGCTACCCAGTTGGCGTATGATTATGGCTTCCAACGTATGGACATCCCCATCCTGGAGTACACCGCTCTCTTTGACCGGAGCATTGGGGCCGGCTCCGACATCATGGTGCAAAAAGAGATGTACACGCTGGAGGAGCCAGACGGGGATAGCCTGACCTTGCGCCCTGAATTTACGGCCGGTGTGGTGCGCGCCTATCTGGAAAATGGCTTGAGCAACTGGCCTCAACCGGTCAAGCTCTTTCTCATTGGCCCCATCTTTCGGCGTGAACGGCCTCAGGCTGGCCGTTTTCGTCAACATACCCAGTTCAACGCTGAGATTTTGGGGGAAACAGACCCGGCCGCTGACCTGGAAGTGATGTTGCTGGCGATGAATCTGTATGCTCGACTGGGTTACCGTGGCCTGGCTTTTCAACTCAACAGCACTGGTTGCCGCGATTGTCGGCCGGCCTACATTCAAGAGCTGCGCCGCTACCTGACCGGCTACGAAAGCCAGCTCGCGCCGGTGGATCGGGAGCGCCTGAACAAAAATCCTTTGCGCGTTCTGGATAGCAAAGAGGACGGGGTGGCGGCGATCCTGGCGGATGCGCCGCGTATCACCGACTATCTGTGCACCGATTGCGCCGGGCACTTCGCTGAACTGCGCCACCTGTTGGATGCGCTGGGCCAGGCCTACACCCTCAACCCCCGCTTGGTGCGCGGTCTCGATTACTATGAGAAGACTGTTTTCGAGGTGTGGGCGCAGGGCATCGGGGCGCAGGCGGCGGTGTGCGGCGGGGGGCGGTATAATATGGCCCCTGAATTGGGCGGCCCCTCCTTGCCCAGCGTGGGCTTTGGCAGCGGCATCGAGCGGATCATTCTGGCGCTGAAGCAGGCCGGGGTGGTCGCGCCCGCTTTACCCCAACCCAAAATCATGGTGGCGCACCTGGGTGGGGCTACCAAAGCGGCAGCGGTGCAGGTGGCCTTTCAGCTACGAGCGGCCGGTGTCAGCGCCCGACTGGCGTTTGCTCGCACGCCGCGTAGCTTTAAGAGCCTGTTGCGCGAGGCCAATAAAGCCCAGGTTGATCATGTGGTGATTATCGGCGAGGCAGAGTTGGCGGCCGGACAGGCAGCAATCAAGCCCATGGCCGGCGGGGAACAGATCATGGTAAATCTGAATGAGGCGGCGGCCTGGTTTCGCAATCAGGTTTGAATGGGCATGATCGGCTTGCTGGATCACCCCAAAATCAACCGCTCCCAGGCGCTGGCGTCCGAAGTCGCCACCTGGCTGCGCGCACAAGGCCATACTGTCTGGCAAGGCTCCATCTGGGGCGAAACAGATGTGGAAGCGCACCTGTCGGACTCCCGGCTGCTGGTGGTGCTGGGGGGAGATGGTTCCATTTTACGTGCGGCGCGTCTGGCTGCGCCCCATCAAATCCCCCTTTTCAGCATCAACCTGGGTAAAGTGGGGTTTCTAAGTGAGGCGCAACCTGAAGAGTGGGCCGCCAAATTGACCGAAGTTTTGGCCGGCCGTTATTGGTTGGAGCACCGCCTGATGTTGACTGCCACCCCCTACCGCGCCGGCGTGGCCTTGCCAGCCCAAACAGCCTTAAATGAGCTGGTGGTGGGGCGCGGCCGGCAGGCGCGGGTCATCCGCGTTGATTTAAGCGTTAACGACGACTGGGTGACCACCTATCTGGCCGATGGGGTGATTGTCGCCACCCCCACCGGCTCAACCGCTTATGCGCTGGCGGCCGGCGGCCCCATTTTGTCGCCCGACCTTGCCAACTATCTGCTCATTCCTGTCGCGCCCCACTGGAGCCTGGATCGAGCCCTGGTTTTGCCCCACAATGCCATGGTGCGCCTGCAGATCTTCATGGATCACGAAGCGACGTTGACAGCAGACGGGCAAAACGCGGTCGAGCTGAGCAATGGAGATGAGATTGTGATTCACCGGGCGGCATACGATGCCCATTTTGCCCGTGTCAACCACCCCAGCTACTTTTTTCGCCGGTTGGTGGAAGCTCTGGGCAAAGGCTGAAGGAGTTCGATGACACACCACAACCCTGTTTTGGATACTCGCGGGCGTACTTTGCTGCGTCAGGCGCAGCGCACGGCCGAATTGGGCAAACGGACGGCGGCCGAGAAACTGTATCGCGAGCTGGTGGAGGAATATCCTGACGCGCCAGAAGCCTGGTTGGGGCTGGCCGACCTGGTGCGCGAGAAGGAAGAAGCCACTCACTATTATGAGCGAACGCTGGCGCTTGACCCCGGCAATGCGGCCGCCCGACGGGGGTTGGAAAAGCTGGCGGCGGGCGATGCGCCGGCCGCTGCGCTGCCAGAACTGGAGAGCGCCCTGCCAACCCAGCCGCCCCAGCCAACCGACCTGATGCCAGAACCAGACCCGCCTCATCCGGCTGTCGAAGGCGTTATGGTATGCGCTAACCACCCTGACACTGAAACCAATTTGCGCTGTAATCGATGTGGCAAACCGATCTGTACCCAATGCGCCGTCTTAACTCCGGTTGGGTATCGCTGCAAAACGTGCATTCGGGAGACGGAGGCCGGGTTTTTTACCGCTACGCCGCTGGAATATGTTCTGGTGGCCCTGGTCACCACGCCTCTTTCGGTCGTGGGAGGCTATTTTGCCGGCCAGGTCGGCTTTTTCATCATCTTCCTGGCGGCGGCGGCCGGCACGCTGTTGGGCAATATCGCCTTTCGCGTGGCACGGCGACGGCGTGGACGGTATCTTCCCTATGTGGCGGCCGGGGGTGTCATCCTGGGCGGCATCATTGGGGGGTTGTTCAGTTTCGGCGGTTGGCTGTGGGCCGGGGTGTACATCTTCATCGCCGCTAGCGCCGCCTATTATCGGATGCGGTGAGCCAGACACTCTGGCCTGATCACTTTTGAGCATGGGGCAAGGCAGCGCGCTGTGTTATCTGAACTGCACATCCGCAACCTGGCAATTATTGATGAAATTCATCTCCGTCTGTTACCCGGCTTCAACATCTTGACCGGCGAGACAGGAGCTGGCAAATCCATCATTCTTGACTCTATCTTGCTGTTGATGGGCGGGCGAGCGGATCGCTCGCTGGTGCGCGCCGGCTGTGATCGGGCCATAGTGGACGCCACTTTTGTGCTGCACCCGGCCCTGCAAGCGCGCATTCGGCCGCTACTGGAAGCGGAGGGGTTGGATGGGGACGACCCAATGGTGCTCCTGCTGGGGCGTGAGGTGCGCGACAATGGGCGCAGCATCGGGCGCATCAATGGCCGCGCCGTCAGCGTTAGCCTGTTGGAAGAGGTGGGACAGATGCTGGTGGATGTCCACGGCCAGGGGGAACACCTGAACCTGTTAAAGCCTAAATCCCATCGACCGCTGCTCGATTCCTATGGCGGGCTGGAGGCGGAACGGGAGGCATTGGGGTTGGTGGTGGAAGCTTTGCGCCAGCAACAGCGCGAGTTGGCCAGTCTACGCCAGGATGAACGGCTGGTGGCGCAACGGATCGATCTGTTAACCTATCAAGTGGAGGAGATCGACGCCGCCCGCTTGCAACCAGACGAAGAAACAAGCCTGTTGGCGGAGCGCACGCGCCTGGCCAACGCTGAGCGGTTGATGGCCTTTTCGGCCGAAGCGGCGGCGCTGCTCCTGGGGGCGGAGGATGAACGCCCGGCCATTAGCGATCTCCTGAGCCAGGTGGAGCGCGCTCTGTCCCAATTGGCGCGGCTGGACCCCTCGCAACAACCTCTGCTGGAACAGCTGCAAGGGCTTAGTTTTCAGTTGAGTGAGGCATCGACCGAGGTGGTAGCCTACCGTGACGCGCTGGAGTTCAACCCAGAACGTCTGGCGGAAGTGGAAGAGCGCATTGAGCTGCTCAACCGGCTCAAGCGCAAATATGGGGATGATATTCCCGCCATCCTGACCTATCGCCAACAAGCGTTGCAAGAGCTGGATGGCTTCACCCATAATGAAGAGCGCATCGCCGCCCTGACACAGCACATCGACCAGCAGTTACGCCTGATTGGGCAAAAGGCGGCTGTGCTATCGTCCAAACGCCGTCAGGCGGCGGAGCGCCTTTCGCAGGCGGTGGAAGGGGAGTTGGGTGATCTGTCGATGCAGGCGCGTTTTGGCGTGGCATTGACCCACACACCAGAGGCGGCCGGGGCCTATGTGGGCGAAGAGCGGCTGGCCTTTGATGCCAGCGGCATCGATCAGGTGGAGTTTTTGATCAGCGCCAATCCAGGGGAGCCGCTGAAACCGCTGGCCCGCGTCGCCAGCGGGGGGGAAACCTCGCGCTTGATGCTGGCTCTCAAGACTGCTCTGGCGCGGGTGGACAACACCCCCACGCTTATTTTCGATGAGATTGACCAGGGTATCGGGGGGCGGATTGGAGAGATTGTGGGGCGCAAGTTGTGGGAGTTAACCGCTGTTGGCGAACATCAGGTGGTGGTGGTGACCCATTTGCCCCAACTGGCCGCCTATGGCGACAGTCATTTTCATGTCCACAAAGAGGTGACGGCCGGCCGCACCATCACCCAGGTCGAGACGTTGGGGTACGAGGCCCGGATCGTCGAGCTGGCAGCCATGTTGGGAACCCGCGATGAACACGCCCGCGGCGGGGCCATCTCCATTTTAGAACACGCCGCCCACATCAAGGCTCAGGCTACTGCAACCAGCTGAACCTGGCAACGGCTTAGGGCTGGGTTTCGCCAGCCACCTCCTCCAGCAAAAAGAGTCTGGCGGCTTCCAATTGGGTGTCAGGGGCGTTGGGGTCCTCTTCCGGCCGTTCCACTACCAGATCAGGCGTCAACCCCACTCCATGAATCCAGCGCCCGTGGGGTGTCAGCCAGCGGGCCATGGTGATGCGCACCCCACCCCCATTGCTCAACGATTGCCAGGTCTGCACCGTCCCCTTGCCAAAGGTCTGGACGCCAATCAGGGTAGCGCGACCGTAATCTTGCAGCGCGCCAGCTACCAACTCTGACGCGCTGGCGCTGCCCTCGTTGACGAGTACCACCATGGGAATGTCCTGGGCCAGACCAGCGTCGCTGGCAGTGAAGGTCTCCTCCGACCCATCCCCATAGCGCTGGATGAGCACCACCCCCTGGGGTAGGAACTGGTCGGCCACATCCACCGCTGTGTTGCGGTCGCCGCCGGGGTCGTTGCGCAGATCCAGGATGAGTCCCCGGGGATTTTGCGCCATCACCTCTTCTAAATGGCGCGTCAGTTCCCGGTTGGTCTCCAGGCCAAAGCGGCTGATGCGGATGTAGGCCAGGTTGTCCTCCAGCATCTCGCTGCGCACACTGACGAGCGGAATAACATCGCGCACAATGGCGACCTCAAAGCGGACGCCATCTCGTTCGATGGTCAACCGCACGGTGGAGCCGGCCGGGCCACGCACCAACGCCACCGCTTCGTCCACTGCCATCCCTTCCAGCGTCACATTGTCGGCCATCACCAGAATATCCCCCGGCAAAAGACCCGCCTTTTCTGCCGGCGAGCCTTCAATCGGCGCGACAATCACAATCTGCCCGTCCCGGCTTGTCACTTCCGCCCCAATCCCCTGAAATTCGCCGGCCGACTCCGAACGCGCCAGGGCTTCCTGCTCCGGGTTGCTATAAACGGTGTTGGGGTCGCCCAGGGCGGCCAGCATCCCTTCCAAAGCCCCCTCCACCAGCAGGCTGGTATCGACGGGCTGATCGACATAGAAGCGATTAATCAGGCTGAACGCCTCCCAGAAAGGACGAAACGCTTCGCGGTGTTGGGCTGGCGTGCCGGCTGCGGCCCCTCCACCCAGATAGGGCGTCAAAAGACCCGATTCCCCCACCTGATAGGCTACCAAAGCAATCGCAGCCGTATAAGTTAGAAAGATAAGCGCCAGAAAAAACCGTTTCATATTGCCAACTCCACACCATCTCTTGCCACAGCTGATGCCAACCTGAAGGGCATCAGGTAGATTGTACCCTCTCTGGATTAAAGCCCGGTGAGTTGCACAACGTCAGATTTTTTCGCTCCATCCCATGCCTGTGTTAGAATGGAGGATGACAGGGAGATGGAAAGCGGGGCTTTTATGGATCTGGCGATTGTCATTGTCAACTACAACGTCGTCGAGCTGCTGCGTCGTTGCTTGCAAACGGTCCTGGCCAGCGAGGGTGATTTTACTTATCGCGTGGTGGTGGTGGATAACCATTCAACCGATGCCAGCGTCGCCATGCTGCGGCGCGAATTCCCCGCTATCCCTCTGATTATGAACAGTGATAACCGGGGGTACGCCGAAGCCAACAATCAGGGGCTGCGGCTGGTTGGGGTGGAGAGCGAAAACCCTCCTCGCTATTGCCTGTTGTTAAACCCTGATACGGAGCTTTTGCCCCGCACCCTGGCCGACGCCCTGGCCTATATGGACGCCCATCCTCAGGTGGGGGTGATGGGGCCCAAGCTGTTGTTGCCCAATGGGACGCTAGATGTGGCCTGTCGCCGCTCCTTTCCCACCCCGGCCGTCTCTTTTTATCGCATGTTGGGCCTTAGCCAGCTCTTTCCCCACTCTCGCCGCTTTGGACGCTATAACCTGACATATCTCGACATGAATACCCTCCATGCGGTGGATAGCGTGGTGGGGGCGTTCATGTGGCTGCGCACGGAGGCGATCCAGCAAGCCGGCCTGTTGGATGAGCAGTTTTGGATGTATGGGGAAGACCTGGACTGGGCCAAGCGCATCAAGGATCACGGCTGGGAGATCATGTACAATCCCCAGGTGGTGGCTTATCACGTCAAGCGCGCCTCCAGTCGGCAAAATCGCCGGGCGGCGCTGGAATTTTATCGGGCCATGTTGATCTTCTACTACAAGCATTATCGCGCCCAGACGGCGTGGCCGCTGCATCTGCTAGTCCTCCTGGGGATTAGTCTGAAGGGAGGGCCGGCCGTGTGGCGAGATGTGCGCTTGGGGCCGGCCATTCTGCGATGAGAACCCAGGCACAACGGCTGCGTATTTTGTTTGGCATCACCCTCTGGCTATTGGATATGGCGATGCTGGTGGGGGCATTCTACCTTGCCTACCAGTTGCGAACGCGCATCGCCTGGCCGACAGAGCTGGTGAATCCGGCCCCCTTTCGCAGTTACACGGGCCTGATGGTGGTGCATATTGTCAGCGTAACCCTGGTGCTTTTTGCTTCGCGCCAGTATTATGTGCCACGGGCCGCGTCGCGGGTGGACCAACTGTATGCTATTTTCGCCGGGGTTTCGGCCGGTTCGCTCTTCGCCGTCGCCATCGCCACCTTCGTTTTTCGCGGCAGCCCCATCGTCGCCGACTATCCCCGCGCCATGACCGTGTATGCCTGGCTGCTGAGTATCATTTTGCTCATGGTCGGGCGCGGTTTCCACCAGACCGTGCGCGACTGGTTGCGCAGTCGGGGCATCGGGCGCGACCGCCTGATTTTGGTGGGCAGCGGTGAGATCGCCCGCGCCATTTTGCAGCGCATCCAATGGTCGCCTCAGCTAGGCTACGAAGTGCTAGGTGTGGTGGCCGAGGGGGGCATTCGCAAATTTAGCGGCGTGACCGTCCTGGGCACACCGGAACAACTGCCGGAACTGATCGAGCGTTACCGGGTGGACGAGGTGATCATTGCCATGCCAGAGGAAGGCCACCGCGCTACCATTGATGTCGTGGGTTATTGCCAGCGTGGGCGCGTCTCGATCAAGATTTTCCCCGATGTGTTCCAATTCATCACCTCGCAGGCTACGATTGATGAGTTGGGTGGGTTGCCTCTGCTTTCGGTGCGCGATTTCGCCATGCGGGGTTACATGCTGGCTTTCAAGCGCCTGATGGACCTTGTCGGGGCTGCGGTGGGGTTGGTGGCGCTTTCCCCCTTGATGCTATTGGTGGCGCTGGCGATCAAGCTGGAATCCTCCGGCCCGGTCTTTTTTATCCAAGAACGGATGGGATTGGACGGGCGCTCGTTTCCCATGATCAAGTTTCGCTCCATGCGCACCGACGCGGAAAGCACCGGGCCGGCCTGGACAGTGGACAACGATCCCCGACGCACCCGCATTGGCACTTTGATCCGCAAAATCAATGTGGACGAAACGCCTCAACTCATTAATGTCTTGTTGGGGGAGATGAGTCTGGTGGGGCCGCGCCCTGAGCAACCCTATTATGTGGAGCAGTTCCGGCGCACGGTGCCCGGTTACATGGATCGCCATCGTGAAAAGGCGGGCCTGACCGGCTGGGCGCAAGTCAACGGGATGCGCGGTGATACCTCCATCGATGAGCGCACCAAATTCGATCTGTGGTACATTGAAAACTGGTCTTTGTTCCTGGATGTCAAAATTCTCATTCGGACGGTCTGGCAAATGCTCACCGGCCGCAACATCGGTGGTTAACACCCCCTATCTGTCCTATCAATGTGATCTATCGGCCGGCCGCCGAGGCGGAGGGTTGGGGTAATCACCTTGAGCGCCTGGTTCGTCGTTAGACCCATGCAGCCCGCTGAAAAGTACTCTGAGATAGGGCCGCTCTTATTCTCTTCTTATTGACGCTCCTTTGGCCCCATGATAACATATTAAAAGAGACAGATTAGCACTCACATACTGAGAGTGCTAATTTTTGCTGTTCTTTGAGCGCCGGCGTGACAGCGGTGCCAACTTGAGATACAACGTTATGGAAAATCTCTTAAGCGACCGTCAACAAAATATTTTGGGATTGGTCGTGCGCGCCTATATTGAAGATGGGGCAGCTGTCGGCTCCAAAACGCTGGTCGACCGCTACCGGCTGGATTATAGCCCGGCCACTGTGCGCAACGAGTTGGCCTATCTGGACGACCTGGGCTACATTGCCCAGACGCACACCTCCGGGGGGCGCATCCCAACGGAGAAAGGGTATCGATACTTTGTCGAACGGCTGGTGGGTGGCTTTGAACTCCCCCTGATCGACCGGCAAATGATTCAGCATCAGTTCCATCAGGCGCGTCTAGAGTTAGAGCAATGGCTACGTCTGGCCGCGGCCATTCTGGCCCACGTCTCCCAGGGAGCCAGTTTTGTCACCGCGCCCCGGCCGCGCTTCAACCGTTTCAAACACGTACAACTCATCTCCACCCAGGGTCGACTGGTGCTCATGGTTCTGGTGCTGTATGGCGGCAGCATCAAGCAACAGATGCTCACCCTGGCCACTCCTCTGTCCCAGCAACGCCTTTCCGAAGCGGCCGACCGGTTGAACCACACCTTCGAAGCCATGAACTACGATGAGATTCAGGCGCGCCGGGCCGGCCTGGAAGAGTTAGAGTCCGATGTCACCAATCTGGTGCTGGACATGTTGCGTCGCAGCGACGCCCATGTCATCACTCAGATTTACCGGGATGGGATTGGGAATATTCTGGACGATGAGGGCACGCGGGCAGCCGTGCGCGTATTAGAGCAACGCCCTTTGCTGGCGGATGTGGTCAGTGAACTCATCACCGCCGATCAGAGTGGGGTACACGTCGTCATTGGCGGGGAAGGGAAATGGGAAGAGTTAAAAAACTGCACCATCATCCTATCCCGCTACGGCTCTGGGGAAGAGTTAGCGGGTGAGGTGGCCGTGGTTGGCCCCACGCGCATGGCCTATGGGCGGAATATTTCGGCCGTGCGCTTCGTAGCCGACCTGATAAGCGGCTTTGTCAACGAATATTATATTGAGGATTCGCGCTCGTTTGAGGAGAATGCCTAGATGTCATCAGATGCACACGTTGAAGAAACCATCCATCCGACCGAAGGGTTGGCTGTCAATGGGGAAACTACGCCGGCCGAAGCCCAGCCCAGTCTAGAGGAGCGGCTGGCTGAAGCAGAAGCGGAAGCAGCGCGCAACCTGGACGGGTGGCAACGGGCGCGGGCGGATTTTGCCAACGCCCGACGCCGGCTGGACAAACAATTGAGTGAAGCCTATGTCAATGCCCGGGTTGATATCGCTTCCCGCCTGCTGCCTCTGTTAGATGATTTCGCCCTGGCGATGTCCAACGCGCCGGGGGAGATCGTGCGCCGTGAATGGTTCACTGGCCTGCAGCTGATCGAGCGCAAAATGACCAACATCCTGGATAGTATCCAGATCGAGCGTATCCCCAGCGTGGGGCAACTGTTCGATCCTCAATTCCACGAGGCGGTCATGCAAGAAGAATCCGACCAATATGAGAGCGGTATCGTGATTCGCGAACTCCAAAGCGGCTATAAAATTGGCGACCGCGTTCTGCGGCCGGCCATGGTGGTGGTCGCTGCGTGAGGCAACTTGTTGAGGTTTAACTTTCCAGGAGCAACGAGATTATGGGCAAGATCATTGGCATTGACCTCGGAACAACCAACTCCGTCGTCGCGGTGATGGAAGGCGGCGAGCCGACTGTCATCCCCAGCGTTGAGGGTAATCGGTTATTCCCGTCGGTCGTCGCAGTTAACCCCAAAACAGGCGAACGTCTGGTGGGGCAGGTAGCCAAGCGCCAGGCCGTCATCAACCCGGAGAACACGGTCTACTCTGTCAAGCGCTTCATGGGACGCAAATACAGCGATCCTGAAGTCCAACGTGCCATCCAATACGTCCCCTATGAAGTACACCAGGCCCCCAACGGGGATATCCGGGTTGTCATCAGCGGGCGCGAATACTCCCCGCCGGAAGTCTCCGCCATGATCTTGCAGAAGATCAAAGCAGACGCTGAAGCTTACCTGGGGCAGCCTATCACGCAGGCGGTCATTACAGTGCCCGCTTACTTCAACGACAGCCAGCGTCAGGCCACCAAAGATGCCGGCAAAATCGCCGGTCTGGAAGTATTGCGCATCGTCAACGAGCCCACCGCTTCTTCACTTGCCTATGGTCTGGGCAAAGAAAAAGATGAGGTGATCGCCGTCTACGACCTGGGCGGCGGTACATTCGACATCTCCATCCTGGAAGTGGGGGATGGCGTTTTTGAGGTGAAAGCCACCAATGGCGATACGTTTCTGGGCGGCGATGACTTTGACAAACGCGTTATTGATTGGGCGGCGGAGCAGTTTCAACGCGATAACGGCATTGACCTCCGCAAAGATCGTCAGGCGTTACAACGGCTACGCGAAGCTGCGGAAAAAGCCAAGATTGAGCTTTCCTCTACCATGCAGACGGAGCTGAATCTGCCCTATATCACGGCGGATGCCGGCGGCCCCAAACATCTTAACCTGACTCTGACACGCGCCAAACTGGAGCAGCTGACAACCGATCTGGTGGAACGAACCTTGACCCCTTGTCGCAAAGCGCTGGAAGATGCGGGCCTGAACACCTCCCAAATCACGCAAGTGGTGTTGGTGGGGGGGATGACCCGTATGCCGGCCATTCAAGAGGCGGTCAAGCGTTTCTTTAACAAAGAGCCACACAAAGGGGTGAACCCCGATGAAGTTGTCGGGGTTGGGGCCGCCATCCAGGCTGGCGTTTTGGGCGGCGATGTGAAAGATGTGCTGCTGCTGGATGTCACCCCCTTGACATTGAGCATTGAGACTCTGGGCGGCGTTGCCACAGCGTTGATTGAGCGCAACACCACCATCCCCACCAAGAAGAGCCAGGTCTTCTCGACCGCGGCCGATAACCAGACGCAGGTGGAAATTCATGTCCTGCAAGGGGAGCGTCCCATGGCGATCCACAACAAGAGCCTGGGGCGCTTCATTCTGGATGGCATCCCGCCCGCGCCACGCGGCGTACCCCAAATCGAAGTCACCTTCGACATCAACGCTGATGGCATTTTGAATGTCAGCGCCCGCGACCGGGCCACCAATCGCCAACAGGCGATGCAGATTATCCCTTCTAGCGGTCTGAATGAGAAAGAAATCAACCGAATGGTGCAGGAAGCGGAACAACACGCCCGCGAAGACCAACAACGCAGAGCGTTGGTGGA
Source organism: Anaerolineae bacterium (assembly GCA_034435495.1). GTDB lineage: Bacteria > Chloroflexota > Anaerolineae > Promineifilales > Promineifilaceae > DAOTXO01. The sequence continues at coordinate 14,441 of DAOTXO010000122.1, forward strand.
AGCGCGCAACCAGGCCGACTCTGCCATCTATAGCGCGGAGAAGTTCTTACATGACTCCGGCGCGCAAATTCCCGAAGCTTCGCAACAAAGCTTACGGTCGGAAATTGACAAGGTCAAGGAGAGCTTGACGGGCGAGGACCCGGAGAAGATACAGGCTGCGGTGGAGCGTCTGCAAATGGCGATGCAGCAAATTGGGGCGGCGATGTACCAACAACAGGGACCGGCCGGCCCCGACGCCGCCAACCCACGTCCAGAAGAGGATGTGGTTGAAGGTGAGTTCAGTGAAGGGTAAAGCTCTCTTGTTATAGAGAGCGGGGCGCGGGGCCAGATTATATGGCTCCGCGCTCCTTCTGACTTTTTGTGCCGGGCCCGGCCGGGGCAGCGTGATTTTCATCAGAGCGGGGCAGGTGGTTCATGACGACCAAACGCGATTACTATGAGGTTTTGGGCGTGCAACGCAACGCCGACAAAGAGCAAATTAAAAAGGCTTACCGGCGTCTGGCGCGTCAGTACCACCCGGACGTAAACAGCGAAGCGGGCGCAGACGAGAAGTTCAAAGAGATCAACGAAGCCTACGAAGTCCTATCGGATGAACAGAAACGCGCCGCTTATGACCGTTTTGGACATGCTGGCGTGAATCCTAACGGCAGTGGGTTCCAGGACTTTGACTTCGGCAATGTGGCCGACATCTTTGAAGAGTTCTTCGGTATGGGGCGCCGGCGGCGGCGCGGGCCGCGCCGGGGGGCCGACCTGCGCTACAACCTGACCATTACCTTTGAAGAAGCGGTCAGCGGCGTCGAAAAAGAGATTGAGATTACACGGTCGGAAATTTGCACTCACTGCCAGGGGATAGGGGCGGAACCAGGCACTCAACCCTCCCGCTGCACCCACTGCAATGGCAGCGGTGAGATTCGGCGCACCCAACAATCGATCCTCGGTTCCTTTGTCAACGTTACCACCTGCCCCGTCTGCAGCGGCAGCGGGGAGGTCATTCCTCACCCCTGTACGGTCTGCAATGGAACCAAACAGGTGCGACGCAAACGCTCCCGCCGGGTGCGCATTCCGCCAGGGGTGGACAACAACACCCAAATCCGCCTGACAGGCGAGGGGGAGTTGGGCATCGATGGGGGGCCGGCCGGCAACCTGTACGTTTTCATTGTTGTGCAACCCCACCCCTTCTTCCAGCGCCAGGGGGACGACATCATGCTCGACCTGGAGATCAACGTGGCTCAGGCGGCCCTGGGGGACGAGATCACCGTGCCCACAGTGGATGGCGACACCCGTCTCACCATTCCGCCGGGAACCCAAACAGGGACCGTCTTTCGACTGTCCGGCCTGGGAATGCCGCGCCTGCAGCGCCCCGGGCGGGGTGATGAGTTGGTGCTGATTCAAGTGGCGGTTCCCAAGAAGTTGACCGAAGAACAGCGGGAACTATTCAAGCGCCTGGCGGTGACACTGAGTGACAACCCCGTCATTCCGCAGCGGGATAAAGGCTTCTTCAGTCAGCTGAAAGATGCCCTGGGGCTATAAACAACGCTGTTCCCCTATGGATTGGTTAGAAATTCAGGTGGCGGCAGCGCTACCAGACCCGGCCGAGACAACATCTCTGGCCGAAAGCGTCGCGGCCCAGCTCCAGGCATTGCCAGAGGTCGTCGGCGTAGTTCTGGAACAGGCCGGCGACCCACTCCACCCTGACCCGGCCGCCCTCCTACCGGATATCCTGGTCAAAGCTTATGTCTGGCGAGAAAATGACTCCCCGGCTTTCCGCTCCCGTCTCTTCCTGACCCTGACCCAGGCCGGTTTACCCCTTCTCTCCTTCCGCTGGCTGGCGGACGAGGATTGGGCCCATGCCTGGAAGGCGCACTACCATCCCCTGGCTATTGGTCGTCGTTTGTGGGTCTATCCTGCCTGGGAAGCAATTGGCAACGCGCCGGCCGATGCGCTCATCATTCGGCTCGATCCCGGCATGGCGTTTGGCTCTGGAACCCACGCCACCACCCAACTCTGTCTGCGCGCCCTGGAAGATGCGGTGCGTCCCGGCGCGCACGTCCTCGATCTTGGCTGCGGCTCTGGTATTCTGGCGCTGGGGGCGCTCATGTTGGGGGCCGCCTATGTTCTGGCCGTGGACAATGACGACCTGGCTGTGGCAGCCACCCGCGCCAATGCCGCCCTCAACCCGACCGCTGGCGTTCTGGAAGTGCGCCAGGGTGAGCTGGCCGATATCTCCCGACGAGGTTGGGATATTGTGGCAGCCAATATTCAGGCCAATGTGATTCAGGAGTTGTTGACCAGGAAGGAGTTATTGGGTTATGTGCGGCCGGGAGGGCGACTCATTTTGAGCGGCATCATCATCGACCAGGCGCCAACCATACAACAAACTCTGCATCAGGCCGGGGCCACCCTTCTGCAACAGAGCGAACAAGAAGGGTGGGTGACCCTGATCGCCACGCCAGTCTGATAAGCAAAACAGACTGGCCGCCTGCTACTCCCCACAACCCCCAACCTTCTGTTCCCGCATAGCGTCAGATTTCAATCAACATCAGGAGCCGCACCGCCGCCATACTGCTTGCGATAGCGCCATGTGATGCGCCCTCGCGTCAGATCATAGGGCGTCATTTCCAGGCGGACGCGATCACCCAAAAGAATGCGAATGTAACGTTTGCGCATTCGCCCCGATAGGTAAGCTAAAACTCTGTGGCCGTTTTCCAGCTCAACAATAAACTGGGTGTTGGGCAACGCCTCCACCACCGTCCCTTCGACTTCTAGCTTTTCCTCTTTTTCCTTACTGCTGCTGCTGCTCATACCCATCCTGCTTCAACTGACGTCGCCGCGCGCGCCGGACGGCTTTCTTCTTCTCCATACGGCGGACTTCACTCGGCGGAATGTGCCACCGCTTGCGGCGCACATAGCTAAGTGTTCCCGCGCTGGCGACAGATTTTTGAAACCGTCTGAACAGGTTTTCGCTAGACTCATCAGATCGAATAACAACTTTCGGCACTGTTCTTCACCTCTTTAAGAACTTAACTTCATGCTTGTTGACAAAACGCCGGCCGCTACCTGTTAACCTTCTGCATCGAAGGCGCCCTGCTCATCCATATCTTCGGCAGAGAGGGATGTATCTTCATCATCCACTTCTTCATCATCGGCCAGATCGTCCAACTCTTCCTCGGCCACCTCTTCCTCGGCCACCTCTTGCGTCTTTTGGGCCTGCTCTTTCAGAGCCTTTTCCTGGGCAGCGGCCGTTCGTTGGGCCATCCACTCGATCTGCTCTCGCGGCGTCACAGCCTTCAAGCTCAGACGGATGCGCTCCTTGTCCTGGTCAACACTCAGGATGCGCAACAGATGGACCTCATTCTCTTTCACAATCTCACGGGCATCCTCAACCGTGTTACGCGCCAGCTGGGAGGTGTGGAGCAACCCTTCGATGCCAGGCTCCAGTTCCACAAACGCCCCATAGTTGGTGATGCGAACAATCTTGCCTTCCACCAGCTGTCCATCCCGGTAACGCTCCAGGACAGTCTCCCACGGATTCTTAACAAAGGGTTTACGGCTCAGGCGAATGCGCTGGGCGCCCGGATCAACATCCAGAACATACACATCCACTTCTTCGCCCACCTTCAAAACCTCACGTGGGTGTTTGACGCGATACCAAGCCAGTTCCGAGACATGCACCAAACCATCAACGCCGCCCAGATCGATAAAAGCCCCATAATCACGTAAACTGCGCACCCGCCCTTTCAGGGTGCTACCCGGCTTCAAAGTATCCAGCAACTCCTGGCGGCGCTCCGCTTCCACCACCTTGCTACCTTCACGTTCGGAGAACACAAGTCGGCGGCGGTTGCGGTCGACCTCGATCACCTTGACCGGCAGCATCTCGCCGCGCAGCTTCGACATCCGCCGCTGCCGGTCGCGATCATTCATATTCCGTCCGAAGCCCGACACATGGGAGAGCGGGATGAATCCGCGCAGGCGTCCAAAGGGAGCGATCAACCCTCCCTTGTTGTAACCGATGATCTCCACACGAATGATGTCGCCGCTGGCAACCAGCGCCTCGGCCTTTTCCCAATCTTCCTGGACCCGAGCCCGGAACAGCGAGACTATCAGGCTGTCCGCTTCTTCAACGTCCTGAATATAAACCGGGATCTCATCGTTAACTTTGAGCGCCGCCCGCTCTTCATCGCCAAGTTTCTGCAGATCGGAACTGGGCACCATCCCATCTCGCTTCAATCCGAGATCGACGATCAAACCTTGCTGGGATATGGAGACAATGACACCCGTGCGAATATCCCCGACCTTGGGCGCATCGTAGTCATGCGCTTCCAGGAACTGCTCTAACTCTTGGGCGAAATCTTTATCTTCCTCGGCCATCGAACTCAATTACCTTAACTTGGTTTTGTGTGGGCGCAAGAACAAAAAAAAACGCCCGGTGAGTCATCAACAAGACGCCACCAAGCGCACTCATACTCATACGAGCACAGTCAGAGGATGGTTTTTAACCTTTCACATCATAACTAGACTTAAAAACTGTCCACTCTCAAGCTGGCATCTTATGGATCGCCTACCGATAGATAACAGTCACCGTGAAAGGATTCCTTACGCCTTGCAACCCTTGATTATAGCCCGGCCTATGGGGACTGTCAATCGATTTGCGAGGCGTTTGGAGCTTACATCTGGTCTAACATGGCTCCGAAAGCTGTGTGGGTATCGGGGCCAGACGTGCTATACTATAAAATCAGGATAGATACACGTGAGGTGCATCTATGGGTGATGGGCCTGAAGCCACCAGGATTGTTCCGTTGCGGAAAAGCAACAGCTGGAAGCATCCAGGAAACTTTGAACTTATCGCCCTATTTGCCCCCATGACAACTTGAAATGCCATGCCCCACCTGTTAACGCGAGATCGGGAACGCCTCCAAACTCTCTATGAACTTAACGACATCCTCAAGCAGGCTGAGGCGGATGGCCTGGACATTGCCGTGATTTTGCCACGAGTCCTGCAGGTGGCCGCGATGGAGTTGAAAGCGCACACGGGCAGTATTGTGGCGATTAACCCCCACCAGGAAGCAGAATACATCTGGGTGTTGAGTGGAGAGAGTGACGCGGAACAGGGACAAAGCAGTTTCTTCAGAGCGGCGCTGGCCCAGGGTATCGCCGGGTTGGCAATCCGAGACCAAAAAGTCATCTTGATCGCCGACACCACCACAGATGGGCGCTGGTTGCGCCGGCCGGATCACCCCACCAGTCATGAAGCCTGGTCAGCCATCTGCGCCCCCTTGATCGTGCGTGGGCGCTCCACCGGGGCCATCACCCTCACCACACCCGGCGCAGGCCAGTTTCAACCCGATGACAGCTACCTGTTGCAGGCCATAGCCAGCCAGGCTGCCAGCACGATTGAAAACGCCCGACTCTACGCCGAAGTCCAGCGTCAGCTGAGCATCTCCAACCTGCTCAATCAGACCAGCCGTGTCATCAACGCCTCGTTGGACTTGAACGAGATTTTGCGTTCACTCCTGACCCACACCAACGAGCTGCTGAATGCAGAAGCCATCTCCATTGCCCTGGTAGACGAAGCCACCGGCGAACTGGTCTACACCGTAGCGGAGGGAGCCGGCAGCGACAAAATCATTGGGCTGCGTCTGCCGGCCAGCCAAGGCATCGCCAGTTGGGTGCTCACCACAGGTGAGCCCGCTTTGGTCAACACCCCCCAGGAAAACCCCCACTTCATGGCCGAAGCGGATCGACGCACCGGCCATACCACTCGCGCCATCCTTTGCGCGCCTCTCGTCACCAAAGGACGTTCGCTCGGAACCATTCAGGCCATCAACCCGGCCAGAGGGCGTTTCATTGAGCAAGATTTGTTTGTCCTGGTCAATCTGGCTAACTTGACCAGCAGCGCCATCGCCAATGCCCAACAGTTCCAACGCACCCAGGCGGCCGAAGCGCGCTATCTGCGGCTGTTTGAGGATAACATCGATTCCATCATCCTGACCGATCTGAGCGGCAACATTGTGGATATGAATCGACATGCCAGTGACTTCCTCGGTTATGAGCGGCGGCAACTGTTAGGGCGTCCCATCAATATGCTGCACATGACAGAGATTTTCCATGTTGTGCAAGAACATCTAAATCAAGCGCCGGACGATATTCAGATCATCACCAGCCGGGCGCAGCGGCGCGATGGGGTGGAGCTGCCGGTAGAGGTGCACATCAAACGTACCCTCACCCTCGACGCCGAGGTGCTTCAGTGGATTTATCGTGACATCGCCAGACAAATCGAGCTGGAGCAAATGCGCACTGACCTGACCGCCATGTTGATGCACGACCTGCAAGACCCCCTGAGCAACATCATCTCCAGTCTGGAGATGGTCGACATGGATCTGCCGGCCGACATTGGGCCAACGATCCCAATAATGCTGGATGTCGCCAAACGCAGCAGTCAGCGCTTGCGCCACATGATCCGCTCGTTGCTGGACATTAACCAGCTGGAAGCAGGAAATTTCGCCCCGGAACGCGCCTGGGCAGAGATGGAAAAGATGGCGGGCGACATTGAAGCGACTTTTCGCCCTTTGTTGCAGCGCCGCGACATTGCCCTGGCGCTGGATATTGCGCCCCAGCTGCCTCCCGTGTATATCAATCCCGATATGATGCAGCGTGTTTTGATCAACCTGGTGGATAACGCTCTCAAATTTAGCAAAGCGGGCCAGCGTATTATCCTTCAGGTTCAGATCAGGCCAGATCAGAAAGAGTTGCGCCTTGAGGTGCGCGATCAGGGGCCGGGCGTGCCACCTAAATACCGTCAGGCCATCTTCAATAAATTCTTCCGCGCACCCAACAACCCAACACGTGGCATTGGGCTGGGCCTGGCTTTCTGTCGCCTGGCGGTTGAGTCCCACGGTGGGCAGATTTGGGTGGAAGATGCGCCGGAAGGGGGGGCCAGTTTTGTGTTGACGCTGCCCACCTCAACCCCGGCCGAAACCATCTAGCGCTATGCACAAATAGTCGTTTTGTGGTAAAACTTCACCGCATTCCATCCAGGTAATTCACCACCGGTATGAGCAGACGCCTCTATTACACCGATGCTTACACCACCTCCTTTGAAGCCGTGATCACGGAGAAGTTGGTCGTGGGTGGCGCGCCGGCCGTGACACTGGCAGCCACCTATTTTTATCCCACCTCCGGCGGTCAGCCTTTTGACACGGGCCAGCTGGGCGACCAACGGGTGGTGAATGTGCTGGTGCGTGAATCGGATGGGGCCATCGTGCATATTCTGAGCGACGAACTTGATCTGGCCCATGCCCCGGCCCGCATCGATTGGGCGCGGCGCTTCGACCACATGCAACAACACACCGGACAACATATCCTCAGTCAGGCGTTGATTCAAACGGCGAACGCCCACACCATTGGGTTTCATCTAGGGGAGGAGAGGTGTACCATCGATCTCGATGTGGCCGCGCTGACGCCAGCCCAACACCAAGACGCAGAGGAATTGGCGAATGCGGTGGTGTGGGAAAACCGCCCGCTGCACATTCATCTGTTGACGCACACTCAGGCGGCGCAACTGCCACTGCGCAAAACGCCAGAGGTGAATGGCGACTATGTACGAGTGGTGGAAATTGAAGGGTTCGACCTGACAGCCTGCGGCGGCACACACGTGGCCCAAACAGGTGAAGTCGGGTTGATTAAAATGGAACACCTGGAGCGGATGCGCGGTGGGGTACGGGTGGTGTTTCGGTGCGGCCGGCGCGCCCTGGCCGACTATGGCGTGAAAAATGAGCTGACCCGCCGCTTAATGCTGTCCCTGACGTGCGGTCTGGAAGATGTGTCAGCAGCGGTGGAACGCCTGCAAGCGGAGGCCAAAAGCGCCCACCAGGCGTTGAAAAAAGAGCAGGCGGAGCGTCACGCTTTGCAAGCCGCTGCCCTGGTCGCTACCGCTGAAGCGTGGGCAGGCTATCGCCTGGTTGTTCACAGCCGGCCGGCCGGAGACATGGACGAGACACGCCAGATCGCCAATCAGCTGTTGCAACACCCAGGCGTCATTGCTCTGTTGGGCGTGGCCGGGGAAAAGGCGCACCTGCTCTTTGCGCGCACCCCAGACGCCAGCGGCGCGATGGATCGTCTGCTGGTAGCGGCCTTGCCCTATCTGGGAGCGGCTCGGGGCGGCGGGCGGGCTGAATGGGCGCAGGGGGGCGGTGTGGCAGCCACTCGGGCGCAGGTGCAGGCCGCCCTGGAGGCAGCCCGACGCCAGCTATAAACAACCGTGGCGACAACGACAACCAGATAGCGGCCGGCCGCCTGGCTGCCCGCTTTTTCCGATGGTATGGAAGAACTGGCCAAAGATATTTACATCGAGACAGGCTACGAGGGCGTCAACGTAGGCGCCATCATCACCCCCACCGGCGTCATTGCGGTGGACGTTCCCTCCTACGCCCGCGATGCCCGCGACTGGGCGGCTCGCATTCATCGTTTAAGCCCCTATCCCGTGCAATATTTGATCTTAACCGACAGCCACGGGGATCGCATTTTGAATACGCGCTGGCTCAATGCGCCCATCATTGCCCAGCAAGCGGCAGCTGACCTTCTGCGCAACTACGAGAAAAAGTACCCCAATCATCTGCTCGACAGTTTGAGTCTGCGCAATCCTTTGCGGGCGCGTGAACTGAGCGCCGGGCCGGTGGAACACCCCACCATGAGCTTCAGCGGCGAGATGATTCTCATCAAGAGCGGTCGTCATATCATCCTGCGCCACGCTCCAGGCCCCACGGCCGGCCACTGCTGGGTGTTGTTGCCCGAAACCGGCCTGGCCTTCGTGGGTGACACCCTTGTCGTGGATGAACATCCCATGTTGCGCGACGCCAACACCAAGACCTGGTTGACAAATCTGGCCTGGCTGGCCGGGCAGGAAAGCTATCGTCGTCTCATCCCCGGACGGGGCGCGTTGCAAGACAAAATGACAGCCATTGAGATGCTGGTGCATTATTTAGAGTGGATGCGCCGGCGCGTCGGTGAGTATGTTCAGGCGCGCCGTTCGCGTGAAGATGTCGGAGAGTTGGTGGACGAACTGCTGCCCTTTTTCCCCCGCGACTCCCGCCCGGCCGAATGGCTGCGACTCCAGCTTAAGATCAATCTGAGCTTCGTCTACGACGAACTTAGAGCTGCTTGAGGGGGGCGGCGAATTACCCCTACCCACCGCACTCCGGTGCGCCGGGCAGAAACCGTAGAGGAGACGAAAGAGCATGGCCAGCAAAATGGGGGCTATGACAGCCCTGGAAGCGCTACAAACAGTGCCCTTTTTTTCGCAACTCCCGTCCGCCGACCTGCTTGATCTGGCCCGTTTTCTGGCCCCGCGCCGTTTCGGAGCCGATCAGATCATCTTTCACCTGGGGGACCCTGGCGGTCTGCTATACATCATCACCCGGGGCAAAGTGAAAATCTTTTACCCCAGCTCAGAAGGGCAAGAGGTGGTGTTGGCTATTCTGGGGGATGGAGAGTTCTTTGGCGAGCTGGCGCTCTTCGATGACATGCCCCGCTCTGCCACCACCGAGACCTTAGAAGCGACAGAAACCTTCACCCTGCACCGGGATGAATTTCTTCGTTTTTTGCGCGCCAACCCTGATTGCGCTATCAAGGTTCTGGCCTCACTGGCGCGGCGTATCCGCCACCTGAATGCGGAGCTCAGCGATGTCTTCTTTTTAGATCTGCCCGGCCGGTTAGCGCGCAAATTGCTGGTTCTGGCTGACGCTCACGGTGAAGTGACGCCTGAGGGCATAGCCATCTTACTACCTTTGACCCAAACGGATCTGGCGGAGATGACAGGCGCAACGCGGGTGAGCGTCAACAAAGCACTGAGTCGCTTCCGCAGAGCGCAATGGATCAGCATCAAAGGGCGGCGTTTCATCGTTCGTGACCGCCGCGGGCTGGAGAATTTGATTCGTCTGTCTGGCGGCGGCGCGCTCTAATCAGCCGACTCATCCACCTCCTCGCGCACCTGTAAAAGCACCTTGCCGATGTTGTGGTTGCCCCGTACATAAGCATGGGCTGCCTGGGTCGCCTGAATAGGAAAGATGCGGTCGATCACCAGTTGTAGCTCGCCGCTGGTCAAACGCGGCCAGACATCCTTCTCAAATTGACGGGTTATGGCAACCTTCTCCGCCAGAGGCCGGGAACGCAAGGTGGAACCGATGATCCGTAGATGGCGGCGCAACACCAGAGCCAGATTGAGCTCGCCCATTACGCCGCCCAGCAATCCAATGTTAACCAGCCGCCCCCGATGGCGTAGCGCTGCCACATTGCGCTCCAGATAGGCCCCTCCCACAGGGTCTAAAATGAGATCGACCCCCTGCCCCTCAGTAGCGTCCAGAACCACCGCCAGAAAGTCTTGTTCCTTATAATGAATGGCCTCATCGGCTCCTAAAGCGCGGCAGCGCGCCAGTTTGGCCTTGGTTCCGGCCGTCGCCAACACCTGCGCCCCGGCCGCATGGGCCAGCTGAATAGCAGCCGTCCCCACCCCACTCGCCCCGGCATGAATGAGAACGCTCTCACCGGCCGTCAAGCCGCCTTCGAGAAACAGATTGATATAAGCGGTGTACCACACCTCTGGCGCAGCCGCAGCGTGGATCAGGGGCCAGTCGGTCGGCGGGCGCAACAACATGCCGGCCGGGACCACCACCCGTTCGGCATAGCCGCCACCCGCCAGCAAAGCGCACACCGACTCTCCTACCTGCCAACCGCTTACATCCGCTCCCACCTGGGCGATGACGCCAGCCATTTCCAGGCCCAAAATCTCCGACGCGCCCGGTGGGGGCGGATATTGGCCTCGCGCCTGGGCCAGATCGGCCCGATTGACAGCTGTAGCCACGACATCCACCAACACTTCGCCGGGCCCAGGGGTGATCGGGGGTACTTCGCGCCACACCAGCTGTGGATCGCGAGCTTCCCCTTCGACAACAATCGCATACATACTCACACTCCTAACCTATCCTATGCAACCGACACCGACCATATCCTTCAATAGACAAGGTCAGGTGGCTGACCTCTGATTGTAGCAAGAAATGGAAGGGTTCGTGAAAAGCCGGCCGTTTACCATTGGCCGGAATTGCCCATTGTGGGCACAATTAGAGGGTTGAAGCATCTTTATTCCAAAGCAGGCAAAAGCCATGTCTCCACGTCCCACCTATACGGTTGAAGTAGCGGGCATCACCCGCCATTTACCTCTGTTTGAAGTTGCGCCGGGCGTCACCATTGCCATCTTCAATATGCTGGGCGACACAATTGTGGTCAAAGCCAGCGCCGCCGCCCTGGCGGAGCGGCTTAAAAGCGTCCCGGCCGATGTGTTGGTGACGGCCGAAGCCAAAGCGATTCCCCTGGCGTATGAAATGAGCGCTATCATGGGGTTGCCCTATATTGTCTTGCGCAAAACGTACAAGAGCTATATGGGGGACGCCCTGCGCGCCGAAACAGTTTCCATCACCACCGGTCAGCCCCAGACGTTGTATTTGGATGAACGTGATCGGGCGGCGCTGGCCGGCCGGCGCGCTATTGTGGTCGATGATGTCATCAGCACCGGTAGCACCCTGCTGGGAATGCAAAACGTGGTGGCAGCGGCCGGCGGCCAGACAGTGGCCGTGGCCGCCATCTTCACTGAAGGGGACGCGGACTGGTCCCATATTGTTGCCTTGGGCAACTTGCCAGTCTTCATCGCCTGAGGCAGGCAACCCGGCCGGGTCATCCAGAGCTGTCTCTTATGCTAACCTCCCAGGCATCTGCTTCACCGACGGCCGCCTCGCTCGCTATTTTTGAACACCTTTTCGCCTCTGTTGCCGAGGAGATGGGGATCACGCTGGAGCGGGCAGCTTATAGCCCCAACATTAAAGAGCGGCGCGATTTCAGCTGCGCCCTCTTTTTGGGCGACGGTCGGTTGCTGGCTCAGGCGGCGCACATTCCGGTGCACTTGGGCGCGATGCCAGCCTCCGTTCAGGCAGCGCTGCGTCATTGCGCCCCTTTTCAACCCGGTGATGTCGCCATTTTGAACGATCCCTATCAGGGGGGCAACCATTTACCCGACATCACCCTGGTTTCACCTGTCTTTATCACCCCCGACCAGCCCCACTTCTTTGTCGCCAGTCGCGCCCACCACGCCGATGTAGGAGGCATGTCCCCCGGCTCAATGCCGCTTTCAACAGAACTGTATCAGGAGGGGTTGATCATCCCACCGGTTAAGCTGGTGGCGGGCGGACAGCGCAATGAGGCGGTCTGGGCGTTGATTTTGCGCAATGTGCGCACACCCGAAGAGCGGGCCGGCGATCTGGCGGCGCAACTGGCGGCCCACACCATTGGGGCGCGCCGTCTGGCAGAGATCGCGGCGCGCTACGGGCTGGCCGACCTGTTGCAACAGGGGGAGGGGTTACTGGCCTATGCCCGACGCCTGACACGGGCCGCGTTGCGTCGCATCCCCGACGGACGCTACTTTTTCCGCGATGTCTTGGAGCCTGATATTCCCATCCAGGTGACACTAATCATTGAGGGGGATAGTCTACTAGCAGATTTTAGCGGCACGTCCCCGGCCGTGCGCGGCAATCTGAACGCTGTCCCGGCCATTGTCGTGTCGGCTGTAGTCTACTGTTTGCGCTGTGTCGCCCTGGCGTTGTTGCAGACGCCCATCCCCATGAATCAGGGGAGTTTCGAGCCGCTGACCTTACACTTACCGGCCGGTTCCCTGTTGGACCCACAACCACCAGCCGCTGTAGCAGCCGGCAATGTGGAAACGTCGCAACGGCTGGTGGATGTTGTTCTGGGCGCGCTGGCGCAGGCGCTGCCCGACCTGATTCCAGCTGCCAGTCAGGGCACGATGAACAACATCACCTTTGGCGGGCGGGATGCGGCCGGCAACGTGTTTGCCTATTACGAAACGGTCGGGGGTGGATTGGGGGCCGGGCCGCAGCTGGCGGGCGGGAGCGGGATGCACGCTCACATGAGCAACACCCTCAACACGCCGGTGGAAGCGCTGGAGTATGCCTTTCCGCTGCGAGTGACAACCTACCGCCTACGCCATGGATCGGGTGGCGTCGGCCGGCAACGGGGCGGCGACGGTCTGGTGCGCGCCATCCAATTTCTAACGCCCGTCCGCGCCGCCATCCTCAGCCAGCGCCGCGCCTATGGGCCTTACGGTCTGAGGGGCGGTCAGCCTGGACAACCCGGCCGCAACTGTGTCATCCGCGCTCATGGGGAGGTGGAGGAGCTGCCGGCGCAGGCAAATGTCACCCTGGAGGCCGGCGACCAACTTCAGGTCGAAACGCCCGGCGGCGGTGGTTGGGGGGCGGCGCAGGATGGTTGAGCTAAGCTTCTGGGGGCGGTTGGCTGGCTGGCTGATCATTCTGGCAGTGGGTTGCCGGCCGGCCGCGCCCCTCGAACGGCCGGCATCAACACCAACGGTCGTCACTCAATCTGCCCACGCCGGGCGTGCAGGGGCGAACCGTGCGCCCACGTCTCCCACCATCACACCCACAGCTACTCCGACAGAAACCCCGACACCAACCCCTACAGCCACGCTGGTGCCCACCTTAACCGCCACTCCCACGCCAACAACCACCCCTACTTCAACACCCACTCCGACCCCCACACCCGTGCCCGCCTGCGCCGACCGTTGGCCAGCCGACCCGCTGTTGGCCTTGGTCAATCGGGACTATGAGTTAAATCGAGATTATGCGCCGCCCGACCTGGTTCCGCTCAGCGACCATTTCCCCATCACCGTCACCCTGGGCTTTCCTACCAAGGTAAGCGCGATGATTCTGACGCCGTTACAAAGTATCATCCAGGCCATGCAGGCGGCCGGCTTGCACCCCACCCTCATCTCCGGCTACCGCAGCTACGCCTCACAAGCCATCGCCTGGGACAAGTGGACAACCCGTTACCCGGACTATGGTCACTGGTTGAGCGCGCCGCCGGGCCACAGCGAACACCAGCTTGGTTTGACAGTGGATTTTGGCTCACCGGAGTTGGATAATGAGTTCCACACCAATTTTTATTTGACGGCTGAGGGCGCATGGCTGGCAGACAATGCCCACCTTTACGGTTTCACTCTCAGCTACCCACGGGATAAGTTCGAGACCACGGGCTTTTACTATGAGCCGTGGCATTTTCGCTATGTCGGGGTGGAGTTGGCTACTCATTTGAAAGATAACCACCTGACGCTGACAGAATATCTGCTGGCGCTGGAACCTACGCCATGTCTGGCAACACCTTGAGGCGGTTTGGGGCCGCGGTGGTTTTCGTGGTGCTGCTGGCAGGCTGTCAGGCGGCCAGACCCCGGCCGACCGGGTTGGCAACCCACACGTCGGAGCTAGGCGAGGGGATACAAGCAACCAGCCTTGCCACCTCACCCACCCCGGCCCTCCCCAGAACACCTGACGGGCGTGATTTCACACCCACCCCTTCCCCTTCGCCGACAGCCACGCCGACACCCACACTCACCCCAACTGCCACCCCACAACCATGGCGAGTGGTTGTGCCGCTGGATGCCCCCCCCCTGATCCTGGACGCTGGACGCTGGGCCCTCCAGTACAACCCCGACCCATTTCAGACTATGGCTCAGGGAGCGGCCGATCTGGCGTTGGTCCCTCAGGCTGTTGGGATTCCGGTAGGCGGCCGACCGCTGGCGCTGGCTGTGCCCTTCACCACTGAATGGGAATCGGTTACCTGGGAAGAGGCCCAAAGCATTGTGCAGCAGGGGCACGCTCTGGCGCAACCGATAGTATGGGAAGCGCTGTCGCCGCCCCTCAAACCATTGTTGGTGGATGGCCGACACCCCTCCGACCCGGCCTACCCGCTGCAAGAAGTATGGTCGGTGGTTGCCGCGCCGGGTCTGGAAGAAGCCGCGACGCAGTTGGCGCAGACCCTGGCCCCCTGGCCACGCCCTGCGCCCGTTCTCCAGCTGGTAGCGGTGGGAGACATCATGCTCGACCGGGCGCTGGGAAGTCAGATTGTTCAGGGGCATGTGACTTTCCCGTTTGACAGGGTGGCCGCCCAGCTGCAGGCCGGCGACATAACCGTAGGCAACATCGAATCTGCTCTGGGGGATGTGGGAGAACCGGTCGCCAAAAGCTACACCTTTCAAGCCCCACCGGCTGCCGCTGAGTCGTTGGCCTGGGCCGGCTTCGATGTCGTCTCATTGGCCAACAACCACGCTCTGGATTATGGGCCGTCCGCGCTTTTGCAGGGCATTGAGTTGCTTCAGGCTCAGGGGGTGGCAGTGATTGGGGCGGGGGCTGACGCGGCCGCCGCCCACCGCCCCCATCTGACAACGATCAAGGGTATTCGCCTGGCGTTCTTAGGCTATGTGCATGTGCCGGTGGAGTGGCGTGGCTTTGTGACGGAAAGCTGGACGGCCGGCCCACAGACGGCCGGCGTGGCCTGGGGGGTTCCCGAAGTCATCGCGGCCGATGTAGCGGCTATTGCACCTCAGGTCGATCATGTGGTGGTGGTGTTGCACAGTGGCTATGAATATCAACCGGCGCCAAGCCCGCCCCAGGTAGCCGCGGCCGAGGCCGCTATAGGGGCCGGCGCGTCGCTTGTCATCGGCCACCATGCCCATATTTTGCAAGGCGTGGCCTTTCGTGAAACGGGCGTGATCGTGTACGGGTTGGGGAATTTTGCCTTTGAGATCGACGGCGATCCCTCCACCGCCATCTTAAATGTCTGGTTGACGTCTGGTAAGGTGTTGGGGCTGACGTTGACGCCGGCCGTCATCCAGTTTGGCGGTCAACCGCGGCCGGCCGAAAGCTGGGAAGCGCCGGCCATTCTCAACCAGGTGTACAGCCTGACCCGCTTGCTCAACCCGACCCCGGCACAAGCCACGCCAACCCCCTGACGCCGGCACAAAAAACCTGCCAAATGGCAGGTTTGAAAGACTCCCGGAATCCCATCGAGCGCCCCTCAGGGCGTCGCTAACAGGCTGAAGGGGAAAGATGCCAGCAATCAGCGTCGGACGTTTCTGGCTTGAGGGCCACGCCCATTATCCACCGTATCGAACCGCACGCGTTCCCCCTCATATAGGTTCCGATAGCCCTCATCTTCAATAGCCGAGTAGTGAACAAATATTTGTTGCCCACCATCTTCCGGCTCGATGAAACCATATCCCTTCAAGCGGTCAAACCACTTCACCACACCTCGTTTATTGCTCATAGGCGTCACCTTCTTGATAGGCCATATACGGCCGTCACCTCACCCTGGCCCAACAGACAGTCGCCCTCGCTGGCAGGGCGCAAGGCATAACCCTGCCCACATCTGGCATGCCTGTCTATGGGGCTACCTTATACAGTTGTTTGACCAACACTGAGTCAAAAGATTCTAACACTAGTTAGCATAACATGGCCTTACACCCCACGTAAAGGTCGCCAGAGCTTTTTTTTCGCAACTTTCACGCCCTCTCCCGGCAACGCCGGCCTATCCTCTTGTTTGCCCCATCACCGACCGGCCGCGTTCACCGGCGGAGAGAAAGGAGGGGAGGTAAAGGTTCGGACTTTGACTCCCCCGGCGCTACAATTGCCGTTGACTTCAACTGGGAGAAAGCAAGATGACGACCGACCACCGTGTTGAACCCGGCTCGACGGTGCGCCTGGCGCACTATACAACTGAAGGCAAAGATTTTCACCCTGATCGAGACGCGGCCGAAGAAGAGTTTGAACAGCTACGGGACGAACTGGCCGATTGGCAATATCGCTGGTACGCTGAGGGACAACGCAAGCTGCTCATCATCCTGCAAGCGCTGGACGCTGGCGGGAAAGACGGTGTTATCCGGCATGTCTTTCGCGGCGTCAACCCCCAGGGCGTGCAAGTGACCAGCTTCAAAGCGCCATCGGCGGACGAGCTGGCCCACGATTTTCTCTGGCGGGTACACAAAGCAGTACCGGGTCAAGGGATGATCGGCGTCTTCAACCGTTCCCACTATGAAGATGTGCTGGTGGTGCGGGTGCATCAGCTGGTTCCGCCCACTATATGGGAACCGCGCTATGCCCAAATCAACCACTTTGAGCAACTGCTGACCGCCACGGGAACAACAATCCTCAAATTCTATCTCCACATCTCGCCAGAGGAGCAGCGCCAACGCTTTCAGGCGCGGCTGGCCGACCCGACCCGCCACTGGAAGTTCTCGTTAGATGATCTCAACAAGCGTCGTTACTGGGATGATTACATGGCAGCCTATGAAGATGTGCTGACACGCTGCTCCACGCCGTATGCCCCCTGGCACATCATCCCGGCCGACCAAAAATGGTATCGCAATCTGGCGATCATGCGGGTGTTGGTGGCAACGTTGCGTGAATGCAACCCTCAATTTCCAACCCCAACCCAGGATTGGACCAACGTGACGGTAACATAGCCGGAAAGGCCCAATCTGCGCGTGCCATTCCAGGCTGAAGTATGGTATACATGGGGCAGCCGGCCCCCCCCCC
>DAOTXO010000123.1:0-19967 GCA_034435495.1 Anaerolineae bacterium
CGGCCGGTATCAGGGCCATCTCTTTGTGGTCTTTGACCCACACAATCCGTTCCGGCAGGTTTTCCACCCCCTGCAACTGCTCCCAGGCCTCGATCAGCGGCCGGCCGCGCCCGTCCAGTCGCCAGGGGAGGCGGGGGGCGGGACGCGGCGTGGGAGAAGTTGGTTGCGCCGGCCGGGCCGGGGCAGCTGTCAGATCGAACAACACCCCATCCGGCGCGTGGGTGAAGAGAACGGGCGTCCCCCACTCCAGCGAACCATCGCGGCTGAGGGCGATGCTTGTACGCGCTTCACTGACCACCCTCTCGGTGGGCAACCCCTCCGCCAGCGCTTCGTAAAAGGTGTGGGCAAATTCCACCGCGGCGCGGTCGGTGATGGCATATTGCATCGCCACCACGCAGGGCCGGCCGCGCCGCACCAGCGTCGCCGCCGTGCTGGAGAAGATATCCGCCCCGCCCTGGGCGCCCTCGCAGGCGTTGAGCACCACCACGCGCAGGCTCTGTTGATCCAGCAACTGCGCCAAGTGGCTGGCGCGAATGGGCTCCGCCTGACCCTGAGCGTTGCTGAAAGTGAGATAGCCTTCGTCGTGCAGGGTGTCGAAACCGCCGTGGCCGATGAAGTGGAAAAGATGCCAGGGGCGGCGCATGGCGCGCTGCAAATCGCGCCACGTTTCCCCTTCCAGCCAGGTCAGTTCCACCACCCCGGCTGCCTGTAGCTGTGACAGCGCCCGTTCTATGCGCGCTTTCTCTAGCGCCACACCGAGCCGATGCAGATTGGCCGGGCTGGCTACCATGCCCAGCAGGCGCAAGGGCGGTGAGACGCGCAATGGGGCGGCCGGACGAGCTAAAGCCAGGTAGCGCACCACCGGCGTGTATGGGGACAAGGCCACATACTCGTCGAAGCGGGCGTCGTAGAGGAATTCCCACGGCAGGGCAGCCAGCCGCGCATCCTCCAGGCGAAGTTTGAGACGCAAACCATGGCCAGCCTGCCGGCAAAGGGCGGAGCTGGCTTCATAGCGCCGGCCGATCTCACCGTGCAGCAGAAAATCGAAGAGGGCCTGACCAAAGGTTTGAACCGCCTGCTCTTCTGGCGTGGGAATGCGCCGGGAGGAGCGGCTGGATTTGAGCAGGGCATTCTCCAGGCGGGCGAGCTGGAGCTCTAACGCCTGGGTGTCGAAGGGGAAGGGGACGGTTTCCTGCGCTTCGCCGGCCGGGGATTGCAACACAGTGATGCGATAGCCCCCTTCGGGAGCGGCGCTGAGGCTAAGATCGAAATCCTGGTACTGCACGTCTCTTTCTCCAGGCTGGCTTTAGCATTATTGTACCCCATTTGAGGCGCTGGCTGGCTAAAAAACGGGACGTCCAGCGCGGTTGGGAAACCACGGCGGTAAGGTGCTCCCGTTTTCACGGGAGCAGGCTCTGTGTGAAAAACCTTCGCGCCCTTTGCGCCTTTGCGGTGACAACAAAGTGACGAACCGCGAAGGCGCTAAGAACGCCAGGCAAAGATAAGGGAAAAACCTTCGCGCCCTTTGCGCCTTTGCGGTGAGAATTTCGTTTATTCGTTCCCATTCGTTGCCCCATTACCTCCCCCACCGCGAGCGCAAACGTTTTTCAAGTTCCATAGCCACGGGGATGATGAGGCCGGCCGCGGCACAGATGCCGAGTTGCGCCAGGGTGAGCGGGGTGACGCCGAAAAAGTCATCCATGAAGGGCACATAGATGACGACCAGTTGCAGTACCAACACCACCAACGCCAGCAGGCTGAGAGGCTTATTGGAACGCCACCCCTGCTGCCATAGGGATTGGGTGCTAGAGCGCGAGGCCAGCGCCTGCCCAATCTGCATGAAGGCCAGGGTGGTGAAGAGCATCGTCTGCCACACCAGACTGTCAGCCTCATAGGTCAGCGCGGTCAGCGCCAGAGCGACCAGTCCCATGAGCAGGCCCACCCAGATGACCTGCTGGCCCACGCCATCACTGAAGAGATTGGCCTGAGGCGAACGGGGGGGACGTTGCATGGTGTGGCTTTCGGCCGGCTCCACCCCCAACCCCAGCCCCAACAACCCGTCGGTCATCAGGTTGAGCCACAAAAGTTGGAGCGGCAACAGGCCGACGGCCGGCCCTAGCAGGGGCGCCAGCACCATGACCAAGACTTTGCCCAGGTTGCCGGCAATGGAGAACTTGACAAAGCGGCGGATGTTGTCGTAGATGACGCGCCCCTCCTCCACCGCCGCCACAATGGTGGCGAAGTTGTCATCTAACAGCACCATCTCCGACGCCTCTTTGGAGACATCAGTGCCGGTGATGCCCATGGCGATGCCGATGTCGGCGCGGCGCAGGGCCGGGGAGTCGTTGACGCCGTCGCCGGTCATAGCCACCACCTGCCCCTGACGCTGCAAGGCTTCCACGATGCGCAGCTTGTGTTCGGGTGAAACACGGGCATAGACAGAAATTTCCTGCACCGCCTGATCTAATTCCTGGGGGGTCATGCGGGTCAGGTCGTGGCCGGTCTTGACCCGGCCGTTGTCGGTGATGCCCAGATCATAGGCGATGAACCGGGCCGTCAGGGGATGGTCGCCGGTGATCATGATGGGGCGAATGCCGGCCGTGCGACAGCGGGCGACTGCGCTCTTGACCTCCGGCCGGGGCGGGTCGATCATCCCCACCAGGCCGAGGAGGATCAGTTGCTCCTCGGCCAGATCGTCGGGGTTGTCCAGGGGCCGATAAGCCACAGCCAGGACGCGCATCCCATTTTGAGCCATCTCGTTGTTGGCAATTTCAACACGGGTGCGCCACATCTCATCCAGCGGGGTCGGGCTGCCATCCACCCACACCTGCTGGCACAGAGGCAGCAAACCATCCACCGCTCCTTTGACCAGCGCCAGGTAGGGGCTGGGAGGCAGGAGGGTCAAAAAGGGAGGGGCGGCGGCGGGGTCGGCCGGCCAGCGGTGGAGGGTGGTCATGCGCTTGCGGTCGGAATCGAAGGGTAACTCGGCGGCGCGTGGCAGGGCGGCTTGCAGGGCAGCCTGATCGAGGCCGGCCTGGGCGGCCGCCACCAACAACGCCCCTTCGGTGGGGTCGCCCACGATGGTTTGCCGGCCGGTCTGGGGGTCGGGGGTGAAGGCGGCGTCGTTGCACAGGGCCCCACCCAGCAGGGTCAGACCAATGGCCGGGGGCTGGCTTTGGAAATCGATCCGGCTGTCGAGCAGGCGCAGGGTGGGGGCCGGCCGGCGGCCCGTGCCTAATAACTCGACATAATGGCCGGCTACGTCGATGACGGTGACTGTCATGCGGTTTTCTGTCAGGGTTCCCGTTTTGTCGGAACAGATAACCGTCACCGCGCCCAATGTCTCCACGGCCGGTAATTTGCGGATGAGGGCGCTGCGACGCAACATGCGCTGGGCCCCCAGGGCGAGGGTGACGGTGACCACGGCCGGCAGGCCTTCGGGCACAACGGCCACAGCCACACTGACGGCCGTCAGAAACATTTCCTGCGCCGACTCGCCACGCCAGACGCCGATGGCCAGAACAAGGGCGGCAATGGCCAGCCCGGCCACTGCCAGCCAGTTGCCCACCTGGTTGAGCTGGCGTTGCAGGGGTGTCATTTCGGTGTCCACTGCCTGGATGAGGGTAGCAATTTTGCCCAACTCTGTCTGCATTCCGGTGGCGACGACGACGCCCACTCCCCGGCCGTAGGTGGTGGTTGTGCCCATGTAGACCATGTTGCGCCGGTCGCCCAGGGAGAGATCGGGGCGGGCCAGAGGCTGGATGATTTTCTCGACTGGTTCTGATTCCCCGGTCAGGGCGGCTTCCTGCAGGCGTAGGTTGGCGCTTTCGATCAGGCGCAGGTCGGCCGGGGCGACGTTGCCGGCTTCCAGATAAACGATGTCGCCGGGAACGAGTTCGCGAGCTGAGACTTCACGCCGTTCGCCAGCGCGTCGCACACGCACCACCGGCGTCGCCAGCTTTTTGAGGGCGGCCATGGCCTGTTCGGCGCGATATTCCTGGATGAACCCCAGGGCGGCAAAGAGTAGTACGATGGCGGCAATGGCGGCGGTTTCCGTTGCCTTGCCCAGAAAGGCGGAGGCCACAGCGGCCGTGATGAGGATCAGCACCATGGTGCTGCGGAGCTGTTCCCACAGGATGCGCAAGGGGTGCTTGCTGCCTTTGTCAATCAGTTCGTTTGGCCCATACTTTGCCAGCCGACGGGCCTGTTCGGCCGGGGTTAACCCCACCGCCGGGTCAACCTGCCAATGTTGTAAAACATCGGCCGCGCTCTGGGTGTGCCAGGATGGAGAAGGGGAAGCGTCGGCCGGCCGGGGGCCAGCGCTGAGTGGCGTCATGTGACATTCCTCTGGATGGTTTTTATCAGGTACGCGGTTGCTGCCCCGCGCTACGGGGAACATTGTAGCACATCCTGTCACGGCCGTTGGCAGTAACGGCCGGAGGCGCGGTTCGTCACTCACGTGAGAACGGGGGCGAACACATAGGTTCGCCCCTACACGTAAAAACGGGAGCGCGGCTACGAATGTGTTAAGGGTGAACTCCCGTTTTCCGGGAGCAGCCCCCGTTTTCACGGGGGCCGTGTGTTGGCCCCAAAAGCACCCGCTAAAGCGGGAACTACGAGCCAAAAGCGAACCTGGGTGTTGGCCTAAAATGCCGGCCGGAAGTCAAAGGCACGGTTGGCTCGTCGTAACGGCTTTAGCCGTTGGCCGGCTGCACTCCCGTGAAAACAGGAGCGGCGCTCGGTTGCGGCCAGGCGCGGTTGGGAAACCGGGGCTTTGGCCGGCAAGGGTCACTTCTCGTTGTAGAGCCGGTCAAAATAGGTCTGAAAAAGCTGGTGATGGAAAAGATACCCCCCACCCACCTGGCGCAGGAAGGTCAACTGCACCGCTTCATTCAACAAACGCACCCAATGCCAGGGCGCAGCCCCATTCCACCACAGGAAAAAGCGTAGGGCGGCGTGCTTGACGATATCGTTGCCGCCGTAGACACCGGCCGCAAATAGGGCGATATAGGCCACGAAAGCCAGGCTGTGGAAACCCAGAACAGACCAATACCA
Organism: Anaerolineae bacterium; assembly: GCA_034435495.1. GTDB lineage: Bacteria > Chloroflexota > Anaerolineae > Promineifilales > Promineifilaceae > DAOTXO01. The sequence goes on from DAOTXO010000123.1 coordinate 5,056, forward strand.
GACCGCCAGCAGACCCCCCAACCCACCGCCAAAGAGAGCGGCCGCCAGGAGTGCGTTACGCAGGGAGAGCCAGAAACCTTGATTGGGGTAAGCACGCCGTTCCAGCCGGCCGCGTCGCAGACCACGCAGCAGGGTCACGGCCAGGAAAAAGATGACGACAAAACTCCAGGCCACAGTGTCACCAAAGCGAGGGCGTACAATCCAACCCAACAACCCGCCCAGTAGGAGGCCGGCCAACGCTCCCCGGCCGGCCCCGCGCCATGACCAATCTAACCGTTCCACGGTGCGCACATCCTGGAAGTATGTCTGACCACTTTCCAGATAACCCAGGGCAAAGAGAAACAGGGTGGCGTGCATCAAACCGGTGGAGAGACCGAGGGGCAGGTTATCCAGCCAGGCAAAGGGGCCGCCGCAAGCCAACAGCACCAACACCCCAACGGTGATGGTCTGGGGCCAGAAAGGGCGAGCCACAGGCTGGGGCTGGCGTTCCAGAAAGAAGATGTCGGTCAGGCCGACCAGCAGGCCGGCCCCCAGCGACAGGAGCCAGACTGTGAGGCTATCGGCAAGGGGGCCGGCCGACAACCCCAACACCCCGGCCGCCCAGCCGTAGAAGTGGCTGCCCATGTCGGGGAAAAGAGGTCGACGGCCGATTTGAAAGCAGACCAGGGCTGTTCCCACCAGTAGCCCCATGATCAGGCGGGTTGCCAGCAGGTAGAGCCAGCGCTGGCGACGGGTGGGCAGCCAGGCGGGCTGTAACTCTTCTAACCGAAAGAGGAGCCGCCCCTGATTGGTCAGGGCGCGCGCCAGCCAGGCCAGGGCGTGGGCCATCTCGCCTGGGGTGTGGGTCAGACGCATCCCGCGCCGCTGGAACATTCGCTCCACGTAGGCCTGCACCACCGCCTGCTGCCTCTCGGCCGGGGAGGTCGTGTCGGCCGAGGGGAGGGTGGCGGGATCGAGCTGGCAGATCAGGCTCAACATGAGGGGCAACCGCATCAACGTCGCCCAGGAATCGGCGGCCGGGCCGGCCGCCGCCTGCCAGGCCGCCAGGTCAGCCCCGCCCGCCTGAGCGTAAGCCTCGATTTGGGCCGCCTTCAGGGGTTGTAGCTGGATGGCCCCGGCCAGGTGCAGCCGCTGGGGATAACGCTGGTAAACAGCGTCGCGGCAACAGATGACCATGCCGATCAGGCCATAGCGGGTACGAAAAGCATTGATGGCCGTGACACAGGCGGGCTGGCGCACGGCCGGCAACTCATCCAGCCCGTCCAGCAACAAAACCAGCCGCCGCCCCTCTAACCATGCTTCGCCCAGCGAGCGTGGGATCTGGTATTTGGCGGTCAGCTCGGCCATAATCCAATCCAGAAGGGTTGTCTCGGCTTCACCCCAGGTGGAGAGGTTGAGTACCACCGGCATGGGCTGGGTGGGGTCCCGGCGGGCCACCTGGAGCAGGTCGCGCCCCAGCTGCAGCAGAGTGATGGTTTTGCCGACGCCCGCCTCGCCTAAAATGAGCAGGGCGCGGTCGAGGCTGTGGAAAAGCTCCAACAAGGTTTCGCCGGCCGGAGCCTGGTCATACAAACCCGCTTCAATCACCCCTGTCCAGGGGCGCGCCACCGCCTGGGGCTTAAACTCCCAATCCAGACGCAGGGTCAGGGCCGGGGGAACAGCCTGGTCTAACACCCCGTGTAACCAGGCGCGCTCCACCTTCTCCCCCAAAATTGCCAGATCGGGATCGGCCGGACTGGCCGGGATCGCCGTGCCGGCCGGGACCGGAATGAAACGATTGAATGCTGGCGAGCGCTGCGTAGAGTGCGCCTCCAGACCCATATCCCCGGCCAGATCGGGAGCAGGCAAAGGGGGCAGAGGGGGCGGCATTGCGGCCGGGCTCCCGTTTTCACGGGAGTGACGTTCCGCGTCGGGGGAGGCGGGCGCGTCCCACACGCCCTCTTCAATCTGGCGACGCAGCGCTTCCGTTTCCGCGGCCGGGAGCAGGCCTAACTCCTCCTCCAGCAAGGCGCGACAACGGGCGTATTGCTCCAACGCCTGCGCCCGCCGGCCGGTTGCCGCCAGCAACCACATGATGCGTCGATGGGTATCTTCCTGCCATTCGTCCAGGGCCAGCAGGCGGTAGGCCGTTTCCAGCGCCGATGCGTACTCCCCGGCGGCTGTGTGAGCTGCCGTCAACTGATCGAGGGCGCGCCAGAGGCGCTGACGTTGCCGTTCCCGCTCGGCCGTCAGCCACAATTCAAACTCGGCGCAGCCGCTCAGCTCCAGGCCGGCCAGAAATTCACCACGGTAGAGGGCGCTAAGCTCAGTCAGAGTTTCAACTGTCGGGGGTTCGGCCGTCAGCGCCTGCGCATGGCGCACATCTACCCAGACGGCCGGCGATGGCTGTAGGGCGATATACAGGCGGTCGGTGTGCAAACTGCCGGGGAGATGTTTATTGATATGGCTCAAAGCCCAGCTAAGATTGTTGCGCGCCTCTTCTTCGCTCTTATCAGGCCACAGGAGGCCCAGAAGCTGGGAGCGGGGGGTGGGGCCGGTCTGGACGGCGACGTATCCCAGCAAGGCCAGGGCCTTGTAAGAACGTAGGGTGATCGCCCCCTGCCCTTCAGCTTCGATCTGGATTGGCCCCAGAAAACGTAGGATCAGCATGGTTGGTCTGTCTTGCACACTGTTCATGTCATGGGTGGGCGGCCCGTTCTTTTGCTGCGATAAAGTGTGTTGCGTCCTGGTGTGTCCTGGGCGCAGGTTGTCCCCGGCCTGACTATTGGTCCAGGCGCTATTGTACTGCGATAGACGGAGGGATCAAAGCGTGGCCGGGGCATCCGCCCAGGGCTGGCGTTGCTGATTGGGGCGAACCAGCAGCCCCCATGAAAACGGCAGCTCCCCCCTGGTGTGGGTTCGCCCTAAAAGCACCCGCTAAAGCGGGAACTACGAGCCAAAAGCGACCCTGGGTTGGCCCTCAAATCTTTCCTTTGCGTTCTTTGCCCCCCTGAAAATGGGGGCTTTGCGGTTCGTCACCCCCGTGAAAACGGCAGTTCCCCCCTGCTGTGGGTTGGCCCTAAAAGCACCCGCTAAAGCGGGAACTACGAGCCAAAAGCGACCCTGGGTTGGCCCTCAAATCTTTCCTTTGCGTTCTTTGCGCCTTTGCGGTTCGTCACTCCCGTGAAAACGGGAGTTCGCCCCTACTAGTTCGGCCCGGCGATAAGGCGATTGATCCAGACCCAGGCGACGGCTTCGGCCCGGTTGCGCACCAGGGGCAATTTTTGATAACTGTTATGCAGGTGATGTTGCACTGTACCGGCGCTGATCCCCAACATGGACCCGATTTCAGCATTGGTCAGGCCGCGGGCCAGCAGCTTCAAAATGGTCAGCTCTCGCTCACTCAGGGCAATGTGTTGGGCCGCCGTCCAATCCGCCAGCAAATCTTGAATCGGCTGACTCAGGCTGACATGCCCTTGAGCCAGCTGACGCACCCCCTCCGCTACCCGCGCCGGTGTTTCTGTTTTCAGCAGATAACCCCGCGCCCCGGCCATCAACAACGCCAACGCATAGTGTCGGTCAGCATAGGCCGTGAAAACCAATACCTGAGGCCGACGCAGTCCGGCCGGTGAGGGTGGGCGCATCTCCCTTGTTAACGGAGCGCGCAGTTGCCGCGTCACTTCCAGACCGCTGATGCCGGCCAGGCGGATGTCCAAAATGACCACATCCACCCCGGCAGCCTGCACACAGGCCACAACCTCCTCCCCCTGGTTCGTCTCCCCCACCACCACGATACCCCCGGCCAGCTCCAACTCCCGCCGCAAGCCCTGTCGCACCACGGCGTGATTATCCGCCAGCAAAACGCGAATAGGTTGCTCATTGGGTGATGAGGTCGGAGGGGGTACGGCAGATTTCATCTGGCTATCTCTCATGCCAAATCCATTACGTCCACCAGAATTGCCAGCCCATACTGGCTATGTCCCATTTTCTCTCATTATCAGTTGGTGTCTTGGGGTGATAATCACAAAGGTAATAGGACTGGAGAACGATTGATCAAAGTGTGTTCGCCCCGGCGCGGTTGGGAAACCGCGGCTACAACTACAACGAACATGATGGTAGGGCGAACTCCCGTTTTCACGGAGGCGAACACATAGGTTCGCCCCTACAACGACAACAAACGGATGCCGGCGCTCCATTTATTCGACTTCGACAATGCGATTTTCCCAGGCCCAGGCGACTGCTTCTGAGCGGGTTTTGACGTTCGGCAACTTGCGGTAAATATTCGTCACATGGTTCTTCACCGTGCCAATGGCAATCACCAGCGTTTCCGCAATCTCCTCATTGGTGTTGCCCTTGGCCATCAACCGCAACACCTCCAGTTCACGAGCGCTCAGATCATGCTCCACCCGCGGTGTGCGCGTCAGCAGCAGCTTCTGCACCGGCAGACTGAGCGCCGGCTCCCCACGCATCAGACGCCGCACCCCCATCACAATTTGCTCCGGCGGCTCATCTTTTAGCAGATACCCTTTGGCCCCGGCCGCAAACAAACTATAGACATACTCCTGTTCGCAATAGGCGCTCAGAATCAAAATATGAGGGGGCCACGGGGCCGACGAAGAGGGAAGAGCAGCGGCCGGAATCTCATTCAACCGTTCTGTCACCCTGGCCCCGGACAGCCCCGGCATATTAATATCCAGAACCAGCACATCTGGCCGTAGGCGTTGCACCAGTGTCACCGCCTCGGCTCCATCCGAGACCTCGCCCACCACTTCAATGTCAGCGTGACGTTCCAACTCTGCCCGAATGCCGGAGCGCACAATATGATGATCATCCGCCAGCACCACGCGAATGCGCCCGCCGCCTGGTTGTGAAGAGTGTCGCAAATGGTTCATGCTCCACCTTTTCCATTTATCCTATTCTCTGGCGCGGTTGCCTGGTGTGGCTCCTTAGGAGCTACCGGCGAACCCGTTCTCAGCGGGATGGTCGCCTGAATCCATGTTCCCTGACCCGCCTGTGAATTGACTTCTAAAAGACCCCCGACAAATTCCACCCGTTCACGCATTCCTACCAGTCCAAAATGGTTTGTTTCCATCAAACTTCCCAACCGCTCCGGAACGATAAAGCCCCGCCCATTGTCGTGGATGGTCAGCGTCACCAGGTCAGGCGTCAGCTCCAACTGCACCACGATTTGAGATGCCTGGGCATGTTTGTAGGCATTTTGCAGCGCCTCGGTTGTGCAACGATAGAGGGAGATGGCAATATCTTCATGAATGACAACCTGCCGGTCTCCTACAATTGTCAGATCAATGTTCAGGTTGTGTTGCTTTTCAAACTGGCTCGTCAACGAGCGAATGCTGGGAATAAGCCCCAGGTCGAGCGCCGGCGGACGCAACACATGGCACAATTCACGGGTTGTCTGAATCAACTCCCCAATCCCATCTTGTAACTCCCCCATCCGTCGGCGCTCATCATCCGCCAGGCGGGCTGGCCCTATGGAGGTTTGCACATTTGCCAGCCGGTATCTCAGTCCCACCAGGGCTTGAATCACCTCATCGTGTAACTCCCGCGCCAGCCGTTTGCGCTCATCCTCGCGGGCGCGCAAAATCTCCCTTTGGTAGCGGTCGCTCTCCACCGCCTTCTCTTCCAACTGGTGGATCAGCTGCACGTTTTGCAGCGCCGCGCTGGCCTGACGTGAGGCCACCGCCAAAATTTCAGAGTCGGCCGCGTTGAAGATGTCGCCCGCCTCTTTGGGCCCCAGCAAGAGGACGCCAAATGTTTGCTGGCGTCCCTCAATCAACACCCACAGGTGTAACCCGCTGTAGCGCAACAGTTTACGCTCCAGAGACGTCAAGCCGGGCGTTGCAGCCAGCTCCTGGTGCAGTTCTTGTTGGGAGGCGAGCGGTGCGCTGCGCTGACTCAGGGCAGCGCTAATAGTTGGGATATGAGAGAGTTCCAGAGCTTGTAACAAATCGGCGGCATCACTCTGCCCGGCCAGATGCAGCACCGAGCCTCTGGGTGTGGGGGAGGGCAACAAGAGGCAGGCCCACTCCACCCGTATCGTTTTTTGTAAACTGCGGCTGAAGGTGGCGGCCAGGGCCTGCAGATCGCTGGCCCCATGCAGCATTTGGGTGATCTGCCCTACCACAGAGGGATAGTCGTACCAGCCGCCATAAAAGAAATGATCCACCCAGCCTTGCAAGCGCCGGCGTAATGGCCCATACACCCAGACCAGAGCCATGATCATACCCAGGTTGAACAGGGTGCTGGACAGCAACCAGGGGGGAGCTATGCGACGTAGCGCTTCTGTCAGGAAGAAGTAGATAAAGCCGATGATGGCTAGAACGATGACAGCTGCCGCCCCCCGACTGATGGTGCGATCCAGTTGGATAAAGTGATAGTGGGTGATGGCGTAGCCGTAGCCGGTCGGCACAGCGATCAGAAAAAGCAGGCTGTACTCAATGGGCAGAAAGGCCCGCCCGGAGACTAACTCAGGCAGGAGCGTCAGGCTGATGAGGGGAACGGCTGCGCAGGCCCCGGCCAGGACCAAAACGCCCACCTGACGGCGCGCCGTTGGCGTAGCCGGCAACCGATAGGCTTTGACCAACAGGAACACGACAGTCAACAACCCACTCATCAGCCACAAGTTATACAAAACGGGAATGGTTCGCCGCAGGGATTCGCCAGGGGAGATGATGCCGATGGCCGTCAGGAAGTACACCATGCCCAGGCCGGCCATGACATACAGGCCGATCAGCCAGGGAGGGGTGCGCCGCCCCAGACGGTTGAGGGGAAAGAGGAGATGTAAGTGGATGCTGATGGGAACGAGCCACCAGGTGAGGTCAATTAAGAGGTAGGTGAGCCAATCGACGCTGGTGATATTACCGCCGATCAGGATGATGGCCATTAACTGACAGAAGATGAAAAAGAGTAGTCCAGGGCGGGTGGCGGCCGGCGAAAACCTGACGAGTGTGGCCCCCACGAACCAAAACACCAGGGCCACCAGCACCGCTGCCAGACGGGTGAGTAACATGACACCCGTTGCCGGCCGTTCCAGCCTGGTTGTCAACGTCAGAGCCTGCCCCTGGCGGTTGATCCCCAAACGCAGGTCAGCTTCCCCGGCGGGTGACCGAAAGTATGGGAAGCCGCTTTTAGCCAGTGGGACGCCATCCACCGTGAGGAGAATATCCCCAGCCCGCAGGGGACTGGAGGCCGAGGCGTAGTAGACATAGCCACTTTTGCGCCACAACGCCCCAATGTCCGGCTGGGTTACAATGGCGACAATTCCCCAGCCTATGAAGCACAAGACACCAACGGCGACAGCTGCGGTTGCAATCTGCAATACCCGGTGTTGCGTCAGGCCCTTTAGCATACCATGCCCCGTGTGGGGTGGGCGCTGGCCAGAATATGGCGCAGCGCTGCCAGGGGGTGCGCCGCCCCACCTATCTCATCCAGTCGGCGCAGGGCACGTTGATAAACCTGTTCCGCCTGGACTGTCAGATAAAGGGCGGCCCCACTGGCAATAAGTTGCTCACGTGCCTGAGTCTGGGCGTCAGGTGAGGTGGCGGCAGCGTCCAGACAGCACCGCAAGGCCTCTGCTTCGGCCGGCGGGAGAACATTCAGGGCATAGACCACCGGCAGCGACAATTTGCGCCCCTGTCCCAGATCGCTGCGTTTGTGGGGCGTCGGCCACAAATCCATCAGGTCGTCCTTGATCTGGGACAGGAGACCCAGGTCGCGCCCGAACCCCTCCAGAGCGCTGAGCCAGGGGGAGGCTTCCTGAGTGACGCGGCCGGCCGCCCAACACACCAGACCAAAGGGAATGCCAATCTTAGCTTCGGTGACCGCCCAGTAGCTTTCCAACCGGGGGGTGTCCTCACCTTCAGAGGCGTAAGTCAGATCGGTGTGTTGGCCGGCCAGCATGGGCAACAGGGCCGGGTAGAAGGTGCGGCGAATGGCGTCGGCTGCCGCTGCGCCAACGCCGACCGCTTCCAGGTCATTCAGCGCGCAGGCAGCTGTCATCACCAGGCCTACGGCCGCGTTGAGCCAGACCGGCAGCTGCGGCTGGTCTGGCCCAATGTCCCCATCTTCAATGTTGTCAAAGATGCTGAAAGCGTGCAGCAGCAAAATCCAGGCTGCCGTCAGGGGGGTGGCCTGTTGCACATCCCCTCCGCCAGCCAGACAGACCCAGCGCGGCAGACTCCCCAGACTCATGGCGTCTGGAGGCAGCGACAACGCCTGGGGTGGAACCACCTGGTGCATGGCAGCCATGTACGTGGAAGTCACCCTTTGGCGTCGCCAGATGCTTTCAACCAGGGCGTATTCTGCCATAGTGTAGCGAGAAGGGGGCGAACGCGCAGGTTCGCCCCTACTCCCAATCACAGGGGGCCAATAAACGGCAGGAAAACGTTTATCGGCCCGATGGTGAGACGTTTACGGAGCACCGACATCCTTGCCGACGAACGGTATAAGCGCGGTTGGTTCGTAGTAGGGGCGAACACACCAGGTTCGCCCCTACTTTAGCCGTTGGCCGGCTGCAGGGGGCGAACACACAGGTTTGTCCTTACTATCTGGTCTGGTCATGGCGGACAGGATCAACCGGCCGGCGGCGGATAGCTGGGCCAGGATTCAGACAGCAAACCGGTGAGACGTTTCAAGCTCTCGGATGAGCACAAACTTTGCCACACCTCGGCCGGCGCTTGCAGAATAGATGCCAGCGCTTCGGCCTCGGCCGGCGGCAGTTGGGCCAGGGAAATCTGGCCGGCGGTGTTGGTGGTCAGATGATAGACAACGCGGTGTAAATCTTGCATGGCCTGCCTCCTTATAGCTGGTTGGTTGTGGGGGGTTGGTTTGCCAATCGCCCGTATAAACCTGTATCTACCGTTTTGTACTCTGTGTTGCGCCCCCAGCCCAGGCGGCGCAGCATATAGAGTTGGATGCCTAGTAGGATACTCGATCTGTGACTTTCTTTCACCTGACAGGGTCATGATTTGAGTATGACTTTGACCCCATTTTTTGAGAACGGCACGCCAGCTACCAGATTTTTGTTGTCACCGCGAAGGCGCAAAGGGCGCGAAGGAAGAAACCACGGAAGGAACAGAATAGACGGAAGGGATAGGGACGAAGCCAGGGGCGAACACACAGCCCCCGTTTTCACGGGGCTGCTCCCGTGAAAACGGGAGTTCGCCCCTACACGTTCTGCAGCCGCGGTTCGTCACTCCTGTGAAAACGGGAGCATTTTGTTGTCACCGCTAATGCCGGCGGGTAGCTGGCGCTCCGTATGATTTAACCGCCTGCGCCACGGCAGTGGCAAAACGGTGCGGTGCGTCGGCGTCCATGCGCAAGTAGAGCGCTGGCTCAATCAATTCTAACTCCATCAGACGAAACGCCCCCTCACCATCACGCACCAGGTCTACCCGGGCATACAGGGGGAGCTGGGGCAGGGCCTCCAGAGCGCGTCGGCCGGCCGTCAGCAAGGTTGGCGTCGCCGTCACAGCCTGGATGAAGCCCCCATGCTCTTCCTGCACCCGAAAATCGCCGGGGCGAGGGGTTTTCAAAATGGCGTGGCTGTACGCCCCGGCAAAATAGAAGAGGGAAAACTCACCCTCGTCAACGATGGCGGGCATGAAGGGTTGGATCATATATGGCCGACGGTTAAAGACCTCCTGCAACAGGGGCAGGTGTTCCGCCATGTGGTCGGCCAGCACGCAATAGGTGTGGTCAGCGTTGGCGCTGATGACAGGCTTGAGGGCCAGGGCATGTGTACGCCACGTTGTCAGACACGTCTGTAACAGGGCCGGGGTGGGCGGCGACGTTTCCCACCGCGTGGGTACAATCGGCACGCCCTGCGCCGCCAGGCTTTGCAGATAACTCTTATGCAGGTTCCAGCGCACCAGGGAAAGAGGATTTTCCAGACGTGCGCCGGAATATTCAATCGCTGCCAGGGTTGCCAAAAAGGCGTCGGGCTGGTGTTGGTAATCCCAGGGAGTGCGAATGATGACCAGATCATACGCTTCCCAGCGATGGGGTTGACGCCAGGGTGTCCAGGTTACCCGCCAACCCCACGCTTCCAGGTGGGAGACCGCCAGCGCATCGTCGCTGACGAAGCCATCCAGGTTATCCATCGTCAAAAAAGCGCATTCAGGCATAGGCTTTCACCCCAGGATGGACAAAGGAGAAGTGATTGAGGAGTTCGCACTGCTGTAAGGGCGAACTCTCGTTTTCACGTGTAGGGGCGAACACACAGGTTCGCCCCTACTACGAACCAACCGCGCCGCTTGTAGCTTGTAGCCCCGGTTTCCCAACCGCGCTAGACCCCATCAATAGCCGGCCGGATGTCGGCCCTCCCTGTGTTTCGCATTTACGCCGGGCCATTGCTCTGGCGCATAGGCAGCGAGGCCACCAATGCCCGCCAGCCCGCCATAAGAATGACGATGCCAATGACCGGCAGGCCATAGGTCAGAAGAACGGTTTGAAAGCTTTCCAGCCGGGGACTGGCAACAGCGTTGAGCACCAGATACACAGTATAGAGAACGTAGCAAACAAAGAACAACGCCCCTTCCCACCGCCCAATCGTGCCTTTGAAGAAAATGGGCAGACAGGCAACGGCCGCACCTATCATCACCAACATATCAATGGTTATCAGGCTGGCGCTCACCTGCAGGCCATTCGGCGTCACCAGGCCGGCAATCCCCAGGATAGAGAGCAGGTTGAAAAGATTGCTGCCCACCACATTCCCGATGGCGATGTCGCGCTCATGGCGTATGGTGGCCACCAGGGAGGTGGCAACTTCCGGCAGGGAAGTGCCGGCCGCCACAATCGTCAACCCAATGACCACTTCGCTGACCCCCAGGGCCAGCGCCAGGGTGATCGCGCCATTCACCAACAAGCGTGATCCCAAGACCAGCAAGGTCAGGCCGGCCACGATCAGCAGCAGATGCAGACCTAACACGCGTCCAGATGGCGCGGTTGGGGGCGACTCTGCGCCATATTCTCGTTGATATTCCGCCAGCACATCGGCCGTCTCCTGCCGACTCTGGCGAATGCCCCAGATGGTGTAGCCCATAATGCCGCTGAACAGCGCCAGGCCATCCAGCCAGGTGATGCGACCATCCAGCGCCATGGTAAAGGCGACGATTGAGACTCCGATCATTAAGGGAACATCGAGGCGCACCAGCTGCTGGTCCACTTGCAAGGGGAGAATCATAGCGCACAAGCCGAGGATGAACAGAATATTGAAGATGTTGCTGCCAACAATGTTGGCAACGGCGATCTCATTTTGTCCGGCCAGGCCCGCTTGAACAGACACCGCCAGTTCAGGGGCGCTAGTGCCGAAGGCCACCACAGTTAAACCGATGACGAGGGGAGAGATGCCCACCAGGGCCGCCAGGTGTGAGGCTCCCCGTACCAGCAGATCTCCTCCGGCCGTCAGCAACACCAATCCCCCCGCGATCAATCCAATCACTTGCCAATCCATGTTTGCTCCTGTAGCCGCGGTTTTTCAACCGCGCTGATGTGTGTTTAGCCACTTCGCGGTTCCATCATGTTGTTCTCACCGCCAAGGCGCAAAGGGCGCGAAGGTTTTTCTTTGCGTTCTTTGCGCCTTCGCGGTTCGTCACCCCTCTGAAAACGGGGGCGAACACACAGGTTCGCCCCTACACGTGAAAACGGAAGCATTGAGCCGATCTAATCTTTGAAAGTTCATAAGCCGTTACGACGAACCAACCGCGCTGATGCCTGTCGGGGTAAAATTAGGGGCGCTGGCAGCTCAATTTACCAATCGGGCTCGCAGATCGAGAAAGAAGCGAATCGCATCCGGGTTACGCATGGCCCCTGGGTTAACCACCTTCTCCACCGGCTCGCCCAATAAAATACGTCGGATGGGCAACTCCATCTTCTTGCCGCTCAGGGTGTAGGGAACTTCGGCGATGGCAAAAATTTCATCCGGTACATGCCGGGGCGAAATGTCGGCGCGCAGCCTGTGCTTCAGACGCGCTTTCAAGTCATCGTCGAGCGCCACCCCCGGCCGCAAGACGACAAAGAGCGGCATGTAGGAGGGACGCCCCAGCATTTCTAGATCCACCACCAGACTGTCGGCAATTTCGGGCAAGGCTTCCACCACGCGATAGATTTCACTTGTGCCCATGCGAATGCCCTGGCGGTTGATGGTGGAGTCAGAGCGCCCGTAGATGACGCAGCCACCGCGTCGGTTGAACTTGATCCAATCCCCATGCCGCCAGATGCCGGGGAACATCTCGAAGTAGCTGGCGCGGTAACGTGCCTGGTCGGGGTCATTCCAGAAATAGATGGGCATGGAGGGCATCGGCTCCGTGATGACCAGTTCGCCCACCTCGTCCACCACCGGCCGGCCAGCCTCGTTGAAAGCCTGCACATAGGCCCCCAGACAGGCCCCCTGAATCTCCCCGGCGTAGATCGGAGTCAGCCGATTGCCGCCCACAAAGGCGGTACACAGGTCGGTGCCCCCGCTAATCGATTCCAGCGCCAGGTGAGCGTTGACATGCTGGTATACCCAGCCGAACCCGTCCGAGCTTAAAGGAGAGCCCGTGGAACCCAGGGCGCGGATGGCGCTTAGATCAAATTGCCGGCCGGGTTGCACATCCGCCTTAAGGCAGGCGTGAATATAGGCCGCCGATGTCCCGAAGTAAGTAATGCCGCTTTCGGCCGCCAGCGCCCACAGGCGGTTTAGATCGGGGTAGCCTGGGCTGCCGTTGTAGAGCACAATGCGGCTACCTGCCAGCAACCCACCTACGAGAAAGTTCCACATCATCCAGCCCGTGCTGGTGTACCAAAAGAAGCGATCCTCTGGCTTCAGGTCAAGATGCAACACCGTCATCTTGAGGTGTTCCAACAAGATGCCGCCGTGCCCGTGGACGATGGGTTTGGGCAAGCCGGTGGTGCCGGAGGAGTAAAGCACCCACAACGGATGATCGAAAGGCAGCTGGGCAAAAGTCAGCGGCCCGGCCCCATTGAGGGCTGCCGACCACAGGCGCGTCTCAGTCAGGCCAGCTGTCGCTTCTGCTTCCGGGAACAGGCGGGGAACCAGAATAGTTTGTTCCAGGCTGGGCAAGCCAGCCTGGAGCTCCGCCACCACTCCCCGTCGGTCAAAAGATTGTCCATTATAGCGATAGCCATCCACTGCCAGCAGCACTTTGGGTTCGATCTGTTGAAAGCGATCCAGGACGCTGCGGCTGCCAAAGTCCGGTGAGCAGCTCGACCAGATCGCTCCCAGGCTGGCGGTCGCCAGCAGACCGATGATGGCTTCAGGGATATTGGGCAGATAGGCCACGACGCGATCCCCGGCCTGCACACCCAGCTGGCGCAACGTTTGCGCCAGCGCCCCAGTCTGGGTTTCGATCTCCGCCCGGCTGAGGGCACGCAGAGGATGATCTTCAGCAGCATAGAAGACGGCCGGGCCATCATCCGCCAGACGCGCCAGGAGATTTTCGGCGTAATTCAACCGCGCCCCGCTGAACCACTCCGCGCCGGGCATGGCGCGCCGCCCCACAATCATCTCCGGCGGCTGCGAAGCCACAACGCCGAAGTAATCCCACAGACTGGCCCAGAAAGCGGCGCTGTTCTCCACCGACCAGCGCCACAGGTGGGGGTAGTCAGTTGTCTGGACGCCGCGTTTTTCAGCCAGCCAGCGCATGTAAGCGGTCAAATTCGCCTGGTCACAGATGGCAGGTGTTGGTGTCCACAGAAGATCACCTTCGCGAATAGGATGATTCATCGTACTTCTCCACCCTAATTGAGGAGGGCACATTCTCAAATGCGCCTCCGTCCGTTCGTCGTAGCTGCGCTCCCGTAAAAATGGGGGCATTTTGTTCTCACCGCCAAGCCCCCGTTTTCACGGGGGCAAAGGGCGCGAAGGTTTTCCCCTTTCTTTCTTTGCGTTCTTTGCGTCTTTGCGGTTCAACCCTGAGGGGGCGAACACGCGGGTTCGCCCCTACACGTGAAAACAGGAGTTCGCCCCTATCCCATTCGTAGCCGCGGTATCCTTACCGCGCAAGACGCGCCTGACCTGTTTGGGTTACAATTAGAAAACCGGAGCAGGGTTCCACCCTGTCCCGACACCACATGCAGGCCTGTGCCGCTTGCGGCGTCGCAACGGTAAATTTTAACGCGTTTGTTGTGGAGGAGCTATGCCAAAAGTAGCTTTAGATGCAGCGGCCCCCGGTTTTACTCTGACCGATTTTAACGGCCGGCCGGTGAGTCTATCCCAGTTCCGTTCGCAGCAGGATGTTCTCCTGGTCTTCAACCGGGGCTTCACCTGACCCTTTTGCCAACGGCACATGGCGCAGTTGCGCCGCGACTATCAGGAATTTGAGCGACGGGGGGCCGTCATCCTCGTCGTGGGGCCAGAAGATGCGACGGCTTTCGCCGCCTATTGGAAGCAACACAACCTGCCCTTCATTGGCCTACCCGACCCCTCCCACTCAGTTTTGAAGCGTTACGGTCAGGAAGTGAACCTGTTCAAGTTCGGCCGGATGCCGGCCCAGGTCATTGTTGATCGCCAGGGCCGGGTGCGCTATGTCCACTACGGCCACAGCATGAGCGACATTCCCCCCAATGAAGAGATGCTGGCCCTGCTCGACAGCCTGGGTCAGGAGAACAACCCCTGACTCTAACGTCACACTGCCAGCTTCCTTTGTAATTGAGGAGGGCGCATTCTCAAATGCGCCCCCTTCCGTTCGTCGTAGCCGCGCTCCCGTGAAAACGGGAGCATTTTGTTCTCACCGCAAAGCCCCCGTTTGCACAGGGGCAAAGGACGCGTAGGGGTGAACCTATGTGTTCACCCTTTCTTGGCGTTCTTCGCGCCTTAGCGGTTCCATCCTTTTGTCCTCACCGCAAAGGCGCAAATGCTTCCCCCGTGAAAACAGGGGCTTCGCAGTGCAACAAAATCAGCGTCCCATCAG
>DAOTXO010000124.1:0-4217 GCA_034435495.1 Anaerolineae bacterium
GGACGGGCGCGGCCGGCCGCTGATCGAGGCCTGGGAGCAGTTGCAGGGGGTGGAAAACCTGCCGGAACGGATTGTGTGGGTCAAAGACCACAAAGAGATGGCCCTGATACCGGCCGGCCCCTTCATCATGGGCGCCGGCGAAGAGGAGGCGCGCCAACTCAAAGGGTGGCGGAAAGAAGAATATGTTTTAGCGGAAACCCCGGCCCGCACCGTCACGTTATCTGCTTACTATATGGATGTGACGCCGGTGACCCATGCTGAATACGCCCGCTTTGTGGCCGACCGGCCGGAGCAGGCTGTGCCTCAGGGAACGTGGCCCCTGGCGCGGCCGCACAGCTGGGACAGCGCCCTGCGCCAGCCGCCCGAGGCGGTGCGCCACCATCCGGTGGTGCTGGTGGATTGGGCCAGCGCCGCAGCCTACGCGGCCTGGGCCGGCAAGGCGCTGCCCACCGAGGAGCAGTGGGAGAAAGGAGCGCGTGGGAGTGACGGACGTCTCTATCCCTGGGGCAACACCTGGGATCGGTCCCGACTCAACTCAGCCGAGGGGCATCGGGGACGAGATTTCGACAACGTGCAGCAGTGGTGGGATTGGTGGACGCCGCTCCGGGATGCTAAGGAGACGCCCGGTCTTTTCACCACGCCGGTGGGGACCTATCCTTCAGGCGCGTCACCGTATGGTTTGTTGGACATGGCCGGCAATGTCTGGGAGTGGTGCGATGCCTGGTACCAGGCCTATCCGGGTAGTCAGGCGCAACACCCCGATTTCGGTCAGCAATATCGCGTGGTGCGGGGCGGCGCGTGGCTCAACTATCGTAACTACGCGCGCCGCGCCTGCCGCAGCAGGGACGCCCCCCATAATAGGCTCAACGATGTGGGTTTTCGGTGCGCGAGCACTCCTTTCTGACCTGCTGCGATCTGGATTGCTGTTTTCTGCGGGGGTGTGGGGGTGTCCCCCACCCGGCCCCGCGTAGCGGGTCGCTGCAAAATTAGGCCCTAATATGCGAACGTATCGTCACCTCTACCCATACATTTGGAACTTTCACAACTTGTGGACAGCTTTCAGTCAAGCCCGTCGCGGTAAACGCGGTCTGGCGAGCGTGGCCACCTTTGAATATGATTTGGAACGCCAGCTCTTGCGACTGGAACGGGAGCTGCGGGATGAAACCTACATCCCCGGCGGTTACACCAGCTTTTACATCACCGATCCCAAAAAACGGAAGATTAGCGCTGCCCCCTTCCGTGATCGCGTGGTGCATCATGCTCTCATCCGTGTTATGGGCCCTATTTATGAGCGGCAGTTCATCTACGATAGCTATGCCAACCAGATTGGGAAGGGGACGCATCGGGCCATGGATCGCTGCACCCAATTTTTGCGTGGCCATCGCTACGTGCTCAAAGGGGATATAGCCCAGTTTTTCCCCAGCGTGGACCACGCGGTGTTACGCAGCATTCTGGCTCGCCCCTTGCGCGACGCGCAAACCTTACGCCTGATCGATTTAATCCTGAACAGTGGCGCAGATGTCCTGACTAGCGAATATACACCCCATTGGCACTCTGAGGATTTCGCGCCAGCCAATGGGCAGGGTAATCTCCTGGCGGCGCTGCGTCCTCGTGGATTGCCTATTGGCAATCTGACCTCGCAATTTTGGGCCAATGTTTTGCTCAATGAACTTGACCAATATGTCAAGCGCGAACTCAAGTGTCGGGCTTACATTCGGTATGTGGATGATTTTGTGTTGTTCCACGACGACAAAGCGCAACTTCAGGCCTGGAAAGCGGCCATCGCTGTTTTTTTAGACGGGTTGCGTTTACAATTACATCCGCGTAAGAGTGAGGTTTTCCCAACACGCGTCGGGATAGACTTCTTAGGGTTCCGCCACTTCCGCACTTATAGGCGATTACGCCCAGGTAATGCCCGACGTTTCCAACGTAAATTGCAACGCCTGACAGCTGCTTATGCCGCCGGTGAGTTGCCGTTAGAGAAAGTCAACCAATCGGTGCGCAGTTGGGTAGCCCATGCAGCGCATGGGAACACATGGCGGTTACGTTACCAGCTGTTGAGTCGTGCGCCGTTGCCGCGTGTGACAGAGGGACAAAATGGCGACTACACCGCGCCGTGAATCTCCTATCTTTGTGCGTACCTATGATTGGCTGCGTTGGGTTATGCCCTTAACGTTGAGTTTTCCCAAGTCACAGCGATTTGTGCTGGCGCAGCGGCTGCAGCAGAAATCACTTGATTTTTACGATCACCTGGTAGCTGCCGGCCGGCGCGTCAACATGGATGAGAACCTGCAACAGGCTGATGTTTTGTTGGAGCAAATTCGCTTGAATGTGCGCCTATGCCGCGATATGCAGCTATTAAGCCCACGCCAATATGAGCATGCGGCGCGACTCCTGGACGAAATTGGCCGCCTGTTAGGTGGTTGGTTAGCCAAACACAAGAGCGCCCGCGCCTCAGGTGGGGCTTAGGTATGGCAGTCAGGGCGCTGTGTACGCCCTCTGTTGGGACAGTGTGTTCAGGTGCGGGGCGGCGCGTGGAACAACAATCGTAACAACGCGCGCTGCGCCTGCCGCAACAGGAACGCCCCCCATAATAGGAACAACAATGTGGGTTTTCGGTGCGCGAACACTCGCTGGAGACCAGCCAAGATGCAACCGTGGCGTATCCGCGCCGCGGTTGCTAGTGCTGAGGCGGCAACGCCTGACGGTGATGGGAAGTTCCCCGGCATTGTGTCAGAAGGGAGTGCACACACGGTTCCAGGCTGCTCACAAGCAGCCGAATAAATCTGGCGGTTACGCTTGCTGGTAGGCCTTTATCGCCGAACGTCAGCGTCACGGCCACCCGGGGACAGGGCACAGCCTGCCCCCGGCTTTAAGCCCAACGTGTAAGAGAGCCAGGATGAACGGCGGTTACCTCGATTTTGAGCTACAGATTGAACAGGCTGATGGCGATGGTGCGTACTATGTAGCCGTTATCGCCTCCCCGGCCGGCGAAACACAGCGGCCGGAACGTATCTCTTTCCCTTTTGACGCCAACGAAATGGAACGTCTCCAAAAAGAGTTGGAGAACGCTTTGCTGCGCTCGCGCGCGCGCACGCGTCAAACACTTTCGCGTGAAGAGGCGGCCGTGCGTCGTTTTGGGCAAAAGTTGTTCGAAGGTGTCTTTCAGGGCGATATTCGCAGCCTCTTGTATGAAAGCCGCCTGCAAGCTGAACATGCTGATCGCGGTTTGCGACTTAAGCTCCGACTCCAACCGCCTGAGTTTGCCCGCTTACCCTGGGAGTTTTTGTTGGAACCGCGCAGCAACCAATATCTTTGCCTGTCGCGTGAGACCCCCATCGTGCGCTATATCGAATTGCCCCAGCCCATCCCTCAACTGACAGTTACGCCGCCGCTGCGCATTCTGGGCCTGGTGGCCAACCCGTTGGGATTACCGCCATTGGATGTTCAGCTGGAAAAGCAGCGTATCGAAGAGGCGCTAGACCCGGCGCGCCAGGATGGTAGGGTGGAATTGCATTGGCTGGAAGGGCAGACGGCGGCCGACCTCCAGCGTGCGTTGCGCCAGCAGGGAGCCGGAGCGTGGCACATTTTCCATTTTATTGGCCATGGGAGCTTCGATGCGCAGCGCGACGAAGGTGTTCTGTGGCTGGCTGATGCTCAGGGAAAGGCGCGCCCATTGACGGCAACCCAACTGGCGCAACTGCTGGGAGATCACAGCTCCTTGCGGCTGGCGGTTCTCAATGCCTGTGAGGGCGCTGTGGGAAGTGAATGGGATGTCTTCTCCAGCACGGCAGCGACGCTGGTGCGCCGACGCCTACCGGCCGTCCTGGCTATGCAGTATGAGATCAGCGATACAGCGGCCATTCTTTTGGCTGAATGGTTTTATGAAAGCCTGGCGGATGGTTTGCCGGTCGATGCCGCTGTGGCTGAGGCGCGCAAGGCGATCCACCTGGAAAATGATCGTTCGTTGGAGTGGGGCACGCCAGTCTTATTCATGCGCGCCCACGATGGACGTATCTTCAACCTGCCGGCTCGCCTGAAGCCAGCGCCGCTGGTCAGACAACCTGGTTCCTCTCGCACCCGTCGCCTCCCCTGGCGACTGGACGGGCGCGGCCGGCCGCTGATCGAGGCCTGGGAGCAGTTGCAGGGGGTGGAAAACCTGCCGGAACGGATTGTGTGGGTCAAAGACCACAAAGAGATGGCCCTGATACCGGCCG
>DAOTXO010000125.1:0-15579 GCA_034435495.1 Anaerolineae bacterium
TGGTTATTCAGGAGATGGTGGGGGTGGCCGCGACGCGATCCCAGCGGGCAGTGTACCATTGCATAAGGCGACCAATGCCCAGCGTCAGCATCAGGGGGGCCGCTATCCGCAGCATGAAAAACAACACCAGAATGAGTAAGGCAGCCAATTCGCTCATCATGACCCTCGCTTACGCCGGGTTCCCGGTCGTCCAGGAACTGCGGTGCATGGAAAGTTGGTTGTGCCTACCCTTAAGCCTAACGGGAAAGAGAAGGGAGGGCTATTGGGCATCTGAACCATTTCCGGGTGGGGCCAATGACCCATGTCGCCGGCCGGTTGTGGGTGTTGGGCGACGCCCGGCGGCGCGCCAACAGGGTAAACGCCCCATGCCACAATCGGTTATCCGCCCAATTTACCCCCTGGAAATGGGCTGTTAGACTGAAGGTGGATCCTCTGGATCAGAAGTTGCTCACCTGAGCGCCCTGACAAACAGGGCGTCACACGGTTAATAAGGAGGTACTCATGCACAAACCTACGTTGAGGACAATCATAGGGTACCTTGTGCTGCTGGCCCTGCTCTTCATGGCCACGCTGCCGGTGGAGGCGCAAGACCCCACGCCGGTGGCCGGCTCCGCTGAGTGTGAGGGTTGCCATGAAGGTCTGCGCGCCTATTGGGAAGCGAGCTCCCATGCCCAGGCGCTCTCAGACCCTGTTTTTCAACAGGCCTGGAATGAAGCCGGCCGCAAAACGGAATGCCTCGCCTGCCACACCACAGGTTTTGATGCTGCCACAGGAACGTATGCCATTGAAGGGGTGGCCTGCACCGCCTGTCATGCGCCGGTAGTGGCTAACCACCCCGATAACTTTATGCCGACTGACGTTTCCTCTCGCCTGTGTGGCAACTGCCATTTGGACACCTACGCCGAATGGGAGGAGAGCCGACATGGCAGTGAGGAGATGGCGTGCGGCCAGTGTCACAATCCTCACACCACCAACCTGCGTGCCAGCGATACGCAGCAGCTGTGCCAGACCTGCCATCAAGAGGAGGGGCATTTTTATGCCATGACCAGCCATGCCCAATCTGGCATTTTGTGCACCGAGTGCCATCTGCGCATTATGGAAGGAGAACCGCCAGGGGAAGGGCACGGCCAGCGTCAGCATAGCTTTACCGTCGATCTGGAAACCTGCAACCATTGTCACCTGATGGATATGCACGCCCCCACCACAGACCAGGCATCTGGTCAAAGCTCTATGGTGATGGTGGAGACGCTGGGGCGCACAACGACCGCGCCGGCCGCTGATCTCAGCCCTGAGCTGCCCATGCTAAACCCAATCATGTTAATGGCGCCGGCCGGCCTGGGTTTGCTCTTCGGTGTGCTCTTGGCGCCCTGGATGGAGCAGTGGAACCGTCGGCGCGCTCTGGGAGGTAAGTGAAATGACTGCCCCTAACATAGGACGCCGCCAATTTCTGAAATGGGGCCTGGCCGGTCTGGCAGCGGTGACGGCCGGTAGTCGCCTGCCCCAAGAGGGAGGTTGGACCCCTGCCCCGGCCGCAGCCCCCCATGCGGCTTCGCCGACCCCCCATCGCTGGGCCATGGTCATCGACCTGGGCAAATGTGTGGGGTGCGGCCAGTGCAGTCTGGCGTGTCAGGCCTACAACGATGTTGCGCCTGACATGACCTGGAATCGGATTGAAAAGAGCGCCGGGCCGGGCGGCCGCGAGGTTTTTCAACCCATCCCCTGTATGCACTGCCAGGACGCCCCCTGCGTTGATGTCTGTCCGGTCAAAGCCAATCACATTCGTCCCGATGGTATTGTGGTGATGGATTACGACCGCTGCATCGGCTGCCGCTATTGCCAGATGGCCTGTCCCTACGGGGCGCGGGTGTTCAACTGGGAAGCGTTCACCGGCGACAACCCGGCCGTGCCCGCCTGGGGACAGCCAGAAGTGCCGCGCCGGCCGCGAGGGGTGGTGGAAAAATGCACCTTCTGCTATCAACGCATCGACCGCGGGCTGGCCTTTGGGCTGCGCCCCGGCGTGGATCAGATGGCGACGCCGGCTTGTGTGGTGGCCTGCCCGGCCAAAGCGCGCCTCTTTGGCGACCTGAATGATCCCAATTCGCCTGTCAGTCAGGCGCTGGCGGCCCATCCCTCTTTCCGCTTGCGGGAAGAGCTGGGGACTGAGCCGCGTGTTTACTACTTGCCGCCCGATGAGGAGGTGGAAGCATGACAACCCCGGCGCAACCTGTGTGGCGAAACCCGTTTACCTGGTGGGTGGCGGCGCTCCTGGCGTTGATGGCGGCCGGCCTGGCCGGCGGTGTGCTGGTCATGACGCGCGGACTGGTGGTGACCAACCTGACGGACCTGGTTCCGTGGGGTTTGTGGATCACGCTTGACCTCTCCGCCATCGCTCTCAGCGCCGGGGCCTTCACGCTTTCGGCGGCCGTCTATCTGTTGGGGCTGAAGGCGTTTCAACCGGTGGCCCGCACCGCCGTCTTCATTGGTTTGATCGGTTACAGCGTGGCTATCCTGATGTTGTTGCTCGACATCGGCCGGCCGGATCGCTTCTGGCACGGATTGGTCTTTTGGAACATCCACTCACCCCTGTGGGAAGTGACCATGTGCGTCGCCCTCTACTTTACCGTTCTGGTGTTGGAGGTGACGCCGATTGTGGGTGGGGCGGATTGGTTCCAGCGTCGTTGGCCCCGACTGGCCGGCCGCATGACCCACCTGCACCACCACGCGCCCTATCTGGCGGTGGCCGGTCTGGGCCTCTCGATGTTGCACCAATCTTCGCTGGGCGCAACCTATGGCATTCTCAAAGCGCGCCCCTACTGGTATCAGCCGGGGTTGGCGGTTATGTTCATGGTATCCGCCATCGCCGGCGGTCTGGCGCTGACCGTCCTGGTCTCCAGTCTGGCCGCCAAAGTGACGCCGCGAGCAGTGGTGCAACCCGACTTGCTGGATCGGTTGGCGAAGGTGGTGGGTTGGGTGCTGATTGTTTATCTTTACATGCGTGTATGGGAGCTGCTCTCCAGCGGCTACACCTATGAACCGGCCCGCAGCGAGGCCTGGAAAATTCTCACCAGTGGTTCACTGGCGGCCAATTTCTGGGGTGGGGAGATGGTGGCCGGGGCCATCATTCCCGCTATCCTGCTTCTCAGCGACCGCTGGCGCTGCTATGAACGGTTTCGCCTGTTGGCGCTGACGCTGGTGGTGGCCGGCATCATCACCTATCGTTGGGATGTGAATCTGGCCGGCCAGCTGGTTGTTTTTACGCAGTTGCCCCACACGCTGGACACTGTCTACACCACCTATGTTCCCTCGTGGCTGGAGATGGTGACGGGTGTGGGCGCGCTGGCGTATGGGTTGTTGGCGTTTAGCCTGGGCGTGCGCTACCTTCACGTCGTTGACCATCGCCCGGCCGGGGCGCCAGCGCCTTTACCCCCTATCACGTCCGCCCCACCTATTCTAACCTCCTCCTGAGCAACTTTCTTCCCCGCGGACGTGAGATACGCCGCACCAGGTTTGTTTTTCCTCGCCCCTGGTGCGGCGTATTCTTGGGCTATGCGGGAGTGACGAACCGCGAAGGCGCGAAGAACGCCAAGAAAGAAAAAGGGGAACCCCTTTGCCCCTTCGCGGTGACAACAAAAAGCTCCCGTTTTCACGTGTAGGGGGGAACCGCGAAGGCGCTAAGAACGCCAAGAAAGAAAGGGGGAAACCCTTTGCGCCCTTTGCGCCTTCGGGGTGACAACAAAAAGCTCCCGTTTTCACGGGAGTGACGAACCGCGAAGGCGCGAAGAACGCCAAGAAAGAAAGGGGGAAACCCTTCGCGCCCTTTGCGCCTTCGCGGTGACAACAAAAAGCTCCCGTTTTCACGGGAGGGGAGAACAAAAATCTAGAAGCCGGCGCGCCGGGTCAGGGCAGGGATGGGGGGTGTTGGGCCTCTTCCTCCCAGCGGGCGGCGATGCGGTTCATGGCGTAGCCAACTGCCAGCGTCAAAGCCAGAGGAAGCAGGCAGCGGAGGGCAAAAAGAACGGCAATGATGCCGGTCGCCATCGTCTCGTTCACAGCAGCCTCCTTTCCGAGGACAGGGTGGATACCTGTCCAGTATCAGCTGCCTCCCAACAACTTTCTTCACTTTTCAGCATACACCCCGGCGCGCCGGTTGTCTATGCGGTCTTTGCTCCAATCGGGGGATGGGTCAAACGCCCCATGAGTTATGCTTCCAGGTCGATCAACCCTTTGCGGATGGCATATTTGACCAGCTCAATCCGGTTGTGCAGGTTGAGTTTGCGCATGATGTTCTCGCGGTGGCGGTCGACCGTCTTGACGCTAATCACCAGCCGGTCAGCAATTTCAGCATTGGTCAGCCCCTCCGCCACCAGGGCCAGAATTTCACGCTCCCGCTCTGTCAGATCATCCTCCAGGGCTGGCTGTTCGCCGGCTGTCGAGCGTTGTAGAAAATCCTGCACCAGGCGCGTCGCCAGCGAAGGATAAAGGAAAACGCCCCCCTGACTGACAGCCCGGATAGCCGACACCAACTCATCGGGGGCGGCGCGCTTGGGAATGTAACCCGAAGCGCCAGCGCGCAGCATCTCGAAGAAGTATTGATCATCTTCGTGCATCGTCAGGGCCAAAACAACGGTGTCGCTCCAGGTTTTGCGAATGCGTCCGGTAGCCTCAATACCGTTCATGTCGGGCATCTGAATGTCCATCAGCACAACATCCGGGTGCTGGGTGCGCACCAGCTGCAGCGCCTCCACCCCATTTTGGGCCTCGCCCACGATCTCAAAGTCGGGTTGCGCCTGCAACAACATGCGCAAGCCGGTGCGCACCACGGCGTGGTCATCCACCAGCAGGATTTTGATTTTGGACATGGCTTTCCTTGCGGCCGGCCGTCAGGTGTGGGTCCGAGACGCCTTCGGCCGGCGGGGGGGCGTCGAGCGGCAACCAGACCCGAATGGCGGTCCCAGCCTGAGGTTGAGATTGAATGTCACACCGGCCGCCCACCAGTGACACCCGTTCTTGCATTCCCAACAACCCCCAGGCGCGTCGCTGAGAGCGGCCGCTGCCCAGCGCCAGGTCGGGATCGAAGCCCCGGCCATCATCGCGCACCATCAGTTCCAGTTCCGTATTGCCAAACGTGATCTGAACCTCAGCTGTGCGGGCCCCGGCGTGTTTGGCAATGTTGGTCAGCGCCTCCTGGGCAATGCGAAAGACGACCGTTTCAATCTCCGGCGGCAGGCGGCGCCGCGCGCCCTGGATGGTGAAGCTGGTGTGCACCTGGGCGCGTCGCTCCAACGATTGTACCTGACTGCGCAGCGCGGCCACCAGCCCCAGATCATCCAGCACGGCCGGCCGTAAATCCGCAATAATATCATGCAACTCCTGCAGGCTGGCGGTGTTGAGGTCCTTCAACTCCCCCAACTGCTGCACCGCCAGGGCTGGCTCCTGTTTCAGCCATTCGCCGGCCGCTGCCAGACCCAACCCCAGGGCGGTCAGCGATTGCCCCGGCCCATCGTGCAGTTCACGGGCAATGCGTTGCCGTTCTTGCTCCTGGGCGACCACCACCCGCCGCAACAGTTCGCCGCGCAGCACATCCCGCTCGCGTGTCTGTTGGTAGAGGACAGCGTTTTGCAGAGCCGTGCTCATCTGGCCCGCCACCGCGCTGAGCAATGAGATGTCCTGGGCGCCAAAAGCCGGCCGGGGAGGCGGCGCGCAGGCCATCAGACACCCCTGGAGCGCTGGCCCCAGCGTCAAGGGCAGCCCGACAATGCGCAGCGGCGGCCACGTCGCCATCGGGGTGGGCGCAGCGGTCGTCCCATCAGTTTCGAGCGTTACCGGCGGCCGGCCTTCATCCACCCAGCCCAGCGGCTGCCCCTGTGCGGTCACCGCCTCCCCCAGTTGAAGGGCCGCCGCCAGCATCGTCTCCCATACCTGCGGTGGGGCGTCGCACACCGTCTGGCTGGCAATAGTCAACGGTTGGTGCGGCTGATCGCGCAGCAAGATCATGCCGGCCCCAATGCGCGCCTCGCCACGAATGAAAGCCGGAAAGACCTCGTACAAAATACGTTCCTGATCGAGTGAGGCAGCTAACTGGCGGGCCAGATTGTGCAGGGTGGTTAAGCGATGCACCGCCTCCTGCAGCTCCTGGTTGAGCGACTCCGTCGCGAGGTGGGCCTTGCGTTGGGCCGCGAGGGCGGCTTCCTGGGCCGCCAGACGTTCCTGGTTGGCCTGGTGCAGACGCTCCTGGCTTTCCAGATCAAAAGCGCGCAGAGCGCGAATGACAAAAAAGGCCATCAGGCTGGCCGCCAGCGCGCGGAAAAACTGAATGGGCAGGCCGGTAATCTCCCAAAAGACAACGGTGTTGAGGACGTTGGCCGGAAAAAGGAAAAGAGGTGGGGTGAAGATCTGGCCGATGCTGCCGTAAAAGATCAGAGCCAGCGCCGCCCAGCGCAGGGCGCGCCCAAACTGCGCCATGCCGCGGGCGGTGAAGGTGCGTTGTTCCAACAAAATGGCCCAACCTGCCAGCAGCGCCCCCGGCATACCCAGAATGTAACGCCCCAACACATCCCCCACCCGCAGGCTCTCGGCTCTTGCCGGCGCGTAGACCCAGATGGTGATGAGCCAGCTCAGCAACCACACAGCCACGAACGCGCCGGTGGCCGCCAGGGCAAAGCGCTGCTCCCGGCCGTTGGCGCGCCGATTGGCGTAGATCAGGCGCACACCAAAGACGATCAGCAGGGCAAAGGAAAGGGCCAGATGGGCGACGCGTACTTCATCGCGCAGCAACCAGGTGGGAATGTTGGTCGCCCCGGCCGCATCCAGCAGCTGAAACATCTCAAACCACTCGTGCAGACCGTGGACAATGCCGAAGCCGGCCAGGGGTAACAGGGCGCGCGCCAGTCGAAAATCGGAGCGCCGGCCGGGTTCCAGCAAAATCGCCAGACCCATGGCGAAAAAAGCCAGCCCGTAGAAAAAGTAAACCAGGACGAAATTATGTTCCAAGAAAGCTGAGATTGGGGCCATGGCTCCACCCCAGGCGACAGCTCACTCGCCTGTTTGCAACACGCGCTTCAGACCATCAGCTAACAGGTTGACGCCAATGACCAGCAAGGCGATAGCGCCGGCCGGAAAATAGAGCGCCCAGGGAATCTGGCGCACATGCAGCCGCGCCTCGCTGACCATCAGGCCCCAATCTGGGCTGGGGGGGCGCACCCCAATGCCCAAAAAGCCCAGCGAGGCCACCAGAAAAATGGCATAAGAAAAGCGCAGCGACGCCTCCACTGCCAGGGCAGGCAAGACAGAGGGCAGAATCTCGCGAAAGAGAATGTAGGGCAGCGTTTCGCCGCGTAGGCGCGCCGCTTCGACAAAGCCTTTGGTTTTAATCGAGAGCACCACACTGCGCGCCACGCGGGCCACAATCGGGGTGTAGACGACGATCATCACCAGCAGAACGGCATTGCGCGAAGGTCCCAGCGCGCCCAACAACAACAGGGCCAGCAACAGCGCCGGCATGGCTAACAAGCTGTCGAAGAACCGCATCAGCAGCTCGTCGAACAATCCCCCCCAATAGCCGCTCAACAAGCCGATGGCCGCGCCGCACAGGACGGAGAGGGTGGTTCCCAGGCCGGCCAGGGTTAAAATATCGCGCGCCCCCAACAAAATGCGGCTGAAAATGTCTCGCCCCAGATGATCGGAGCCAAACCAGTGGGCGGCCGAGGGAGGTTGGCGCGCCGTGCTGACAATTTGCTCATTGACACCATAGGGGGCCAGCCAGGGGCCGACCAACGCGATGAGAACGAAAAGGAGAACCAGCGTGGTTCCGACAGCAGAGGTGGGTTGGCGGTACAGGGCGCGCAGAACGCGCCAGGTGGCCGACAACAGCCTGACAGGCGCAGCTGTGGTGGGGGCGGCGGTGGCAGCGGTGGGTGGTGAGGGCGGTTGACCCACCGCCCTCACCACAGAACGTTGCTCCATTATGGGTTGTACTGAACAGTGCGGAAATCGGTTCGGCCGGCGAAAGCCTTCAGGGCGAAACCGTCCGCATAGTCGTCGTTGATGGCCCCAAACTGGGCGAAGAAGTAGGGAATGATGACCGGGCCGCGCTCGATCAACAGCCGTTGGATGTCCTGGTAAGCCTGAATGCGCTCCGCCTCGTCCAGCGTTGTGCCGGCCAGCGTCGCCAGGGCGTCGAACTCTGGATCGGAGAAGTGGGATTCATTCCAGCGGGCATCTGTCTTGAGCATCACGTCCAGATAGAACTGCGGATAGGGGCGGGAACCCCAACCAGTGATGCCGAGATCAACTTCCAGCCAGCCGTTGTCACCGTAGTAAACGCTTTCTGGCTCGACGCTGATCTCCACGTTGATACCTGCTTCGGCCCATTGGGATTGCAACACAGCCGCCAGATCCGGCCGGCCGCCGGTATCCGGTGTGTGCAACGTCAGGTTCAGCCCATCCGCGTAGCCGGCCGCTGCCAACAGCCGCCGCGCCTCTTCCACATTGCGCTCAGGTAGAGCCGTTTCCTCGGTGTAATAGGTGGCGTACAGCGGGCCAATGGGGCTATCCCGCCCGACCGCGCCATAGCCCTGTTGCACCAGCTCCCAGATGGCCTGGCGGTCGGTTGCCAGTTTGAGGGCCTGAATGACTTCCGGCTTGTTGCCCGGTTCACGGTCGGAACGCAGCCGGATGAGATCGAAGCCGTTGGTGGGAATGTCGATGGTGACGATGCCTGCCTCCCCTTTCAAACTTTCAAAGAGGGCGGTGGACATGCGCATGACAAGATCGATCTGACCGCTGAGCAGGGCATCTACCGAAGCCGTCTCATCGTTGAAGAAGATGATCTCCAACCCGGCCAGAGCCGGTTGACCCGCCACGAAGTAATTGTCGTTGGCTGTCATCACAATGCGATCTTCCGGCGCGTAGCTGACCAGCTTGAAAGGGCCAGTCCCGTTAAAGGTGTTAAACTCCGTCGTCCCTTCTTTCACCACCAGAGCGTGGTTGTCGCTCAGGTCATATAGGAAAAAGGGATTGGGTTGTTGCAGCGTAAAGGTGACCTCGTGCTCTCCGGTGGCCTCAATGGCGGCAATATTGGCATAGAGATCGGCGGTCGACGACCCGATGGCCGGGTCGCGCAGACGGGTGAAGGTGAAGACGACATCCCCGGCCGTCAGAGGATCACCATCATGCCAGGTGGCATTGTCCACCAGGGTGAAGGTATAAGTCAGACCGTCGTCGCTCACACGCCATTCCTGCGCCAGCCGGGGGACGACGTTGGATTGGGGGTCGATGTCTACCAGATAGTCGTAGATATGGTTGGCGACCAGAATTTCACTATCGGAGGAAATAGCGGCCGGATCGATCTGGACGATGGGCTGCATGGCGACGCGCAAGACGCCAGCCATACTGTCGTCACCGGGGGTTTCGGCGGCAGTGGTCGGCGCTTCGGCCGGGGTGGTGGGGCTTTCCGTCGGTTCAGCGCCGCCACACGCCACCAGCAGCAAGGCCAGGGCGGCCAACATCAACCACATCTGCCGGCGACTTAACGATAGCAACACGTTTACAAACGCACGATAGGGGGGCATACGCTCATTCTCCTTCTCCTCAAATGTTCGAGCCTGGGCCTTCTGCGCACCAGGGTCAGGCTGCGCCCGTTCCATTTTTGCAATTGCGCCTCTGGAATGGGGGGGGGAGGCGCCAGACTGGTTTGATGTTAATTATAAGGGGATAGGGGATGCCCAGGCAACCTATTCCGTTGCCACCCACAGGGATTTGATCAATTCTGCCCCCAACACCACATCTTCGCGCCCAATGCGCAGCCGCATAGGGCCATTGAAGGGCTGCCGGCCGACAATTTCCAATGCTACCCCTGGCGTGATGCCCAGTGTGGCGAAGTAGCGCAGCTTTTCCGGGTCGTGGGTGCGCACACGGCTGACCAGGCCACGGTAGCCGATGGGTTGGTTCAGAATGGAGATGTCATCCGGCTCTTTCAGCCGTCCCTGTTCATCGGGAATAGGCTCACCATGCGGACAACGGGTGGGGTGATGGGTCATGGCCGCCATGCGCGCTACCACAGCGTCGTTCAGGCCAGCCTCCAGATCGTGGGCGTGCTCGTGCGCTTCGTCCCAGGTGAATCCCATCACCCGGGTCAAAAAGACCTCCAGGATGCGATGGCGTCGAATCTCGCGCAGCGCTTCCTCGCGCCCCAGGTCGGTCAGCTGCACTCCCTGATAGGGGACATGCTTGACATATCCCATGCTTTGCAGCCGTTTGAGCATTCGGGGCACGGCCGGGGCTGAGACATTGAGCCGTTCCGCCAGACTGGTGGTGCTGACGGTGGGAGACTCCTCTTGGAGGCGGTAAATCTCAGCCAGATATTCACGCACGGTGGCGCTGGGCTGAAAGGGCATAGCAGGTTGCATGAGTTTTTATTATCTTTATCTTTTTTATTCTGGCAACTATTTGACTTGCCAGGGGGTTGGTTACAATAAAGTCTTATGAATGAAAGCGTGGTGCGTTGTGAACGCCTGTCTAAATCGTTTGGGGCGCAGGTCGTGATCGACGATCTGGCGCTGAGTGTGGCCCAGGGGCAAATTCTGGCCCTGCTTGGGCCCAGCGGCTGCGGCAAGACGACTTTGTTGCGCCTCATCGCCGGTCTGGAGCGTCCCGATCAGGGGCGCATCGCCATCGCCGGTCAGGTGGTGAGCGACCCGCCCCGGCACACGCCGACGGAGAAGCGGCGGGTGGGCATGGTTTTTCAGGATTACGCTATTTTCCCTCATCTCTCTGTCTGGCACAATGTCCTGTTTGGGTTGGGTAAGGGGCCGGCCGCGACGCAACGGGCTGAGACGATGTTGCGCCTGGTGGGGCTGGCCGGGGAAGCCCAGCGGATGCCCCACGAGTTGTCAGGTGGTCAACAACAACGGGTGGCCCTGGCGCGGGCGCTGGCCCCGGAGCCGGCCGTCTTGCTGCTGGATGAACCTTTTTCCAATCTGGACGCCAATTTACGGGGGCAGGTGCGGCGTGAAGTGCGCGATTTGCTGCGCGCCGCGGCCACGACCGCCATCTTTGTCACCCATGATCAGGAGGAAGCGCTGGCTATCGGGGATGTGGTGGGTCTGATGCGCGCCGGCCAGATCGAGCAGTTGGGCGCGCCCCATGAGCTATATCACCAGCCGCGCACCCTTTTTGCGGCGCGCTTTCTGGGGCAGGCGGATTTTCTGCCCGGCACCGTGACGGCGACCGGGGTGGAAACGCCGCTGGGAAGACTGGCTCAGGTGGTGGAAGCCCCGGCCGGAGTGCAGGTGACGGTGGCCGTTCGCCCCGACGATGTCGCCCTGGCGCTGGATGGGGAAGCGGCCAATGCCGTGATCGTCGACCGTCACTTTTTAGGCCTGGATTACCTCTACCTGGTGCGCCTGGAGGATGGCAGCCTGCTGCGCAGTCGTCAACCCCACACCTGCCTGTTGTCGCCGGGGGTCAGGTTGCGCACCTGGCTGCAACCCGACCACCCCTTGCCCTGTTTCCTGGGTGAGCGCGCCGTGGCGAGCCGGCCGGCTTGAGGCTGGCGTCAGGCCAGCTGCTCCAATTCGGCGATGCGCGCCTCCATGCGTTCCGCCAGCTCCGCCAGCAAGGGGCTATCGAAGCGGAAGGTCGCCCCGGCCGCCTGATACAGCTCCGGCAAGGTGACCGAGCCGCCTAGTTGCAAAGCGCGCCGATAGGCGGCCACCGCGCCGGCATGATCCTGCTGGCTGTTGCGCCAGATTTGCAGCGCCCCAATCTGCGCCATGCCATACTCTACATAGTAGAAAGGGCTGCGGAAGATGTGCTGTTTGCGATGCCAGCCGCTGCGTCGAATCTCTTCCAGGCCGCTCCAATCGGTGTTGGGCATGAAGCGCAACCACAGCTGATCCCAGGCTGTATCCAGCGCTTCGCTTGAGGCGGTCGCGTGGGGGTGGGTGTAGACCCAATGCTGAAAAGCATCCACCACCGCCATGTAGGGCAGGAAGAGGATAATCTTTTCCAGGTGCTCGATCTGCGCCCGCGCTGCTTCGGCCGGGGTGTAGAAACCACCCTGAGCTTGCGTCAGATAAGAGGCGGCCAGCAGCTCCATGGCCATGGAGGCCACTTCATTGAACTCCATCGGCCCTCGTTGCTGCCAGATGTAGGGTTGGTGGCGCATGGCCTCGAAGGTGTGGAAGGCGTGGCCCGCTTCGTGAAGCATGGTCTGCACATTGCGATGGATGCCCACCCCGTTCATGAAGATAAACGGGCGCTGACGCAAGGGCAGGCCGGTGCAGTAGCCGCCCAATGCCTTGCCGGCTCGCGTATCGAGATCGAGCAGGTTTTCTTGTGCCATGGTGCCCAGATAGCGCCCAAAGGCTGGCCCAACGCGGTCAAAAATGGCCTGACAGCGGGCGATGAGCTCCGCCTGTCCCTGGTAGGGGCGCAAGGGCTGGGCTGCCCCGGCTTCTACTTCCTCGTCCCAGGGGCGCAGGCTATCCACCCCCAGGCGAGCCTGTTTCCGTTCCAAAACGCGGCGCGCGGCCGGGGTGAAGACCGCCTCGATGGCCTCATGGAAAGCCAGACAATCCTCCGGCGTGTAATCGAACCGCCCCCGCTCACGAAAGGCATAGGCGCGATAGTCGGGCAGGCCAGCGTTGTGGGCCACCTGGGTGCGCAGGGGTAACATCGTCAGGTAGAGGGTGTTGAGGGCCTCGCGCTGGCTGTGCCACAGCCCCATGCTGGCGCGCCAGGCGCGTTCGCGCACCTCGCGGGCCGGGTCGCGCAGAAAGACACTCAGCTGATCCAGATTTTTGGCTTCGCCATCCCAATCCGCCAGCAAAGCGCCGGTGATCTTGTCATATTCACTGGCCAGCCTGTGCAGCTGGGTGCGCAGGGGGATATTCTCCTCGCGGAACATCTCCACCTGGTTGCGCACCTGGCGCAGCACCGTTTGCAGCCCGGCGTCGGGTGGGTTCAGGGCCAGTAGCCGCTGGTTGAGGCGATGCTCAGCCAGTTGCATTTTGGGCATCAGGTGGGTGATGAAGTGCAAAAAGGCGGCTTCAGCCTCAGCGTTGCGCGTATCCTGAGAGCGGGCAATATGGGTCAGGGCCATGGCCTCGAAGAAGAGCCGCGCTAGATGGGACCAATCCTCCAGCCAGGCATGGTAATTGTCGGCTGTCAGGGGGCGTTCTTGCAACTCATCCAGATAAGGGGCATAAGTGGCCCAGGCGCGGGTATCCACCGCGTCAATATCGGCCGGGAGGGGGGGAAGGGTCATAGGTGGTTTCTCTGTGGCATGAAGGGCCCGGCGGCAGTTCAGCCGTCGGCCGGGTGTGGATGGACGGCAGGTGAACAAAAAAAGCTCTTGCGGCCGGCAAGAGCTCCTCAGAGGCGACGACCGGATTCGAACCGGTGAATCGGGGTTTTGCAGACCCCTGCCTTACCACTTGGCTACGTCGCCAAACAAGCATCGGCAGGGTTCGCCTGCCGAGATGGGAGTATTGAGAGCGGGCAACGAGATTCGAACTCGTGACCTTCTCCTTGGCAAGGAGACGTTCTACCGCTGAACTATGCCCGCCAAACCAAATGCCAAGGCCCAGACTCGAACTGGGGACACTCGCATTTTCAGTGCGATGCTCTACCAACTGAGCTACCTCGGCCCGATGCCTGAAGTAGAGAAGATTCTAACCAAAGGGGGCCAAATTGTCAAGCGCGCTCTGGTTAGAATTAGGGTGGGTGAACCTTATTAGATTAGCCTGAGCGCGAGAGCCAACGCGACCAACCACAACACCCAGACCGATAGCCTCATCAGCAATCTCACACAACCTGGCCTGTAGTCAGCGGCCTGACCATATATCCAATTTCAGGGTCAGGCGACAGACCGCCTTCATTTAGACCTGGTTTGTTTATTAAGTACGTGTTGTACTGAAGGGCTAATTGGTTTATCCGTGCGATGAATACAACCGATCCAACAACAAGGCCGCCGCATTCCCTCCTTAAGCTCGCTAATCGCCCTCTGGATGTGCTCCTTCCTCGTCTCATCTTTCTTAACGGAGATAACCCAGCAAATCCACTCATTCCGCGCGAGTGGCGTTAAGTCATTCCATTTTGCCAGCGCATTCGAATCGGAGACAAGTGCTTCTTGCAAATCCGATGGCACAGTGTGCACAACGCCGGTAGCGATTTCTATTTTGCTCATCTATTAACCTTCGATCTCAGCAGTTTCTATCCAGCGGCCTGGAATATCACGATAGTATAGAGCTATTTCTTATTGCTTTTGTTTATCGCTTTATCTAATTGCGCTTTGGCCAGCTGCTTTATCAACGCGCCTGGCACCTTTTGGTTATACCGTATTTGAAAAGTCTTATTCCCAGTTTTATAGCCACGTTCTTCAAGCAATTTACGGGTCTCGCCTGGAAGCTGACCATCCCAAATTTCAAAACCTACATGTTGCTTGTAGACATCGAACCCAACAAGCCAGCGATGGTATTTGTAGTACGGCTTACCGTAGCCTATTTTTTCTTCAGCTTCAGGTATGGCGGCTTTTACCGCCTCTCTTATTTCCTCTAGATGAGAGCGGGCCTCATATGGTGCGGCTTGAATGTATTCATCAACATTTTTAACAGAATAGTTTGTCATTGATTTATTTAGGGTTGGATATACCGTAAACGAGGCTGCGTTTTTCGTACCACAGGCTGCCCTTATTGTAGCACAGGCGACAGAAACCAGGTCATGATTGAAACTGGCCGCACGAATTATGTGTCCAAATCAGGCCTATTGTCGGCTGGTGCAGGAGAACAACCCGAAAGTGTTCATCCAATCATGCAAGGGTGAACACATAGGTTCACCCCTACGCGCCCTTTGCGTCTTGCTCCCGTTTTCACAGGAGTGACGAACCGCGAAGGCGCAAAGAACGCCAAGAAAGAACCTTCGCGCCCTTTGCGCCTTGGCGGTGAGAACTTCGTTTATTCGTTCCCATTCGTTGCCCCCTTTGCGTCTTGCTTCCGTTTTCACGGGAGTGACAGGCTAGCGAAAAAGGCCACAAACCCCAGCGCAAGTTTGACTCAGAAGGGCTGCCCCTGTGCGAGGCCGCTCTGGCGATGCCGCTCAAGTTCACCTACCAGGACCGCACCACCGCTATCATCCCCTACCAACGGGCCAAACATGTCTGCCCCCTGCTCTACCCGACACCCAACGGGCAAACGTGTCCGATTAACCACGCCCAGTGGCCTAAAGGAGGCTGCACCACCCACCTGGCCGCCATGCCGGGTTCTCGCCTGCGCCATTGGCTTGACCGCCAGGGAGAAGCGTACAAGTTGGTCTACAAGCAGCGCACCGCGGTGGAGCGTATCTTCAGCCAGGCCCAGGCCCTGGGCATTGAGCGCCCCCAATTGCGTAACCAGCAGGCCATCGCCAATCACAACACCCTGATCTACCTCCTCATCAACCTCCGCGCTATGCAGCGGGTGGGTTTCCGGCTGGAAACGAACATCTGAGCGGTTTTAATGCCCTTTCCACCCGCTAAAACCTGACCCCCATTTTGGCGTTTTGCTGACCTGAACGCCCATCAGGTTTTAGAGCCGGGGGAGC
>DAOTXO010000126.1:0-20295 GCA_034435495.1 Anaerolineae bacterium
TGAATGCCCATCTTTTTGATAAATCCATACAACAGTGGCATATCATCTAGCCGCTCTACATTGATTGTTACCTCTGGCGTATTCATGCCGCCAATTTTACTATTTATCGCTCAATTTGAGCGAACATTGAGTATTTACTACGACTCATTTTTGAGTTATCCCATTGGATGTATGCACTTGTATGAGCTTGCTAATAACTTGTTTTTGAGTCATAATCCGCCAAGCTCCACTCTTGTGGCTTGCTTTTGAGTCATAGTGTGTCCATTTGGCGAGTCAACGACTCATGGCTGAAAAGAAACGCCTGGATGGTGCTTGGGAGCTCATCTGGGTTAAGCAGTACTCTATTGGCACTGAACAGACCTATCTGCATGGGATGCGCCTGCGGGTCAACGACCTGGACTTTGGAAACCAACAGATTGTGGTGCGTGACACAAGGGGAAACGAAGACCGGGTGACTGTGCTTCCCCTACAACTATCACCCATTCTAAAAGAGCCGTTGCGCCATGTCAAGCCACTGCACGCAACCGATTTACAGGCTGGTTATGGCGCAGGCTATCTGCCTTACGCTCTGGAATGCCAATACCCTGACACTAACCGGGAGTGGGGCTGGCAATATGTTTTCCCGTCTCCAGGCTCAGGGTAGACCCCCGCTCTGGTATCACCGGCCGCCACCAGGCTGATGATTCCAGCCTCCAGCAGGCCGTGCGGGCAGCCACCCGGGGCAGCGCTAAACCTCACTCCACGCATGTCTTTCGCCACTCCTTTGCCGCTCATCTCCTGGAAGCTGGTTACACTATGCGCACGGTTCAGAAACTCCCGGCCACAAGGATGTCAAGACCACCCCATGCGACACCCATGTTCTCAACCGGGGGGCGGCGGCTGTGCGCAGCCCATTAGATGTCTAACAGGACAGAGGAGATGCCCAGTGGGGTGGTGCGGGCATTCATGAAATGGGCTGTCAGAGTATCCAGTAGCACCACACTTCCGTAGGCGTCTGAGATGCAGCATGAAATTAGCTCTGGTGCATGATTGGTTAAATCAGCTGGGCGGCGCTGAAGATGTATTGGAGGCGCTGGTATCTCTTTACCCTCACGCCCCTTTGTACACCTCGCTTTACTGGCGGGATGGGATGCCGGCTCATTGGCAGCAGTGGGACATCCGCACCAGCTTCATCGACCGGCTGCCTGGGGCGTACCGCAAGCAGCAGCTATACTTTCCTCTTTACCCGCTGGCCTTTGAACAGTTCGATTTTCGGGCCTACGATGTGGTGCTGAGCAACAAGAGCGGTTTTTGCCACGGCATCATCACCGGGCCGGAAACCCGGCACATTTGTTATTGCCTGACACCCACCCGCTATGTGTGGCGCTATCATCAATATGCGGAGCAGGAAAATCTGGGGCGTTTGACCCGGCTGGGTTTGATCCCTTTTCTAACCTATTTGCGCCTGTGGGACCGGCTGGCAGCGGATCGGGTGGATGCCTTCATTGCTATCTCACAGGAAGTTCGCCAGCGCATTCGCAAAGTTTATGGGCGTGAGGCAGAGGTCATCTACCCGCCGGTTCAGACAACTTTGTTCGAGCCGGCCGCTCAGGTGGACGATTATTACCTGTTCGTGGGGCGGCTAGTTCCCTATCGCCGGCTCGACATCTTGATCCAGGCGTTTAATCAGTTGGGCCGGCCGCTCTACATTGCCGGCCGGGGACGTGATCGTGAGCGATTGGAAGAGATGGCTCGCCCCAATGTGCACTTCTTGGGTTATATGCCCGACGCCGATTTGCCTGCTCTGATGGCGCGCTGCCGCGCTTTTGTCTTTCCGGGGGAGGAGGATTTTGGTATTGCACCGCTGCAAGCCATGGCCGCCGGCCGGCCGGTCATCGCCTATGCTGCCGGTGGGGCGTTGGAAACGGTTGTGCCCGGAACAGGCGTCTTGTTTGCCGAACAGACAGTCGCTGCTATCATCCAGGCGGTGGAAGCCTTCGATGCGGCGCAGGTTAGCCCGGCCTTGATTCGCCGCCATGCGGAGCAGTTCGATGTGGCTGTTTTTAAGCGCCGCCTGAGTCGTTTTGTGGAACAACAGTGGCAGGCGCAGAATAAGGTGCTGGCGACCGGCCGGCCTTCGCGCGGCCTTGATGACCGGCCGGCCTGAACGGAGGAATTGGCATCATTCGATGCCAGGAGTATGGAATTGCGCGCTTATGCTCAACTGTTACGTCGCCGCTGGCCGGTTATGCTCATTCCGGCCCTGGTGGTGTTGATCATTGGTCTGGCGACTTACGAACCGCCGGGCGTCTTCTACAACGTTGGCGTGCGCTTTTTGGTGGGGCAATCGCCGTCCCCGGCCGCTGACGCCGAAGATGAAGAACGGCTGGCAAACTGGCAGGCTTCTGAGTATATTGTCAACGGCGTCACCGACTGGGTGAATGGAACCCTGTTTGCCC
The DNA here is from genome assembly GCA_034435495.1 of Anaerolineae bacterium. Taxonomy (GTDB): domain Bacteria; phylum Chloroflexota; class Anaerolineae; order Promineifilales; family Promineifilaceae; genus DAOTXO01. The sequence goes on from DAOTXO010000126.1 coordinate 2,439, forward strand.
AGCGCGTCAGCCAGCATCTGGCAACGCAAGGGGTGGATGTCCCCCACCTGACGATTTTCAATGGGTTGCAGGCCGATAATACCCGCAGCATGTTGCAACTTTCACTCAGTTATGGCGACCGTGAGACGTTGGCGGCCATTGTGGCGGCCGCCATAACGGTTTTACAAGAACAAAATAGCGCCGGTATCCCACAATTGGGCGGCGTCGCGGCTGTTATCATCCCGTTGGATGAGCCGATCATCAACGAAGTGCGCGCTCCCATCACCAGCCAGCTCGGTTGGTTGGTGCGGGTGGCGTTGGCGCTGGCGGCCGGCCTGGGGCTGGGGCTGATGGTTGACTACCTGGATCGTACCGTGCGCGACCGCGAAGATTTGGCAGCTTTAGAGCTGCCGGTTGTGGGTGAAATTCCAAAGGATTGATCGATGGAGTTACAAGATTATGGGCGTATTATGCGCCGACGAGGCTGGTTGATTCTTCTGCTGGCCGTTTTGACGGCCGGAGCGGCCTTTGGCTTCAGCCGAATGCAGGCTGAGGTGTACAAGTCATCTGTCAAACTGCTGGTCACGGCCCGGCCTGACTTTGGACAAACCCAGGCGGCCAAAGAGTTGGTGCGCGACTTCGCCGCCTGGCTGCGCAGCAGTTATCGGGCGCGGGCGGTGATCGACGAGTTGCAACTCGACATGACGCCGCTGGAGCTGTTGGGGGATGTGACCGTTGCCCCCAGCACCGACTCCAACATTATTCAGATTGATGTGGAAAACAGCAACCCTGATCTGGCGAATGATATTGCCCGTGTGTGGGGGACGCAGCTGATTTTGTGGCGCAATCAGGAGAATGCCGGCCTGCGCAAGGAAGACCGCATCGAGGCTCAGTTTCTGGATGATCCCCAGGTAAGTCTGGATAGCCCTAAGACCAAAATCAACACTGCGGCCGGCGCTGTTTTTGGCGCTTTGCTGGGTGTGGTGGGAGTTTTTGCCCTGGAGTGGCTCGAATCGGGCGTTATGCGCCGGCCGGAGGACATCGAACGCCACCTGGAGCTACCCGTCATCGGTTCCATTCCCCAATAGGGGGAGCGCTGACGCACCTCCCTTGCCCACCCTGGCTATAGGACACACGACGTTATGACTTTGATTACCTTAACTGACCCCCGCTCGCCCATCAGCGAAGCTTATCGCACCCTGCGCACCAATCTCTCTTTTTACAGCCTGGACAGGCCCATCCGCACTCTGGTGGTGACCGCGCCGGCCCCTGACGACAGCAAAAGCCTTCTGGCGGCCAATCTGGCGGTGACCATGGCCCAGGCGGGCAATCGGGTGATTCTGGCGGATTGTGATTTACGTCGGCCGGCGCTGCACACCCTGTTCGACCTGCCCAATGAGCGCGGCTTCACCGAAATGGTGTTGGACGAGAAGTTGGCCCCGCCCCTGCAACCCACGTCTGTTCCCCATCTGTCGTTGCTCGCCAGCGGCACGCGCCCCCCCAACCCGGCCGATTTGCTTGGCTCGCGTCAGATGGAGCGGGTGATCGAACAGCTGACGACTATGGCAGATATGGTGCTTTTCGACGCCCCGCCGGTGATGGTGGCGACGGATGCGGTGGTGTTGGGGGCTAAAGTGGATGGGGTATTATTGGTGGTGCAGGCCGGCAAGGCGCGCCGCGACCACGCCGAACGAGCCAAACAGATTTTGGAACAGGCGCATGTACGCCTGGTGGGTGCAGCCCTGACCCATGCTCCCCAAGACACAACCTTGAGCAGCTATTATGGTTGAAAGCCGCAGCGGCCCGACCCAACATCCGCAACGCACCCCTGGGTGCTGGATGAGGTGATGATGATGAAAGGTTTGATTTTAAGTGGGGGAACAGGTTCGCGCCTGTACCCCCTGACTTACACCAACGCCAAGCAGTTAATACCGGTGGCCAACAAGCCGGTGCTTTTTCGGGTGATCGAATCCATCTGCGCGGCCGGTATTGTGGAGGTGGGAGTTGTGGTGGGCGCGGACAACAACGCCCGCCAGATACGCCAGGCGGTGGGGACAGGCGAGCGGTGGGGTATCAACGTGACCTTCATCGAACAACCCGCTCCGCTGGGGTTGGCCCATGCCGTGCGCGTGGCCGAGGAGTTCCTGGGGAAGGATCGCTTTGTCATGTTCCTGGGAGACAATGTGATTCAGGGGGGCATCAGCCCGCTGGTGGCGGAGTTTGAACACAGCGCCTGGAACAGCCAGATTGTTCTGACGCGGATTGAAAACCCCCAACAGTACGGGGTAGCGGATATTGGCCCTGATGGGCGCATCCGGCGGTTGGTGGAAAAGCCCCAAGTACCCCCCAGTGATCTGGCGCTGGTGGGCATCTATATGTTTGATCATCACATCCACGCCGCTACCCATGCCATCCGTCCTTCCCAACGGGGGGAGTTGGAGATCACCGACGCCATCCAATGGCTGGTGGATCAAGGCTATGCTGTCCATCCCTACGTTCACACCGGCTGGTGGATCGATACCGGCCGGCCGGGGGATATGTTGGAAGCCAACGATCTCGCCCTGGAAGAGTTGGAGTACAGCGTAGAGGGCATGGTGGATGCTGATAGCCGGGTCGGCCGGCGCGTGCGTGTGGAGCGGGGAGCTGAGATCATCAACAGTGTGGTGCGCGGCCCGACGATCATTGGAGAATACACCCGCATCGTCAATAGCTACATCGGCCCTTTCACCAGCATCTACCACCACGTGGTAATTGAAAACAGTGAGATCGAACATTCGGTGGTGTTGGAGCATAGCGCCATTCGCAACATCCGCGAACGCATTCAGGACAGCTTGATCGGGCGCAATGTGACCATCAACCGCTCCCCCATCAAACCCCAGGCGCACAAATTCACCTTGGGGGATAACAGCCAGATCGGGATTTTGTAAACGATATGCGTGTTTTATTGCAACGGGTGCGTCAGGCGCAGGTCACGGTGGCCGGCCGGGTGGTGGGCGCCATCGGGCCGGGCCTGGTGGCGCTGGTGGGCGTCACCCACCAGGACACCCCGGAAACGGCAACCTGGCTGGCGCACAAAGTGGCCGGCCTGCGCATCTTTGAAGACGACGCCGGCAAAATGAACCGCGACATTCTGGAAAGCAGGGGGGCCGTGCTGGCGATCTCCCAATTCACTTTGTATGGAGACGCCAGCAAAGGGCGTCGCCCCTCTTTTATTGACGCCGCCCGGCCGGAACAGGCCGCCCCGCTCTTCGATGCCTTTGTGGCTGAATTGCGTCGTTTGGGGTTGGAGGTAGCGGTGGGCGTCTTTGGCGCTGTCATGGTGGTGGAGATCCACAACGATGGCCCGGTGACCCTGATGCTGGAGAAATAGGGGCACCGGCCAGATGATAGATATAGATGAAGATAGGTTATGTCTGAGCAACTCGTTCCCTGTCCGCATTGTGGTCAACTGATTCACCCGCAGGCACGGGTGTGTCGTTTCTGTGGGCGCAGCATGACAGCGCGGCCGAAAAAAGAGCCATCAGAAGCGCCGGCCGCCCCCCAGGCCCCGCAACTCCAACTCCGTACCGCCCGCGATGTCTCCCGCTCCTCCTTTCCCTGGCTGTGGGTGATTTTGCTGGTAATCCTGGCTTTGTTGGCAGGGGCTGCCCTGGTTATCTTTTAAGCGTGGGTAGCAGGATGTCTCTGCGCGAGCGCTATCATCGGCTCCAGGAACGCATCCAGGCGGCCGCCTTGCGCGCCGGCCGTTCCCCCGACGCCGTAACCCTGGTGGCCGTTTCCAAGACCCACCCGGCCGATGTTGTTCTGGAGGCTTACGCCGCCGGCATTCGCCACTTTGGTGAGAACCGGGCTTATGAACTGGAAGACAAACAGGCGGCTGTCATGGCGCTGGCCGGCCCCTTGCCCGACTTACACTGGCACTTCATTGGCTCGTTGCAGACTCGCCAGAGCCTGCCTGTGGCCCGGTTAGCCACCTGCTTTCACGCCGTGGATCGCGTCAAGATCGCCGGGCGATTATCACACCAGCTAAACGACCTGGGGCGTCAGCTAACCGTTTTCCTGGAAGTGAATATCTCTGGGGAGAGCAACAAAGCTGGTTTTCCGGCGCAACAGTGGCAACAGGATGCCGCGCAACGGGTCGCCTTGCGCCTCGCCGCCGCAACCATTGCCGACCTGCCGCGTATAGAGGTGCAAGGTTTGATGACCATGGCCCCTTGGGATACTCCTGAGCCGGTCATTCGGGCCGTTTTTCGCCGCACCCGCGAGCTGGCGGACTGGTTACAAACCGCCGTGCCTCAGGTGCAGTGGTCGAGTCTGTCCATGGGTATGACAGACGACTTTGAAATCGCTATTGAGGAAGGAGCTACCCACGTTCGTATTGGGCGCGCTCTCTTCGGCGCGCGGTCGTGACGAAGAACACCCACGTCCTATCTGCAAGACACCGATAAGGAAAGGTGACGATGGCTGATGTGATTAACCTGCTTTTTACCCTGCTCTGGCTGCTGATTCTGGCGCGGATTATTCTCTCGTGGATGGGCATGAGCCCCTACCAAAACAGCCTCTTCCGCGTTGTGTTTGATTTGACCGAACCCTTGATGGCTCCCTTTCGCCGTCTGATCCCCCCTATGGGCGGCCTGGATTTCAGCCCTATTTTGCTGTTGCTATTGGTGGATTTGGTGCGCCGGGTCTTGCTCTCGGTGGTGTGACGAGAATCAGCGGGGCAGACCCTGGGTCTGCCCCGTCGCAGCGGAGGAGGCGAACGTCTCTAATAATAGAGGAAGGTTCGCTGTTGAGGATTGAGGCAGCCAATCAGCGCAAGCCGGTCAGCGAACGGGCAATCACCATGCGTTGAATCTCGCTGGTGCCCTCGTAAATCTCGGTGATTTTGGCGTCGCGGAAATAGCGCTCCAGCGGCATCTCCTTGCTGTAGCCCATGCCGCCGTGAATCTGAATGGCCTCGGTGGTGACGTACATGGCGGTTTCGCTGGCGAAGAGTTTGGCCAGGCTAGATTCAAGGGTATAACGTTGGCCCGTTTTCTTGCTCTGCATCTTGGCCAGGGCTGCCTGATAGACAAGCAAACGACTCGCCTCCAGGCGCGTTTTCATGTCGGCCAGCTTTTGCTGAATCATTTGGAATTGCCCAATGGGCTGCCCAAAGGCTTCGCGAATGCGGCTGTATTCAATGCTGGCTTCCAGGGCCGCTTCAGCAATGCCCACTGCCTGCGAGGCGATGCCGATCCGGCCGGCGTCTAGAACCGTCATGGCAATCTTGAACCCCTCCCCCTCTTTTCCCAGTCGATTTTCCACCGGACACAGGTAGTTGTTGAAGAAAATCTCGCTTGTGGCGCTGGCGCGAATCCCTAGCTTCGGCTCCGTTTTACCTCGCTCGAAACCTGGCTGGTTGGTTTCGATGATAAACGCGCTGATGCCGTTGTGTTTCTTCTCCGGCTGCGTCATGGTAAAAAGGATGATGATGTCGGCATAGGGGGCCGAGGTGACCCAGGATTTGCGCCCGTTGATGATGTAATGGGCGCCGCTCTCGTTTAACACTGCTCTGCTTGTCATGTTGCCGGCGTCGCTGCCGCTCATCGGCTCCGTCAGGCTGTAAGACCCAATCAGAGCGCCGCTGGCAACGGGGCGCAGATACTTTTGTTTTTGGGCCTCTGTGCCAAATTTGTCCAACCCATGACACACCAATGAGTTGTTGACCGACATGATGGTGCCATGACTGGCGTCCGCTTTGCTCACTTCGATCATCGCCAGAGCGTAGGCCAGGGTGTCCAGGCCGGCCCCGCCATACGCCTCGTCAATTTCAATCCCCATCAATCCCAATTGCCCAAGTTGTTTGACGGTTGCGAAGGGGAACTCACCCGTCTCGTCGTGGTGGGCAGCGATGGGCGCAATGACATTTTGGGCGAACTCACGGGCAGCTTGTTGAATCATCCTGTGCTCGTCGGTGATGAACTCAAACAGGGACATACGCTTAACCTCCAGGCGTAGGGAGCTCCGCTGGGCCGCGCAATGGGTCGATGTCGGAGCTTCAGAAATGCAGTCAGGCAAATTATACGAAGGTCAGGGATGTCTCGCAATTGGCATGTTACAATGAGAGGGTGGCGGCGTCTATTGTGGAGAGCTGAAAAAGCACGGCTAAAGCCGTTACTACGAACCACCAGCGGGCTAGTGGCGACGCCTGTTATGGAGGGCTGAGAAAGCACGGCTAAAGCCGTTACTACGAACCACCAGCGGGTTGGTGGCGACGCCTATTATCGTGTGGTCGCCGGCCGGAGGCAGGTTGACATGTATGCAGAATTGGTGATTAACATAGAAGCGCCGCTGATGGGGACATTCCACTACCATATCCCCGCCGATATGATTGCCCAGGTGGAGGTGGGGCAGCTGGTGGAGGTGGAGTTTGGGCGTTCCATGGCCCAGGGGATTGTGGTCGCCCTGGCGGAGATGGCTCCAGTGGAGGAGACGAAGCCGCTCATCGCCCTGGTGGATGAGTCGCCGGTGGTGCGCCCCTGGCAAATTGAGCTGGCGCGCTGGTTGAGCGCCTATTACCTGGCTCCACTCAACGCCTGCATGCGCCTGATGCTGCCCCCCGGCCTGACCCGTTGGGCGGATGTGACGGTGGACCTGCACCCGGCCTGGGATGGGAGCGGAACATTAACCCCCTTGCAGCAACGGGTGGTGGATTTGCTGCGCCAGCATGGGGATTTGCGTGGGCGCAAGTTGGAGCGCCTGTTGCCGAAAGGGGAGGGGAAAAGGTGGCGTGAAGCGGTGCAGCAATTGACGCGACGAGGCATCTTGCGCCGCGGGAGTGTGCTGGATGCGCCCCGCCTTCGCCCCAAGACATTGCGCACTGCAGAACTGTTGACCGACCCCTATAAGATTCGTTCGGCCGTGGTGCGGTTGGGCCGGCCGAACAAACAGGCGGATATTCTCGACTATCTGGATACCACCTCTGATCCTCTGCCGGCCGTGGCGCAGGTTTTGGCGGCCACTCAAGCCAGCGCAGGCCATCTGGAGGCATTGGCGACGGCCGGGCTGGTGCAGATTTTGCCGGCCCAACAAGTGACCGTTCCCACAGAACAGGCTACGTTGACGGTAGAACAGCCCGCCAGCGTGGGGCTGGCCATTCCACCTCGCACCGTGTTGGGGCATATTTTGGAGCGGCGGGGGGCGGCTGTTTACCATCGGGTGCTCACCTATCTGGCGCAGGCGGCCCAACCTGTGGCGCTGGTAGACATTTATACCGCCACTAGCGCCAAACTGCCCCATCTTAAGCGGTTGGAAAAGATGGGTTTGATCCGCTTTGGGTCGGTTGAGGTGTGGCGCGATCCCCTGGCCGACCGCGACTTTACCCCGGCCTCTCCCCCCTTGCTCACCCACGACCAGGCCCGGGTCTGGGGGCGGATCAAGATGGCCATGCTGGAAGGGGATGTGGAAGCCCCCCGTCCCGTCTTGTTGCATGGGGTCACGGGCAGCGGCAAGACGGAGATCTACATGCGAGCCATTGACTTTGCGCTTCAGGCCGGCCGGCAAGCGATTGTCCTGGTTCCAGAGATCGCCCTGACGCCCCAGACAGTGCGCCGTTTTGCCGCCCGCTTTCCGGGGCGCGTCAGCATCTTGCACAGCCGCTTAACTGAGGGAGAGCGCTACGATACCTGGCGGCGCGCCCGTCAGGGTTTGGTTGATATTATCATTGGGCCGCGCAGCGCCCTTTTCACTCCTTTACAACAGATAGGGGTGGTGGTGGTGGACGAGGAGCACGACGCCAGCTACAAACAAAATCCCCCCGTTCCCCCGCCTTATTACCACGCCCGCGAAGCGGCCATGGCCCTGGGGCGCGCTACTGGGGCCATGGTTATTTTGGGCAGCGCCACCCCTGATATTGTTTCCTATCACCGGGCGCGCGGTGGGCGCTATCATCTGTTGGAGTTGCCCCGCCGCGTGATGGGCCACCGTGAGCGGTTGCTGAGTCAGGCGCAACGTCTGGGCCGACCGACCGTCTATACGAATGTGGCCGGCGACCCTGACGACGCCCTGACTATTCCCCTGCCGGCCGTGCAAGTGGTCGATCTGCGCCAGGAGTTGCGCGCCGGCAACCGCTCCGTTTTCAGCCGGGCCTTGCAAAAAACGTTGGATGATACCCTGGCTCGCCAGGAGCAGGCGATCCTCTTTCTCAACCGCCGGGGCACAGCCACCTTCATTTTGTGCCGCGACTGTGGCCACATTTTACGTTGTCCCAACTGCGACACGCCGTTGACCTATCATCGCCCCAGGTTGTTGCTCACCTGTCACTACTGCGGTCACCGGGAGCAGCCCCCGGCCGTTTGCCCCCAGTGCGCCTCACGGCGCATTCGCCATTTTGGCCTGGGAACGGAGGAGCTGGAGTTTTTGGTGCAACAGCGCTGGCCCACGGCCCGCATTGTGCGCTGGGATCGGGACACCACCGCCGGCCGCGACCGCCACGAGGAGCTGCTTGCCAGCTTTGTCAACCATGAAGCGGATATCCTGGTGGGCACGCAAATGATCGCCAAAGGGTTGGATTTGCCCCTGGTGACGCTGGTGGCGATCATCTCGGCTGATGTTTCATTGGGGCTGCCTGACTATCGCACCGGGGAGCGTGCCTTTCAGGTGTTGACCCAGGTGGCCGGCCGGGCCGGCCGCGGGCTATTGGGTGGGCGGGTGGTGTTGCAAACCTACCAGCCGGAGCATTACGCTATTCGCGCCGCCGCCGAGCATGATTACGCCGCTTTCTATGTGGATGAAATTCGCTTTCGCACCCAACATGGCCTGCCCCCTTTCCGCCATCTGGTTAAGTTTTTATTTGAGGACCCCATTCAGGCGCGCGCGGAGGAGGCGGCCCAGGCAATGGCTGTGACGCTGCGTCGGCGGGTGCATGAGTTGGAGCTGGGATCCACGGAGGTTGTCGGGCCTGTGCCTCCCTTTTTCGGCCGGCTGGATCGACGCTATCGCTGGCAGGTTTTGCTTCGTTCGCCGGAGCCAGCCCGCGCCCTGGCCGATTTGAGCATCCCGCCCACCTGCATTGTGGATGTAGACCCGGTCAGTACCCTTTAGCTTCAGATACACCATTGACCACTTTGGTCGTGCTTTAGCTGCGGTATCCTTACCGCGCAGGGGCCGAACTACCAGCCCAGCATGACCGGTGAGCCGAAAAGGCACGGCTAAAGCCGTTACGACGAACCACCAGCCTCCCTTTTTCGTACCTACCTAAATGATGCCGAGTACTGGACGATTGCCTTATTCCCCTTTATGATTCTGCTAACAGGCAACGCCCGGCAGTGGTTGCCTTTCCGGCGCGAGCCCGCACGCGCCATCTGATGAGTGAGGAGCACGTGACATCTAACAAGAGAAGTTCGCATCCGAAGCTGCGAAGTGACCAGATGTTACCCTTTTTTGCCTACGGCACATTGCTCCCAGGGCAGCCCAACTTTGACCTGTGGCAGCAGGCTGTGACACAATGCCGGCCGGCCGTCTACCCTGGCGGCATCTTATACGATCTCGACACATACCCCATGTTGCTAGATGGGGGTTCTGGCCAGGTGGTAGGAATGCTGATGCAGGTTGACCCCGTCGCCTACCCGACTGTTTTGCGCCGCCTGGACGAATTGGAAGGATTCGACCCCCGCCGGCCGGACAACTCTGTTTTTCAGCGTCGGCAACGGCCGGTGACGCTGCCAACCGGCGAACAGACGCCGGCCTGGGTCTATCTGGGCCGGCCGGCCCTGGTGCAACATGCGCCGGTCATTCCTCACGGAGATTGGGTGCGTCACACGGCCGGCCGGCTTGCTGATATGCGCGCCTGGTGGGACGCCTTTGGCCGTCACCTGTTACCGCCCACATTCCACCCGCCCACACATTAGGACAGGCCAGGTGCTTGCTGCCGGCTACCGGCTGGAATGAATGGAGAAAGATCACAGGGGAAGGTTATGATACGGATTGGTGTGTTAACCAGTGGCGGCGACGCTCCGGGTATGAACGCTGCGGTGCGCGCCGTGACGCGTATGGGATTGGCACTGGGAGCTGAGGTTTACGCCATCTATGAAGGTTATCAGGGTCTGGTAGATGGCGGTCATCGCATTCGCCCCTTGTTGTGGAACGATGTCGGCGGGATTCTCCACAAGGGGGGAACCATCATCGGATCGGCGCGCTGCCAGGCTTTCCGCACGCCCGCCGGCCGTTTGCAAGCCGCTCAAAACTTACTCGCCCACGCCATCGACCGCCTGGTTGTCATTGGCGGTGATGGCAGCCTGACGGGGGCCGAGATGTTTCGCCAGGAGTGGCCTGAGTTGCTGCGTGAACTCGTCGCCCAGGAGAAGATCACCCTAGAGCAGGCGACCGCTCACCCGGCTCTGACGATTGCCGGTCTGGCCGGCTCGATTGACAACGACCTGTGCGGCACGGACATCACCATTGGCGCGGACACCGCGTTGCATCGCATTGTCAGTGCGGTGGATGCCATTTCCAGCACCGCCGCCAGTCACCAGCGCACCTTTGTGGTGGAAGTGATGGGGCGCGATTGTGGTTATCTGGCGATGATGTCGGCCATTGCGGCCGGGGCGGATTGGGCCCTCATCCCCGAAAGCCCTCCGCCCCTGGATGATTGGGAAGAGCGCATGTGCGACGTGCTGCGTTTTGGGCGTCAGGTCGGCCGGCGCGACAGCATTGTCATTGTGGCCGAGGGGGCGCGTGACCGCCAGGGCCGCCCCATCACCAGCCAATATATCAAAGAGGTGTTGGAGACGCGCCTGGGTGAGGATACGCGAGTGACCATCCTGGGACATGTCCAGCGTGGCGGCGCGCCCAGCGTTTTCGACCGCAACCTGAGCACCATCGCCGGGGCGCGAGCAGTTGAGGCGCTGTTGGCCCCGGAGAATGTAGGTCAAGGCTTTTTGGTCGGCATTCAGGGCAACAAGATCACCCGCGCACCACTGGAACGCTGTCTGACGGAGACAGGGCGAGTGGGTGAGGCAGTGGACTCTCACCGCTTTGACGAAGCGTTGGATTTACGCGGGCCGCGTTTCAAGCGTGCCTGGCATATTCTGGGCATTTTGGTGCAGGCCTTGCCGCGCCCCCCGCAACCGGGGCAGCGTCGTCTGCGCCTGGCAGTTCTTAATGCTGGCGGGCCAGCCCCCGGCATGAACCAGGCCGTGCGGGCGGCCGTTCGTCTGGGCATCGACCGTGGGCACACCATGTTGGGGGTCTACAATGGCTTTCAGGGGTTGGTGGATGATGCTATCCATGAGTTTAACTGGATGACGGTCAACGGCTGGATGAATACTGGCGGCTCGGAGCTGGGCACCAACCGACGTATCCCCAACCGCGACAATGGGGAGTACTACACTATTGCCCGTAACTTTGAAAAACACAACATTGAGGGGGTTTTGATGATTGGGGGCTGGAGCGGCTACGAGGCGGCGCTGGCGTTGTACAATCAGCGTCTCGCCTTCCCGGCCCTGAAGGTTCCCATTGTGTGCCTGCCCGCTTCCATCGACAATGACCTACCCGGCTGCGAGTTGAGCGTGGGGGCAGATACGGCCCTCAACTGTATCATGGACGCTGTGGATAAGATCAAGCAATCGGCCGTCGCAGCGCGCCGGGTTTTTGTGGTGGAGGTTATGGGAGGGTACTGTGGCTATCTGGCGCTGATGAGCGCCCTGGCGACAGGCGCCGAGCGCGTTTATCTGCCGGAAGAAGGGGTGAGTCTGAGTGATCTGGAAGGCGATATTCACAAGTTGGTGACCGGATTCAAAGCGGGTAAGCGCGTTGGTTTGATGATTCGCAGTGAATACACCAACCCGGTCTACACCACCTCTTTTATGAAATCCTTATTTGAAGAGGAGTCGCAGGGAATGTTCGATGTGCGGCAGGCGGTGTTGGGTCACCTGCAACAAGGAGGCAACCCTTCCCCCTTCGACCGCATCCAGGCCAGCAGCATGGCCTTGCACTGTCTGGAATATCTGGAGCAAAACGCCGGCCAGCCTGAACCCCAGAGCGCCTGCATTGGTCTGGTGCAAAGCCAGATGCGCTTCACCGACTTTGAGCAGATGGCGCGCCTGATGGACGCCAAATATCGCCGGCCGAAAGATCAATGGTGGTTGGAGTTACGTCCCATTGCGCGGATTATGTCCCAGCCTGGGCCAACATGGCAGTCAGATCAGGAACCGGGGAATAGACCTTGACATCTGTTCCTGTTACTTCATACAATAAGATAGGGTTTTGATCATGGCAAACAATTCGTTCTGCTGGTTCACCCATGGTTCCCCTGGTTTATCTCAACGGAGCGCCGGCTACCGGCCGGCATTGATGATGCTACCTGCGTAAAGGCAGGCTCATGCGGGGCTCAGCGCATCGCAGCCGTGCGCTTTAGGGTCGCCGGATGCGTTTATTCTGGAGCCTGGCACACAAAGAGCGTTATGGAGTACAAGGATTATTACAAGACTTTAGGCGTGGATAAGAGCGCCGCCGAAAAAGCCATTAAAAAGGCTTACCGCGAGTTGGCGCGTCAATATCATCCCGACAAAAACCCGGGCAACAAGGCGGCCGAGGAGCGCTTCAAAGAGATCAATGAAGCTTATGAAGTGTTGAGCGACCCAGAGAAACGCGCCCGTTATGATCAGCTGGGCGCGAACTACCACCGTTTTCGCCAGATGGGCGGTGATCCCAACAGTTTTGATTTCTCCCAATGGACAGGTGGACGCCCCGGCCAGGCAACCTATCAAAATATTAACCTGGATGACCTTTTTGGAGGTGCTGGGGGATTCTCCGACTTTTTCAACACCCTTTTTGGCGACCGCGCCCAGGGCCAATGGAATGCCCAACCGTTGCGCCGCGATGTGGAGCAGGTGGTGGAGATTTCATTGGAGGAGGCGTATCATGGGACAACCCGTACCTTTGTGACACCGGAGGGCGACCGTTTTCATGCCCGGATACCGGCCGGGGCGGACACCGGAACCCGCATCCGCCTGCGCGGTAAAGGGGGGCAAGGAGGCGACCTCTATCTGACCGTCCAGGTGAAACCCCACTCGCTGTATCAACGAGAGGGCGACGATCTACGGGCGACGGTGGAGGTGGATGTCCTGACCGCTGTTCTGGGGGGACAGGCGGCCGTCTCCACCTTGAGCGGCCCGGTGAAGTTGAAGATCAACCCTGGTTCGCAAGGGGGGCAGCTGATCCGGTTGCGCGGCCGGGGAATGCCCCGGCTGCGCCACAAAGATGCGTTTGGCGACCTGGTGGTGCAGGTACAGATTCGCGTCCCAGAGCAATTGACAGCGGAAGAGCGCCGATTGTACGAGCAGCTGGCCGCTTTGCGGCGGGGGGAGCCTACCCGCCAGAGTTCGTTTGAGCGTTCATAAAGCGACAGGCGACAGGAGACAAGTATGCGACATCGTTTTCAGGTTTGGGCGTTGTGGGTCTTAGGTGGATTGTTGATCGGGGTGGGTTGTCAGACGGCCGCGCCGACGCTGGATGAAAGCGCGGTAGTCGCGGCTGTGATGGCTACTCTGGAGGCGCAGACGCCCATTGAAATAGGGATTCCTGACCCAACGGCGGTGGCTGCCATTGCCAACCCGGCGGCCACCCCCATTCCCGCCATCGTAGCCAGCGCCCCGGACATGGTCGAGGGCTTGCAGGAGCGTCTGGTGGAGCTGTATCAGCAGGTGAACCCATCGGTCGTTTTCATTCTGGTGAATCAGACCGGGTTTGAGTTGGGGAGCGGCAGCGGCTTTGTCTACGATGATCAGGGGCATATCGTCACCAATGCTCATGTTGTGGCGGATGGCGATAGCTATGAAGTGGTTTTGTGGGATGGAGAACGCCATTCAGCCAGTTTGCTGGGCCGGGACGTGGATAGTGACTTGGCGGTGTTGCAACTGATCGATCCCCCGGCCGACTTACAACCCTTGCCGTTGGGCACGGTGGATGAGGTTCAGGTGGGGCAATTCGTGATTGCCATCGGCAATCCGTTCGGGGAGCAAGGCTCCATGTCGTTGGGGATTGTCAGTGGGTTGGGGCGGAGTCTGGCTTCGCAACGAATCACCGATTTCGGCGGCAGTTATCGTTTGCCGCGCGTCATCCAGACTGATGCCCCCATCAACCCTGGCAACTCCGGTGGGCCATTGCTTAATCTGGCCGGAGAAGTCGTTGGCGTCAACTCTGCCATCCGCACTGACACGGGTGTTAACTCTGGAGTCGGGTTTTCTATTCCGGTGGATGCAGTGCGGCGTGTCGCGCCCAGCCTCATCGCCAACGGCCGGCATGTCTACCCCTTTATGGGCATCAGTGTTTTGTCGCCAGAGGATATCAGCCTGACAGAACGGGAAAGTTTGGGCCTGGATGATCAGGAAGGGGGTGTGTATGTCACAGTCGTCACCCCTGACAGCCCGGCCGATAGAGCCGGGGTGGTTTCAGCGGCCAGCGGTCAGACGGGCGATCTGATTATTCGCCTGAATGGGAAGGATATCCACGACTTCGACGATCTGAACAGTTTTCTGGTGTTTGAAGCGGAGGTGGGGCAGGTTGTAGCGGTAACGGTGTTACGCAATGGAATGGAGGTGGAGTTGAACTTAACGCTGGGGGAGCGTCCGTAATGTGTGCACCGGCCGGTGTGTAGGTGGCGACTGCCGGGTTTGCCCGGAACACCAGGCGCTGGGCTACCATCCGGCCGTTCAACCCTTTTTTGGAGGAAGGCATGTTAGGTCAGGAAGAGTTACAAGATCTGCTGGCAGTAGATGTGTCGCCAGACAAAGTGTACAGCCTCTATCTGGAGACAGATGTGGCGCAAGAGACACGTGAGGCGATCAAATTGCGGGCCAGGGGGTTGCTCAAACAACTCCCCGTTATTCCCAACGGCGACCACGCGGCCATTGAACAGTATCTGGATTACCAGTACGATTGGTCGCGCCCTGGGCTGGCTATTTTTTCCTGTCACAACCAGGGTTTCTTCCGCGCCTACCCCTCTGCTGTCCCCTTTTATGATCGGGTCCGCGTTGGGGTCAAGCCCTATGTCAAACCTCTGGCGTATCTGCTGCAATATTACACCCACTATGGCATGGCCCTGGTGGATAGCATGGGTGTGCGTTTGTTCTACTACCATCTGGGCGAATTGATGGAAACAGACAGTGTGGTTGGTGAGGAGGTGCGCAAACTCAAGCATGGCGGCGGTTCATCGGCGGTGGGGATGCGCGGCGGCGCCACCGGCGACCGGCGCGAAGAGGAAGTGCGCCAGCGTAATCTGCGTGAAGCCGCCGCCGCTGCCGCCAGCTTCTTTTTAACGCGCAATGTGCGTCGGCTCTTTTTAGGCGGCGCAGCGGAAAATGTCGGCCAGTTTCGTGACCATCTCTCCAGGCAGGCGCAAAGCCTAATCGTCGCCACATTCCCCATTGACGTGGGAGCCAGTGAAGCGGAGGTGACGGCGCGCACCTTTGACTTGTTGGAAAAGGTGCAGCGCGATTACGAGCGCAAATTGGTGGATGAGTTGGTGACCACAGCGGCCAAAGGCGGGAAAGCGGTGGTGGGTCTGGAAGACAGTTTGAGCGCCGCCCGCGAGGGACGGGTGCAAACCCTGGTCATTACCGATGGTTTTCGCGCCCCAGGGTATTATCACGCCGGGTCAGGTTTTTTGACCACCAGCCTGGTCTATAGCCCGTATGGGGAAGCGGAGATGCAGACAGTGGATGATGTGGTGGAGATCGCGGTTGAGCGCACTGTGCAACAGGGAGGCGGTTGGGAAATTGTGCGCGACAATATGGCCCTGGATAATGTGGGGCATATTGGCGCGTATGTCCGCTTCTGACGACTCTGATGGCGCGCTGGCTTCTGTTTGTCGTAGCCGCGGTTTCTCGGTTTTCACCGCGAAGGGTGCGAAGTTCTCACCGCGAAGGCGCAAAGGACGCAAAGGGGGCAACGTTCTCACCGTGAAGCCCCCGTTTTCACGGGAGTGACAGGGCGCGAAGGTTCTTTCCTTTGCGTTCTTCGCGCCTTCGCGGTTCCATCATTTTGTTCCCACCTCCCGTGAAAACGGGAGCATTTTGTTCGTCACCCCCGTGAAAACGGGAGAAAGGGCGCAAAGGTTTTCCCCTTTCTTTGCTTGGCGTTCTTACCCCCGTGAAAATGGGGGCTTTGCGGTTCGTCACTTCCGTGAAAACGGGGGCGAACACACAGGTTCGCCCCTACACGTGAAAACGGGAGTATTTTACCGCCGTGGTTTCCCAACTGCGCCTTTAGTTTCCAGCCGGCATGACAGGGCCGGGGGCTACCGGCCGGGGTGAATGATAGCCATCGTGATAAGGGTAGGATACTGCCTGTATATCCTATACAATAGCTGAAAACCCACTGTGTACAAGGAGTGCAGATATGCTGGTGAAACCGTTTGGTCCTTTGCAATGGCTCATTGCTGCTCTAACTGTTGCCACGGCGCTGATTCATCTGATTTTGGGTGTAAACGGGGTGGTGCAATCGTCGTTCACGGATACGCTGGCTATCCTGTTTGTCCTGAATGGTTTGGGATATTTGGGCC
The DNA here is from genome assembly GCA_034435495.1 of Anaerolineae bacterium. Lineage (GTDB taxonomy): Bacteria > Chloroflexota > Anaerolineae > Promineifilales > Promineifilaceae > DAOTXO01. The sequence continues at coordinate 18,961 of DAOTXO010000126.1, forward strand.
TGTTGGGGGCCAGTTATCTCGACATGCCTTTCCTGAGTCCCTACCGTGAACAGGCCCGGTTGGCCCTGCTGGCCTTTGCCCTGGTGACTTTTGCTCTTTATTTCGCCTTTGGCGAGGAGCGCGACGCCTTGGGCTGGATCACCAAAGCGATTGAGCTGGGGATTGTGGTGGGCGTGTTTGTTGAGCGTCGCCTGTTGGCGTGATTGCAGCTGCCGCCCCGATGGAGCGCCGGCATCTTGTCGGCAAACGGCTAAAGGCGCGGTTGGGAAACCGCGGCTACGGCTTGAGTAGGGGCAAACCTGGGTGTTTGCCCCAATCGCGGCTGCGAACGACGAACGGATAGGAACGGAGCGCCGGCTACCGGCCGGTGTGATGGAAAAATGGACAGTGTGCAGACTTTTGCCCAGCGCGTGGCGCAGAATGTCGAGCGGGTCATCATCGGCAAACGGCCGGTGCTCGACTTTGTTCTGGTGGCCCTGCTGTGTGAAGGTCATATTTTGCTGGAGGACGCGCCCGGCGTGGGTAAAACCATGCTGGCGCGCGCTTTTGCTATTTCGTTGGGAGTGCAGTTCAAACGTTTGCAATGCACCCCTGATCTCTTACCCGGCGATGTGACGGGTGTCTCGGTTTTCAATCGCAAGACAGATACCTTCACCTTTGTGCCGGGGCCAGCCTTCACCAACGTCTTGTTAGCCGATGAGATCAACCGCGCCACACCGCGCACCCAATCTGCCTTGCTGGAATGTATGGGCGAGGGTCAGATCACGGTGGACGGCGTGACACATCTCCTGGAGCGCCCCTTTCTGGTCATGGCGACCCAAAACCCGATTGAGTTTGAAGGGACGTTTCCCCTACCCGAAGCGCAGCTTGATCGTTTCTTCCTCAAGTTGCGCTTGGGCTATCTCGACGAAGCGTTGGAAAGCCAGATGTTGCTCAATCTAGGGCGCGAACACCCCATCCATAGCTTGCGGCCGGTGGTGGATGGACGCCAGTTGTCGGCCCTGGCGCAACGGGTGTGGGATGTCCATGTAGATGAGACGGTGCGCCTCTACATCGTGCGCTTGGTAGCGGCCACGCGCCGACAGCCGGATCTGTTGTTGGGGGCCAGTCCGCGTGGTTCCCATGCTCTGTACCGGGGCAGCCAGGCGTATGCCGCTTTGCAGGGGCGCGACTATGTGTTGCCTGATGATGTCAAGCGACTGGTGCCGGTTGTCTTGAGCCACCGCTGTCTGGTACATCCCGAAAGTGCCTTGCGCGGCGTTACGGCGCAGGGTGTGTTGCAAACTTTGCTGGCTCAGACACCGTTGGACATTGACCAATAACTCGGCGCGGCGG
>DAOTXO010000127.1:0-1745 GCA_034435495.1 Anaerolineae bacterium
TATGTTACTGTAGGATCTTAAGTTGAACTGGTTTAACCTTATGAAAGTCTCCGCAACACCGGCGACGGCGACATCGGCCTCATCTACATGAACGCTCGTTACTACCTCCCCGGCCTGGCCCGCTTCGCCTCCCCCGACACCCTCATCCCCGACCCCACCAACCCCCAGGCCCTCAACCGCTACACCTATTCCTACAACAACCCTCTAAGATTTATTGACCCGAGCGGGCATTGCCCAGCGCCACCCGCTGATATGGGAGCGGCTATCTGCATGGCTCTCTTCATTCAGCCATCAATGATTGCCGCAGGCCCATTGATGGTGCACGGCGACAACAGGGACTTTAGTAACACCAGCTCCCCGGCGTCTTCCCGCGGTTTCATCTGGATTCCTGTGGCCGAGGCTGAGAACTTTCATACGCAGATGAACCCCTCCGGCTATCTCTTCCCTATACACCTGTTAGTCTCGACGACATCATTGGGGCCGATCTCTCTGGTTCCTGTCGAAATTGAGCAGATGGTCTACTTCCCACCCAGCCACCAAAATATGTGGGAGGTAAAGCAAGAAGCAAACGGGATCATTCGGGTCTCATATGACTTGGTGATTTCAGGCCCGTTGGAGTGGACAGGAAACAGCGCCACATATCAATGGGACCGTGCGCTTTATGCCTAATCGCACCGGCAGCTACGATTATGCCTTCGAGCGGGATGGCTTCCCTTGGGCAGAGGCCTACTACCACGATGGCAAGGGCAACGTGTATACTATATTCCAAGACTCTGCTGCGAGAGGTGAACCTCATGACCTCTTCGCTATTGAGCCAAGAATTAACCCATTGCAAGAGTTTGTGCGAGATGTGATCAACTCCCGCTTCGGGCCACCAATACTGAACATGAGTCAATCGCTTGGATGCTATCCTGGTCAACCCTGTTGAGCAAAAAGGTATGTCAAATGGCGCATGATCGTCTCATAGGTCTCGGGGCTTGTGTTCGGGCCGGGTGTGTTGGTGCAATTTGCATACAAGCGATTTTTACGTTTATTTTCGGATGGCTTTTAGCGTTTGGATCAACGCTCCTGATTTTCCTACAAATTTTGATGATAACTTTGCCGTTTGCCTGTGTCGTTGGTGTGACAGCGGGTGTCTGTTCATGGGGGTTGTCTGGCTACGCTTGCTCCCGGCCGGCTTATAAAAGCGGAGCAATATCTATGCTAATCGGCGATATCTTGGCAAGGAGTGTTAGCACTATCTTGTACACGCTGGCCCGTCATGATCTTGAGTATCGACTTTTTGCCCTTCTAAGCCCAACGATAGTAGGTGTAATAGCCGCTCTCGGAATGTCACTGATAATAATAGTGCATAGGAGAATCTCGCAAGCTCTCTTTGCTGAGTAATCCGGCATTTATTGCCCGTCACATGAGGGATGAAGTTGCTCCTGGCCCCTGCACCACTATTCCCCAGACCACCTTCGTCGGGACGCAGCCGGTGGCCGTGCGCATGATTAGCCACCCCCGGCCGCTACCGACCACCTGAGCAGCCTGACCCTCATGACCCTCCCCGGCGGTGCCCTCCACAGCGACGGCACAGCCCGCTACCAACCCTTCGGGGACTTCCAGCAAGCCCCCCCCGCCAACCCCGGCCTCACCCGCCACGGCTACACCAACCACCAACATCACAACACCGGCGACGGCGACATCGGCCTCATCTACATGAACGCTCGTTACTACCTCCCCGGCCTGGCCCGCTTCGCCTC
>DAOTXO010000128.1:0-13705 GCA_034435495.1 Anaerolineae bacterium
TCTCGCCGTTGCAGAACTTCTCAAAACCGCCACCTGTACCGGAAATGCCCACCGGCACCCGTACGCCAGGCGCAACTTTGGCAAACTCTTCAGCCACGGCCGACGTGATTGGCGCCACCGTGCTTGACCCGTCCACCAAAACCTGACCGGTCAATCCCTCTTCCATATTGTCAGATGTTTCTGGTTCGGTTTCTGCTGTGTCATCCGATGTGGTTGCTGCGGTATCCGCGTCGGAATTTGTACCCGTATTGGTGTCCTGTTCTGCTGATCCGCCGCTACAAGCAGCGACCAACAAAACAATCATCAGTATAAAACCTATTAATTTGAGGCGCATAACGTATTCTTCTCCTAAATGTTGATGTTGTTAAGGCTTGTCACAGTTTGGTGGCCTTAACGGTAAATCCAGTGACAAGTTTATAGCTGCTTGTGTAAGAGGGTATTTGTTTTGAGATAACATTTGGTTAAGGTATTGTTATTGTTTTGTTTAAGTACTTGAGTTTAGAGTTCAGGGGAACTGAACTCTAACAAGCACCTTAACAAAAAGAGAAACTGCGGGTAAAAGGGAGGCATGAATGAAAAACCCCTTCTCCAACAGTTTCGCGATGCAGTATACCAAAGAATGTCCCAACGGGCCGACGCCACGTTCGACTGGATAGATGCCTTGACGGTCGCTGGTCACGTCGAGTCGCCGGTGGCCTTGAGTGAAGAAGTGCCTTTTCGTCGCCACTTCAGTTCCGTCTACGACGCGATGGAAAACGGCCAAGCTGAAGCGAGTGCCTTACGGCAGTTGCTCTACGAGTGGCAACCGGCGCAGAGCGAAACGATAGCAGGCTATGAGGTCTACGCCACGGGCGTGACCCCCAACGAGCGGCCGGCAGCCGAGACGCTCCCGGAGCGACTGCTTTGGGCTATTACTTGTTGGTGGTGCTGGGACAGCCAAGCCCGCTCGGCCGGTGGCTGGAGGCGGTCGGGCTGCCGCTCGTGTTTACCTGGCGTGGGGCGGTGGTAGCCGCCTCAGTAGCCGCTTTTCCGCTGATGGCGCAAACGGCGCGGGCCGGCTTTGAGGCAGTCGATCCCCGTCTGGAAGCCATTGCTCGTACGCTAGAGCGCTCCAATTTTAACATTTTTTGGCGGGTAACGTTGCCTTTGGCCTGGCCTTCGCTGCTGGCCGGGTCGGCGCTGACGTTTGCCCGCGCCCTGGGAGATTTGGGGGTCACTTCAGGCATTCATCGCTGGCTTTTCCAGGCTGTCCGTAACGTTTCGTCATGCTGAACAAAGTAACGATAGAGGTGTACGTAATTGGTTCCTCGAGCGGCGGGTTAATAATCTTGTTGAAAGTCAAGGGTTGCAAGCTAACCCTCAGGTCGAGTTGGAACAGCTCCAGGCCACGCTCGAATGGAAGACAGATCGTGAGACGTTACGCTAGCGCGCATCATTCAGGGCCTGGGCGGATTGATGGGGTTTGTTCCCGGCGCTCTGCCCACCACCGGCTAAAACTTTACGAAGCCCTGGGCCACCAGGAGCTCGGCGTTGAGCAAGGCCCCGCTGGCAGCGCCGCGCCGGGTGTTGTGCGTCAGAGCAACATAGCGTAAATCCAGCACCGGGCAAGCGCGCACTTTGCCTACCGTCCAGGCTAATCCCTGTTCGCTGTCGCGATCCAGGCGCGGTTGGGGGCGATCCGGCTCGTCGCGGTAGATGAGCAGACGGGGCGGTGTGCTGGGTAATTCCCGACAGATGGCCGGGGGCTGCCAGGCTTTGAGGGCCGCCATGCCTTCTTCAGGGGTGGCCGGCCGGCCCAGTTTGGCCGAAACGCTGGCCAGGTGTCCATCCACAACTGGGACGCGGTTCGCCTGGGCGCTGACGCGCAAGGAAGCTGGCGTCAAGCCCTCAGCCCCCACCTGACCAAGCAACCGCAATGGCTCCTGTTCCAGCTTATCATCCTCCCCGGCAATATAGGGAATCACATTGTCGAAAATGTCGAGCGAGGCTACCCCCGGATAGCCAGCGCCAGAGATGGCTTGTAAAGTCACCATGTGGATGGCCGCCAGACCAAACGCCGTTTGCCATATCTTCAGTGGCAAGATGGCGCTGGTAGTGGAGCAATTAGGGCTGCAAGTGATGAAACCCGACCAACCTCGATTGGCCTGTTGCAAGGGGATCAAAGCGGTGTGATCGGGGTTGACCTCTGGGATGAGTAAGGGGACGTCGGGCGTCAACCGAAAGGCTGAAGCGTTGCTGGCTACAGCATAGCCGGCCGCGGCAAACAACGGTTCCCACTCCCGCGCTTCGCCGGCCGGCAACGCCGAAAAAACCAGGGGCACATCCAGGTTGGTGGCTGTCGGCAACACCGGCCAATCAGCGACGGCGGCCGGTGGGTCGTCGGCCAGCTTCCAGTTGACCGCCTGACCGTATGGCCGGCCGGCTGTGCGCTCGGAGCCTGTCAGAGCGGCGATCTCAAACCAGGGATGGTTCACCAACAACTGCACAAACCGTTGTCCCACCGTCCCGGTTGCACCCAAGACACCCACCGGTATTTTTCTCACACCTCAATCCTCCACCTATGCTTATTGATTGTCGTTCCAGATAGAGCCTTCAGGCAGAATCTTCCGGCCGGCGGTCTGGCGACTGGCTCGCGCTCTGGTTGGCGCGGCTGGCTTGCAACATCTGGCGGGCTTCCCAAACATAATAAGCGGCCACGCCCAGAACGCCCAGGCCGGCCAGCACCCCCACGACAAAACGAAAGTCCGACGAACCCAACTCCCCGCCCACTACGACGACAGAGATAATCAACACCCCTATCGCAACCAGAAAAAGCAACGGCTGGGAGCGGATGCACGCCACCAGGGCTTGCAACAAATTTTCATACGGCACATCGCCATATTCTGGCGGGTTGCTACTTGAGGTCATCGCTCGCTCCAGGTCTAAATTTGCTCCATGAGTGTAACGAGCTACCGGTTTCCGGTCAACTCAGCCAGCGCTCCCCTACACCGGCCGCCCGGCCCTTTCACACCGCCGCACGCTCAGAAAGCTCCAACCAGCGTTCCAGTCGCCGGTCTAGCTCCTGTGTCACCGCTTGCAGCGCCTGAGCCAGCTCGCCCAGTTGGATGTAATCACCGCCGGCCGCCTGCATAGCATCCTGAATAGTCTGCTGCTGATGTTCCAGATCGAGAATACTGGCTTCGAGCGTTTCCAACTCCCGCTGCTCTTTCCAGGTCAGGCCCTGGAGGGCGGCTGGCGACGAGGGGTGTGCTGGACTGGCTGGGCGGGTTGCCGCCGCTCCCTCGCGGTGGGTGGAAGATGGCTGCGCCAGTGTTATCTTTTGGCGGTAACTGTCGTATGGGGTAGGATAACGTGTCCCCAGCTGGCCCGGTTCGAGGGTGATCAAAAAATCCACGTTGCGATCCAGAAAGTAGCGGTCGTGACTGGCCACCAGCAAACAGCCGGAAAAGTGGTCGAGAAATTGCTCTAAAACCTGCAACGTTGTCAGATCAAGGTCATTGGTTGGCTCATCCAAAAAAAGCACATTGGGGCGGTGCGCCAGAACGGCCAGCAGATAGAGCCGGCGGCGTTCGCCACCGCTCAGACTGCTCAGGCGCGCCTGCTGCTGCGGGCGGGGGAAGAGAAACCACTCCAACATTTGCGCCGCTTCCACCCGCTCGCCGCTATCGGTCATGATCAGGGGAGCGATCTCCTGAATATAATCCAGTACTCGCTGATCATCACGCTCCTGCAGACCGATACTTACCTGGTCATAATACCCCAGTTGCACTGTCTCCCCCCACACCACGCTGCCAGCGTCCGGGGATACGCGTCCGGCCAGGATGTCGAGTAAGGTCGTTTTGCCCGCCCCATTGGGACCAATGATCCCCAGGCGCTCCCCCGGCGCCAGGGTCAGATCGAACTGTTGGAAAAGGGGGTGGGCGCCGTAGGTTTTGGCAAGCTTGTGGGCCAGCAACACTTTGCTTCCCAGACGGCGGCCGGCCAGAGCCAGCGCGACCCGCTCATCCTGGGCATCATAGCGAATGCGGCGCATCTCTTCAATGCGTTGTCGGCGCGCCTTTTGTTTGGTTCCCCGCGCTTTGGGGGCCCGGCGCAACCACTCCAGTTCCCGCGCCAGCTGCCTACGCCGTTTTTCCTCCTCCGCCGCCAGACGCTCATGACGCGCCAGCCGCTGCTCCAGATAGGCGGTGTAGTTGCCGGTGTACAGCACCAACTCCCGCCTGTCGAGCTCAACCATGCGGTTGACCACCCGCTCTAGGAAGTAGCGGTCGTGCGTAACCATCAGCAGTGCGCCGGGGATGGTCAGTAGATAGGTTTCCAACCACGCGATGGCATCCGCATCTAAATGGTTGGTGGGTTCATCCAGAATGAGCAGGTCAGCCGGATCAAGCAGGGCCTGGGCCAGCATCAACCGTTTCTGCTGTCCGCCGCTGAGCGCGCCGGCCGGGGTGGCAAACTGGGTTAACCCCAATTGGGTTAAGATCGTTTTGGCCCGATTCTCAGCCTCCCAACCCCCTTCCAGGTCCATGCGCTGACTAAGAGTGACCAACCTCTCCTGTCGTTCAGGCTGGGTGGGGTCCGCCTGCAAGGCGTGGCTGGCCTCTTCGTAGGCGCGGCGTAACTGCATGACAGGGGCTGCGCTTTCCAACAGGTGAGCCAAAACAGTTTTGCCGGGGTCGCACTGCGCTGTTTGCGCCAGATAGCGCAGCCGCACCCCACCCCATACCGTTAGGCGGCCGGCGTCTGGTTGTTCTTCCCCCGCAATCAAGCGTAACAGAGTTGTTTTGCCGCTGCCATTGCGCCCAATGAGACCGATACGATCCCCCTGATTGATGAGCAAGTTCACCTGGTCAAGCAAAACTCGCTCACTGTATTGCCTGGTCACATTGTCCAACGTCACCAAATTCATGTCTGCGATTGTACCCGAAACGGGAACGGCCAGGGAATGTCCTCTGTCATGACTTTAGCCTGTCCCCGCACCCCATGATAAAATTGCCGACCATATTCGATGGGGCTGGATCAACCCGGTCTCCATGCTTGACGAGGAAGGAGTCTTATGCTCAAAACACACACCTGTGGCGAGCTGCGGTCAGACCATATTGGACAGCGTGTCACCCTGGCCGGCTGGGTCAACCGCCGACGGGATATGGGGGGCGTCATTTTTATCGATCTGCGCGACCGCTTCGGCAAAACCCAGGTGGTGGTGGACGCCGGGCAAACGCCGGATGTTTTCGCCATTGCTGAAACGGTGCGCCCCGAATTTGTCATCCAGGTGACGGGTGAGGTGCAGCACCGTCTGCCCGGCCAGGAAAACCCCCATCTGGCGACCGGGGACATTGAGGTGGCGGCCGGCGCGTTACGCATTCTTAACCCCTCCAAGACACCCCCCTTGCTCATCGACCGTGAGGGTGGTGAGGATGAAAGCCTGCGCCTTAAATACCGTTATCTCGATCTGCGCAAAGAGCGTTTGCAACGCAATTTGGTCATCCGCCATCGAGCCATTAAGTTTATCCGCGATTTTCTCGATGCCCGGGACTTCCTGGAAATTGAAACGCCCATCTTGTTCAAAAGTACGCCGGAAGGAGCGCGTGACTACCTGGTTCCCAGCCGGGTGCATCCGGGCAAATTTTACGCCCTGCCCCAAAGTCCCCAGCAGTTGAAACAGCTGTTGATGGTGGCTGGTTATGAGCGCTATTTTCAAATTGCCCGCTGTTTTCGCGACGAAGATCAACGCAAGGATCGTCAGCCGGAGTTCACCCAGCTGGATTTGGAAATGAGCTTTGTCGAACGGGATGACATTCTCAACCTGATGGAGCCGCTGGTCAAAGGCATGGTGCAGGCAGCCAGTCCCCACCCACTGGCGCATGAGACGTTTCCGCGCATCAGCTACCATGAAGCGGTCAATCGCTATGGTTCTGATCGCCCGGATTTACGTTTTGGTTTGGAGTTGGTGGAAATTTCTGACCTGGTGGCGAACAGCGCCTTTCGTGTCTTCGCTGAAAATGTGGCGGCCGGCCGGCCGGTCAAAGCCTTGTGCATTCCTGGCTGTGGCAACTATAGCCGGGCTCAGTTGGTCGAGCTGGAGGAGCTGGCTAAAGCAGAAGGAGCCAAAGGACTGGCATGGCTGGCAATTCATCCTGAAACAGGCGAGATGCGCGGCCCCATCGCCAGGTTTTTCAGTGCGGAACAGCTTATTGGGATTACCGACCGCCTCCAGGCGCACCCCGGCGACCTCATTTTGATCTCTAGCGATAGCCAGCGTATTGTCAACAAGGTGTTGGGCGCGCTGCGCGATGAGATGGGGCGGCGGCTGGGTTACAAAAACGATAAGGCGTTGGCCTTTACCTGGGTGATCGACTTTCCGCTCTTTGAGGAAGAGCTGGAAGATGGGCATCTGGCTCCCAGCCACCACATGTTCACCTCACCCCGTCCCGAAGACATTCCCCTGCTGGATAGTGAGCCACAGCGCGTCTTGAGCTGGCAATATGACCTGATCTGCAATGGGTTTGAAGTCGGCGGAGGGAGTATTCGGATTCATGAGCGCCCCCTGCAACACAAAATTATGGAGCTGATCGGTTTTTCGTTGCAAACGGCCGAGGAGCAGTTCGGCCACATGCTGGAGGCGTTTGAGTATGGCGCGCCGCCGCATGGCGGCATTGCGCTGGGGCTGGATCGGTTGTGCGCCTTGATGGCAGGGGAACCGAACATCCGCGAAGTGATGGCCTTCCCCAAGAACCAAAACGCTGTTGACCTGATGGCTGATGCCCCTTCCACAGTCATTCCCAGGCAACTGGCCGAATTGCACATCACTTTGGCCGGCCGGGCTGTGTCCGATTGAAGGCATGAACAAACACCGGCGGCGTACAGGGTTAGGCTTTCAGTACGCCGCCGGTCGTGACGGGCGAGGAGTAACAGCGTTTAACGGCCGTAAATGGTCGTGTCAGGATGATAAGCCGCCCACCCGTACCACTCTGAGACAAACGAGGTGACAAAGGGGAGTTGCGCCCCGGCATCTGGCCCACTGACAGCCAGACCGTTGGTATCCCAGGTGTTGCCCTGGTCATCCACAATCACCCCATTTTCCACCTGCAAAGCAAGGAGGCGGTCACCCACCTGGGGTACAAACGCCAACCCATAGAGGTTGGCCGGGTCGATGATGACCACCACAGGAATATCGGCCAATGTATCGTTGATCACTGTCAGGGTGTTAAAATCGCTCAGAACATAGGCGCGAAATTCCCCTCCCACATTGACGCCCACCACCAGCTCACTTTCCGGCAGTCGGGTATCCAGGTTTAACAGGGTCTCCTGAAACTGTGACCCCAGTCCAGATTGTCCCGGCTCGATGGGGGGATACCGGCCGGCGAACTCTTCATATCTATCCAGGACCACAGTATCGGGATGCTGCTGCTGCCAATCCCCCCAGGTGGTGTGGAAGACAGGGGCAATTTGTAAGCGTAAGCCCTGATTCGCCAGGGGGCCGGTTAAGACCGAACCATCATAGTGCGTCCAGACAGAACCGGTCTGACGATCGGCCATAGCGAACAAACCATTGTAAACGCCAACAACATCGAACGTGTAGCGTGTGCCATTGATGACGGGGTTGAAGCCAACCCCACTGGAGCAAACCAGTCAGTACGTGACCAGATAAGGCTCGCCGACAATGGTGTCATTGGCTATGTGATGAAAAGCCATCTGACGCACCGGGTAGGCGCGATTTTCGCCTTTGTGGCTGACGCCAATGATAACGTCCCGTGGGTCCAACCACACGGCGTCAGCGGCCGGCACAAAACGAGGTTCGTCCAGAACCACAAATTGACTGCCCTGACCGAGGCTGAGACCGTCCTCATCGAAAACGACTCCCTCGCTGGGGGGTAGCTGAATGGGTGTTCCGGCCGGCGCGGCGGTGGGGGCCGTGGTAGGCGCTGTCGTTGGTTCGGCCACGGTTGTCGGCGGAACGGGTAGCGTTGAGACAGCCACTTCCGTTGCCGCCTGGGTCGGCGGTTGGGCAGTGTCTGTCGGCGTGTCTGTCACTGCGGCCGGCGGGGGAGCGCTCTCCTCCGCACCGCCGCAGGCTGCCAGACTCCCGCCCAGCAAACCCAAGAGCACAAGATAGATGATCCAACGCATTCTTTTCATCTTAACTCCTTGACAAGATGTGATCTCGATAGCTGGAGGCCTGTACGCCATAGATAAGCCTCCTCATCTTTCCAACGTCAGATAGCCGGCCCTAGATGCATCGATCAGGCAAAGATGAGGCCTTTTCTCAGCTTAGGCCGGGCGCTCACGCCCGGTTCAGGTTGCCAGCGCCAGAGGGTGTACCTGGGTCACCGCAGCGATGGCGTCGGCTTCGTCTACCACCATGCTGATGCTACATTCCGATGATCCCTGGGCAATGGCGATGATATTGACGCCCGCCTCACCCAGGAGACCGAAAATACGGCCGGCAATGCCCGGCGTCCCTCGCATACCCGCTCCCACCAGGGTGACAATAGCGACGGGTTGTTGGTATTCTATCTGGTCGATGTCGCGCCGGGCGAGTTCAATGGCAAAGGCTTCTCTCAGATGGGCGGTCACGGCCGGGGCGGATTCGGCCGGGGTGACAAAACAGATAGATTGCTCTGATGATGCCTGGGAGATCATCAAAACACTCACCCCTTTTTGGGCGACCGCCCCAAAGGCGCGAGCCGCGATGCCGGGCACGCCCATCATGCCCTTGCCCTCGATAGTAATCAGACTCAGGTTGCGAATGGCCGTCACCGCTTTGATGATACCGGCTTCCGCCGCGCTATCTGCCACAATCAGCGTGCCGGGGTGTTCGGGGTTGAAAGTGTTTTTAATGCGCAGGGGGATGCCATCTTCGATCACCGGCCGGATGGTTTTGGGATGTAACACCCGCGCCCCATAGTAGGCCAGTTCGCTCACCTCGCGGTAGCTCAGGCTGGGAATGGAGCGGGCGGCCGGGGTCAGCCGGGGATCGGCCGACATCACCCCATCCACATCTGTCCAGATCCACACCTCATCCGCTGCCAACGCCTGCCCCAGAATGGCCGCGCTGTAATCGGAGCCGCCCCGCCCCAATGTTGTGGTGACGCCGACCACATTGGCGGCAATAAAACCGGTGACAATGGGAATGACACCCGCCGCCAGCAAAGGGCGTAATCGGGCCTGGGTGCGAGCGGTAGTCTCCTCCAATAGCGGCGTTGCGGAGGTAAACTGGCTATCGGTGACGATCAACTCAGTGGCATCAATGGCGGCAGCCCGGTATCCCAGTTCGCGCAAATAAGCGGCCACAATGCGGGCGCTCATCTGCTCCCCCATACCGGCGATGGCATCCAGAGCGCGCGGCGTCAACTCACCCAAAATTTCCACCGCCTGACACAAGGCTTCATAGCGCTCAATAAACGCACCATTCTCAGCCATAATGATTGGGCGCTCTCGTTCCGGGGTCAGCAGAGCATCCATAGCGGTGTCGTGAATCTGGCGCACCTGTCTGGCGATGGAAGGATAGACCGGGGCCGGGGCAACCGCCGAGTAAGCGCCCTGCAACAACAAGTCGGTAACTTTGACTGGCTGCGACCCCATGGCGGACACCACCACCACCATCTGTTGCCAGCGGGCCAACTGGCGCACAATCAGCTGCGCCGTCTCCTGTATAGCCTGGGCATTGCCCACCGATGTTCCACCAAACTTCATAACCAGGGTCATCACCAACACCTCACACAGGTAGTCAAGGAGCTTGTGTGTACCAGGGAAGGATATTATGGCGGCAAGCGGCCGGCTTGCCAAATGCCCGGGAAGCGTTATAATTTTCTCTTACCTGGGCGGTTGGCTCAGTTGGTTAGAGCGCTACGTTGACATCGTAGAGGTCACAAGTTCGAGTCTTGTACCGCCCACCTGGCAAAACAAAAAAGGAGACCGCGAGGGTCTCCTTTTTGTTTACCCATATCCAAAGAGTGACAAATTGCCAAGTCAGATAATAGACTATCGAGTTTGGTTGCGAGGTGTAACGCCAGCATCCCCATTGCTTAAGGACTGATAAAAGAGCACAGTTGCAATCTGCCGGGTTCTGTGTTATTGTGGGGTCATTGATTTATTTTCGTAAGGCCATCAGTTGACCGGGTTTTTTAGTCTTGCCCCCGGCGATGTGGATGATTGTCGTTCTCTTTTCTGGCTGTTATTCCTTTGTATTGGGTTTGTCCTTATTGTTTGTCTTTCGCTGCTCGTCAACACGCCGCCAGATAGCGAGAACTGTTCGTTACCCAGACCCGTCCCTATCTTCATTACCACCTGTGTAACGCATCCCCCTGTTGGCTGACAATCAGATACGTTGTTGCCTGGATCGGTTACCACCGTCTTGAATAGCCGGTGGTTGATGTGCTTACCTGAAACGTAAGCATGTTTAACCGTTGCTGGCGCTCCCAGCGCTTCTCAGGCGGGAAGCCGGCCACGGGACCCGGTTTAGTGCAACCCTATGTCATAGGAGGCTATCATGTTGCGGCGTGTACGGGTTGTAGGGGTGATCGTAGCGGCGGTAGGCATGGCCGGCATGTTGTTAATGCTGGCGCTGTGGCTGGCTCGTCCGGTGTATGCAGATGTTGTATGCGGCGGGAATGATGCGGCCGGTGTCGTCTACCGTGACAAAAATCAGGATGGCGTGCGTGATGGGGATGAAGCCGGGGTAGCCGGTGTAACGGTTGAGGTCTACACGGCGAGTTCAAATGATATACCAGTCGCCACCTGTCTGACGGAGGATGATGGCTCTTATGGTCTGACGGTCAACGGCGACTATCCCCTGCGCCTGGAGTTCAAGGGTTGGGCAGCCTTTCTCTATCCGGGCCACCATGGCCCGGACTCTCTCACGTCCAACATGCGCGTAGAGGGAGATAGCCAGGATTTGCACATGGGGCTGAGCAACCCCCTGGATTATTGCCAGGCTGATCCTGAACTGGCGGTCAGTTGCTACGTCAAAGGCAGTCAGCAATTCTCACCCGACCCGGCCTTTCTCTCTTTCCCCTACACGGCCGGCAGCATCACGACTTCTCAGGTTTACACCGATTATCGTCAGCCCACCACCCATGATTTCACCATTGCAGCCAGCGAAATCGGCACCACGTATGGGCTGGCGTATGCTCGCTGGTCGCAGACTTTCTATTTAGGCGCTTTTATGCGCCGGCACGCTGGCTTTGGCCCGGAGGGGACAGGCGCGATTTACGCTGTCACCTATCCCACAGGAACGGTCTCGCTCTTGACGACGCTTAACGCAGGCGATGACCCGCATACGACAGAGCTGGGTCTGCCGGCCTGGAATCGAGACGCGCCGGAAGCGTATGACGCTGTGGGTAAAATGAGTCTGGGGGATATTGACATCACGCGGGATGAAAGCACCTTGTGGGTGGTAAACCTGTTTGAACGCAGTCTGGTGAAAATCGACATTGCCAGCGCTACCCCAGTTGCCTCCTATACTCTGGATGTGGATGAAACCCCGGCCGGCTGTACCTTAGACGAGATGCGTCCTTTTGGCTTGGGTCTTCATCCTGACCGCGATACCGTGTACAGTGGTTGGGTATGCACCAACGAGGCGGGTCTCAACACCCTGGAAGGGTATATTTTCTCATTCGACCCGGCCAACCCCGGTTTCGATCTGGAACTGACCATTCCGTTTGATTATCCACGAGCTTGCAATACCGATGTCAATGTGCAAGATTGTCCCATCAACGGCCCTGAGCCATCCTATGACCTGCCGGCCGCCTGGAATAATTGGGACCCTGAGTGGAATGCTTTCAACCCGCCCTTCCTCCCCTACGCCGCCGGCTATCCGCAGCCGTGGATTCAGGACATTGTGTTCGATGGAGAAGGCGCGCTGGTCATTGGCGTTGGCGACCGTTTCAGCTATCAAAGCGGCTTTGCCACCCTGTCACCTGACCCGGACGACTCGCGTCGTTATGTTGGAACAGCGGGCGGCGATTTGCTGCGCGCCTGTCTGAACGGCGATATGTGGCAGCTTGAAAATGACGGCAGCTGCGGCGACCGCACCACCACGGGCGCCAACCACCTGGTTGGCCCAGGCGGCGGCGAATATTACTTCCAGGACATGTTTTTAATTACCGGTACGGTGGGAGAGGACGCTTATCATAACGAAACGATCCTGGGCGCATTGGCGCAGGTTCCCGACTCCTCCGAAGTCGTGGTAACTGCTTTTGCGCCGGCGAACGCCGGGGAAACGCTTTTTGAGCACCCCAATGGCTTCTCAGATGGGGGTATTCGTTGGTTCGACCATCGCAATGGTACAGTCATCCGGGGCTACTCAGTCTACGACACGGATGGCGAGAATATTGGGTTTGGCAAAGCGGGTGGCTTCGGCGACCTGGAGGCTATTTGCGAAGCGCCGCCGCTAGAAATTGGGAACTTTGTGTGGTACGACCTGGATCAAGATGGCATTCAGGACCCAGATGAAGAGGTTATCGTGGGGGTCACGGTCAATTTGTATGGCGCAGGCGGTGTCTGGCTCAATTCCACCCTCACCGACGCCGACGGACGTTACTACTTCTCAGTTGCGCCCTACCAAACCTACACCGTCACCCTCAACAACCCGGACGACTATGATTCAGGGCCTTTGGTGGGGTTGGTTCCCACTTTTGCGGACACCTCAGATGACATTCGCGACAGTGATGGCGTGATTTTGGTAAGCGGGCCAGGAACCGGCTATTCAGGAACCAATGTGGACACGCTAGACGCCGGCCGCCATGCGCATGTTTACGATTTCGGCTTCATCGATGAGGAACCGACAGCCATCACCTTCTTGCAACAGGGCCAGGGACAAACGACCGGCTGGTCAACCATCATCTGGTTGCTCCTGGCGCTCCTGTTGAGCGCAACGCTCATTCTGTGGCGCAACCGGGTCGCTGAGCAATAAGCGGAAGAATCCTGACAAAGATCACTTGACGCATCCTCCCCAGTCCAGGTATGCTGACGTTAAGGGATTAACGGTTCTGCCTGACGCCATGTGTTAAAAGGCCGTTAGCCCAAACGTATTGGTTAGCTTCAGACGCGGCCGGCGCTGTGGGTGCCGGCCGCGAGAGGGTGTCCAGCATGGTCAACGGTCATACGTTGTTGGAACATGACCTCCTGGTCATGGAAAAGATCGTGGAGGGGCTGGACGACTACCTGCGCAGCGACGCCACCTACTGGACAGGCGACCCAACCTTGCCTAAATTGACATTGGGGGGCTTCCTGATGCGTCAGGAACGTCTTGAAAAGTTGCGCGATCAGCTACCGCCAGCTCTCCTCTCACGCCTCGACGCCATTTCAGCCCAATTTCAGGCTCAGGTGCTTGACATGGTCACTCGTGTGGAGCGCCGCGCCCACGACGAGATTCGCGACCGGATACGGGAATGGGTGCAAGATTTGCGCGGCTATCGTTTCAAAGAGCCGGCCGAATACGCCAACAAGGTGGATGTTCGGGTTGTGCTGAAGGCACTGATGACGTATTTGCAACACGCGCCTTATCGTCTGGACATGGATGTGACAGAAGAGATGGCGCAATTAGATGAGCACCTGCGCCGGCGGTGGAAAAGCGGCGCGTTCGTCTGGCCCGCCATTTACCAACCCGCTTACCCCCCTGAAGAGTATTGGTGGTTGTATGGCGGCGTGACGTAAAAAGGGTCTTCACAGTAGGCGGCCGGGGTAACACCCGGCCCCCGGG
>DAOTXO010000129.1:0-13574 GCA_034435495.1 Anaerolineae bacterium
GGATGTTGGTGCCTACATTGGCGTCTTTGTCGAGGTGGCTCAGGCGTCGGGCTGGGATGCCTATGGGATCGAGCTCTCCACCTGGGCGGTGGCGGAAGCGCAACGCCGGGGCTTGCGTGTCTGGGAAGGCACGCAAGCGTCATTGGCGGCGCAGCGACTGCCCCCTTTCGATGTCATCACCATGTGGGATGTGATTGAACATTTTGATGATCCCCTGGCTGAGTTGCGGCAGGCCCACGCGTTACTCAAGCCCGGCGGCATGATGGTCATTCACACCATGAACGTGGACAGTCTGACGGCGCGGCTCATGGGGGGGCGCTGGCCCTGGCTCATGTCGATGCACATTCATTATTTCAGTCCCAAGACATTGGCACAGATGGCGGCGCGGGCTGGATTTCGGCCGACGCACCAACACACTGAGGGACGTTATTTGCGTTTGGGCTATCTGGCAACCCGTCTGGCGGGGGTGGCTCCCCGTCTGGGGAGTTGGGCTGCGGGGGCGGTGCAGCGTTTGGGTGTGGCTGGAGTGATGGCCCCGGTCAATTTTGGCGACCTGTTCACGCTCTACGCTGTGCGTGTGTAGGATCGGTCGCCAGGCGAAAAGGCTTCTGCGGCGCAGGCCCAAACGCTATTGCGTTGGTGCTCTCAGCCATGTTATACTGCTGGCAAGCCTCTACGCAGCAGGAGTGGTTGCCTATGTCGCCTATTCGAATCATGATTGTCGATGATCATCCCCTCTTTCGCCAGGGCTTACGGGATGTGTTGGAGACGGACCCCCATCTCCAGGTGATAGGGGAAGCGGCCGATGGCGAAGTGGCGATTCAATCTGCTCAGGTATTGCAACCCGATGTCATTTTAATGGATATCAATCTGCCCACCATGAACGGCTTGCAGGCCAGTCAGCGCATTCGCGCCCAGGGTTTGACAGCACGCATTATTGCCTTGACCGGCTACGATGAAGCCAGCCAGGTGGTGTACGCCATTCGTTCTGGTGCCGCGGCTTATTGCCCCAAAGATATTATGCCCGAAGCGCTGATCGAAGTCATTTATGCTGTACACAAAGGCTACTATGTGGTGGGCGAAAAGAAAATGAAAGAGACGGAGCTGATGCGATGGCTGGAAGAGCGAGTTGGCCCGGCCGCTCTGGACAGTTTTACTGAAGAGCCGTTCGTCCCCCTCTCGCCGCGTGAGATGGAAATTTTAGAATACGTCACCAGCGGACATAGCAATAAGGAGATCGCCTATAAGTTAGGCATCAGCCACCAGACGGTCAAGAACCACATGACCGCGATTTTGCGCAAGCTGCGGGTGGAGGATCGAACCCAGGCGGCAGTGCTGGCCTTGCGCAACGGTTGGGTGCGCCTGGAATAGAAACGCACCCATTTTGTGCTACAATGAATTCAGACGGCCTTTCCATGTCCAAACATGGCCGGCCGATAGATTGCTAGATTTGTGGAGAGTGCCCATGTCTCAGGCGCCGCGCCAGAATAGTGAGGGCTTCATTGAGTTGGCGTTGGTTTTAATCTTAGTCGCCATTGTGTTGGTTATCATTGTGGTGCTATTGGAACCGGAGCTTGTCGCCTTTGTGGAAAGGGTGCGCGCCTTCTTAGCTGGCGATTGATGAAGTAGTCGCCGGTGAAGTCGGCGTTATGAATCTTTTCAAAAATTAGATCGGTCGCGCTCTTGCTCCCGTTTCCACGGGAGTGACGAACCGCTAAGCCCCCGTGAAAACGGGGGAAAGAACGCCGAGAAAGAAAAGGGCCTTCATTCCCAGGCGTATCCACCTCATGGCCGGTTTATTTTCTGAAACTCCATCAGCATACTTCCTTGCTCAGCCGGGGAATTCATTCCGAGGCGTATCTTCAGGCTATCTGTCAAAAGCGGCATCAAACCCGCCTATGGGTCAGTCGAGGCGACTGGTTTCTGGCTCGTGGTACAACAGGTGACCTGTGCCCAACTTCTTACCTACCCCAGCCCTCTCGTGGAGGGGGCGATTAGGGCAACTGACCCGACACCTTTTCGATCTAATCCTGCCGCCGACGTGTGTGCATTGTCGGCGGGTGGGCGATGTCTTATGCGCCCGCTGCCTGGCTCAGGTGCTCTGGATTCAAGACCCCATTTGCCCTCGTTGTGGTCGGGTGGTCTGGCGCGCGGGGTGCATGTGTCGGGCGTGCCAACAGCAATCCCCACTTTTGACCCGGGTACGCGGAGCAGCCTACTTTGAGGGACCCATGCGGCCGGCGATACATGGTTTGAAATATCGACAGGGGTTTGCCCTGGCGGAGCCGCTGGCTGCCATGATGCTGACCGCCTGGCCGCGCTGGCAGATGGCGGTGGATAAGCTGTTGCCCATCCCGTTACACGCTGACCGACAGCGAGAACGTGGGTATAATCAGGCGGAACTGTTGGCAACCCGTTTTGCGGCCGGCGTAGGGCTGCCATGCGATACGCTGGCTCTGGTCAGGCGACGCAACACCACTCCCCAAGTACAGTTGTCTGGCCCGGAGCGCCGACGCAACTTGCAACAAGCTTTTCAGGCGGATGGGGCACGTGTTCAGGGCCAACATATCTTGTTGGTGGATGATGTGTGCACCACCGGTTCAACGCTTGAGGCGGCCGCCGGTGCGCTACTAGAAGCTGGCGCTGCCTCTGTTTCCGCTTACTGTCTGGCGCGGACGTATTCAGAGCGGGAACACACTGTGTGACGATGATACACGCCTCCCAGACCGGGCTGGAGATGTTATGAACCGGCCTGTTTTAGGGCGAGCGTTTAGCTCTTGTGTGAGGAGATAAAGATGGAAGCCTCAATTTTTGTCCAAAATGTGGAGTTGACCCCGCGTTTGCGTCAATATGTGGAAAAGAAAACGGGACGCCTCGACCGTTACATGCCCGACATGAAGGAGCTGCGGGTGGATCTGGCGTCGCAAAAGGCGCGCAACGCCTCCGACCGCCAGATGGCGCAGATTACGGTGCGTGATGGGCGGGGTCTTATTTTACGCGCCGAAGAGCACCACAGCGACATGTTTGCTGCCATTGATGCGGTGGTGGACAAGATTTACCGGCAAATCAAGCGCTATCGTGGCAAGCGTATCCGTAGTCGTCGGGTCGGTGGGGAAGAAGTCGTGGGCGAGCCGCTCCCCATTGAGGAAGGGGCAGGCATTGAGGAGCTGGAAGGAGAGCACGCCATTGTGCGGCGCAAACAGTTTTCCATGCACCCCATGTCGCCGGAGGAGGCTATCGACCAAATGGAACTCCTGGGGCATGATTTCTTTGTCTTTTACCATTCAGCTGAAGAGAAAACCTGTGTCGTTTACCGTCGGCGCGGTGGCGACTATGGGTTGCTGGTGCCGGAACTGAGCTAACACAGCCGGCCGCAGGAACAAAAACAAACCATGCCCCACATTACAGTTGTCTGTACGGCGAATATCTGTCGTTCCCCGGTAGCGGAGGCAATATTGCGTCAACGTCTAAACGCCATGGCGTTGCCTGGGGAGTGGACGGTCGATTCGGCCGGCACGTGGGCGCTGGAAAAACGGGAAGCAACGCATTACAGCCAGGAAGTCGCCGGCCGGCGCGGCCTTGATCTGACTCAGCACCGGGCCCGCATGATCACCGAAGAAATCCTGGCTGCCGCTGACCTGGTGTTGTGCATGACTTCCAATCATGTGGAGGCTTTGCAAGTTGAATTTCCAGCCCAGCGCCACAAAATCCACTTGCTGGCGGCCATGGGGGGCAAGTGGCAGGGGGTTCAGGACCCTTACGGCGGCCCTCTCAGTGAATATGAGGCGATGGCGCTGGAGGTGGAAAAATTGCTCGACCTGGGGTTGCCGCGCATCATCGAGAGCGCGCAGCGCCATTACCAGGAGAGAACCAACGCCTCTTCTACCTCGAACTGAAAGACGCGGCCGGCCGGGGTGGCCCCTCCTGGCTGCCGGAAAAGCCGGCCGGCCACGCGGCAGAGAGATGATGATGAATCGCGACGATCTGGTAACTTACCTAGACGCCTATTTACGCATAGCCGAGATTCCAGATTATGGCCCCCAGGGATTGCAGGTGGAGGCTGGTCAGACGATGGTGCAGCGGGTAGCTCTGGCTGTCGATGTCGCTCCGCCGGTGATTGACGCTGCGGCCGCCTGGGGGGCTGACCTGTTGCTGGTGCATCATGGCGTGTTGTGGGGACAGGCGGCGCGGATCGTTGGGCCTTTGGGGCAGCGGGTGCGCGCTCTACTAGAGGCGGGTATCAACCTGTATGCCGCCCATTTACCGCTTGACGCCCATGCAGAAGTGGGCAACAATGCCGTTTTGGCGCGCTGGCTTGGTGTTGAGGTACAAAAATGGTGGTGTCCGGTGCATGGAACCCCCCTGGGCACATTTGGCCCCCTGGCAGCCCCCCGGCCGTTGGCTGATTTTGTCCAGCTGCTCAATTGCCAGCTGCACACCAACGCGCGTGTCCTGGCGTATGGCCCGGCCGAGGTTCAGCAAGTAGCCATTGTGTCAGGGGCCGGGGCGGATGAGGCGGCCCAGGCCAAAGCGTTGGGCGCGGATACCTATATCACTGGCGAAACCTCCCATACCCATTACTGGGCAGCGGCCGATTATGGCTTGAATATTATCTATGCCGGCCATTACGCTACCGAAACCGTGGGCGTGCGGGCGCTGGGCGACCACCTGGCGACCCGTTTTGGGCTGACAATGCGCTTCTTCGATTTTCCCACTCAGATGTAATCCCAACCGGTCTATAGGCTGAAAGATTGACCCAGGTGCGGGACTGTCACCTGGGGATGAGCGGCGCGGCGCAAGGTGTCGGCGAATGCCAGCGAAACCTCTTCGTCCCCATGCACCAGGAAGATATGTTCGGGGCGGCGTTCAAAGGCGTTCAACCATGCCAGCAATTCGCTTCGGTCAGCGTGGGCGCTTAAACCGGTGATGGTCAATACATTGGCCCGTACCTGATAAGTATTGCCCAAAATCTGCACCCGTGGCGTTTTCTCCACCAGCCGCCGCCCCAATGTGTCTGGGGCCTGCCAGCCGACAATGAGGATGGTGTTGCGTGGGTCTTCAATGTTGTGAGACAGGTGGTGCAGAATGCGGCCGGCCTCAGCCATGCCGCTGGCGCTGATGATGACGGCCGGGCCGGGCCGCTCGTTTAACTCTTTCGATTGTTCCACACTGCGAGTGTAAATCATGCGCTTGAAGCCAAAAGGGTCCCCCCCTTCTTCCAGCAAAAAGCGACTGGTTTCCTCATCATACGCCTCAGGGTGCAGCCGGTAGACGCCCGTTGCGTCAATGGCAAGCGGGCTATCCACATAGATGGGCAAATCTACCTCGATCTGCCCACTGTGCAGCAGGCGATGAATGCGATAAACAAGCTCCTGGGTGCGGCCCACGGCGAAGGCAGGCACAATCACCTTGCCCCGACGCCGGGCCGTCTCGTTGATAACCTCCGCCAGTTGGGTATCCTGGTCAAGCTGGTCGGGATGTTCGCGGTCCCCATAGGTGCTTTCCAAAATCAGAATATCCCCTCCCTCAATGGGAGTGGGGTCGTGGAGAATAGGTTGGTCGGGCCGGCCGAGGTCGCCGCTAAACACCAGGCGTCGCTCGCGGCCGGCGCTCCGATCTTCAATATCCAACACCACAATCGCCGAGCCTAACATGTGGCCGGCGTCGTACAGAGTTAACCAGACGCCGGGGGCGATCTCGCGTTGGCGCTCATACGCTACGCTGGCGAAATACTTCAAGCTGTTCAAGGCATCTTCCAGGGTGTAGATCGGGCCGATGGGTTTTTCGCCTGAACGCCGCGCTTGTTTGTTCAGATATTCCACATCATAAAGCTGAATTCTGGCGCTATCTTGCAACATGATGGCGCACAAATCCCGCGTGGCGTAGGTACAGAGGATATCCCCTCGAAAACCGCTTTTCACCAGGTTAGGAATATTGCCACTGTGGTCGATGTGGGCATGGGAAAGCACCATCACGTCCACCGCGTCAGCAGCAAAGGGTAGCTGCACATTGCGTTCGTAACTGGTCTGGCGTCGCCCCTGGTGGAGGCCGCAGTCGAGCAAGATGGTGTGGTTGTTGACGCGGACGAGATGTTGAGAACCAGTAACGGTGCGCACAGCGCCATGAAATTGAAGTTGCATAGGGCCTTCTGTCGCATGGGAACGGCGCAGATGCCGCCCTGGATGCGGGATGCAGATTTCGCCTATTGTAACCCGTCTAACCGTTGTGATCACCTGTCGCTATTCGCCATTCCGCTGTTTTCGTGTTACCATTTTGCTTGTTATGAGTCGCCCATCTGAGCTTCGTTCCAAACGGTGGCAGGTAGCTTCTCCGGCGCCAGCGGAGTTGCGTCAGCAATTCAACCATTTATCCCCCATTTTGCTACAGGTGCTGTACAACCGGCGCATCACCGACGCGGCGCATATTCAAGGTTTTCTGGAAGGGCGCTATCTGGAAAGTCAGGACCCCTTTTTGCTGACCGATATGGATCGGGTGGCCGCGCGGGTGAAGCAGGCGGTGGAGCGGGATGAAAATATCGTCATCTACGGTGACTTTGACGCCGACGGGGTTTGCTCCACCGTACTTTTGACGGAGGCGTTGCGCGGCCTGGGGCTGAACCGTCGGCAGGTGCGCCCCTACATTCCAGATCGGGTGGATGAGGGCTACGGTTTGAATGTGGAGGCCTTGACGATGTTGCGCGAACAGGGGGCCGACCTGGTGATCAGTGTGGATTGTGGCATTCGGTCAACGCTGGAAACAGAGCATGCCCGCCAGATTGGGTTGGATATGATCATCACCGATCACCATCACCTGGGGCCGCAGTTGCCGGCCGCCCTGGCCGTGATCAACCCCAAGCGTGACGATGCCTACCCGGAAAAAATGCTGGCCGGCGTCGGCATTGCTTATAAGGTGGCTCAGGCGATACATCAAGCTTTGCCTACTTATTCCCAGCTCAACCTTTCTCAGCTATTAGACCTGGTGGCGATTGGAACCGTGGCCGATCTGGCCCCCCTTCTGGGTGAGAACCGCAAACTGACCAGCGAAGGGCTGGAAGTGTTGAATCAGGTGCGCCGGCCGGGCGTAGCCGTTTTAGCAGAATTATCCGGCCTGCGCGCCGGACAGATGTCGGCCGAATCGATTGCCTTTTCCATCGGGCCGCGCATCAACGCTGCCGGCCGTCTGGCCCACGCCTACGACGCTGCCCGGTTGCTGGCTGCCCCCGATTTGCGCTCCGCCCACCCGCTGGCGCAAGAACTGGAGAAGCTCAACCGTGAACGCCAGCGATTGACCGAGGAGATGGGCGAACTGGCAGAAACGCTCATCACTTCTGAAGCGCCGATCTTAATTGCAGCTGATGAGCGCTTCGCCCCCGGCATTGTTGGTCTGGTTGCCAGCCGGCTGGCGGAACGTCACTACCGCCCCAGTATCGTCATTGAACGCGGCTCTGGCGAAAGTCGCGGCTCCTGTCGTTCCATTCCAGAGTTCCACATCACCGAAGCTCTGGATGAAGTGGCCCATTTGTTGGTACGACATGGAGGACACGCCCAGGCGGCCGGTTTCACCATCGACAATAACAAGCTGGAAGCTTTTCAGCAGGCGATGATCGACCAGGCGCGCCAACGACTGGACGGGTTGACTTTGCTCCCTTCCCTGTCCATCGACATGGAGATCACCCTCAGCGACATCGATTGGGCGCTGTATGATCTCTTAACCCGTCTGGAACCGACTGGGGTGGCGAACCCGACGCCTGTTTTTATGAGTCGGGGGGTGCAGGTACTCAACTTTCGCACCGTGGGATCAACGGGTGCGCATTTGCAGCTGGAGGTGAGCGCCGGCGGTCGCGGCTTTCGCTGCATCGCTTTCCGACAGGGGGCCTGGGTCAACAACTTGCCGCGACGCATTGACATCGTGTACACACTCAATGTCAACGAGTATCAGGGCCATCGCAGTTTGCAGCTCAACATTCAAGATATTCGTGAGAGCCAGCCAGCGTGAGGCGGTTCTGTATCCATCTGATAAAGGTAAATGGCTATGAAAGTGTTGGTCACCGGCGCTGCTGGATTCATCGGCAGCCATCTGGCTGATAAGTTGTTGGCTCGTGGCGACGAGGTGGTCGGGTTGGATAATTTCAATCCCTACTATGACCCGGCGCGTAAACGCGCCAATGCCCAACGATTACAAGCCTATGCCAGCTTCCGCCTGGTTGAGGCGGATATCCGCGACCGTGAACGGATGTTAGCTTTGTTTGAAGTAGAACGCTTCCAGGCGGTGGCGCATCTGGCCGCCATGGCCGGGGTGCGCAACGCCATTGAAAACCCCGCTCTGTATATGGATGTTGACCTGGTGGGGACGCAGCATCTGATGGATGCGGCCCGTTTCACCGACGTGGGCAACTTTGTTTTCGCCTCCACCTCGTCGGTGTATGGCAACACCCAGCAGTTACCTTTTGTGGAGACAGACCCCTGCGATCATCCGTTGCAGCCGTATGCTGCTGCCAAGCGGGCTGGCGAAATGTTGGGCTACACCTATTGGCATCTCTATGGGTTGAACTTCACTGCGCTACGCTTTTTCACAGTCTACGGCCCTTTCGGCCGGCCGGACATGATGGCCTATCTGACGGCGGATAGCATTGTCAAGGGCAAGTCGGTGCCGCTGTACGACGGGGGTCATATGTACCGCGATTGGACCTATGTAGCGGACATTACCGATGGCGTCGTGGCCGCTGTTGACCGCCCATTGGGGTATGAGATTATCAACCTGGGGCGTGGGCACACCATCTTGTTGAAAGAGTTCGTGGAATTGTTGGAATCGCTGGCCGGGCAGCGGGGCAATTTTATTCATCAACCCCGCACTGCCGCCGATGTGCCGCGCACCTTCGCCAACATCGACAAAGCGCGTGCCTTATTGGGTTACAATCCGCAAGTCTCTGTTCAGGAGGGGGTGCGCGCGTTTTGGGAGTGGTATCGCGCCTACGAGGGTGTATGAGGGGGTGTATGTCCCAGCCGAACCGCTCCTATATTCTTATTGACACACAGACCAACTGGTCTACCTGTTTTGAGCATCTCCGGGCTTCGTCCCGGCTGGCCATCGACCTGGAATCCAACAGCCTCTACGCCTATCGTGAACAGGTGTGTCTGATTCAGCTTTCCACTGCTACCCATCATTTCATTCTCGATCCCCTGGTCGACCTCAATTTAAGCGATCTGGGGCTGGTGCTGGCTGACCCGGCGATTGAAAAAGTGTTCCATGCCGCTGAGTACGACCTGATCTTGATGGATCGCGACTATGGCTGGCAAATCCACAACTTGTTTGACACAATGTGGGCCGCCCGTATTTTAGGCATGGCCCGGCTGGGTCTGGCCAGTATTTTGGAAGAGCTATTCGATGTTCAACTCGACAAGCGCCACCAGCGCGCCAACTGGTGTCAGCGCCCCTTAACCGCCCCTCAACTACAATACGCCCACCTCGACACCGCCTATTTGCTCCGTTTGCGCGATTATTTGGACGGGCTGTTGCGGGCTGGTGGGCACGAGGAAGAAGCGGCCGAAATCTTTGCCGCCCAAACCCAGGTGCGCCCCCCCGACACCGCCTTCTCGGCCGATGGTTTCTGGTCGCTGACGGGGGTTCATCAGATGAGCCCGACGCAACAGGCGATCTTGCGCGCCCTGTACATTTACCGCGATCAGCAGGCGCAGAAACAAAATCGCCCGCCTTTTAAGGTGTTTAGCAATGAGGTCTTGCTCCTGCTGGCGCAGCTGGAACCCCAGGAGCTGCTCGATCTACAGAATGTTCCTGGTCTGAGCCGACACTTGATTCAGCGCTATGGCCATCAGTTGTTGCGCGTTGTTGCCGCCGGCCGACAGACCCCCCCACCTCGCCGCTCGCCTCCCTCTTCCCGTCCGCCCGATGATGTGTATCTACGTTATGAGAAGCTGCACGATTGGCGTAAACGGGCAGCCCAAAGGCGCGGCGTCTCCTCCGACGTGATTATGAGCCGCGAGGCGCTGTGGGAATTAGCGTATGCCAACCCGCGTAGCCTGGCGGAGTTGGAGATGATCAGTAGCCTGGGACCCTGGCGGCGCAAAACATACGGCCCCACGCTGATCAAACTGTTGGGCGGCTGGCCGTAACCAGCCCCGACCTACGGCGCGCCAAACTCAGTCGCCCAAATCATTTCCAGCGAGCGGCCGGCCGCCTCTTCCATCGCGGCGCGAAAATCGGCGTCGCTGGCGTTGCCGGCGGCGCGATACCGCTCCACAAAGAGCCGCAAGCCGTTGAAGAATGCCTCATCCCCCATGCTCATGTGCAGCTGATGAATCAAGAGAGCCCCGGAAAGGTAATTTTCAAACCCCAGCAACCGTTCAGGTGGCATCTGCGCCAGAGGTGTTGGCTGCCGCGTCTGGACATGCTGCCGTAGCGCCGCCATCTCTTGCTCCAGATGCGCTGCATCTCCTTGCGCCCGCCATAAATATTCCATGTAGGTGGCTAACCCCTCGTTGCGCCACATCTCCTGCCAGGAGACGAGCGAGACGGCGTTGCCAAACCACATGTGGGCCAGTTCGTGAATCAGGATCGTTTCTTGCAAGTTGCTTTCGGAGAGCAACGCCACGGGTTGGGTTTCCAGCGATAGATGGGGCGAGGGAACGGTCACGAAGCCAAAAAGGTCGAAGGGGTAAGGCCCCAACAGATCAGCCATCCAATCTACCGCTGCCGACAGCCTTTGGGCGGCGGCTTCAAAAGCTGCCCGGTGTTGCGGCATGACGTAATGTTGCAGGCGCACACCCCCCGGCGTCTGGGTGGTGAGCGTCTCGTAAGGCCCCACCACCACCGTTGCCAGATAGGTTGCCAGAGGGGTGTCATGCTCCCACACATACAAGGTACCGGCCGCTGTGGTTTGCGCCGCCTGGGGCCGGCCGTTGGCGATGGCTAACAGACCGTTGGGAACCTGGATCTCAAAGCGAAAAAGCGCTTTGTCACGGGGGTGGTCGTTGCATGGAAACCAGTAGCGCGCCCCATCCGGTTGCGAGGCGGCAAAGATGCGTCCATCGGTGGTAAAGTTGAGGCCAATCGTCTCCAGTAGATGGTTGTAGCGCGATGGTTCTTGCACCGGCGCGCCGGCGTAGCTGATCACCACCGTCGTTTCCCCCCCGGCCGGTAGGGGGGTGTTCAAAGGCAGCAATAATTTGCGTCCTTCCCGATAGGCCGCTACCGGCGCGCCATCGACGACAGCGGTCTTAATCTCATATCCCACCAGGTCGAGGGCAATCATGTCTAGCGCCGGTGTCAGACTGCGCAGCTGAATCGTCGCCTGCCCTTCGACAAACGTTTGGGCCGGGTCGAGAACCAGGTGTAGGGTGTAGTGAAGCACATCGTACCCGGAACTGCCCAACTCTGGGATATATGGGTCGCCGGCCGATAGCAAGTGGGCGTCGGGGGCGGGGCTGGCGGTGGGGGTGGGCTGGAGCGTTGGCGTGGGGCGAGGCGGCATGCTGACTGTTGCCGCTGCGATCAGAGGGGTGGGCTGGGGCGTGGTGGGAGCGTCGCGGCAGCCGACCAGGGCCATGGCCAACAGGCTAAGGAACAGCCCACCAACCCACAGCCAGACTTGCCGGAAATGCCGCTCATCGGCATACTTCTGACCGAAACCAACATGTTCTAGCTGGAACATAAGAACAGGATGTGTCATGCTGCGGCCTCGATTACGCGCTCTTGACTTTCAGCCTACCCATCGCGCCGGCCAATCGATGTGGCTCCTGAACGATCCCCTGCACTTGAGTGATCGCCAGCTGCTTTTCCCAGCACCGCTGGCGCAGATGCTTCTCTACTGTGATGGCGGCTACACCTTGCCGCAGATTCATCGCCGACTGTGCGCGGATTTGCAAGATTATATCCCGTATGAGGCGCTGGCGGCGGCGGTGGAGCAACTGGATGAATTATATCTGCTGGATAATGATCGGTCGCGTCAGGCCATAGCCCAGGCGCAGGCGACTTATCGGGCGCAGAGCTGCCGCCCGCCGGCGCTGGCTGACCTGGGGTATCCGGCCGACCCGGCCGCCCTGAGTCGTCTGTTCGAGCGCTATGCGGCCGGCGCGCCTGGTGAGATTGGAGCAGTCTGGCAGGGGCGCGGCCTCATTTCACCGCATATCGATTACCCACGCGGCGGGGCGGTCTATGCCCAGGTGTGACGACGCGCTGCGGCGGCGGTGCGGGCTGCCGATCTGGTCATTATGCTGGGAACTGACCATCATGGGGGGCCGGCCAGCCTGACTCTGACGCATGTTCCCTATGCCACGCCCTATGGTGTTTTGCCAACTGACCGGGCCGTGGTGGATCATCTGGCGCAGGCGATTGGGACGCAAGCCTTCGACCTGGAGTTGAATCATCGCCAGGAGCACGCCATTGAGTTGTCGGCCGTCTGGTTGCACTATATCCAGGGAGATCAACCCTGCCCAATGGTTCCGGTGTTGTGCGGTTCGTTCGAGCATTTGACGCCGGCCGGCCACCCCGACCAGGAAGCGCGTTTATCTGCCTTCATCCAGGCTTTGCGTCAGGTGACGGCCGGCCGGCGGGTATTGGTGGTGGCCTCCGTCGATCTGGCGCATGTGGGGCCAGCCTTCGACACCGGCTATCGGATGACCTCGGCGCGCCGCGCTGCCCTGCGGGCGACCGATGCCAGCCTGTGCCAGGCTATCTGTCAGGGAGACGCAGAACGTTTTTACCAAGAGATCGCCGCCATCCGCAACGCCAATAACATCTGCGGCTTCTCCTCCATCTATCTGTTGCTGCAATACCTGGGACCGACCGCCGGGGTGGAAGTGGCCTACGCCCAATGCCCGGCCGACGCAGCGGAGGCTTCTGTCGTCTCGATTTGCGGCTTGTTACTGGAATAGCCAGGCCCTTTTTGGGGCGCGGTTGCCGGCCGGTTGGCGACTCTCAGGCTCTCGAAAGACGGTTTAGCCACTTGTGGCTGGGCTGAGCGAATGGCCCAAAATATTGACGAAAGAGCGTCTGGTGGAGTATACTCCTACTCTGCGCACGGAGAGCGAAACGTTAGCCTTGTGTGCATGTTTCCGCCGACGTAGCTCAATCGGCAGAGCAATGCTCTTGTAAAGCATGGGTTATGGGTTCAAGTCCCATCGTCGGCTCTGCCGTATTCACAACGGCTTACACGGGTCAGTGTCCCGAGAGGCAAAGGGGGCGGACTGTAAATCCGCTGTCGTACCGCCTTCGTAGGTTCGAGTCCTACCTGGCCCATTGAACCGGCCGCGCTGTTCACAGCGTCCGTCCGATTGCCCTCGTAGCTCAGGGGTAGAGCGCATTCTTGGTAAGAATGAGGTCATGGGTTCAATCCCCATCGAGGGCTCTTCGCCCCGCTGCGGCGGGGCGTCCTTGTGCAAAAATCCGCTTTATAATTGATGATACATGGCGAGGTTGTAAACCAATGGGTAAGGAGAAATTTGTACGCGAGAAGCCACACGTCAACATCGGGACCATCGGTCACGTGGATCATGGCAAAACGTCGTTGACGGCGGCGATCACGAAAGTGCTGGCGCTGAAAGGGTATGCGGAGTATC
>DAOTXO010000130.1:0-3116 GCA_034435495.1 Anaerolineae bacterium
GGATGTTAGAGGTCTTTGACAACATCAATCTGAGTGTTATCTATCTGGCCGACCAGACCCTCTGTCAGGCCACACCCTTGACCCCAACCCAAGAGCGCATCTTGTCTTTGTTGGGCTTACCTACCACTTTGTATACCACCTGGACAACCGTCGCCTAATGACTCTCCAGAGGTGCAGTGCGTCTGGTGACGATATTTGATTGGTAAGGTGCTGTTTTTCGAGGTTATTTTGTCTGTTTAGCTGTTTGTCTCACTTGCTTCCCTGACAAAGTTCCCTCTTTTTGGCTTTTGCTCTCTCATTTGAGCGAACGCCCTGCTGTAACTCCATCAATATGAAAATGAAATGGCCTGGGAGCAGCCCCGTTTTCACGGAGGTTGCCCCCACACCTGCCCAAGGCCGGGCTTTCAATGAGAGTTTATTAGGCGATCATTTGGAGATCGTTTATTGGTAGAACAGGAGGCAACGAATTGGAACGAATAAACAGCCCGATCAGGTATGCTACCGGTATCATCCGGCCGGGCGTTATGTCAGCGGTGAAGCGACGCCGGCGAAAATCTGATCAATCATTTGGGAGACAAGCTGATGACACAGTCAAGTAACATGTATCACTTCACCACCCTCTGGCGCGCAGAGGCGACGCGGGAAATGGTCTATGCTATCCTCTACGATGCGCCGGACCTGGTGCGCTGGTGGCCTTCTGTCTATTTGGAGGTGACGGAGCTGGAAGCGGGCGACTCGAATGGGTTGGGTAAGGTTGTCAGCCTTTATACCAAGGGCTGGTTACCCTATACGTTGCGCTGGCAGTTTCGGGTGACTGAGATCAAGCCGGATAAACGGGGGTTTGCCCTGGAAGCGTGGGGGGATTTTGTGGGCCTGGGTGATTGGACGTTTGAGCAGGATGGTTCCTGGGTGAACATCACCTATGATTGGCAGGTGCGGGCCGACAAGCCGTTGTTGCGTCGGCTCTCGGCTTTGATGAAACCCATCTTCTCCGCCAACCATGTTTGGGCCATGCAGCAGGGGGAGAAGAGTTTGCGCCTGGAGCTGGCGCGGCTGGCGGCCGGGGCGGATGTCGCCACGCCGCCCCCGCCGGGGCCGACGTTTGCCTGGTTCATTCGTCGCTCAAGGCCGGCCGGGCCAGTCTGACAGGATGAAAAGGGGGGCTGGTGCGGCCGGCCGGAAGGCAAGAGTGCGGTTGGGGTCAACACCCGGGCAGGCGCGGCTCCCGTTTTCACGGGGTAACGAACCGCGAAGGCGCAAAGAACGCAAAGAAAGAAAAGGGAAAAACCTTCGCGCCCTTTGCGCCTTTGCGGTGAGAACAAGGTGCTCCCGTTTTCATGGGGGTACGAACCGCGAAGGCGCAAAGAACGCAAAGAAAGAAAAGGGAAGAACCTTCGCGCCCTTTGCGCCTTTGCGGTGAAAACAATTCGTTTATTCGTTCTAATTCGTTGCCGCCTTGCTTACATGGGTTGGGCCGAATGGTAAGCCGTGTCCAGGAGTTGGAGGGTGTGGTAAAGGGGGCGGGGGGCGCCGGCCAGGCGTAGCTGGGTCTGCATTTGGGTCAGGCAGCCGATGTTGCCAGAGACAACCGCTTGTGCGCCGCTGTCCACAATAGCCTGGGCTTTACGCCGGCCGAGCTCATCCGCTATCTCGGGCTGTTCCAGGTTGTATACCCCGGCCGACCCGCAGCACCCCCCCCCATCGGCCAACTCCAACAGGGTCAGGTTGGGGATGGCGCGTAACAGAGCGCGCGGCGGTTGTGCCACCCCCTGGGCGTGGCGCAGATGGCAGGCATCTTGATAGACAGCGCGCAGCGGCCGGGGGAGGCCGGCCGGCGGCTTTAAGCCCAGGTGGTGGAGAAAGAGGGTCACATCTTGCGTCCGGCCGGCCAGGGCCGAAGCCGCATCGGCGTCTGCTTCCCCCTTGAAGAGCAGCCGATACTCCTGCATCCCTGACCCACAGCCGGCGGCATTGACCACCACCGCATCCACGTCGGCTGGGAAGGCACGCAGATTGACCCGCGCCAAAGCCAGGGCGCACGCCCGCTCCCCCATGTGGAGCAAGAGCGCCCCACAACACCCCTGGCCGGCCGGAACCACCGTCTCCACGCCATTGGCGGCCAGAACCCGCAGGGTGGCCCAGTTGATGTCGGGGGCGAGGACGGATTGGACGCAACCGATCAGCAAAGCAACGCGCGCCCGGCGTGCTCCCTGAGCAGGATAAACAGCTGGCAGAGGATGAGCTGGCGGCAGGCGCTCCGGTAACAGACGCAGCATCCCCGACATGGCGGCCGGCAGCAGACCCACGGCCAGCTTGCTCAGCCGGCCGGCGCGCACTGCCAGGCGGAAACGGTTGGGGTAAGGTAGTGTCTCAATGATCAGGCGGCGCATGATGGCTTCCGGCCGGGAGCGGTCGCGGTGCGGTGTTGTCAGGGCGCGGTAGCCCAGCAGCAGTTCCCCATAGGCCACGCCGGAGGGGCAGGCTGGCTCGCAGGCCCGACACCCCAGGCAACGATCCAGATAGGGAGCGGCCTCCTCGGCTGTCAGACTCCCTTCCAGGGCGCTTTTCATCAACACAATGCGCCCACGCGGCGAGTCCATCTCCTCGCCCAGGACCTGATAGGTGGGGCAGGCGGCCAGACAGAAACCACAATGGACGCAGGCGGAAATGGCCTGGGCCATTTCATGGCCGTAGGGGGGATGTTGGGTGGGGTCTATGGCATGTTGCATGGCGTTGTCCTTGACAATGGAGGGCTGCTTCCGTTTTCACGGGGGTAACGAACCGCGAAGGTGCAAAGAACGCCAAGAAAGAACCTTCGCGCCCTTGCGGTGAAATCCCTTTCCCATCTGCGCCTTATCCGCGTCATCTGCGTCCCCTCCCCTTTCTTCGCGCCCTTTGCGTCTTGGCGGTGAGAACAACATGATGGAACCGCGAAGGCACCAAGAACACAAAGAAAAAAATGTGTCCTCGCCCCTGTTTTCCTCCCGTTTCCACGAGAGGGAGTGACGTTGCGGCCGGCATCCATAACAAACTCACACCGGACCGAATTTGCCGGCCGGATCGAGGGCTTGTTTAACGCGCCGGGCCAGGGGCAGGCCGCTGCGCCAGCCGATCAC
>DAOTXO010000131.1:0-25247 GCA_034435495.1 Anaerolineae bacterium
CTGCCTTGCCTTTACCTCAGTTATCATCCCGTGAGGCGGCTGAGTTGGTTGTCAAACATCTGGACAATCGTACCCGCTCACGCAAATCGCGGCTTAGAAAGGCTCGTAGCCCGTGAATCTAACATTGTCAAAAGTATATGGCGTATAGTATAGCCTGTCCAGTTCCATCTTTCGAATTACTGCTTTCATCTGTTCCATTCGCTCAATCCGGGTAGGATTGGTAAAATCAAACCTCAAGGAGCGCCCCTCTGGGGAGCAACTTGCCTGGCGCACACCACAAGCCGCGCCTCCAGGAAACTTATGGAAACACCTTTCTCTTCTTCTGTCTCACCGGAGCAACCGCCGCCGGGCGAGCATCCACCAACACCTGACGCCCTGGCCCGCGCCGAAGATGCTGTGTTTGGCGCGGTGGCGCGGTTGGGCGCGGCCATGTACCGCTGGTGGAACACCCCCCGGCCGCAACCGGAGTCCACGCAACCTCACGACGATGATCGGCCGGCCGTCTTCCGCGACCGTCGCACCTTCTACTATGTTTTGCTGCTGGTGTTGGTCATCGATCAGGCCAGCAAGTGGGCGGTGGAAGCTGCCATGCCCCTCTACACCCGTTGGACGCCTATTCCGGCACTTGCCCCTTACTTTCAATTCACCCATGTAGACAACACTGGGGCAGCCTTTGGGCTTTTCAAAGATGCCTCCACCTTCTTCGCCATTCTGGCGGCTGTGGTCACCTTTGGCATCGCCTACTTCAACTACAGCCTGCCGACCCGCAGCCGCAAACTCCGCCTGGCGCTGGGTCTCATCGCAGGGGGGGCGTTGGGCAATCTGGTGGATCGGTTGCGGCTGGGGTATGTGACTGATTTCATCGACCTCGACCTCAGCCCCATCTTCAAAATTCGTCTGGCTGATTGGGCTGTTTTCAATCTGGCGGATCTGGCGATTGTGTCTGGGGCGATCTTGATGGGGTATCTCATTCTGAAATATCCGCCGCCGGAGGAGCAGGACGGGGACGAAGAGCAACTGAAAGAGGCCGTGCGGCGCGTTTTACCGGAGATTCTGGCCGGCTATCCGGCCGGGGCGCAGCCAGGCCTTTACCCATTGTTAGACCAGAACACGGATACGGATGGCTGATAAGATAGCCCTGGTTTTGCACCATCCCGGTCAACGTCTGGATCGCGCTCTGGCTGCTGCCTACCCGGCCCTCTCCCGCACCCAGTGGCAAGAGCGCATCCAAGCGGGGGCTGTGATGGTGGAGGGACAGCCGGCCCGCGCCAGTTTGCGCCTGACGGGAGGTGAGGTCGTCGAAGCGTGGTTGCCAACAGCGAGGCCTACGACTCTGGAGCCGGAAGCTATTCCCCTGGATATTCGCTACGAGGATGAAGACATGTTGGTGATCAACAAACCGGCCGGCATGGTGGTACACCCGGCGGCCGGCCATGCTCAGGGAACTGTGGTCAACGCCGTGCTGGCGCACTGCCCCGACCTGCCCGGCATCAGTGGGGAAAAACGGCCCGGCATTGTGCACCGCCTGGATAAAAACACGTCTGGCCTGCTGTTGGTGGCCAAGCATGATGGGGCGTTGCGCCACCTGCAGGGACAGTTCAAGGGGCGGCAGGTGGAAAAGGTCTATCGGGCGTTGGTGCAGGGTCAGATTCAACCTGAACAAGCTATAATTGACGCGCCGATTGGGCGGGACCCGCAGCGGCGTCAGCAAATGGCGGTCATTCCCCCCGCCAGTTCAGCATCGTCGCGGATGGCTGTTACATTCTATGTGGTTCTACATCGCTACACGCAATTTGTCCTGGTGGAAGTGCGCCCACAAACAGGGCGGACGCATCAAATTCGCGTCCATCTGGCGTATTTGGGCTACCCGATTGTCAATGACACTCTATATGGGCCGCGCCGGCCGGCGCTGGCCGATTATCCCTTCCATTTTTTGCACGCGCAGCGCCTGACCTTTCGCCGGCCGGCCGACAACCAGCCGCTAACCCTGGAAGCAGAGTTGCCAGCGGGGTGGCAGGCAGCGCTGGCAAGCCTGTCCACCTGATACAAGCTGAAACAAGATGAGGTTGCCAATTCCGTCACGGTTCACTATCATTCCCCTGTCACCCAATCCGTGTCGGATAGGCCACTGGCCTGTCCCAGAAGAGCCATGCAATCACGCCGCCCGATTCACATCCTGCTGATTGGCATTATTTTGCTAACCATTCCCTGCTACTGCGCCGGGATATTTATGTACCAGCTGGCCGGCCGGCGGGTGCAACCTGAACCTACCCCACCCCTGCCGGCAGCGACGACGGTTGCGCCCACACCCCTGATAACCAACACCCCTACAGCCACGCCCAATGTCGCGCCGGCTACCCCCACCCTTGTGGCCAGCATCACGCCCTTCACGCCGTCACCCACCTTCACCCCCACGCCATCCAGTACAGCGACGCGCCTGCCTAGCCTGACCCCTTCCGTCACACCAACGCCCACCCCCACAGCGCCGCCAACCATTACCCCAAGTGCCACGCCAACACCCACCGACACGGCTACGCCCCCGCCGACCGAGACCCCAACGGCGGTACCGCCGACGGCCACGCCGACAGCGCTAGCCACTGACACCCCAGAACCAGCCACCGCCACCCCAACTGACGAACTGCCAACCGCCACCCCGACTGACGAACTGCCAACCGCTACCCCGACGCCGCTGGCGCCGCCTTCACCGTTGCCAACGGAAGAATCTACCCCGCCCCCAACGGAAACCGCGCCGGCAACGCCAGGCCCAACGCCCTAGAGACACATCAACAAGGGACAGCTGACCCCTCTGACACGAGAAACGTATGGAAACGATCCCCCTCTTGCGCGAGTTAAGTGAAACGCCCGGCCCCAGCGGCCAGGAAGGGCCAATGGCCCGACGCATGACCCACCTGTGGCAACCATTGGCAGATGAGGTGAGCCGCGATCCTTTGGGCAGCGTCGTGGCGCTCAAGCAGGGCCAGGGGGAAGCGCCGCGGCCGCGCTTGTTGCTGGCGGCCCACATGGATGAGATTGGCCTGCTGGTGGCGGATATCGTGGGGGCGCACGGGTACGGCTTTTTGCGAGTGGTGAACCTGGGAGGGGTGGATGTGCGTCAGACCCTGGCCCAGGCGGTGATGGTGCACGGTCGGCGCGATCTGCCGGGTGTGCTCGGCTGCCGGCCGCTGACGCTCTTGCCAGCCGAAAAACAGTCTCAAGCTGTTGGTTGGGAAGATTTGGTGGTGGATGTGGGCTTGCCGCTAGCCACGGTGCGGGAGCTGGTACAGATCGGGGATTTCATCACCTTTGACCAACCTCTGCGGGAGCTGCGCGGCGGGCTGGTGGCGGGCAAAGCGCTGGACAATCGCGCCAGTCTGGCGGCCCTGACGCTGATGCTGAGCTATCTGCAAGGGCGGCAACATGCCTGGGATGTGCTGGCGGTGGCCACCATCCAGGAAGAGACCCGCCTACTGGGGGCCTTCACCACCGCCCACCGGCATCAGCCCGATCTGGCCATTGCCCTGGATGTGTGCGTTGGCAAAGGGCCAGGGGCTAACGACGCCACAGCCATTCCGCTGGGCAGCGGGCCGGTGCTGGATATTGGCGTCAATGTCCACCCGGGTGTGGCAGCTGCGCTGGAGGAGACGGCCAACGACCTGGAGCTTAAGATCAGCCGTCTGGCGCACGCCCGGAGCAGCGGTACAGACGCCATGGCGCTGCAAATCGCCCATAGTGGCATCCCCACCGGGTTGCTCTCTATCCCCCTGCGCTATATGCACACTGTGGTGGAAACGATTGCAGTACGAGATGTGGAGCGGGTGGCGCGACTGCTGGCTGAATTTATCGCCCGCCTGGAACCCGGCTTTGTGGCACACCTCACCCAACAGTTGATGGAGGCCTGACCCAGCCATGCACACCCTTTTGCAACAACTGACGGAAGCTGTTGGCGTCTCTGGCGATGAACACGCCGTGCGGCGCATCATTCGCGACCACATTCAGCCCCATGTTAGCGAGTGGTGGGTGGATGCCCTGGGCAACCTGATCGCCCTCAAAAAGGGTAACGGCGATAGCCCGCTGCGTGTTTTGGTGGATGCGCACATGGATGAGATCGGCCTGATTGTCAGCGCCATCGACAGCAACGGCTGTCTGGCCTTTGACAAAGTGGGGAGCATTGACGACCGCATCCTGGCGGGGGCGACGGTGCAGATTGGGCGGCAAGGGATCATAGGGGTGATTGGCATTCGCCCGATCCACCTGACCAAAGGGGCAAGCGAACGCAGCCAGGTGATCGAGGCCGGCCAGCTGCGGATTGACATTGGAGCCAAAGATGACAAGGAGGCGGGGGCTCAGGTGAAGATTGGCGACCGCGTGGCTTTTGTGGGGCGCTATCGGGAGCTGGGGCCAACGGCGATGGCGAAAGCGTTTGACAACCGCGCCGGTTGCGCCGCCCTGATTGAGCTGCTACAAGGCTCCCCCTACCCCTTTGATGTGTACGCCTGTTTCACGGTGCAAGAGGAGATTGGGCTGCGCGGGGCGCAGGTGGCGGCCCAGGCGGTGCGCCCGGATGTGGCGCTGGTGTTGGAGTGTACGCCAGCTTATGACCTGCCCACGGAGGAAGATGTCAGCCCCAACACTTACCTGGGACGCGGGCCATGCCTCTACATCATGGATAACGTCACCATTCAAGACCCGCGTTTGGTGCGCCATTGGATGACCAGCGCGGCGGCTGAGGGTATCCCCTACCAGATACGCCAGCCTGGAGGAGGGGGAACGAATACGGGGCGCTACCAGCGGGCCGGGGCAGGCATTCCGGCGGCGGCGATTGGGCTACCTGGTCGGCACGCCCATACCCCTTATATGATTATCTCCCTTGATGACTATGCGAATTATGTGCGTCTGGCAGACGTCGGCCTGCGCGCTCTTACTCCCGACATTATCAACTCTTAAATCGACAGGTAGCCTTTATGCAAGCTTTGATTCAATCTCTGGTAGAAGCTTTCGGCCCGGCGGGCTTTGAAGATCAGGTGCGCCATCTCATTCGGGAAGCCATCACCCCCTACGCGGACGAGGTGACCCAAGATGCCCTGGGCAATTTGATCGCGCTTAAAAAAGGCCGCGGCGATGGCCTGACTGTTATGGTTGCCGCCCACATGGATGAGATTGGGGTCATGGTCACCCACATCACCGAAGAGGGCTTCTTACATTTCATCAACCTGGGAGGCGTTTCCCCTCTCACCCTGCGTGGGGCGCGCGTGCGTTTCGCTGACGGTCGCATGGGGGTGATCTACCATGAACCCGTGACGGACTCCGGCCGAACGCCTCGTCTCAATCAGCATTTCATCGATGTGGGGGCGACGAACCGCAAGAATTCGCCTGTAGCTGTTGGGGCGCCGGCTACCTTCTGGCGCGACTTCATGGCCCAGGATGGCCGGCTGACAGCTAAAAGTATGGATGACCGTGTGGGGTGCGCCGTGGCCATTGAGACCCTGCGCCAGCTACACACCACGCCGCATGAGGTGACCTTTGTTTTTACGGTGCAGGAAGAGATTGGGGTGCGCGGAGCTGCGGTAGCTGCCAACCGGTTGCGACCAGATGTGGGGATTGCTGTGGATGTGACGCTGACGGGAGACCTGCCCAAAAGCGCACCCCTAGACGTGAAGCTGGGGGCCGGACCAGCTATCAAGGTCAAAGACACCGGCATGATCGCCCACCCAGGCCTGGTGCGCTTGATGCAACGCCGCGCCGAGGAGGCGGAACTGCCCTATCAATTAGAAGTGCTGACGGGCGGCTCCACCGATGCGGCTTCGATGCAGATTGCTGGTAGTGGTTGCGCGGCCGGCTGCATCTCCATCCCTTGTCGTTATGTCCACACCCAAAGTGAAACGGTGGATATCGCCGATGTGGAAAACAGCGTGCGCCTGCTGACGGCTATCCTGACACAACCGATCGAGTTGTAGGGTCAACCCGCGATCATGAGGGCGTGGGGGGGTGAAATCGGTCTCTACCATTTAGCGGCCGGCCAGAGTCGCACGGCCAGCCAGCTAAGCGTCAACAGGGGAATGGGCTGGGTGAACGGGATCAACGCCTCTACGGCCGAGACGTTGCGCAGGGCCTTGAGACCCAACCGATCCAACAACAACCAGACGAAGGGCACGGCCAGAATGTCCAGGGCAAAATCGAGCAAATCGATGCCCAGCACCACCAACAGCGGAGTCAGGCGCAATGTTTCGCTAAACGTAGCTGTTGGGGGGACTTCAATCTTGCGCAGCTGCCAGATGGCTAACCCCAGGCAAAGGAGGCCAACCACCAGGGCCGCGCCGGCGCACCAGGCAAACAGTTGTAGAAGCGAGCGCCAATCGATAGCCGCCATGCGCTTATCCCCCCAGAACCCGGGTGATAAAGGCGGCGAAAATGAGCACGCCGCAGCCTAATTGCACTAATTTTGAGACGCCCATGCCGGCCAGGCCCCCCAAGCTGGCCTTGAAGGCCAGATTCCAATCCTGGTGTTTCTGATACTCCGCCACAAGCACCCCCACCGCATAGCCGACAATCGACCCCAGCAAAGTCCCGACGAAAAAGCCGACCAAGGCCCCGACTGTGCCATAGAGGGTGGAACGCCAGGAAGCCCCGCTGGCCCGCGCCCCCAACAAGGGTAACCAGAGATCGGACGACATGCCAAAAAGAGCCACAAAGCTGAGTGTGGCAAAAAAGGCCGGGGTGATGACCTGGAAGCCGTCCACCAGAGCGTAGGTTAACAACGCCAACCAAACCAACAACAAGCCCGGCAGCATGGGAACAAGCGTGCCCAACAGCCCCAGCAACATCGAAACGATGACCAGAACCAGAGTAATAGACGCCAATACCGCGCTGATAGTTGCCATATTTGCCCCCTGTACGCACAAAGAGAGGTAAGGTTGCGGGGCGCGGCCGAAGCAGCTAGTTGCGCACGTCGCTGAAGATGCGCACATGCCGGTTGGGTTCCCGGCCGTAGCTATGCGAGACGAGGTTAGCCTGGCGCGCCATCTGGTGTTGATAGCGTCGGATGGACGAACTGACCGGCGGCAGATCGACGCTGGCTTCGCCCGCCTGGACGCGCTGAATGGCCCGGTTAGCCTCGGCAATAGCCTGCTCAAAAGGGTCAGACGGCGCGACCTCCAACCCCAGCGCCTCGGCCAGAAAGTTTTCCATCTGACCGACCGTATTCGCCCGCAAGACATAAACGGGTTTGCGCGTCCGTTCCGCCTCCGTCATCAAACGACGGTACTTACGGTAATAACTCTTGAGGGTGACCATGACATCGGCGCTGTCGATCTGCTCCTCAAAGACCAGGTCAACCCCCAGTCGGCGCGCTGCCTGAAGCAGACGATTGCGCGCCACGCCAAAAGAGTAAACGTTGAGACGTTTGTTCGTCCGTGTAGCCATGGCGCCGGAGGCAGCCGCCCCATTGCCAGAGGGTTCAGGGCGAGCCGCATTTTCAGCCACAGGAGGGCGGTTGCGTCCTCGCCCAGGCCGGGGGGCGCTTTCCCGCTCGTCAAGGGTGTCACGCCGCCGGCCGGTCACAGTCGGCGTGGTCGTGATCGACTCTTGCTTGTCAACGTGGATTTGGCCGGCCGCGTCACGATAGCGCAATTCGACCGCCACAGCCCGGCCACGCAATAGGGCATCAACCGAAGCGGCCACATCCCGATGCACCACCAGGCTTTGGCGTTCCTGAATCTCGATCAAGACGTCAAAAGTAGGCGGAGCGCGTCGCTCTAGCACTGTTTTCTGAGTGCCGCGCCGGCGCGCCTCCTCGTCAGAGAGGGTGACACTCTCAATGCCGCCAACGAGATCCGAGAGAGTGGGGTTCAGCAACAAATTTTCCAGCGTGCGGCCGTGGGCCGTGCCGATGAGTTGCACGCCTCGTTCATTGATGGTGCGCGCCGCGGCGGCTTCCTGTTCCCGTCCGATCTCGTCGATGATGATCACTTCGGGGTTGTGGTTTTCCACCGCCTCGATCATCGTCTCATGTTGCCGCGCCGGCCGTTGTACTTGCATTCGCCGCGCACGCCCAACCGCCGGGTGGGGAATATCCCCATCTCCCCCAATTTCGTTGGAGGTGTCTACGATCACAACACGTTTTTGCTCCGCCAGCACACGCGCCATCTCACGCAGCATGGTTGTCTTGCCCACGCCCGGCCGGCCCAAAAGCAAAATGCTGTGTCCTTCTTCCACAATGTCGGCGATGATGTCGATGGTGCCATAGACCGCCCGACCAATGCGGCAAGTCAAACCTACTACAGCCTGGCGGCGGTTGCGAATGCTGGCAATGCGGTGCAGCGTGCGCGCAATGCCGGCCCGGTTGTCATCGTCGAATTGGCCTACCCCGGCCACCACCTGATCGATCTCTTGTTGTGTCACCTCGGCCGAACGAAGAGAGACTTCGTCATCGACAAAACGAGCAGCCGGCGGCCGGCCCAGGTCCATGACAACCTCTAACAAATCATCCACACGCCCCAATTCCGCCAGAGGGTCACGAATCGTGGCCGGTAAGATATCGAGAAAGAGTGTTAAATCTTCGTGCGCCTGTTGAGCAGGGATGTAAACTGATTGCTCCGTATCCAACATAGAAAAAGTTCGTCTACCTTAATGGGTATCCACGAGCGCCCCAAACAGCTACTCGTGTCAATTGGCG
Source organism: Anaerolineae bacterium (assembly GCA_034435495.1). Taxonomy (GTDB): domain Bacteria; phylum Chloroflexota; class Anaerolineae; order Promineifilales; family Promineifilaceae; genus DAOTXO01. Next base: position 8,672 of record DAOTXO010000131.1, read on the forward strand.
GCTACAAAGCGCCGCCTGTCAGGATCATACACACCCTCAAGCGCCTGACCATCAAAAGCCGGGTTGCTTTGGGATTTACTAAACATCCTATCGCCTCACCGAAAATGGGGAGTCTTGCGGATAAGCGTGGTGGGGCGGGCGACTATCGGCTCGCGTGTCAGGGCGGGGTCGAGGGCGGCGGAGAAGTTGCGCGCCAGATGGGTGGTGTGGCGCACCAACATCGCCTGACTACCCCACAGAGTGAAGCCGTGGCGCTCCAACGACGCCTGCAACCAGCTCTGGTAACGGCGCAGGGGGCAATAGAGGGGGGTTGGGCCCGCTGGAGGGAGCAAGCTTAAGGCAGCTCCCACGATTTGATCGGCCAACCCTTGCGCTTTAGGATGAATCAACATATACATCCATTGGCCGGCCGGGCCGGGGGTGACATGTACATAGCCCACCAACTCATGTCCTTCGTACCACACCCAGCTGCGCCGGCCGATAGGCGGCCCCGGCTCCACCAGCTGAATCATGCTGGGCACAACATGGGCGTAGAGCCATTGCACATCCCATTGACACTGCGGCCGATAGGGAGCCAGACAGGGCATCACGGCCCCGGCCGGGGTCGCAGGCTGCTGCCACACATAAAGATCCTGGCGGGTGAAAACGGCAAAGTTGGCCTGGCGCAGGAGCGGCAGTTCGGCTCCTCCTTCATCCACTTCCGCCACCAACGTATGCACACCTTGCGAACCCAGGTGAGCGGTCAGGGCATCTAACATGGCCAACCAGACATCTTCGTTCTGCCCGCCATCAGGGGCCGGGGCCACTCCCACAGAGACGAGGTGCGCCTTGGCCCCATCGCGTGTCAACGCCGCCTGAACGAAACCGGCCGCGTCGCCGGCCGTATTTTTCCAGATATAGGTAGGAAAATCACCCCCTACCAGCATGTGGCGCAACGCCCCGACAACCAGGCGCGGCTGTTGAATCAGGGTCACTTCCACATTTAAGGGAATACGCTGCCGACCTAAACGGCTCAGGAACCTGAGGTCAAGGAGTTGAAACGGCCGTAACATGTCAAATAGAAGTTTAGCAGCCCCCGTTGTCAGGCGCAAGGCATACCCCAGGCCAACAAAGCTGAATCGTGTGCGTTACCCATCTGACGCGTGATATAATTCACAAACAGTTGGCTCTCTGGCTCAGCGTCGCCGGGGCGCCGACGTTGTCTGGTGCCCGCCGCTGGCGCATCTCTCAGAGCGGGCGTTGTGAATCCCTTGACATTCTTTTTTACACCTATGGAGGCAAAAAGCCTATGCTTGGTTCGCTGAAGCTCACGATACAGGAAAGTATCCGTTATCGGGGCCGTTCCGGTCACTATAGCTGGTTGGCGCACCGCCTTTCCGGCCTGGCTATTTTGGCATTCCTGGTGCTGCATGTGTGGGACACTTCGACAGCCCACTACTTCCCTAACTTTTACGAATGGACTGTCTCCCTTTACAAAATCCCGCTCTTCGGCGTCGGTGAAATGTTGGTGGCCGGCGCTGTGCTCTACCATGCCCTGAATGGCGTGCGCATCACCTTGCTCGATTTCAAGCCGGAGTGGTGGCATTATCAGACGCGCAGCGCCCAACTGGTGTGGGTTATCTTCCTTGTCTTGTTCGTGCCGGCCGGCATCTATCTTATGGCGCTCATCGTGCAACACTGCGAGCGCCCGCCTGTCTGGCCCAATGGACAGGTGGCTAACTCTTGCTGGTCGATACCTCCTTTGAAAGCCTTTGGGATTGGTAATTAAGGAACTCACCATGGCAACCTCGATTAGCAACACCTACACCAGGCCACGCAACGTGGTCTTGAAAGCCAATTTCGAGCGCAGCGCTTACTTTTTCATGCGCATGTCTGGCATCTCGCTGTTGTTTCTGGCGGTGGGGCATGTTTTCATTCAGCTGATTCTCAACGATGTTCACAACCTGACGCTAGTCTTTGTGCAACAGCAGTGGGACAGTTGGGGCTGGAAAGTTTACGATATGTTTTTGCTTTTCTTCGCCCTGACGCACGGTTTGAACGGTCTGCGCAATGTGTTGGGCGACTATATCCACAACCCCAAGACCATGCGCCTCATCAGTACCGGGTTGCTTGTTTTCTTAATTGTGACCCTGATTGTCGCCGGGTTTGGCATTGCGGCCTTCGACCCGAATGCGGCGGAATCTGTCCTGACAGGAGGATAAGCGTTTATGGCATCGCCTACGATTCACACCTTTGACGCGGTCATCGTTGGAGCTGGTGGGGCCGGCTTGATGGCAGCGCTCTACGCCAGCCGCGACGCTCAGGTGGCGGTCATCTCCAAACTGTACCCCACCCGCTCTCATACAGGCACAGCCCAGGGGGGCATTGGTGCTGCGCTGGCTAATCTAGAAGAGGATCATTGGGAATGGCACGCCTACGACACCGTTAAAGGCTCCGATTACCTGGCTGACCAGGACGCGGTCGACGTGCTGTGCAAGGAAGCGGTGGAGGTAGTCATTGAGCTGGAACACATGGGGCTACCCTTCGACCGGCTAGAAAATGGGCGCATCTCGCAGCGCCGTTTTGGTGGGCACACCAACAATGAGACCGGCCGGCCGGTGATGCGCGCCTGTCACGCCGCCGACCGCACCGGCCACATGATTTTACAGACATTGTATCAGCAATGTATCAAGAACAACGTCACCTTCTTCGACGAATACCACGTGGTGGATCTCATTCGCGTGGAGAATACCATTCGCGGCGTGGTGGCAGTGTGTATTGCCGATGGCTCGTTTCACATCTTCCACAGCAAAGCGGTTCATTTTGCCACTGGCGGCTGGGGGCGGTGTTGGGAAGTCACCTCCAATGCTCACTCACTGACCGGCGATGGGGCCGCCATTTGTCTGCGGCGCGGCATTCCGATGGAGGACATGGAGTTCTTCCAATTTCACCCCACCGGCATTTACAAACTGGGGATTTTGATCACGGAAGGGGTGCGCGGCGAGGGTGGCGTCTTGATCAATGGCCAGGGAGAGCGCTTCATGCCCCACTACGCCCCCACCATCAAAGACCTGGCCAGCCGTGATGTGGTCAGTCGCGCCATCTATCTGGAGGTGAAAGCCGGCCGGGGCATCAACGGCAAGAATTACGTCCACCTGGATGTAACGCCGGAAACGGTCAACAGATACCTGGCCGAGGATGGAGAAACCCGCCGCATCACGCGTGAAATCATTGAGACGAAACTACCCGACATTGCCGACTTCTGTCGCACGTATCTGGGGGTGGACCCTACCCGTGACCCCATGCCAATTCAACCCACCGCTCACTATGCGATGGGCGGCATTCCCACCGATGTAGATGGGCGCGTCCTGTTGGATGAAAACAACACCATCCTGCCGGGGTTGTATGCCGCCGGCGAGGTGGCCTGCGTCTCTGTGCATGGGGCCAACCGATTGGGAACCAACTCGCTGGTCGACCTGGTGGTGTTCGGCCGGCGCTCCGGTCGACACATCGCCAACTACTGTCGTCAGGCCCCGCTGCTGCCCCTGCCCAACGATGCGGCCGGCGAAATCATGGCGGAATTTGACCGCATTCGCGAGAGCAAGGGCAATGTCAAGCCCTACACCATCCGCCAGCGGATGCAAAAGGTGATGACCGAGCACGTGGGCGTCTTTCGGCTGCAAGCGGGTATGGAGGAGGCGGTTGAAACGCTGCGAGAGTTGAAGCACGATCATGCCCGTTTCCTCTCTATTGACGACCGGGGACAGCAGTTCAACACCGACCTGCTGGAAGCCTGGGAGCTGGGCTGTTTGCTAGACCTGGCTGAGGTGACGGCAGTGGCGGCCGCTGCCCGGCGCGAGAGCCGGGGTGGGCATGCCCGCGAGGATTTTCCTAAACGGGATGATGATAACTGGTTGCGTCACTCCCTGGCCTTCCGACAGCCCAATGGGACGATGCGCCTGGGATACAAACCGGTTACCATTGACCGCTATCAACCCAAAGCCCGCGTCTATTAACCGCCGCCAGGAGTCTAACGATGCAAGCTCAGTTACGTATTCGACGCTTCAACCCGGAAAAACAGAGCCAGGCCTGGTGGGGAGAGTATACGCTGGAGAATTGCCACCCGGCCGATTCTGTTCTCGATCTGCTGCACCGCGTGAAATGGGAACAAGATGGAACGCTGGCGCTGCGCCGTTCCTGCGCCCATGGGGTGTGCGGCTCAGACGCCATGCGCATCAATGGGGCCAATGCGCTGGCCTGTAAAACATTGGCCGGCCGGCTCAGCACCTTCAAGGGAGAGCGCGTCACCATTCAGGTGGAGCCAATTCTGGGTCTGCCGGTGCTGAAAGACCTGATTGTGGATATGGAGCCGTTCTTCGAGCATTACCGGTCGGTGCTGCCCTATTTCATCAACGATACCCCGCCGCCGGCCGATGGTCGGGAGCGTTTGCAATCGCCGGCCGACCGCGCCCGGTTTGACGATACTACCAAGTGTATCCTGTGCGCCGCCTGCACCACCTCGTGCCCCAGCTTTTGGGCCAATGGGCGCTATGTCGGGCCGGCCGCCATTGTCCAGGCCCATCGTTTCATCTTCGACAACCGCGACCAGGCGGCCGCCGAACGCTTGAATGTGGTGGGGGATACGTTTGGGGTATGGCGTTGCCGCACCATCTTTAACTGCACCAACGCCTGTCCCCGCGAAATTCAGGTCACCCAGGCTATCGCCGAGGTCAAGATCGCGCTCACCACCGGCCGGGTGTAGGAACCAACTTTCCCAACGCCAGGCGCAGGCGCGCTACGCCAGTTCTTGCGACCCGACGTAGCGCGCCTGGCATTTATCGGGATTTTTTAGGCGTCGTTACTCTCAATCACTTCGGTGGTCAGGGCCACCACGTCTGCCAACGAAGCGCCCCGCGACCGCTCAATGCGTATCAAGCGCTTATTAAACTGCCCCGTGGCATACATGATAAACTCCGTCACATCCAGGCCAAATGGCATCGGGTCGTAGCGCTCGAAAATCTCGCCGATGATTCCCATCGCCAGCGGCAACAGCCGGTTCATCGTGTCCTCTGCCACCTGCCACAGAGAGGGATCGGCCGCCACCAGACGAGAAATGAGATACACTCCATAGGCAATGTGGCGTGACTCATCTTGCTTCAAGCGATAGATGCCCTCGCGCACCCCCGGCATCTTCTGCTCTTGATCCAGAACGGTAAAAAAGCCATGATAGCCCGTTTCCGCCAACACCCCCTCCACAATCATGTTATAGGTGCAGGAGGCGCGAATCTGAGCCACTGGCGATGGGTCGTGGGTCAAAGCCTGAAGCGCCTCGGGTAGCGCCTCATAGAAGAGCAACCGGTAATGCTCACCCATGAAGCGTGTCAAATCGCCAGGGTGGGTCACCACTTCGGTCAGGACACGGTTGAAGAAATCGACATGCTTGGCCTCTTCCCAGAGAAAACTTGTCAGGAATATCTCCTCTTCCACCCGCCCCTCCCGCGCAATGGTCATGATCAGGGGCAACAGATCCAACGTGACTGCTTCTTCGCCGGCCTGAAAGACGCTGGTCAAGTGGAGCATGGCTTCATGTTCCTGGTCGCTGAAGGCGTCCCAATCCAGCCGATCCTGTCTGAAGTCGATGGCGGCCGGATTCCAAATGCCAAATTGCTTGGCTTTTTCAAACAGACGCATAGGCGGCAGGCTGCGGTCCAGGCCGCGTGTAGTGGTAGCAAATTGGTCTCGAAACAGCATCTTAGCCCTCCGTGCGCCGGCCGGGTCGGCCGGCATAATTGATGGTGGTCGACGTCAATCTATCCACGGCTCAAAGTTTTCCATGATCGAGCCGCCTATAAATTCGCGCAAAATGGAATCCCCCGGAATAACGGCAACTTGATCGGCCGGGATGGGATCAAACCATTGCAAAAAAGCCAGTAATCGGTTGGCCTCAATCCGCTCTTCGGTGTCTGGTTCTACCTGCAACAAAATGGGCGAGGCCAACGATTTCAAAACCGCCAGCTCGTACACGAGAGCCGAATTGAAGAAGGCGTTAGCGTGATGCTGATAGGGGAAGATATAGTTTTTCTCCCCCTCACGCACTTTAGTCCAGCGGCGAATGGTGTCGGCCGCCGAGTAACCCCGATGCTTAAAATCACGTACAATGCGGCGCAGCTTGCGCGTGTCGGTAGTGGGAATACGATTATGCTTATCCAGGTTCAGTTGGGTGAAGGCAGAAATAAAGATTCGGAAAAGCGCTTCAGGCGGCAACCCTTCCGCCAGGTGGGGGTTGAGCCCGTGAATGCCTTCTATCAAAATGACCTGATTAGGCTTCAGGCTCAGGTCGCGTCCCCATTCTCGTTTGCCGGTGATGAAATTGTACACCGGCTGCGTGATTCGCTCCCCGCGCAGCAGTTGATAGAGCTGCTCCTGGAAAAGGGGTAGGTCAATAGCCTCCAGGCGCTCGAAATCATAATCCCCGTTCTCATCACGTGGGGAGTCCTCGCGGTTGACAAAGTAATTATCCAGGGCCATCGTCACCGGCTGCACGCCGCGTGCTAACAGCTGAACCGCCAGGCGCTTGCTGAAGGTGGTCTTGCCGGCCGAAGTGGGGCCAGAAATGAACACCACCCGCACCTGCCCCAGTAGACGGTCGATGTCATTGGCGATGGAAGCCAGTTGACGATTGTGCAACGCCTCGGCGATTAAGATGGCTTCCGCGATGCGTCCGCTGGTGACGGCGTGGTTCAAAGCGGCCACGTCGGGCACACCTACCAGTCGCAGCCAGGCGGCGTAATTGCGGAAAATTTCTGCCAGCCACGGTTCATCTTCAAAAGGCTGGAGAACATCAGGCTGGTGGCGGCGGGGGAACTGCAAAATGAAGCCGTTGGCGTAAGGGTGGAGATCGAAGAGTTGCAGATAGCCGGTGCGGGGCACCATGAAGCCATGGAAGTAATTCTGGACACCGTTGAGCTCATACAGCGTCACATATCCTTTGCGCCGACGGGTGAACAAATCGGCCTTCTCGATGTCGCCGCTGGCGCGAAAGAAGTGTAAGGCTTCGGGTAAGGGAACTCGCACCTGGGTGATGGGGATGTCGGCCGCCACCAGGGCTTGCATACGCTCTTTGAGCCGCGTCAAATCTGGGTCTGCCAGCGGCCGGCCGTCAGTCCGCTCGCAATAATACCCGCCAAAGGGCATGGAGTGTTGAATGGCGAGTGGATGGTTGGGGAAAAGCTCGGCCGAAGCCGCGATCATCAAAAAACAGAGTGAACGACGATAGATGCGCACCCCATCTGAATCGTGGGCGTAAATGGGTTTGAAGGCGGTATCGTGCAGCAGCGGCTCGGACAATTCGCGCAACTTGCCATTGATCAGACCGGCCACAATGGTGTGGCTAACCTCAGGAAAGGCAGCACGGACAAAAGCCTCGGCCGTGGTCCCCATCGGGCCGTCAAAAGTACGTCCGTCAGAAAAGCGCACCTGCACCGTCTGACGAGGAAGCGCAGGCAAAACGCAGGTCATAAACTTCCTTCCATTTCAACGCGCTGGTTCAGATAAGTCATCACCAGGTCAGCGCTTTCGTCCACCGCCTGGGTCAAAATGGCCTGCACGGCCGTCAAGGAGATGCGGCTGAAAAGCTGTTCTTTCATCCACAGGGGGTCGGCCAGGTTGCGGGCAAATTGCGCCGGCGTCATGCGCAGACGTTGGGCATAAATCTCAACGGTGCGAATGGGCGCGCCGGGGGCCAGCTGCTCCACAATCCGGGTTTGCCACTGCGCCAGCAGCCCGGCCGGAATGAAGGGGGCCATGTCGAGCGTGGGCGCGTTGGCAAGCGTGGCGGCCGCTGCGGGCGGCAATGATTCCAACGCCAGTCGGTCGAGATAAGTCAGCAAGGTGTTATGGGCGGTGAAGCGCTCGTAGCGCCCCACCCCATCCCAGGCGTCGTTGAAGATAAAAAAGGGGGCCAAAATCTGGTGGAACCAGCGTAAGTCAAGCATTAGATGGGCCCGATAGGCCGCAATGAAAACAGCTTGTTCACGCGACAGCTGCCCCGGCCGGGCCAGCATGGGATATGTCTCTAACATGACATCCTGCGCCTGCCGCTGGGGATCGGGAGGCAAGGCGTAGAAATGGGTGGCTTCGCGCGGTATATCGGTGATGTCTTGAAAATCGGGGGCAATACTACCCAGATAAAAGGAGGGCCAGGCAGCCAAAACTTGTTGGCGCGCCAAACCATGAAAAGCAGGGTGGGCGCGAATTTGCTCGGCCACCTGAAGGTGCATGAAGGGAGTGGGCATATCAAACTGCAATTGTATCACGGCCGGGGGGATTGTGACGCCAATAAGCAGCAGCGCGCAAAATGCCCACCACGCTCTTGGCATCCTCCAGGCGGCCATCCAGAGCCATCTCTTCCAGCCGGGCCAGGGGCATGGGTCGAAGCACTATCTGTTCATCCACATCCATGGGCAAGGGATCAGGTGTTAACTCCCACGCCAGGTAAAGCTGTATTTGCTCGTTCGACAGCCCCGGCGCAGCCCAAATCCTCCCCAGGGAAACCCAACGTGAGGCCCGATAGCCCGTTTCTTCACGCAGTTCCCGCTGAGCACACGCCAACCAGGGCTCATCCCAGCCTCGGGTGCCGGCCGGCAGCTCCAGAATTTCCAGCTGCAGCGCTGGCCGGTATTGCGCCACCATCAGCACCTCATCCCCGTGCAGGGCAATCATGACCACCGAACCCGGATGATCGACTTTGCCCCGTGGTCGACGGGAGCCATCGGGCAGGATGGCTTCCTCCACGATCAGACGCCACGACGCGCCGGCCCACACTACTTGTGATGTTTCCTCTGGCATCTCGTTCCTGCTCCACACCCCACGGATGAGGCCGACCTCGCAGTCGGCCATAATGGTCAAAAAAATAGAGAGCCGAGGCTCTCTATTGAGAGAATCTTGAGACAAGCCTGGAATACATCAAGGCGTGGTGGCCGCCGGCGGCGGAATGCGCAGCTGCTGCCCGGCATAAATCAGCGTCGGATCGGTAATGCCATTGTAGGACGCCAGCTCATTCAAATCCACGCTATAAAATCGAGCGATGCTGAACAATGTCTCGCCGGCGGCAACGATGTGAATCCGTTCCTGGGGAGCAGTGGCCGGAATGTTACCCGACAGTGGGATAATGAGGGGGTCGCCAATCTGGATGCTGTTGACGTTGGTCAGATTGTTGACACGGGCAATGTCGTCAATGGTGACGCCAAACTGTTGGGCAATTGTGCCCACTGTGTCCCCGGCCTGGACAATGTAAGTAACATCCTGGGGCGTTTCTGTCGGTTGGGCCGCGCCGGCGTCGGCCGGCTGTTCACCGGCGCTTTCGCCTTCGGTTGGCGACGCTTCTGCCTCAGGGGCCGGATAGCCGGCCGGGGCGACAACCTCAGTCGTGGGGGCCGGGTAGCCCGCATCAGCCGGTTGGGTGTCGTCGGCCGGAGCCGTATCGCCCTCCGTGTTGGGCAGCGGCGTCGGAATCTCCAACGGCTGCTCATCCGTCCCAGGCGAGAGGGGAATGGTGACAGGTGTTGCTTCCTGCAAAGAGCGTTGACGACAGGCTGCCAGGCTTATAAGCGTCACGAGAACAACCAACCACAACCAGGGGATATAACGTTTCTGTTTCTGCATCTGATGACCTCCACGCACGTCCAACCTGCCGACAGCCCAACACGCTGGTGAGATTGGGAAAAGAGATGGCTTCATGCCGGCCGGCGCAGTCTACCATACCGCCGACCCCTCGTCAAGCCAGATGCGTTAAACCCGGTCGCCGGCCGGTTTCTTGACAGCTATTTAGCCTTTGCCTACAATCAATCTGTGTCTGCCTCAAGTTCTTCTTCCCCCCCACGCTCCCGCCGGGTTTTATGGTTGCTGGGACTGACCTTAATCGCGGCCGGCGTCAGCTATCTCTTCCTCTGGCAACCTTCAGGCCTGGTAATTTTCTGGTCAACAGGCAATGAGCTAGACATCATTGGCTTCAATCTCTACCGCGCAGCCTCGCCCGACGGCGAGTATGTCCGAATCAACGAACAGATGATTCCTGGCTCGCCCGACGATGTTTTAGGCGGCGACTACAGCTACACCGATGTCAATGTTGAGAAGGGCCAAACCTATTACTACAAACTGGAGCGCATTCACCGTCAAGGCCACAGCCTGCCGCTGGAAGGCCCCCTGGAGCTGACTGCGCCCCGCTTCCCCTTGCCTTAACAGCCCTGACCGGCGGCAGGCCTCTCACCCGCCAACACAGCTGGAGCTACCCATAGCACAACTCACCGTGAATCGTGATGAAAGCGTGAGGAGTTGCCAGGGTGCTTGCCTTGCCTCATGGGCTGAGATACCATATTAGCATCTTCAACATTCCTACATAAATGCTGAAGCGCCGCACCTGCGTATGGATCTGTGAGGCAACGCACATAGATTATCCTGGTCGGGAGAGTAGGCGATTGGTTTCACACACGATTTTGTTGAAAATTGCTGATCTGGCGGTGGGCTTAAGGACACACGACCTGGCCATGGCTGGCCGCCTCCAACACCTCTATCACGACTTCCTGGCCCCCCAGGCTACCCCGCTGCTGCTGATCGATCTACAGCTGAAGCCAGAAGCCCGCTACGTGCGCCCCACCCAACGGGGTGAACTGTGGGTTATCCAAACCACTTTCACTCCAGAAAAACTACATTACGCTTCCTATGCCGAGCAGGGAGAAGTGGATTTGCAGGGCGGGACCGGTTACCTGGAGCTGGATCCACAAGCGGGGGTGGAAAACTTTCTGCGCGTTGTCTACGCCTGGTTGTGTCTCCAGCACCAGGCGCTGCTGTTGCACGCGGCCGGCGTTGTTCGCCAGGGCCAAGGCTATGTCTTCTTCGGCCCCAGCGGCGCAGGCAAAACCACTACGTCCCGGCTGGCGGCCGCGACCGGTGAAGTCCTCAGCGACGATCTGGTTATTATTCGAGCGCACCAGGATCGGTATCAGTTGTACGGTGTGCCTTTCAAAGGAGCGCTGGAAACAGTTTTGCGCCCCAACCGTGTTGCTCCCCTTCAGGGTCTCTTTCGACTGCAACAAAGCACCCACCACCAACTCCGCCCCTTGCCCCATCCTGTAGCTGTCGTGGAACTGGCGGCCTCCGCCCCCTTCATTGCGCGTGAATCTGTTCTGGGTGCGCAGTTGCTAGAACTCTGCTATCATCTGGTGCGTCAGGTTCCCGTCTATCAGCTGCATTTCCGCCGCGACGATGGTTTCTGGCGGGTGATCGATGAGGCGCTAACGCCATCTATCCCGATAGGCGAAAAACAAACCTGGAGCGCCTGATACGGAAGGTTTCTGCATGGATTTGACGCATCTCTACCCTGAACCGCATCCTCAAACGGCCGGCCGGGTTATTGACGGTGAGGCGGTTGTGATTTTGGCCGAAGACAGCGAGATCAACGTTCTCAATAGTGTTGGTTCCCGCATCTTTGAGCTGGCGGATGGCCAGCATTCACTGGCGAGCATTGTTGCCGTCATCAGCGACGAATATGATGTCGCACTGACCGAAGCCCAGGCAGATGTCACCGCTTTTGTCGAGGCTCTGGTAGCGCAACGCGTCCTGGTACTCAAAACACACGTCTAATTCTCGCCCTACACCCAAGGCAACCCATGTCTGAACAATATGTCGACCACCCGGAACTCAACGCCTACGATCGCATCGTGCGCCACACACGTTTTCAGCATCGGTTGCTCTCGGTGCATTGGGAACTGACCTACCGCTGCAATGAGCGCTGCACCCATTGCTACCTGGATGTCATGCCGCCGGGGGCCAAAGTGCCAGGAGAGCTCAGCACAGAGGAGATCAAACGAGTGATGGACGAGTTAGCCACCCTCGGCGCTTTGACCATCACCTTTTCCGGCGGCGAAGTCTTTGTTCGGGATGACATTTTTGAGGTGGCGCGCTATGCTCGACGCACAGGGTTTGCCATCCGTTTCTATACGAATGCGATCTTGATCAAAGAGGAAGTAGCTGATAAGATTGCGGACGTGAAGCCTGTATTGGTGGAAGTCAGTCTCTACTCGACCGAGCCGGATATTCACGACGCCATCACCCAGGTTCCAGGTTCTTTTCATCTAACTATGCGCGGCATCGATTTGCTACGCGAGCGGGGGGTTAAATGTGTTATCAAAACCCCCTTGATGAAAGAGAACATTGAGCACTTTGACAAATTCTACGATCTGGCGCGAGAAAAAGGGGTTCGATTCCAATACGACTCGACCATCGTCCCCAAGCATACAGGCGACCCGTCTCCGCTGGCGCATCGTCCTTCCGACGACCAATATCTGGCCTTTCTGCGTCAGCGCATCACCCCTGAACGCTGGAAGTTGCAGCCGGTGAACGACGAGTTTCGTTTTTGTGGGATTGGCATGAACAGCCTGACCATCAGTCCCTACGGTGAAGTGTACACCTGCGTCGGGGCGCGGGTTTCGGCGGGGAACGTGCGCCAGCAATCGTTGGAGCAGATCTGGAAAGATTCACCGGTGTGGGAGGAAACTTCCAACCTGACGCTCTCCGCTTTACCTGTTTGCTCCACTTGTGAATTGCGGCAATTCTGCGTGCGCTGTCACGGTACAGCAGCTTTCGAAGATGGCGATATGTTAGGGTGTTCGTCTGTAGCCTACCGTGAGGCGCGTCTGCGACGTAAAGCGTATTACGAAAATGTGGGAACATCATGAAGGCTGCCAGGGTAGCCTGATTGTTTCAAAGCAAGGCGGACAGCCGCGCTGACAACGTAAATCTTTTTTCATTACTTTAGGAGGTTTTTAATGTCTAACCAACCTGTGGAGACCAAGAAGGAATACGAGAAGCCGGCCGTCGTCTATCGCCAAGCGATGGAAGCTGTTGCCAGCGTCTGCGATCCCAATGATCCCGCCAGCGGCGGCAAAGAAGACTCGGCGATCTGCTCTGTTATTTCCAGCTAAGATTCACCGGTTTCCTGGCTAGCTATTTTTGCCGACGACCTAATGTGCGGAAGGCCGGCCGGTCTTCCGCTCTTTTTTCTTGCCTGAAAACGGGGGGAAGCCTCCGTTTTTTGTTTTTCCCAACCACCTACGCGCCGCCTTCACCTAGCCTATTGACCAGATTCAGGCTGCCGGTCAGCTGTTGAATCGCCGCCGCCTTATCCCCGGCCGGCAATTAAGGGATGGTTAAAAACAAAGAAGGCTTTCTTTAAGAAAGTCGGTCAATTGATCTGGGGCCAAGTACAATATTTGTGACCTGGCCCTGTTTTTTTGTGGGCAACACTGCTACCCCTGAGGAGATGTGCATGCCTTTTTTCCCACGTCACAAGCCTGTTTGGATCGGGTTATTGATATTGCTGCTATGCCTGACCTTCCTATCCCAGGCTGTTGCCCAACCGATGAAACATCCTGCCTCGTCGCTCGATGAGGTCGAAGCAGGCGTCCAACTTGTGCGTTCCGATAGCGACGGCGTCACCTTTGTGATTCACACCCCTCCGCTGCAACGTCGACCAGAGTATATCGAGGGACAACGTTATGAACGGCTGGTCATGGAGGGTTATGGCCGCATCGGCCAGGTGGGACTGCCTGATTTACCCCAGGCCAGTTACTGGGTGGCATTGCCGCCGGGAGCCGAACCGATATTGACCATCCAGGCGACAGAAACGGTGGAACTGATGTCAGTCCGCCCCTTGCCGGCGCCTGAACAAGAACTGTTAGCCTATGATCCAGCCGACCCCAGTTCCATTCCCCAATTTGCCACCCATTACACCCCGGTGGTTATCCCGGCAACTGCGACTGGTCTCTACCCGGCAACAGCGGCCACATTGGCCGAGGTGGTTTGGTTGCGCGATTATCGGCTGGCACAGGTGTTGATTCATCCGGTGCAAAGTGATCTGACCGGCGAGAAGGTGTTGGTGCATGATCAACTTGAGGTGGAGGTACGCTTTGATTATCCTGACGGCCGGCCGGCCGCAACTCCCACCCGACCGGAAAGTCCAGTTTTCGCTTCGCTGTTAGCACCCAACATCTTGAACTATACGGCCGGCCAGGGCTGGCGGACATGGCGCAGCCTGGCAGCCAGTGGCGGAGAATCTCCCTGCCTGGACGCCAACGCCTATCGTATCAGCCTGCAAGAGGCCGGGATGTACAAAGTTGTCCGCACCGACCTGACAGGTATTCCCAGCGTCTCGCTCAGCGCTCTTAGGATGTGCTACGAGGATCAGGAAATCCCCATCAAGGTGGTCGATAAAAATAGCAATGGCCTCTTCGATAGCCTGGACGAAGTGCTGTTCTATGGTCAGGCCATCAAAACCCACGATACCAACGTTAATGTCTACTGGTTAACCTACGGCGGCAGCGGCCACCCGCGCATGGACAGCCTGGATGGGACACCCGGCAGCGGCGTGGTTCCAACCGATTACGCCCCAACGATCCATCTGGAGCGGGATGAAGCGTATCATAGTCGCTTCCCTATCCAGGACCCTGATGATCTCTACGATCATTGGTTGTCGAAACCTATCGCCTATGGTTATACGGGCTTTGAGCTCAATTGGACAGAGACGTTTGATCTGAACAACAAATCTAGCAGCGCCGCCACGGTGACCGCCGAAGTGTGGGGTTATCTGGCCCCGGTCAATGACCTGCACCCACCCCACCGTTTCCGCATTTTGGTGAACGGGAGTGAGGTGGGGGTCTTCACTTTCAACGGCAGTGGAACCTACGATGGCCCCTTCCACTTCACGGCCGATGTCAGCGCTTCCCTACTCCAAAATGGTAGCAACACCATCACCCTGGAACCACTGGCCAACTTAGCCCCTGACGACCCGGCCCATATCATGGTGGTGAATTGGGTGGAGATAACCCCCTATCGTCAATTTGTGGCCGAAAGCGGCCGGCTACCGTTCACCCAACCCGACAGCGGAAACTGGAAATATCAAACCAGCGGCTTGATAGATCCCCTGGTCTTTGAGGTCACGGACCCGAACGCCCCGCGTGAAATCACCGGTGCGACGGGCGGCGCTTTCGAGCCCCCTCTGGAGGATACCAGCTTCCCGGCCAGCTACGTTGTGGTGGATGATGTCGGCTTCTACACCACTGCCAACAGCGCTTTGAGTGTGGTCAAAGACAGCGTTTCCAGCTTACGCTCCACCAGCAACAACGCCGATTATGTGATCATCACCCACCCGGACTTGAGCGGCGCGCTAACCCCCCTGACCAGTCTACGTCAGGGACAGGGGTTGACAGTCAAAACAGTTTTGATTCAAGACATCTTTGATGAGTTTGGCTATGGACGCTACGACACCCAGGCTATCCGCGACTTTCTGGAGTACGTTTACTTCACCTGGCACGGCGGCGACCCGGAACAACCCACTCCGCCAACCTCTTTTGTTCTATTGGCGGGCGACAGTAGTTATGACCACCGCGACAATTTGGGGCTGAATGGCAACCAGAATCGTGTGCCAGTTTACCTGCGCTCCGGGGTGGATAATTACCTGGGTGAGGCGGCCTCAGATAACCAGTATGTGGCGTTCAGTGATGGGGAAGACCTGCCTTACCTGCTCCTGGGCCGCCTGCCGGCCGAAAGCAGCGCTGAGTTGACCCTCATGGTCGATAAAATTGTCGCCTACGAAGCGGCCGCGCCGACGCCTGGCTGGCAAAGCCGCCACCTGTTTGTATCTGATAACAGCCAGCAAGACACCCGTCAGACAGGTTGCGCCGGCGACCCGGCCGGGGATTTCTTCGGCTATGTGGCGTCGTTCCTGGAAGAGCATTTTCCTACCGGGCAGGATTACAACCGGCTTTTCTACGCCGAGTGTCATGAAGCTGATCCGCCGCAACCCCATTACGCCTATGACCCCTTAAGCATGGAGACCCGCTTCAAAGCTGAGTATGACGCCGGCTATGCCTTCATCGTCTACTTTGGACATGCCGGCACATTGGTATGGGGTGATGAGCAATTTGTGACCACCGATATTGTCAGTAGCCTGAACAATAGCAACCGCACCCCCATCATGTTGCCCATGGCCTGCCTGGAGGGGCAAAGCCATCTGCCCGATTTTGAAGGCCTGTCGGAAACCATGTTGACCCGCGCCGATGGAGGCGCGGTCGCCAGCTTTGCTCCCACCGGGTTGCAGGTGCATACTGGCCACGACTTCCTGCTGGAAGGTTTCTACAATGGCATCTATGAGGATGGCGTCACAAATCTGGGCGCGGCTATCTTTTCTGCCAAGTTACACTTGAAGAACAGCTCCATCGCCTATCAAGATTTGCACGACACGTTTGCCCTGCTGGGCGATCCAGGTCTGCAATTTAACATCTGGCGCTATCAAGACCGCGTCGTGCTGCCAATTGTGGTGCGCGACCAGTAGGCTGATGCGAAGGTCACAGCCTCAGATGGGACGTGAGACACCGCAACTCCTTATGCCGCGACCGGATAGCGCCATTGTCACCGAGCTGTTGGAAACAGCGCTGGCCCAGGGGCGGCCCGCCTGGTTGACTGTGAGCAGCAACAGTATGCGCCCGTTGTTATGTCGTGGCGACCAGAACGCCCAGGCCGGCCGTCGGGGGGGGGAAGTTCA
>DAOTXO010000132.1:0-32711 GCA_034435495.1 Anaerolineae bacterium
GCCCCCTCAAACTCCCCCAGAAAACCAGAAAACAGAAGTTCAGGAATCCGGGGCCGGGGCGGGGAGGCGGCAACGGAAACCTATGAAGTCGTCCCGGATGACGGGCGCATCATGATCGCGGTAGGCGGCCCGCAAGTGCGACGCACGACTGCTCCAACTCCCGCCGCGGACAACTTTGTTGCCATTAGAGTCCACCTCCTCGGGTCCTTGAGGGTTATCAGAGATAAATCGCGCATAGTAATCAGAAGCGTACCAATCGTTGACCCACTCCCACACATTGCCGGCCATATCGTGCGCCCCCACCCAACTTGCCCCTGTCGGGAAACTGCCCACCGGCGCTGTACGTTCATAGCCATCGTTGCCAGAAGTGTCGCGCCAGTCTAAAGTGCAAGTCTCGTCGCAGGAGTTGGCGCGCGTCCCATCAAAGGTATCTCCCCAGGGATAGCGGCGGTTCTCCGGGCCGCGGGCGGCGTACTCCCACTCCGCTTCTGTGGGCAGGCGGGCCCCGGCCCACTGGCAGTAAGCGAAGGCATCGTTCCAATTCACCCCCATCACCGGTTGCGTTTGCCCGTTGTAGTCAGTATCGTTGACCCAGTAGGCGGGAGAGCAGACTCCGGCCTGGACACATGCGGCGTATTGAAAGTTGGTGACCTCGAATTTGTCGAGCCAGAAGGCATCCAGTTGCACAGCGTGGGCCGGTTTTTCGTTACTAAACGCTTCGCTGTCATCGGCGGCGCTGCCCATGGTGAAACTACCGGCCGGAACCCACACCATGATCGCCCCATCCTGTTCCCGGGATCTTTCTGCGCCGGGGGCCAGAGTAGGGGTAGGGGTTGGCGTGGGGGACGCTGGAGGCGTATAAGTAACCATGGGTGTCGAAGTCGGTCGAGTCGGCGTCATCGCGTTTGTCGGCGGCGCTGGCACAGTTGGTGTGGATGTTGGAGGCAGTTCGGCCACACCTACACGGGCGGCGTAGTCGTAGGTTTTGATATCGCGACAGCCGGGGCGGTAGACGTGCACGCTGACGCGGTCATCCCCGGCCGTTGGGGGAGCGTGGTAGGTGGATCGGGGTGAGTTGCTGTTCAGGCCAGGAATCATCTGCCCGTCACGCGCACTCCAGTCGTAGAGCAACTCCCCGTCCTCCAGGAACAGTTCAAAGAGACGTGTCTCCCCGCGCACGACGACGGCGTTGGTGGGTTCGAGGCGGCCGGGGCGAATGGCACAAGGGTCGTCGGAGCGATTGGTGATCCACAGCCCGACCGCGGAAAGGGAGACAGCCAGACTGGCGGCTATAGCCGCTGTTTTAGGGGAGGGGCGGTCCAAAATACCTGTGATCCAGTTGGTGAGAACACCTACCACCACGCCAATGAGAGCCACCAGACCTATTTGCCAGTCTGCCATCTTTACCCTCCAGACCCGATCATTCCACTCAGGCCGGGCAGGCTTCTCGCGCCAGACGCCGGGCGAGACCATGTTGCCTGCCCTGGACGACAGCTATTATGCCGCAGCCAGGGAGGGATCGCAACCGATGCGGGTTTTCGTCAGACGATGAGGAGGGGGAAACGACCAGGGTTACAGTGTAGGCGACCAGATGGGGGCTAAGGAGAGGCTGAAGCCAGGCAGCACAGGATCGCCGGGTAGGGTTGCGGGGGCGATGAGCCGGGTGGGTGTCCGGCCGGCCGTATACACCCACACCTGACGCTCCAAAGGATCGATGAGCCAGCCCAACTGAGCGCCGTTGGCCTGGTACTCCTCCATCTTGGCTTGCAAGTCGGCCAGACGATCGGAAGGGGAGCGCAGCTCAACCACGAAGTCAGGACAAAGAGGAAGGAAGCGTTGTTTTTGGACCGGTGTGAGGTTGGCCAGCCGCTCCCGCCGCACCCAGCTGGCATCGGGCGAGCGCAAGGCTCCGTTGGGTAAAAGAAAGCCCACGGATGAATCAAAGGCGACGCCGGCCGGGTTGGCCAGCGTCCAGGCGTAGAGCGCAGCGCTGAGGCTCAAGTTGCGGTGACTGCTTGCTCCCCCCACCGGCGGCATAATGACAATCTCCCCCCCGGTCGTGCGTTCAATGCGCCAGGCGGGGTTTTGCTGACAGAAGGCGTACAGTTGCTCATCTGTCAACGCAATGGCTGGCGCAAAAACCAGGCTAGAGGGTTGTATCCCCTCTTGTAGCGCATCAATCCAGGTCATAGCTGATGCCTATTATGCCGCAGCCAGGGAGGGATCGCAACCGTGCGATTCGTTAGTGGCGCGAACTGTCGGCCGCCGCACCGGCCGACGCTTGTGTCGTTTACGGCGGCGATACAGCGCTGACCCTGCCCGCCGGCCGGCTGGTCAGCTGGCGGGAGGTGGATCGGGTGGGGTAGAGGCGCATCTCAGGCATGGGCGGCGCGAATGAGGTCGGCCGCCTTTTCGGCGATCATGATCACGGGGGCGTTGGTGTTGCCCCCCACCAGTTCGGGCATGATAGAGGCATCCACCACCCGCAGACCATCCACCCCATGCACGCGCAACTGCGGGTCAACCACCGCCCATGGGTCGACGCCCATCTTGCAACTGCCCACCGGATGGTAAACGGTCTCGGCCGTCTGGCGAATGAAAGCCAGCAAGTCGGCGTCGCTGCGCACGGCCGGCCCCGGCGTCAGCTCCTCGCCACGCCAGGCATCGAAGGCAGCCGTCTGGATGATGGCCCGCCCCAGCTTGATGCCGGCCAGAATTGTTTCCAGGTCGGCCGGTGCGGCCCCATAATTAGCCTGGATGCGTGGCGCTTGCCAGGGGTCGGGCGAGGCCAGGGTGATGTGGCCCCGGCTTTGGGGGCGGGTCAGGCCGGGAGCCAGACTGAAGCCATGTTGATCGAACGGGCCTACCGGCCCGAAACCGTGCGCCTGCAAGATGGCCGGGCCAAAGTGTAGCTGCAGATCGGGGAGAGTCTGATCGGGGCGCGTCTTGACAAAGGCCCCGGCCTCCGCGCCGTTGCTGGTCAGCGGCCCTTGCCGCCACAGCACATAGCGCAGCCAATTGCCCCAGGTATTGGCCCCCGCCAGCCCCACCGGCCGGGGGCAGGTGTAGGTCAGGGTGACGTGTAGATGATCCTGCAGGTTGTGCCCCACGCCGGGGAGATCGACAACGACAGGCAGCCCCAGAGCTTGCAGCGCCGCGGCCGGCCCCACGCCGGAGAGCAGAAGCAGATGGGGGGAGTTGATCGCCCCACCGCACAGGATCACCTCGCGGTGGGCCGGGGCCTGCAGTGTGCGCCCCTGGTGATGGTAGGCCACGCCGATGGCGCGCCGGCCGGCGAACTGCACCTGCAAGGCGCGCGCCTCCGTCAGCACGGTCAGATTGGGGCGCGTGAGAGCCGGTTTCAAAAAAGCGGCGGCGGCGCTGTGGCGTTGCCCATCCTTGATGGTGACCTGGTAGAATCCGACACCCTCCTGGGTTGGGCCGTTGAAATCGCTGTTAAAGGGCAGCCCCAAGGCCAGCGCCCCATGCACAAAGGCCTGGGAAAGCACATTGACGGTGCGCAAATCCGAGACGTGCAGCAAACCGCCCACGCCGTGGTAAGGGGACGCCCCTCGCTCCTGATGTTGTGAGCGTTTGAAGTAGGGCAAGACATCGGCGTAGCTCCAGCCGGGGTTGCCCAGCTCCGCCCAGCGGTCGTAATCCTGGGCGTGGCCGCGGATGTAGATCATGGCGTTGATGCTGCTGGAGCCGCCCAACGTTTTGCCGCGCGGCCAGTAGAGACGCCGCTGGTTCAGGTGGGGCTCCGCTTCGGTTGTGTAGGCCCAATCTAGCTCACTTTTAAGCAGGCGCACCGCGCCGGTGGGGATGTGAATCTCCGGCCGGCGATCCCGCTTACCCGCCTCCAGCAACAACACGCGGCTGGCCGGGTCGGCGCTCAGACGTTGGGCCAGAACGCAGCCGGCCGAGCCAGCCCCCACAATAATGTAATCGTACATCTTGACCTCCTGCCTGGCGGCCGGCGCTTAAAGTTGTGCTTCCAGAGGCTGATCGGCGCTTTCAAAATAGATGTGAAACGGGCGCGGCAACTGGTGGTAATCTACGGTGGCCACGGCCGCTGTCAGGTCGCGCGAGTTGTAAGTGTTCCAAAAGAGAACGGTCTGCCCGGCCAGTCGTCCCTGGCGGGCGTCGGCGATCAAGGCCGCCAGCGTTTTACCGGTGTACGTGCCTTCGAGGTGGATGCCCTCTAGCTCCTTGATCTGGCGCACCGCGGCCACCCCTTCCGGCGTGTACACGGCATACCCCGGCCCAAAGTGGTCGCGCCGCAAATCCACCTTCTGCGTGGTGAGCGTCGGGGTCAGGTCGGGAAAAGAGGGGTCATAGGTTTGCAACAGATGATTTAGACGCTGCCCCATCCGACGCACCACTTTGCGATTGGCATATTGGCCGGCTGCCACCTGCACGCCCACCACCTGGGTCGCCAGACCCAAGGCGCGCAACCCCACCAGCAGGCCGGTCATGATGCCGGCCGTGCCGGCCGGCACATAGATCACATCCGGCCGGGGCATCTCGCCGGCCGCTATCTGCTGTTGCAATTCCCAGACGGCGTTGACAAAGCCGATCAGCCCCTGAGACGAGGAGCCGCCGGCCGGAATATAAAAAGGAAAGCGCCCTGTGCGCCAGAAGCGACGCAGGTAATGCCGTCCTGTCGCCAGCGCCAGCAGCGGGATATTGGGTTGCTGCTGCAAGGTTGCCCCGGCCAGCCAGCTGCGCAGCAAATTACCACGCACATAAGCAGCGGTGGTTTGGGGCAGCAGCATGGAGGTGGCGCGCAAGCCCACTTGTTGGCTATAGATGGCGGTCGCCAGGGCATGGTTGGAGCCGGCGTAGCCAAAGGTAACCACCTCTTGCGCGCCACGTTGCAACGCGGCCCCCAGGATAAACGCCAGCTTGCGCACCTTGTTGCCCCCATACACCTCACCGCTCAGGTCATCGCGCTTGATATACAACTGGGGCAGGCCGAGGGCAGCCCCCAGGCGCGGCAGAGCGTGGATGGGGGTGGGAAAAGTCCCCAGGGGGACATAGGGGCAGCGCTGAGCCAGACGGGAGTAAGCCTCGAACAGGGGGATCACAGGTGTTCCTTCAGATGGTGGGATGGGGCGCGCCGGCCGCTCGTTGCCGGTCGTAGCGGCGACGCAGGGCGCGCCGCAGGCGGAAGAGCAGACGACGCAGAGGGGGATCGGCCGGCGGCACAAAGGGGGCAGCCGGCAGCAAGCCGTGTTCTACCACAAAGGCATCGGCCAGACGCAAGGTGGCATGAAAGGAGCCGTTGCCATCTTCAGCGTAGTTAAAGAAGCCATGGGGCCTATCGGGGAAGGGAATAAGGGTGCAGGCGACGCCGGCCGCCTGCGCCTGGTGGGCAAAGGCTGCCACTTTGGCGAAGGGGATCACGGTGTCGGCCGTGCCGTGCATGATGAGCATAGGGGGCTGGCCGGGGCGCAGGTGGGCCAGCGGGGAGATAACGCTGTCTAGAGCCGGCGCGCCAATCTCCACCAGATCGATGGCCGGGTTGAAGAGCAGCAAGGCGGCTACGGCGGGGGCGGGCGTGTTGTCGGCCGGCCAGGGGTTGAGGGCGCTGGCCAACGCCAGATGGCCGCCGGCCGAACCGCCGGCCACGACCAGGCGTTGAGGATCGTACCCCAGGTGGTCGGCCTGGTGTTGCACCCAGGCCAGAGCCGCCTGCCCATCTGCCACAATATCGCCCGGTGAATCCGCCCCCCGGCCCAAAAGGCGGTAGGCGGCGCAAAAGGCGACCATACCCCGGCCGGCAAAGTAGCGGGCATGGGGGAAAAACTGACGCGGCGAACCATAGCGGTAGCCGCCGCCGTGGAAGAAGAGAATGGCGCTTTGGGCTGGCGGCGTGCCGGGCGGCGGTTGGAAGATGAACAACCGCAGCTGGCGGCCGGCCGCCACACGATAGACCACAGATGTCACCTGCATCCGTCGCTCAACCGGTGCTTTTAAGGCCGGCGGCAATGCCGTTAATGGTCAGGAAGATAGCTTCCAGCAGGCGGCCGGCTTCAGGGCTATCCGGGGCGGGGTGAGCGCGGTAGTCGCGCAACAAGCGCACCTGGATAAAGTTCAGAGGATCGACGTAAGGATTGCGCAGGCGGATGGAGCGTTTGAGCACCTCCTCATTGTCCAGCAGGTCGCGCTGGTCGGCGATGCGCAAAATCCAATGGCGCGTGCGTTCATATTCAGCGGCGATATGGTCGTAGACGCGCTGACGCAGGGCAGCCTCCGGCACGAGGGTGGCATACAGGCGTGCAATGCCCATATCCGCCTTGCCCAGCGACACCTGGGCGTTATCCAGCACCGCCTGGAAAAAAGGCCACTGTTGGTACATGGCCCGCAGCTGCAGCAATTGATCGGGCTTGTCGGCGTAGTGCTCCAGGGCGCTGCCCACGCCATACCAGCCAGGCAAACCGTGACGGCTCTGCATCCAGCTGAAGACCCAGGGAATAGCCCGCAAAAAGGCCAGAGGATCATCGGAGCGGGCGCGTTTGGCCGGCCGCGACCCCAGGCGCATCAAACTCAGTTCGCGAATCGGAGTGGCGTCTTGCCAATAGCGCACCAGCTCGGGCGACTCGTAGACAAAGCCCCGGTAGGCGCGGTGGGCGATGTCGGCCAGGGTGTGCATGGCGCTGCGCCAGGCCTCATCGATGGCCGGGGCGTGGTGGGGGCTGCTGGCAAGCAAAATGGTGTGTGTCAGCTGCTCCAGATGGCGGCGGGCAATGGCCGGGGCGGCGTAGCGCTCGTACAGCACTTCCCCTTGTTCCGTGATGCGAAACTTGCCATTGACTGAGCCGGGGGGCTGGGCCAGAATAGCCCGCGTCATGGGGCCGCCGCCGCGCGCCACGGTTCCCCCCCGGCCATGAAAGAGGGTCAGCGTTACCTGATGGGCCTGACAGATGGCGGTCAGCTGCTCCTGTGCCTGATATAGCTCCCAATTGGCCGTCAGAAAGCCGGCGTCTTTGTTGCTGTCAGAGTAGCCGATCATAATGATCTGCTCCCCCTCCAGGGCGTCAAGGTGGGCGCGGTAGATGGGGTGTTCAAAGAGCTGACGCATGGTGCTGGCGGCCCCTTCCAGGTCGGCGCGAGTCTCAAAGAGGGGAGCGATGGGCATCCCCTCCGCCCCGCCATCGGCGCGCCGGTTGAGGCCGCGCCAGACGGTCAGCAACAGCAGCTCCAGCACATCGGCCGCTGAGCGGGTCATGCTGATGACGTAGGGGCCGAGGGCGGTGCGACCGTAGAATTGGATGGCGCGCCAGGCGACTTGCAGCAGCGTCAGGGTTTCTTCTGTCTTTTCTGACAAGGGGTGCAGGCTGTCCAACGCCGGGGGTGGCTCTTGCAGCAGGCGCGTCAGCCAGGCCATCCGTTCGGCGGCCTCCATGCTCTGGTAGCGGTTGGTGAGGTGCAGGCGCGTCAACAACTCGTGTACCACTTCCGTGTGGTAGGCGCTCTCCTGCCGCAGATCGAGGCGCGCCGCATCCAGGCCGAAGATGGCGGCCTGGTGTTGGAAGGGGGTCAACTCCGCTTCCACGATACTGCGCGCGCCGGCCTGGCGCAGGCTTGTTTCCATTTGCGCCAGCCGGGTCTGGAGGTCGTGAGCTGTGCGCAGGCGGGGGAGAGGGGCGTGTGACAGACCCAGCAGGCGGTTGCGCACCGGGTCGGTCGAGGCTTCCGCCAGATCGGCCGCCATGAGGGCCGCTCCCAGGCGATAGGTCTCGCTGGGATAGCGCTCGTAGAGAAAAGCCACATGCTCCGGGGGCGCAGCCAGACGGCTGGCAATGTGGGCGCGCAGGTCGGGGGCGGCCGGCCGCAGACGCTCCGACAGGCTGAGGGAGCGGCTCAGGCGTTGAGCGGCGCGGCGGTGGCGCTCTATTGCCAGACCGCGATGCAGACGCAATGTCTCAGCCGTGACGGCAGCGGTGACGTTGGGGTTGCCGTCACGATCCCCCCCCATCCAGGAGCCAAAGGTCAAAAAGCGAGCGGGCGGCGTCAGGTGGGGATAAAACTCGGCCAGCGCCTCGCGCAAAGCCTGGTAAATGTCGGGAGCCACATCCCATAGGGTGGTCTCCAGATAGTAGAGGCCGGTACGCACCTCGTCGGTCACGCGGGGTTGGGTGGTGCGGGTGCGCTCCGTCAGCCACAGGTTGGTCACCTCCGCCTGGATATGGGCCATCAGATTGTCGCGTTCGCGTGGCAGCAGGCGGCGGGTTTCCAGGGTGTAGAGGGCGCGACTGAGGCGTTGTAATTTGGAAAGCACCGTGCGGCGCTTGGCTTCGGTGGGGTGGGCGGTGAAGACCAGCTCGATATGTAGCCGTTCCAGCAGATGCGCCATCTCACTTTCCTCCACCCCAGAACGCCACAATTCGGCGATAGCGGCCCGGATCGATTCCGGCTGGGGGTGGGGGTAGTGCGCTTCCTCGCGCGCCCGATTGACGCGGATGCGGTGGTTGGCTTCGGCGATGTTGATCAGCTCGAAGTAGGTGGTGAAGGCGCGCGCCACATCTTCCGCTTCGTCCAGGCTGAGGCGCTCTACCAGACGGCTGATGCTGGCGTCAATGGCCGGGTCGGCGTCGCTGCGGCGCGCTTTGGTCAGGGCGCGCAGATGCTCCTCCAGGCCGAAGATTTCTATGCCGGCCTGTTGCCGGATAACCTGACCCAGGATGTCTCCCAGCAGGTGAATATCTTCACTCAGGCGGTCTTGAATGGCGTCAGGCATCACGTTCCTCCAGGGCGACGGCCGGCAGTCGGGACGCTGGGCACCCCGCCCCGGCGGCGAGGCGCAGCGTCACTAGCTCAAAACTGGCTTGAACCGACAAGGGGCCGGCCGGGCGCGGCAGCGGTTGCGTCTGATGCCAGGCGTTGGGTGTCATAGCCAGCCAATCCGCTGTGGCCTCCGGCGTCAGGCTGAGGGGATAGGTGATCTCCTCGCTGGCTTCGACCGTGAAGGCCGGCAGACGCGCCTCCAGACGGGCGCGTTTGTCTGCTTCCTGGCGCAGCAGGGGGTAATGGGCGCGCAGTTCTGCCAGATGTTCCGGCCGGGGGATGACCACCAGCAGGCGACCGGCCGGCCGCAGGATGCGGGCAAATTCTGCTCCCTGGCGCGGGGCAAACAGGCTGAGCAAAATCGTCACACTGGCATCCTCCAGCAGCAGGCGACGGTTGACATCGGCGATGAAGAACTGCACGCCGGGGTAGCGTCGCGCCGCCAGGCGGCCGGCGTCACGGGCATAGTCGAAGCCGAGGCTGATGGCGCTGGGAAAGCGAGCGGCCAGCCGGCCGATGAAATACCCTTCACCGCAGCCCGCTTCCACCATACGCCAGGGGTGGGGCGGGGCATGGCGGGCGATGCGCGCCGCCAGCCGTTCCAACAGGGGATCAAAATGCCCCTGTTCCAGGAAGCGGCGGCGCGCCTGCAACATGGGGCGTGTATCGCCCTGGATGCGCGCCGGCCGGCCGGTTGGTCGCAACAGGTTGACATACCCTTCCCGCGCCGTATCGAAGGCGTGGCCGGCCGGGCAGCGCCAGATGGCACCACCGGAGGCCAGGGGCTGGTAGCAAACGGGGCACAACAGACCGGCGGTGAGGTCGGCCGGCGCAGGCAGGGCCATGGAGATGGGACGGATGGGGAGATTTACCCCTCAAGGCTTTTGAAAAGCGTCACCAACTCTTCCCACTCTTCTGATTCAACATGCAGCGTCACGCCGCCCAGTTCCACATGGTAGATGGCTTCGCCTTCTTCATAAGCGCGCCAGATAACAAAATTTTCCGTCTCGGCCAAAATCGTTTCACTGTTCATGGGGCAATCCTTTCATGCTTGATAACGGGAAGATCGAGGGAGCTAATCAGCCACCGGGTGGTCGGTGGTGCGTTCAGGTTGGGTTGGAGGAGCGGGAGAGACGCCCCGGCCGTTGCTGGAGGCTCCGGCCGCTTCCGGCGGCCAGACCAGTGGTTGGTCGGTGAGTTTGGTATAGATGTAGCGACCAAACAGACGGAGGGTAGCCAGCATGGGGGAAGCCAGGAAGATGCCTAAAATGCCGGCCAGACTGGCCCCGGCCAGGGCGGCCAGAAAAACGACGGCCGGGTGCATTTTCAGTTGTTGCCCCATGATGTGTGGCACCAGATAGTAATTTTCCACCTGTTGAATGAGGGCGTACAGCCCTACGACGAGCAGGGCATACCAGAAGGGACTCATCAACGAGCCTAACCAGCTCAGGTCATGTTGGAAAAAGGCGATGAGAATGGCCGGGATGGCGGCCAGGGTGGGGCCAAAGTTAGGGACGACTTCCAGGATGCCGGCCAGAAACCCCAAGGCCAGGGGGTTGGGCAGCCCAATGATCAAAGCCACCAAAAAGACCACCGAGCCTACCACCAGGCACAAAATAATCTGGCCGCGCAGAAAAGCGGCCCAGATGCCAGACATCTGTTGCCCCAGGAGCACCATATCGCCCCGATACGTTTCCGGCAGCAGGTCCAGCAGCCCCTGATAGAAGTTGCGCTCATCCTTTAAGGCGTAAAAGGAGACAAATAAGACGACCAACATCCACCCCAACGTCGTCAGGGTGGCGCTGGTGATGCGCCCCACCAGGGTCAGCGATTCCCGTCCCAGGTCCTGAATCAGGCCGGTGAGGTTGTCGAAGAGCTGATCCACCAGCGGAGATTGCAAAGCATTGGGCAAGAGCCAGCCGCCCACCGCCAGCGGTTGGGAGAGCCAGGCGTTGATTTGGGCGATGAGTTGCGGCAGGTTATCGAAAAAGTTGTTGATCTGCTCCAGCAGAGGGGGGATGCCGATGGCAGGAATAGCGATCAACCCGCTCAGGATGAGGAGATAGACCACGGCTGTGGCCCAGGTGTGTGAAAGGGACGTGCGACGGGCGATCCAGCCCACTAACGGGCGCAAAATATAAGCCAGCACCAATGAGAAGATGATGGGCAGCAGCAAAATGCGCAACAGGTACACACCGATCAACGTCAGAACCAGGATCGTCACGGTGACGATGACCTTGGTGCTGGCGCTCCAGGGAGGCGAAGGGCGTAGGGGTGGCGTCGTGGTAGACCCGGCGGACATGCCTTCATATTATACATCTGATTGCGGTTGGCGGCAGAATGATTCTGGCCAGGGTGAAGGAAGCGACCAGCTTTTACGCCGGATGAGCAGGGATTGGTTATTTTTTGGCCTGTTTTCCGGCCGGCCGACCAGATTATCATGAACCTATCCAAAGTTGCCTCTGACCATATACCTGGCAAGAGGTTCTGGTCGTGCGACTATCTTCAATGAAGGAGCAGAACTATGTACGGCAAGTGGATGTCCCTCTGGCTGTCGGCGGTGGTGTGGAGCGCCTGGTTTTGGCCACTGATCCAAAAGCCCGGCCATTAACCCCGGCCCGATAGCCTCTCATCTTTCCGGCCAGGTGTGCGCCAGCAAAGCAGGCAACACCTGGCCGGCCGGCCCACTCAGGACGTAATCCGCCAGCGGTGTGAGGGGGGTACGGTTAGGGTTGATCTCCACCACCCACGCCCCGGCCTGCTGCGCCAGTTGCGGCAGCCAGGCGGCCGGATAGACCAGGGACGATGTGCCCACCGTCAGGAACAGGTCACAGCTTTGGGCAGCTGTTGTGGCCTGGGCCAGCGCCGCCTGGGGTAAACTTTCCCCAAACCAGACCACATCCGGCCGCACCAGTCCGCCGCAATGCGGACAACGGGGGGGGATTGGCCCTGCGTCAGGCCAGTCTGTAACCGGGTGCTGTTGTTCCAAGCATTTGAAGCGGTGCAGGTTGCCGTGCAGCTCAATCACCTGGGGGGTACCGGCGCGCTGGTGCAGACCATCCACATTTTGGGTGATGAGGTGGAGGTGGGGCACATAGTCTGCCAGCTGCGCCAACGCCAGGTGGCCGGGGTTGGGTTGTTTGTTGGCACACAGTTGCCGCCGCCAGGCGTACCACTCCCACACCAGGTGGGGTTGGCGGCGAAAGGCTTGCGGCGTTGCCAGCTCTTCCGGGTGGTAGCGCGCCCAGAGGCCCGTTTGAGCATCGCGAAAGGTGGGAATGCCTGACTCGGCCGAGATGCCTGCCCCAGTTAAGACCGCGACGCGACCGGCGCGGCGCAAGCGTTCCAACAGAAGAAGTGGGAAAGGCACGGCCGACATCCCATTACCCCAACAGGAAATGGCTGGCGATGGTGAAGTAGATCAGCAGCCCGGTGGCGTCCACGATGGTGGTGATCATCGGGGCACTGACCACGGTGGGATCGATGCCCAGCTTCTCCGCCACAATCGGCACAACGGTGGCGGTGGTGTTGGCCCACATGACGACGGCCGGCAGCGCCAAAGCGACCACCCAGGCGATGGCCCAGCTGGCCCCCCACAGATAGCGGGCTTGCACAAAGCCTATCAAGCCAAGCCCCAACCCCAAGAGCAGACCGGTCACAACCTCGCGCCGCCACGCCTTGCCCAGGTCGTCCAGCCGCACCTCGTCAGTGGCGATGGCGCGGATGATGGTGGCGACGGTCTGGGAGCCGGCGTTGCCTCCCGTGCCGATGATGAGCGGCACAAAGATGAGCAAGGCATCGAATAAACTGGTCAAATCGCGAAACAGGTTGACCACGGAACCAGTCAGGGTGGAGGCGACAAACAGCAACAGCAGCCAGAGGAAACGCTTGCGCACCATGCGGGGAATAGAGACGGTGAAGTAAGGTTGCTCCAAAGGTTCAGAACCACCCAGACGCTGGATGTCCTCAGTCGTTTCCTCTTCGATCACATCCAAAACGTCGTCCACCGTCACCACACCCAGGAGGCGGTTGTCCTCGTCCACTACCGGCATGGCGGTGAAGTCATATTTCGCCATCAGTTCGGCCAGGTCTTCCTGGTCGGAACCGACCAGAGCGGAGATGACATCCTCGCGCATGATGGCTTCGATGCGGGTGTCGGGTTGGGCCAGGATGAGGTTGCGCACTGGAACCACGCCGATCAGCCGCCCCATCACATCCACAACGTACAGGTAGTGGAGCACTTCAGGCTCCGGCAGGGAGCGTAAATAGTCAAAGGCCTGGGCCACTGTCCATTGCCGACGCAGCGCCGCCACGTCGCGCACCATGAGCCGGCCGGCTGTTTCCTCTTCATAGCGCAGCAGTTCCCGAACTTCCAACGCCTCTTCCGGCTGCATCAAGTTGAGCAGGCGGGCGGCCGTTTCATCCGGCAGGTCTTCCAGGAATTCAACAGCGTCGTCGGTGGGCAGGTTTTCCAGCAGGTCAGCCAGGCGTTCATCTTCGACCTGTTCCACCAGTTCGGCGCGCAGCAAGCTGTGGGTTTCGTCCAGCACCTCGCTGGCTTCATAATCGGGCAGCAAGCCAAAGGCTACCACTGCCTGTTCATTGGTCAGGCCGGCCAAAATGTCGGCAATGTCGGCCGGGTGGTACGTGTTGAGTTGGGCCCGCGCCGTTGCCAGATCGCCGGCTTCAATCAGGGCTTTTAATTCAAGCGTTGCTGCATCCAGGGGGTTGACCAATTCTTCCATGCGCGTTCTCCTTGCAGACAGGCTGGACACAAGCTATCAATTCTACCTCAAATGGCGGTCGGCGTGGAGAAGGGAGCAACAAAAACGCCGGCGGGAGTGGAACGTCCCGCCGGCGGCGTCAGGCCAGGTGCGATGAGCAAGGTGGGCGCGTTGGTGGGTGATCCGACCGCTGCCCGCCGGCGTTAATACAAAACGGAAGCCATCTCCTGACGATATTGGCGTGTCAAGTCGCTTTCCCCGCCCAGCAGAGCAAACAGCCCTAGCATAACCCGGCGCGGTTCGTCTTTGCGATAGCGTTTATCCTGACGCATCACGTCCAGCAGGCCATCCATGCCGGCTTCCAGGTTGCCGCGCCGCAACAGGCGCGCCGCTTGACGGTAGAGCAGTTCCAGATCGGGCGCATCTTCCTGGGGCAGGGAACCGCCAAAGTTGTCTAAAAATTGGGCCAGGGGTAGCAAGGTGAGGGCCTGGTTGTGGGTGTTGCCGTCGGTGCAGCGCTCCAGGTAGGGAATAGCTTCCCCTCCACGCCCCTGAGCCAGCAGCGCCTGCGCCAGCCCCAGGGCAACTTCCTGGTCGTGGGGAAAATCCGTCAACACCTGAAGGAAGGCCTCCTCCGCTTCACGCCACTGGTGAATAGCCAGTAAGCTTCGCGCCTGGTTGAGCTGAAAAACTTCCGCGTTGGGGGCCACTTTTTTCAAGAACTGGCGCACCATAGGTTCCGGTTGCGCGCCCACAAATTCGGCCGCCACCTGCCCATTGACGAACGCCTTGACGGCCGGGATGCCCCGCACACTGTAACGCACGGCCAGATTGGCGTTTTCATCCACATTCACCTTCGCCAAAATGAAGTTACTGTCGGGATCGTGCGCCAGCCGCTCCAACAACGGCCCTAAGGTGCGACAGGGGCCGCACCAGGGAGCCCAGAAATCTACCACCACCGGAATTTCCCAGGATTGCTGGATGACATCCGACTCAAAGTTGCTTTCAGACACATCAATAATGTTGTCCATGCCGTGTTTCCTTCTGCGAACAGGGTGTTAGCGCTGTGTAAACGCACAGGATACACCTTGTTTGTTGTGAACGCTGCAGCGGCGAGAACCGGCGAATGCTGTGGCCATCAATCATACACGTCCAGCGCGCCGTTTATGCCGCGCCAAGTGTGATGTCTGGGACCCTGCATCCCGCTCCATTATAACAAGGGAATGTTAACAAGATGTAGACAGGCTCCCCAGTTGCAGCCAGACAATGGGTTGCCCCGGCCCTCACCCAACGGGATGTTATCAGATTTTGGCTCTCCGGCTTGTGAACTTTGGCAAACCCTTTTACAATCTGGGCCATGCAGTATTCTGGCTTCATGCTCAATCAGTTACAGACGCCTCTGCCAGAGGCGTGGTCAGCCCTGCTGGCTGAGCAGTTGGACGGGGCAGAGGCCACGGTGACGCAGGTGACAGCGGAAAAGGTGTCGCCCCAGTTGACGCGCTACGCCTTGTTGTTGGCGGGTCAGCCGGAGCCAATCACCTGCCTGGCCCAGTATACCGGGGCCCTGGAAGCGCGGTTTTATCAAACCCTGGGTGTGCGTCTGGCTTTCCTGACACCGCGCTGTTGGTTCAGCTATGTGGGAACCGGCAGCAGCTGGGTGGTGGTGGAGGAGTACCCGGCCGCCCGCCCGTTGCATGATTGGACGCCGGCCGATGTCGATGATGCTGTGGGCGACCTGGCGCGCATGCACGCTGCCAATTGGAACCTGGACTGGGAGGTCCTGGATTACGGCTGGTTGCCGACTTGGTTTTCCCCTCAATCGTGGAGCTGGCAGCAACGCGCCGCCTGGCCCGTGCATCTCTCCTCCCAGGCAGTCTTACAAGCAGGCTCGCTGGCCCCCCGGCTGGCCCAGGCGGCGCTGGGTCTGGAACAGTGGGCGCAGTGGAAAGGCTGGGACGCCCTCTTTCCTGAGGGTGTGTTGCAGGCGCTGGGAGATTTATTGGATGATCCTGCGCCGCTCCTCTATCCGTTGCGCGACTTGCCGACGACGGTGATCCACGGCGCACCGGTCCTGCCGCGCTGGCGCGCCACGCCGCTGGGCCGCCGCTGGCTGCTATCATGGCGTAGCGTGCGGCTGGGGCCGGGGGTGCTCGATCTGATGGGGTTGTTGGAAAGCGCCGCCGCGCATCTTTTGACACCGCCGCCTCACCCGAGTGAACACTGGAACGCTTGGGAGGAGCAGTGGGTTGATACGTATATCTTGCGGTTGGCGTCGGAGTTGGGGCCGGGAGTGGATATGCGCGCTGTGCGCCGGGCTTTGCCGGCCGCCCGCTGTCTGCACTTCATTTTGTATTGGTGGGCGCAGCTGAACAAGTGGCTGCACCTGACCCAGACCCGTCCGCCGATGCGGCGCGCCCAACCTCCCTGGTTGGTAGAGATGGGCCAGCTGAGCGGCCCCCTGGCTGCCCGGTGGCGCGCCACCCTGGCGACCGGCGCGCAGCGTTTTCTGCGCGCTTACTACCAGCTTTAGACCTCACCTTCAGATTCAAGGACGGTGCATGTTCATTACTTTTGAAGGGCCAGATGGCAGCGGCAAAACGACGCAGCTGGCGTTGCTGGCCCCCTTTTTACAAACCCAGGGGTGGTCGGTGGTGCGCACACGTGAGCCGGGGGGCACACCCATTGGGGATCAGATTCGCGCCTGTTTGCACGACCTGCACAACAGCAATATGGTGCCAGCGGCTGAAATTTTGCTCTACTCCGCTTCGCGCGCCCAGTTGGTGGGGGAGGTGATTCGACCGGCGTTGGCGGCCGGCCGGCTCATCCTATGCGACCGGTATGCGGATAGCACCCTGGCTTATCAAGGGTATGGCCGGGGGCTCGACCTGGCGATTCTGCGCCAGATCACTCACTTTGCCACCGGTGGGTTGCAACCTGACCTGACCCTGTTGTTTGATCTCAATGTCGCTTCTGGGCTGAACCGACGCGCTGTAGCCCAGTTGGAGATGAACCGCATGGATCGGCAAGCACTGGCTTTCTACGAACGGGTGCAGGCCGGGTATCGCGCCCTGGCGGCGGCCGAACCACAACGCTGGCAGGTGGTGGATGCCGACCGGCCGGTGGAGGTTATTCAGGCGGAGATACGGCAGCGAGTCTTGTCGGCGCTGGCCGGCCGGCCAGCCGCTTAAAAATCATCCAGACTGTCCCCACCACCGACTGATTCGCTCAGGTCTGGCAAAACCTTTTCAATCTCCTCCGGCGACTCCCCCCGTTCCAGGCGGTCGACCACTTCGCCAAACTCATCCCCCAGGTCTTCGCCCATTTCCCGGCTCATCTGGCGCATGAAGCGCCCCAGGGCGCGCGGGTCTTCCTCGTCCAGACCGGCCATATCGGCGTCGGACATCATGTTGTCCAGGCGGGCATCTTCCGATTTGGCGACTGCCACGCGGCTGATGCGCCGTTTCAACTGGTTGCTCTGGCAATGCGGACAAACTGGCGTGGCCGCACCATAGGCGGCGTAGCTGAAAAAGAGACGCACCGGCCGTTGGCAGGCCTGGCAGCGATAATCGTAGAACGGCATGGTGTGGCTTCCTGACAGGCGATAGGCGAGGTGTTCCCACCTGAGTGATGATTCCCTTGCCTGCCTGAGGCAAGATTTTGATACAATCGAAAAGCGTATACCGCCCAACGCCTATTCAAGGGTCACAAGACGCCGGGCGCTTTCAGTTGTCGGAATGGCTGCCCGTGTGGGGCGGCCAGGCGCGACGACCCCAACATTATACTGTTACCATAAGGGGATGCAAGCTTGAATTCGCTTTACCATCGCACTCATTTGCCTCTGGTGATTGTCATCGCTGGCCCTTCCGGCGTAGGCAAGGATACCATTGCGCGCCAGCTTTTGGCGACGCGCCCCGAGCAGTTCTACTTTGTGGTCACAGCCACCACACGCCTGCCGCGCCCCGGCGAACAGCACGGAGTGGATTACTTCTTTGTCAGTGTGGATGAGTTTGCCCGCATGATCGACGCCAACGACCTGGTAGAGTACGCCTTTGTCTACAACGACTATAAGGGCGTCCCCAAACAACAGATTCGGGACGCTCTGACCAGCGGCAAAGATGTGATCATGCGGGTCGATGTGCAGGGGGCGAGCACGATTCGCAAGTTGATCCCCGAAGCGGTGCTCATCTTCTTAACGGCCGAATCTGAGGAGGCAATGATTGCCCGGCTGCGGGCGCGCAGTTCTGACTCGTTGGCGGAGATCAATCTGCGGGTGGCAACGGCGCGCCAGGAATTGCGGCGACGCTCCGAATTTGATTACTGGGTGATCAATGCCCAGGGGCGGCCGGCCGAAGCGGTGGATGATATTTTGGCGATTATTCGGGCCGAGCGTTGCCGTATTGGGCGTAAACCAGTGGTTTTATAAGCCGACCACTTCTTTCACCAGGGCTATAACCTTTCTTCCAACCGACTTGACGAAAGGGTATTGAGCGATACAATTTACCTACCATTAACCTGTCTTATTTCCTGCTCATGACGTTTTTAACGGACATTTATGTCCTGCCCGTAAGACGACCAGGAGGTGGCATGCCCAGATAGTAAGTTGAAACCGCACATGTGACCGTTGGGCCTACTGATTTCGTAGTCTGACATGGAGGAAAACAACTGTGAGACAAAAATTTTTCAAGCTATCAATCATTCTGGCTGTTGTGTTTGTTCTGGCGGCCTCTGTTGGCGCAGAGGGCCCTCGATACGAAGTTCAGCCAGTGGATGATGTGCGCGGTGCCGCCCTGGTCGTTCAAGATAAGAACGCATCGGGCGTCGCCAACTACATCGTGCAACTGGTGGATGCGCCGGCCGCCAGCTATCAGGGCGGCATTCAGGGATTGGCGGCTACCAACCCCCGGGTAAATGGTCAGTCGGACCTGCAAGCGGGCCCGGCCCTGGACGCCTACGTGGCCTATCTGGTTGGCGTGCAAAACAGCTTCGTCGCGGATTTGAACCAGGCGTTGGGGCGCTCTGTCAGCGCCAGCCGCTCTTTCCAACACGCCTTTAACGGTGTGGTGGTGCAGATGTCGCCCGAAGAGGCTGAGCTAGCGGCTCAGATCCCCGGCGTCCAGAAGATTTTCCGCGAACGTTTTGAGACACCCTTGACGGATGTCGGGCCAGAGTGGATTGGCGCGCCGGCCATTTGGGACGGCAGCGCAACAGGAACGGCAACCAGCGGCGAAGGTGTTGTGGTAGCGATTCTCGACACGGGCATCAACCACGACCATCCTTCTTTTGCTGATATTGCCGGCGACGGTTATGACCACACCAACCCTCTGGGTTCCGGTAACTACATTCCGGGCAGCCATTGTGACACTGATCCCAGCTTCTGCAACGACAAGTTGATTGGGGCCTGGGATATGGTCAATGATCCGGGTGACCCCACATCGCCAGAAGATTCCAACGGCCACGGTAGCCACACCGCCAGCACGGTGGCGGGCAATCGCGTGGAGGCGACGTTGTTCGCCCCCACCGCCAGCCTGACGGATGACATCTCCGGTGTTGCGCCACGGGCCAACATCATTGCCTATGATGTGTGCGTGGCGAGCTGCCCCAGCACCGCCCTTTTGGCGGCGGTGGATCAGGTGGCCCTTGACCATGCCCACCTGTTGGGCCAGGGGCATCCGACCGGTATTGCCACCATCAACTACTCCATCTCTGGCGGCAACGACCCCTACAATGATGCGGTGGAGTTGGGCTTCCTGGCTCTGACCGATGCGGGTGTGCATGTGGCGGCTTCGGCCGGCAACAGTGGCCCCGGCCCCGGCACCCTGGGACACCAATCTCCCTGGGTCAACAGCACCGGAGCGATGACGCACAACCGTACCCTGGTTAACTTCGTCATCGATATGTCGGGCGGCAACACAACGCCCCCCGATGACATCTTTGGCCAGAGCTTCACTGCCGGCTATGGCCCGGCGGCGATTGTCTACGCCGGCGATTATCCCTCTGACCTGACCGAGACGCCTGAGTTATGCGGCGTCGGTAGTCTCGGCTCCTTCATCTCCCCCTGGCCTCCTGGCACGTTTAGCGGTGAGATTGTGGTGTGTGATCGCGGCACCTTTGGCCGCGTGGAAAAGGGCGCCAATGTCCTGTTCTCTGGCGCTGGCGGTATGGTGCTGGCGGATGATGGCAACGGCATTGTGGCTGACCCCCATGAACTACCCGCTACCCACATCAGCCAATCAGACGGTGATGTGTTGAAGGCCTGGTTGGCGGATGGCGGCGTGGGGCACACTGCGACGATTGAAGGCACCATGGCGGACTATGATCCGTCCAACGGCGACATCATGGCCGGCTTCAGCTCGCGCGGCCCCAACACGGCGCTGGATGTGTTGAAGCCCAGTGTGGGCGCGCCCGGCGTCAGTGTCTGGGCGGCGGTGAACACCATCGACCCGGCCGACCCGCCGGAGTATGACTTCATCAGCGGGACCTCTATGGCCAGCCCGCACAATGCAGGCGCGGCGGCGCTGTTGACGGCGCTCTATCCTGATTGGTCGCCGCACCAAATCCACTCCGCTCTGGCGACCACTGCCAAGACGGCGGGCATGTTCAAAGAAGACGGCGTGACCCCGACCGATCCCTTCGATGTGGGTTCGGGGCGCATTCAGGTGACGATGGCGGCGCAGGCCGGCCTGGTGTTGGATGAGACCACGGCCAACTTTGAGGCGGCCGACCCCAATCTGGGCGGCGATCCGAAAACGCTCAACATTAGCACCATGATGGATAGCGCCTGCGTTGGCGACTGCTCCTTTGAACGCACTGTGATGAATCCCACCAGTCAGGTGATCACCTGGACGGCCAGCTTTGATGTTCCGGCCGGCGTGGTCGCGACCGTCACCCCCGAGGAGTTCACCCTCGGCCCCGGCGAATCGCAGACACTCATGATTGAGTTCGATGTTTCCGGCGCGGCTTCGGGTGTGTGGGCCTTCGGTCAGTTGAACCTTACACCCACCGAGCCCCCCAGCCGGATGGTGCGCGCGCCGCAACCTGCCCCGGCCGGTTACAGCCCGGCGTTAGCACGTGAAACAGTGGACAATGCCGCCCCGGCCGCCCCACCGGCTCCGACCAGCGGCGCTCCAGCTCCGCTGTATATCACGCCGGAGGCGGTGCTGTATGACAATGGGCCGCTGATCACCTGCGTCGGTTGCGGCAGCGGCGGTATTGATGTCTCGGAACTGCAAAGCGCGCTGAGCCTCAGCGTCTTTGGCTTTGGCCATGCGGTGTCGAGCGGGTTCCGCGTGGCGGATAACTTCACTATTCCGGCCGGCGAAACCTGGAACATCGACCAGATCACCTTCTTTGCTTACCAGACCAACTCTGGCAACTTCTCCACCATCAACCATGTCAACTTCCAGATTTGGGATGGCCCGCCGGACGAGCCTACCAGCAATGTGGTGTTTGGCGATACGGCCACCAACCGTCTGGCAGCTACTGCCTGGGCGAATATCTATCGTGCGTTGGACACCGATCTGGCCAGCACAGCCCGGCCGATCATGGCCAACGTTGCCACAGTAGGCACAACGCTCGGCGAAGGCGACTATTGGATCGACTGGCAAACAGGCGGTACAGTAGCTTCTGGCCCGTGGGCGCCCCCCATCTCCATCCTGGGTATGACCACGACTGGCGACGGGCTGCAATATGATCCCGGCGCCATGGTTTGGAATCTTCTGTTGGATTCGGGGACGGGCACGCAACAAGGCCTGCCTTTCATCATTGAAGGGACATTGGATGATGGCGGTGGCGGCGGCGGCGGTGAGGAAAGCTTCACCTCCAACCCGGCCTTGGCGATTCCCGATGATACCTATGATGGCACTCTGGGTTCTATGGCCTGCGACATCATTGACGCCTCCTCCATTCCGGCCGGCTCCACCATCACCAACGTGACGCTGGAGACGGGCCTGACCCATACCTGGGTAGGCGACCTGGTCGCCAAGCTGGTCAGCCCCAGCGGCAGTGTGCTGGGTGTCTTCAGCCGCCCCGGTCTGGCTGAAGCGGCGGACGATGGCAGCGGCTGTTGCGGCGATAGCTCCAATCTGGATGCGGCGGCTCCGCTCTTCTTCAGCGATGCCAATGCCGATGACGCTGAGACGATGGGCAACACCATCACCAGCAGCGAGATTATCTGCACTGATGACGGGCGCTGCGACTACTTCCCCAACCCCGGGGCTGTGGTTGGTTTACCGAACTTTGCCGGCTTCATGGGCGAAGACCCCTCGGGCGACTGGCAGCTGTGCGTTGGCGACTCGGTCGGCGGCGACACAGGGACAGTTGAGAACTGGACGCTGACGATTGGCTTCGAAGGCGAAGCTGAACCGATGGTGTCGCCGACTCATCTGACCTTTGCCATCCAGCCGGTGACGGGCGATGTGCCCGACCTGGCGGAAATCAACACCCGCCGCAATGCTGGTTCCCAGGTTGTGGGGCCGGTGCAAGGTCTGGAAGTGACCGACCTGACGGTGGAAGTGTTCGGCCTGGCGATGGCAGATGTTCAGACCTTCGACCTGGCAGTTGACCCCACCAATGGCGATCCCTTCGATGATCTCGACCAGGTGTACTACCAGATCGTGAACGTCCCGGCCGACAGCTACAGCTTGATTGCTGAGTTGACGGAGACCACCGGTCTCGACAACGACCTGTATGTGGGCCAGGATACCAACGCCAACGGTCTGCCTGACGAGTCGGAGACGGTCTGCATCAGTGCGACCGGCGCGGCGTTGGAGTACTGCGAAATTGCAGCTCCGGCGGCCGGCGACTGGTGGGTGTTGGTACAGAACTGGTTGGACTCTGGCTCTGGCGTGGATTCCATCACCCTGGCGACAGCCGTGGTTCCCATGTCTGACAGCGGCAACATCTGGGTCGAAGGCCCGATGAGTGTCCCGGCCGGTGAACTGTTCGATGTGACGGTTTACTGGAACATGGACATGATGGAAGGGGACATCTTCTACGGCGCGTTTACGCTCGGTACGGATGCTGGCAACCCCGGCAACCTGGGTACGATTCCGGTCGTGCTGTATCGCCACGCTGATGATGTCACCAAGACGGCGGACATGATGACGGCCGGGGTGGGCGACACGGTGACCTACACCATTGTCGTTCAGCCGAATGTCACACCCGAAGACCTGACCTACATGATCACCGATACCATTCCGGCCGGCATGACCTATGTTGCTGACTCGGCGACCGCGACGGATGGCACGGTCAGTGTTATGGGTAATGTTCTGACCTGGACGGGCGTCATGCAAACCGCCGGCTCAGAATATGTCTACGCCGACACGGCGTCTGATCCCGCCTGTGTGGCGCCCCTGGGCACTGCTGATGGCGATCCGGATGGGTATGTCAACCTGGAAGCCTTTGGCATTCTGGCCGACCCGGCGATCAGCGGCGACACGATTGACTTTGTGTTAACGGCCGGCCCATTCGAGTACTTCGGCATCGATCAAGGCAACTCGCTCCACTTCACGGATGACGGTTTTGTCTTCTTCGAGCCGGCGACTCCTGGCGGCACGCCCTGGGTCTACCAGACGATTCCCACAGCTGGCGACCCGGACAACATGGCGGCCTTCTGGTGGCGCGACTGGGTAGTGACCTACGATGCTGGCCTGAATCACGGCGTCTCCCTGGCGACCCTGACCAGCGGCGGCGTGCCGGTGGCCTCCATCGTGGAGTATGACGATCTGACGGATTGGCCCGGCGGTGGTTCAGACTCCATTGACACGGAGATCGTCATCTACTACACGCCGGCCGACGACCGTTACGAGATTATCTTTGCCTATGACAACCTGAACGAGACAGACTTCGAGTTCGGTAGCATCGGCATCGAGAATGGCGACGGCAGCGAGGGTATCCAGGCCTACTACGATAACATCGCTGTGCCCGACGGGTCGGCCATCTGCTTCGACTGGGTGCAAGCCACCACCGATCCCGTCACCATTACCTATCAGGCAATGGTCAACGATTCGGCCTGTAACACCACCCAAACCAACATGGTGGAGCACATCACCGATAACCCCGGCGATATGCTCATGACCACGTCGGTGGATGTGGAAGTGGTCTGCGTTGAGCCGGCCATCGAACTGGCCAAGACAGTAGGGACAGACGCCATGAGCTGCGCCACCGGGGATATGATCTCGGTGACAGCCGGGACGACGGTCTACTACTGCTACACGGTCACCAACACCGGCAACATTACCCTGCCCTTGCATGACCTGGTGGATGACCAGCTTGGGACGATCCTCAGTGGATTTGCCTATGACCTGGCCCCAGGTGAGAGCGTGGACACGGTGGCGGCCGGCCTGACCATCAGCGCGACCATCATGGCCGACACCATGAACACCGCTACCTGGACAGCCTACGACGACGCCGGCACGATGGCGATGGCGACGGACAGCGCCATGGTGATGGTGGTGGATGCCTCGATTGCGCTGGAGAAGACAGTCGGAACCGACTCGGCGCTGTGCGCGGCCTCGGATACCATCGAGGTCAGCTCCGGCGACACCGTCTACTACTGCTACACCGTCACCAACACTGGCAACATCACCCTGCCTTTGCATGACCTGGTGGATGACCAGCTCGGGACGATCCTGAGTGGGTTCGCCTACGACCTGGCCCCAGGTGAGAGCGTGGACACGGTGGCGGCCGGCCTGACCATCAGCGCCACGATCACCTCCGATACGACCAACACGGCGACGTGGACGGCGTATGACGATACGGGCTTGATGGCCATGGCGATGGATAGCGCGACAGTGACCGTCGCGCCGACGGATGTCTCTCTGTCCAGCTTCGGCGGCGCTGCCACGCGCGCCTGGTTGCCTGCGGCTCTGACCACCCTGGTGGTTGCGGCTCTGGGCGCTGTGGCGCTGTGGCGTCGGCGCGCTCTGCGCTAACAACTCAATGCGGTACGAGAAGCCGGTGTCCTGACCTGGACGCCGGTTTCTGACCGTCCTAAGGGGTTATGGGCCTGGCGCTCATAACCCCTTTTGTGTTGGCCTTCGCGGAAGGGATGTGGATGTATGAAGGCGTTGCATGGCACGGCCGCCAAGCGTTTCTGGCGTGATTACCGACGGCGTCACCCACCCCGGCGTGAGTTGGCTTTGCTCTTGCAGAGTGTAGCCTATCCCTACAATGTGGGGGCTATCTTCCGCCTGGCGGATGGGGTCGGCGTTAGTCAGCTGGTCTTGACGGGCATCACCCCCCAGCCACCCCATCCTACGCTAGAGAAGGTGGGACGTTTCAAACCGGCGAGCCTTCCCTGGCGTTATGAGAAAGAAGCCACAACGGCCGTGCTGGAACTGCGAGCGGCCGGTTACCATATCGTTGGCCTGGAGCTGGTGGAGGAGGCCCAACCCTACTTCGCCTATCCCTATCCAGAGCGGGTTTGTCTGGTGGCCGGTCATGAAGATCACGGCCTGACCAGGGCGACGCTGGCGCTATGTGATGGGGCCGTGTTCATTCCTATGTCTGGCAAGGGGTTGTCGCACAATGTGGCGACGGCGGTGAGTATTGTGGCCTGCCACATCCTGCACGTTGCGCCTTAAACCGGCCGGGGTCGGTAGTTGCCAGAATGCGTCGCCAAAAGGTTGATCGGATGCTGTAAAAGAGCTATACTTTAGAGACGGATACATGCGGGACAATACAACAAAACTTTTGGGAGCGCAACGATGAAGCTTTCCTGTCTACAAGAACATTTAGCGCGCGGTCTGGGTATGGTAGGGCGGGCGGTGAGCACCCGTTCCACCTTGCCGGTGCTGGCCAATGTGCTGTTAGCGACGGATAACGGCCGGTTGAAACTCTCGGCCACCAACCTGGAGATTGTGATCACCTGTTGGGTGGGAGCCAAAATCGACCTGCCGGGAGCGGTGACAGTGCCAGCGCGCACCTTTACCGACCTGGTTAATGCGCTGCCGACGGATCGGGTGGAGCTGGAGCTATCTCCCGAAACCCAAACCTTGCACCTCTCCTGTGCCCGCACCGAGGCCAACTTGAAGGGCATCGACGCTCAGGAGTTCCCTTTGGTTCCTGAGCCAGATCTCAGTCAAGGTGTGCGCATCGAGGCCAAAAAATTGAAGGAGATGATCCAGCAGGTGACCTTTGCGGCCGCCGTGGATGACACCCGGCCTACCCTGACCGGTGTTTCGATGCGTTTTGAGGGAGATCAGCTGCGCCTGGCGGCTACCGACGCTTTTCGCCTGTCGGTGCGGTCGGCCGGTTTTCCCGGCCATGTCGAACGTCCCATAGCGATCATTGTACCGGCGCGCGCCCTGAACGAATTGGGGCGGCTCATCACCGACAACGACGCCACGGTGCATATCAGCCTGCCTGAGGGACGTAATCAAATCATCTTTCAGTTGGAAAGCGCTGTGGTCGTTTCCCAGCTTATCGAGGGCAACTTTCCCGATTTCACCCCCATCATTCCCAAGTCGATGCGCACCCGCACTGTGCTCAATACGGCCGACTTTCTTAAAGCGTGCAAGACGGCCGACATTTTCGCCCGTGAATCGAGCCACACCGCGCGCCTGCACATTGAGCCCAATAATGAGCTGCAGGGCGGCTACGCTTCGATCTCAGCCACCAGTCAAGAGACAGGCAACAATGTGGCCCAGGTGGATGCGGAAGTGGATGGGGAGGCGATTGAGATAGCCTTCAACGTGCGCTATCTGACGGATGTGTTGACAGTGGTGGACGCGCCCCAGGTTTCGTTGGAGACCAACGGTGCCCTGGAGCCAGGCGTGATTCGCCCGGTGGGGCAAGATGAGTTTTTACACGTCATCATGCCCATGCATTTTGGCCGCTAACGCCCCGGCCGGCTGGCGCCGGTTTCATTCCCCAGCTCTTCCACCACGGTGCGGTAGAGGGTTTCCGCTCGCAAGTCTTCCAGGCGATGGCAGGGGGCCTGCAGTTTTTCCGCCAATTGTCGGGCCAGACCCTGATCGAAGGCCGGGTGTTCCATGTTGATCACCACCGAGCGCGCTCCGGCTTCGTGAATGCGGGTCGCGATACGGTGCGCTTCTTCCTGGGGGGGCATTTTGCCCACACTGACGTTGCCCGCCCCATCGGTTAGCAGGATCATCAGGGGCATGACATCTGGGTGGGTCAGCGCTTCCTGCCGAAACACCTCGTAGGCCATTTGCAAGCCGGCTGAAAGCGGCGTTTTGCCGCCCACAGCAATATCCTTCAGCTTTTGGCGAGCCAGCTGGACAGAGTTGGTGGGGGGGAGCACCAGGTGGGATTCGTTCTTGTTAAAGACAATCAACCCTACGCGGTCACGTCGTTGATAGGCGTCGGTCAAGAGGGAGAGAATGGCCCCTTTGGTGGCTTCCATGCGCTCCGAGACAGCCATGCTCCAGCTGGCGTCCACCACGAAGAGGATTAAATTGGCGGATCGCCGCACGCGCACTTTTTCGCGCAAATCCCCTTTGCGCAAGGCCAGCGCCAGACCGTGCCGTTCTCGCTCGCGCTGATAGGGAGCCGCGGCGCGCAAGGTGGCGTCGAAGGCCAGGTCGGTAACGCGCCCCTGGGGCAGGCGGGATTGAATGTAACGACCGCGTTTACGTTTGGTTTTGGTGACGGAGCGACGGCCGGCTTTGTGGCGAATTAAACGATCCAACGGCGTATCGAGTCGGCGAGCTACGAACTCTTCTTTAGCGCTGCGTTTTTGCCCTCCTTCCCACCACGGGGCATCGTGGCTGGTGGGAGGGGGCGCTTGCGGGCCGGCCTGTTGGCTGGTTTGATTTTCCGGCCCTTCTTTTATGGTTTGGTCGGCCTCAGCGGACTGTTTTTTTTTACTTCGCCTGTTTCTGGCGCTGTGGCCTGTTCAATCTCTTGGGCTTCGTCTTCATTGCTATCCAGGCGCAGCTGATTGAGAACCTGATTCAGTTCCCCGGCGCTGATACTTGCTTCCTGCCCGGCCCGTCCCTTGATGCGGTGGGGCAGCGCCAATTCGGCTGCCAGAGCTATATCTTCCTGGGTGATCCGTTCTCGCCCCTGAAAAGCGGCGTGCGCCTGCGCCCCGCGCAAAATGACGAGATCGCCGCGGTGCCCATCAATTTTGTAGGTGGCTGTCACAGATGCAATCGCTAACAGGTCGCGCCGGCTGTAGCCCATCTGGTTGACCATGTCCCGCGCCCGTGCAATTTTGGTTGAGAGTTGCTTTTCCCGTTCCGCCCATTCGACATAGAAGTTTTCGGGGTCAGTTTCAAAGGCAATGCGCCGCTCCATGATCTCCACCCGCTGCCGCGCATCCAACAAGCTGCCCACTGTGACGCAAAAGGCGAAACGATCCAACAGTTGGGGGCGCAAATCTCCCTCCTCTGGGTTCATGCTGCCCACGAGGACAAATTTGGCGGGATGGACAAAGCTGATGCCTTCACGTTCGACGATGTTGACGCCCATGGCAGCCGAGTCGAGCAGCAAATCGACCACATGATCGTCGAGCAGATTGACCTCATCTACGTACAGAATGCCACGATTGGCGGCCGCCAGCACGCCCGGCTCGAAATGTTTTTCGCCGCTTTTGATAGCTTTTTCGATGTCCAACGTTCCTACCACGCGATCTTCAGTGGCGCTGACGGGGAGATCGACAAAGGGAGTCTGGCAGAGGGCGGTTTTAACCTCCCGGCCGTCTGTCAGGGGGAAGTCGTACAGTTGATCGGGAGACAGGTTGAAAGGACTGCCGACCACGACTTCAATGTCGGGTAAA
The DNA here is from genome assembly GCA_034435495.1 of Anaerolineae bacterium. Lineage (GTDB taxonomy): Bacteria > Chloroflexota > Anaerolineae > Promineifilales > Promineifilaceae > DAOTXO01. Next base: position 28,261 of record DAOTXO010000132.1, read on the forward strand.
AGGGCAGCCAACCCCCGCGCTGCGGTGGATTTGGCAGTGCCGCGTTCGCCGCGAATCAAAACCCCACCAATTTGGGGGTTCACAGCGTTGAGAATGAGCGCCCGTTTCATGCGCTCCTGGCCGACAATGGCTGTAAAGGGATAGACACGCCGATGTGCCATGTTGTTCTTACCTCGGTCTAGGGATTATACTCAATCGTGGAAGGATTGAACAATGAGCGTTGCCGAAGGCGCGTAGGGTAAACAGTGGGTTGGGGTTGGGTGGGGCGGGCAGAAGCAAGGTAAGCTACGGGCATGATGATCAGAGAAGATGAGCCTGGGGGTGGCCGGTCGGCCCCCTTTTCCCGACGACAATTTCTCCGCTTGCTGGGCGGCGCAACCGCCGCTGGCGGTCTGGCGCTGGCTGGCGGTTATGTTTACGCCACCCATGTGGAGCCCTGGCGACTGGTGGTGGAACAGGTGTGTCTGCCGTTGCCGGCCTGGCGGCCGGAGCTGGCCGATTTGAAACTGGTTCAGCTATCGGATTTTCATCTGCATCCCTTCACTACCGCAGCGCAGATCGAGGCGGCCGTGGAAGAGGCGCGTGTTTTGCAACCAGATGTGGCGGTGTTGACGGGAGATTATGTGCTAGCAACGGCCGACGCCATCTTTGAATTGGCTCCTATTCTAGCGCGTCTCAACCCACGACTGGGTATTTACGCTGTTTTGGGCAATCATGACCATTGGCAGAGTGCGGCTGTGGTGCGCCAGGGGTTGCAAGAAGTGGGCATCACCCTGTTGCACAATTGCCATGTGGCGTTGGAGGGAGGGTTGGTGGTGGCCGGGGTGGATGATCCCTGGGTCGGTCGGCCTGACCTGGCGTCCGCGCTGGATGGGTTATCGAGCGCGGACGTGGTTGTGTTGCTGGCCCACGAGCCAGATTTTGCCGATCAATTCACGCGTGATCCCCGCGTCCATCTGCAACTTTCCGGCCATAGCCATGGAGGGCAGGTGCGCGTCCCTGGGATAGGGGCTGTTTTCCTGCCCCAACATGGTCAGAAATATGATATGGGTCTCTATCAGGTGCAGGATGCCTGGGTGTACACCAATCGGGGGCTGGGCGTGACCGGGGCCAATGTGCGCCTGAACTGCCCGCCAGAAATCACGTCGATCACCTGGAAGCCGGCCGGGGCGGCTGCGCCCACCGCCTGACTATTGGGGTAACATACTCACCAGTCTGATATCGGCGGCCTGCACCCCTTCGCGGTCGCGGCGGGGAATGATGCTGAATTCAAAAATGTACCGCCGGCTAGGTAGCAGATCGTCAAAATTGGATGGTAAGTGAGAATCGTGGAAAAAGATAGTCTCGTAGGGAGAATCGGGGTTGCGACTGTCGGTTAACCACAAGCCGGGGCCGATCAATTTCAGATAGCGCATCAGGCCATATTTGCGCGAATCGTCGTGATAGTGGCAGACGCCGCGCACCCGCGCCCCGACTTCGCCCCACGCTCCCTCACCGTTGTAAGTGGAGGGAATGAGGTTGGGAACCAGATAGCCCGACATGAACATATCAGCTTCGCGCCGCAGGTCGGCCGATACATTGTCCAGGGCGACGATCTCCACCCGACAGCCCCGATTTTGCAAAGCCCGCACCACTTGAATAAAGTCCCCATCGCCGGTGGCAATGAGTACGCGATCCAGGTTTTCCGATTGCAGCAAGGCATCCACCGCCAGTTCCAGGTCAGCGTTGGCTTTGCCATAGCGGTTGCCCGACTCTTCCTCATACCATTTCACGTCTTTGATGATCACTTTGTAGCCGAAGTCGCGTAACAGGGAGTAAAAGTTGTTCACGTTGCGGTTGTAAGTCGGGTCGATGCGGGCGCGTTCCGCGTCGAAGCTGACATAAGCGTTGAGGCGCACCAGTTCCGCATCGTCCCGCGATGCAAACTCGCGCAAGACATCGTAGCGCATCCCGCGCCCGCCATTCATATACATATTTTGCACGTCGATAAAGACGCCCACCTTCGATTGTGACTGACGTCGCATATAGCCTAACTCCTATGATTTGATAATCGTAAAGATGCTGCTTGACGTAACATGCTGGATGCGGTAGCGTCGGGTGGGAAAGGGGATCCGGCGAGGCCACATCAGCGCCTGGAGTCAATGGTTGTGTTAAGGGGTGAAACAGACAAACAAGTGTGCCACATCAACATTATGTGACCGCTGGGCGCGGTCGGGGAGTGTAATATAGTGTATCAGGTTGGTCAACGGAACGCCCACCAGCGCGGCTCCAACGTAAGGCGACCGATGATGCAGTTGATTAATCATGATCATAGACGGCCACAGCTTATGTGTCAACAGTACTCTGGTTATTACACACCCCTTACATAGCCTGACTTTTGCTGCCGGCCGGCTTATACTGGGCGGATGAGGAGTGTTGCCATGTTGATCGATAACCGAGCTCTCACCCGCCCTTTGAGTTTGTTGGTGGTCGCCTGGCTATTGGGGCTTGTCGCCTGTCGGCCGACCGCGCCCGACCCGACGCCTACCGCTACCCTTATGACCGGGCCAACCGCCACGCCTTCCCCTGTCGCCCTGCCAGCGGCTACAGCAACGGCTACCCCATTGCCGCCGACGCCTATTTCCCTGCGCCCGATTCCGGCCGGCTCCCCTCTACCCGAAGAGACGGTGGCCGAGTATCTAGACACCCTGCTCACCGGCGGCCTGAGCGATCTCCAGACGGTTACGGCGCGCATTGTGGACGCTGGCGATACGCGTTTTGTGGCGGTCTATCTGGAGCTGCTGCGCGCCCGTCAGCTGGGTTTGGTGTTTGGCGACTATCGCGATTATCTGGCGGCGCTGGAAAGCCTGAGTGGGCAAGCGCTGGGGGATAACTGGCCCGTCTGGGTGGAATGGTATGGACAGACAGACCTGACGCCGCCGCCGGGCTTCGCCGCCTGGAAAGGGCGTCTTCTGGCGCGCCTGGATCCCAACTACCGCACCCTGATCAACAGTGAATGGCCGGCCGTCATTCGTGTGGAGGAGATTCAGTGGGGTGGGGTGGTGCTGGATGGCATTCCGGCTCTGGATAACCCAACCTTCATTCCGGCGACTGAGGCGGACTATCTGACACCCGATGATGTGGTGTTTGGTCTTTCTATCCATGGCGATAGCCGCGCCTACCCGTTGCGCATCATGGATTGGCACGAGATGGCGAACGATGTCGTGGGTGGTGTTCCTGTCTCACTGGCTTACTGCACCCTGTGTGGAGCCGCTATTGCCTACGATGGGCGCGGCTCAGATGGCGTGACCTACACATTCGGTTCCTCCGGTTTTCTCTACCGCAGCAACAAATTGATGTATGACCGCCAGACCTTCACCTTGTGGAACCAGCTGACCGGCGAGCCGGTTCTGGGCAAGCTGGTGGAAAGCGATCTGCGGTTGACTATTTTGCCTGTTGTGCTGACGACCTGGGAGGCGTGGCAGGCGCAACACCCCGCAACGCAGGTTTTGAGCCTGGAGACGGGTTATTTTCGCCCCTATGAACCGGGGGCGGCTTACGCTGATTATTTTGCCGCCCCGGACACCATGTTTCCGGTGTGGCAGCGCGAGCGGTCGCTTTTTGCCAAAGAGCATGTCTACGCCGTGCGGTTGAACGATATTCCCAAAGCGTACCCCCTGACGTTGTTGGAAGAAGAGGGGGTGATCAATGATCAGGTGGGGGATACTCGCCTGGTGGTCGTGATGGCCGGGGAGCGGTTGTTTGTGGAGGGCAACAGCGCGCGCGGCGGCCGTTACACCTACTCCAACGGGGGTGAGGTGCGGGTTTATGGGCGTGGTGATGAACAGTTCAGGCCGGGAGCCACAGCCGATGAGGTGGTGGACGACGCCGGCCGTAGCTGGCAGGTGACAGAAGAAGCGTTACTCGGCCCGGACGGGGCCCAGCGGGAGCGTTTACCTGGCCATCTGGCGTATTGGTTTGGCTGGTATGCCTTCTACCCACAGACATTGGTTTACGGCCGGCCCTGAGTCCTGTTGCCAGCTTATAGCTTAAGCCTCAATAGGACGCGGCAGGTCAAAGTGGCGTGAACAACCGTTCGATTGTATAATAACGCAGTAGCTCGAAAGTGCGACGTTTATCGGCGCGGCGGCTTTTGGGCCAGGTATGAAATCGGAGATAAAAGGAATGTCTATCACAAAGGAACAGAAAGCCGAATTTGTGTCCCGTTTTGGTCAACACGCCAACGATACTGGTTCCCCGGAAGTTCAAATCGCCATTTTGGATCGACGCATCCGTGAGCTGCAAGAGCATTTGCAGCAACATAAGCACGATGAAAGCTCGCGACGGGGGTTGCTCCGTCTAGTGGGCAAGCGTCGGCGCTTGATCACCTATTTGCGCGATAACTACCCCGACCGCTATCGCAAGATTTTGGAAGAGAAAGCTTTACGGCGATAAAGGATCCGTGACCGGGC
>DAOTXO010000133.1:0-46610 GCA_034435495.1 Anaerolineae bacterium
TTTCACGTAGGGGCGAACCTGTGTGTTCGCCCCCTCATGGTTAAACCGCGAAGGCGCAAAGAACGCCAAGAAAGGGTGAACTGGGCGAACACATAGTGGGCTTTTTATCAGCGTTTTATCAGCGTTATCAGCGTTCCATCAGCGTTATCAGCGTTCCAGGGGTGAGAATAAAAGGATGGAACCGCGAAGGCGCTAAGAACGCCAAGAAAGAAAAGAGTGACGAACGGCGCCTTGCCACAACCGGGCGCCGGCCGGGGTGGGATGGCATGAACGTTGCCAATACAGTATGATAGCCCCTGTTATGACTGCACACCCGGATCGACTCGCTCTGGCTGATTGGCGCCGGCAGGTGGCGGAACTGTACGCTGCCATTCGACACCACCCTGATCCACTGGAAGCGTGGCGCTTCTTTCGCGCCCGGCGTGACCGCCTCTTTCAAACCCATCCCCAAACACCTTTGACACCGGCGCAACAAGCCCACTTCGCCGGCCTGCTCTATTTTCATTATAACCCGGCCTGGCGCATCTCGGTCACCATTGAGCGAGAGGCGCCGCCGGCCGCCTACAGCGTCGATCTGGGCGTGGATGGGGTGTTACACTATACACGGGTGGCCCAACTCCACTTGACCTGGCAGGACACGTCACACAGCCTGAGCCTCTTCTGGCTGGAAGGGTACGGTGGGGGGCTGTTTCTGCCCTTCGGTGATGCCACCAATGGGGCTTTAACTTATGGTGGGGGGCGCTATTTGCTGGACGCGATCAAAGGGGCAGACCTGGGATTGCAGGAGGCCGGGGCAGTGCTGGATTTTAACTTCGCCTACAACCCCTCCTGCGCCTATAACCCGCAGTGGGTCTGCCCCCTGACGCCGCCGGAGAATCGCCTGCCGTTGTCGGTGACGGCCGGCGAACAAATGCCGCCTGATAGGTGGCAAGGAGTCAACAATGTCCCCGGATGACCGTTACGCCCGCCTGGCGCATTTGCTGCTTGAAACTGGCCATGCCCACCATCAAGCCTACCTGGCTACCGATGGGGCCGACCCTGAATGGCCCATCTGGTACGCCGCCTACTTGCAGGAGGCGCTCAACGATCTGCTAGGGCAGGCGCTGACCCAAAGTGAAATCGTCTATCTCCTGGTGGGGCTGAGCAAGCAACACCTGGCGGAAGCTCCCACCACTCCCTGGCATGAATTTTACGCCCGCCAGCTGGTGGGATGAACCAGGCACCCGGCCAAACAGCGACTGCCGTCAGGACGGGCGTCGTGACGGCAGTCAGACAGGGGCTACTGTCTTTTTATATGACCCTGGCCTCCCGTTTTCACGGGAGCGACGAGGTGCGTCTGCAGACCAGGTGCCATATAAGGCTGGTGGCCTGAACATGACAACCACGGAAGGTATTCTCCCCGCGCCCCGCGCGTCGGTCGCGCAGAGACCAGACGCGCCCAAAGTTGTCATGTTCAGGTGAAGGGACAATGAGCCGTGGCTCGATCATCCAGTACTTTGCATTATAGGTATACCTCGGCCGGTCTCCCAATGACGAATGTCACCTGCCCGGCATGACAAAAGACACCCTCTGTGCATTCACGAGGCGGGTTCAAGTGTAAAATGGAGGGGATACCCTTCCAGAGTAGCGGCAAAGTGCGCCTGTCCCACCCGTTTACGGGCCTCTGTCAGGGGGTAGGTCGCCACGTAGGCCTGCCCTTGCAGGTGCGCCTGCCACATGATGCTCTCGGCGATGATGAGAGCGTGCTCAAAGACGCGGATCAAGATGGCAATCACGAAATCCATCAGCGTCACATCGTCGTTATGGATGATCACCTGATAGGGCGGCTCCTCGGCCGTCTCATCCTCCAGGTAAGGTGCATCACGCTTCTCGATCTCAGGGTGCAGCATCAAGTTTCCAGACATAGAGGCAATGATACCCAATCCTGACACAAGTTCAAGCGCAACGAGGCCGGGGTATAATTCACGCCATGACACGCACCCACTCCCTTTGGGGAGCCTCTCTGTTGCTCCTGCTCACCTACTGGCTGGCGCTCAATAGTCTGGTGGGGGATAGCCCCACCATGGATGAGCAAAACCACCTGGCGCGCGGCCTGGCTTTGCTGCGCACTGGTGATCCCCGGCTGAGCCTGGAGCACCCCCCACTTATCAACACCCTCAGCGCACTGCCTCTCTTGACCCTGCCAGAGGTGCGCCTGCCCTTCGATGATCCCAGTTGGGGCTGGCGCGACGGCTGGTATCGCTTCGCTGAGCTTCTGCTGTGGGAATACAACCAGGATGTGACGCGCCTGGTGTTTCTGGCGCGCCTGCCCATCGTCTGGTTGCTGCTGGGGCTGGCTGCCGGCTGTTACCAGGCGGCGCGCTACATCTGGCCAGAAAGGGGGCGGACGGCCGGCCTGGCTACTCTGGCGCTGCTGGTGTGGGACCCCAATCTGTTGGCGCATGGGCGCTACACCACCACCGATCTGGGCGGGACGGCCATGATCGTCCTTGCCACCTGGTGGCTGTGGCGCTGGCAGCGCCGGCCGTACTGGAGCCATTTTCTGTTGGCCGGGTTGGGTGTGGGGCTGGCTCTGGGCAGCAAGTTGTCAGCCGTCGCCTTTGTCCCTATCTGGGGCCTGATGGCGCTGCTTCCCCCAGACGAGGCCCCCTGGCAAACGCGGGCGGCGTTGCACCGGGTAGCCCAAACGGCCGCCGCCGGGCTACTGGGACTGGTGGTGGTGTGGGTCATCTTCGGCCTGGAGTGGGGGGCGCTGCGCTTTGAAACCCCCCATCTGCTGCCCTTGAACCAGCTGAGCGGCCCTATGCCCACCTTTTGGGCTGGCATTGAGCGTATCTTGCTCATCAGCGAAGGGGGACGCGCCAGCTTTCTGCTGGGACAGGTCTCGACCGAGGGTTTTTGGGCCTACTTTCCCGTCGCCTTCATGGTCAAGACCCCCCTCCCCACCCTGATCCTGGTGGGGCTGGCGGTGGGATATGGGTTGCGCCGGCCAGGAATGCGCCGGCGCACCATCTGGCTTTTGACGCCGGCCGTCCTCTATTTCGCCCTCAGTATGCAAAGCGCTCTCAACATCGGCTACCGTCATCTGTTGCCCATGCTGCCCTTCCTTTTTATTCTGGTGGGAGGGTACATCGCCCAGGTGAGACACCGCGCCTGGGCAGCGCTGAACTTCGGTTTGTTGCTGGCGGTCGGCGCGACCAGCTGGCTGATCCACCCCCATTACCTGAGCTACTTCAACCAACTGGCCGGCGGGCCAGACAATGGCTATCGCGTTTTGATCGACAGCAATCTGGATTGGGGTCAAGATTTGCTGCGTCTGCACAGTTGGATGGCGGAACACGAGGTGGCGCAGGTCAAGCTGGCCTGGTTTGGCTCGGCCGACCCGGCCTATTACGGCCTGGCTTATGAACCGCTGCCCGGCCTGCCGCGCCACTTCGATCTGTGGTGGAACCCTCCCTTCAACCCCGACCAGCCAGAGCCGGGGATTTACGCCATCAGCGCCAGCAACCTATGGGAGCTGCCCCTGGCAGAGAAAAACGTCTTCCCCTGGTTCCGCGCCCGGCCGCCCGATGACCGTGTCGGCTACTCCATTCTGATCTACGAGGTTCCCTGAGTGGCCTCCGCCCCCCACACCCAGCGCCCCCTTCCAGTCGGCCGCCTGGTAGGAACCGGCGTGTTGGTGCTGGCGGCTGGCCTGCGCCTGATTGCCCTGCACGACCTGCCACCGGGGCTGGCCCAGGACGAGGTGTTAGACGCTGACATCGCGCAAGGTATTCTGACCGGCCGGCACGCCCTCTTTTTCGCCGAAGGGTTCGGGCACGAGCCACTCTACCATTACTATGCCGCCCCCTGGCAATGGCTCCTGGGGGACAATGTGCTGGGTATACGCCTGCCCTCCGTGGCGCTGGGTCTGTTGCTGATCGCTCTCGCCTGGCGCTGGGCGCGGCGCGACTACGGCCCCTGGGCAGCGGCCACGGTGGGTCTCGGTCTGGCCGTCAGCTGGTGGCCCATTGTCTTCAGCCGCCTGGGCATCCGCCCCATCGCTGAACCTGTCTTGTTACTGCTGGCGGCTCTAGCCTGGTTCCAGCGTCCCTGGGTGGCCGGGCTGGCCTTGGGGCTGGCGCTTTACACTTACACGCCGGCAAGCGTCATGTTAGCCCTGCCTGCGTTGCTGGCGCTGCACGCCTGGGTGCAGAGTCGCCTGGGGGCGGCGCAGCCCCATGACCCCGGCCCCGGCCATCATCTGATTGTCCTGGGCGTTGCCGCGCTCGTCTATGCCCCCCTCTTTTTCTATTTACGGGCCAATCCGGTCTTGCTGCAGCGGCTCGACCAGATTGGGGGGCCACTGGCGGCATTGCAGGCTGGGGATTGGCGGCCGGCGCTGCAAGCTGGCCTGGCCACCCTGGGCGTCTTTGGTTTCACCGGCGATCCGCGCTGGACGTATATGTGGCCGGGGCAACCCCTGTTCGATCCTGTATTGGGATTGGTGTGGTATTTATCTGTTATTCTGACTATGCGAAGGGCCGGTCAGGCGCGCTACGTTTTTCTCCTGCTGTGGCTGGCTGTCGCTCTCACCCCCAGCGCCCTGACCGCCGACGCTCCCAGCCCCATCCGTCTGATCGGTGCTTTGCCGGTGGTTTATCTGCTACCCGGGGTGGCGTTGCAGGCGGCCGCTGGCCGTTACCCCCGCGTCTGGTTGGGGTTGGCGCTGGCGCTGGGCGCAGGCTGGACGCTCGGTCGCACCCTGACATGGCACGTCGAGGCCTGGCCTCAACAATTTGAGACGCGGCTGAAGTATCAGACGATTTTCCTGGAGATAGCCCGGGTGATACAAGCAACGCCGGCCACGCCGGTGGTGGCGGATGGTTTTTTTGAACCTATTGACGACGACACCCTGCGGCGCAATCTGGGCGCGGACCCTCAGGCGCGCTGGGTGCAGCGAGGGCAGGCTCTCGTTTTTCCTGTCGATCGACCGGCACGCCTGTATGTGCCGGAATCAGACCCCCTCCAACCAGCGCTGCTGGCGGCCGGGGGCGTTCCAACTGAACCCCTCTATCGCAGCCCGACGTCCCCCGGCTTCGCAGTCTATGCCGTGCCACAGCCGCCGGCCGCGCCGGTTGCTTTGTCTCCGGCTGCCCACTTTGGCGGCCGGCTCATGCTGGTGGGCTACCACATCCCGCCCCACTCGCCGACCGCGCCTCTGGAGCTGATCACTTACTGGCAGGTGACAGCTCCCCTGGAGGCAGATGTGGCGCTTTTTCTGCACGCCACCCCGATTGCTGCGCCGACCGACAGCCCACCGACAACCCAACAGGATGGCCTGGATGCTGTCCCTGACAGACTCTATCCAGGCGATCAGGTGTTGCAATACCACCAGCTGATGCCGCCGCCGACTGGGGGCGATTACCGGCTGACCATCGGCGTCTACCAGCGCACAACGGGCCAGCGCCTCTTGTTACCGGATGGCGCGGATCAGCTGCCGCTGCCACAACTGGCAAGCTGGGAATAGAGGGCGACCGAACTTTTGGCCGATATGGCCCGTCTGAAAGCCCAAAAGGCCAGTTAAACTTGACCCTTTCGTCACAACACAGCACAATAGGGCCTTTGAATGTGTTGTCCACCTAATTAGCAGAGGTTATGCACTATGTTTCAAGTTCCCGTCGAGCGGTCGGCAGCCCGCTCCAGAGTTGTTATCAGTCTGCTTCTTTTTCTGATCATGGGCGCGGCACTGGCCAGCGTTTGGAGCAGTGCTCAGGCGCAAAGTTTAACCGACGACAACGCCATTGAAATAGCGCCGCCGGCGGTGAAAAGCCAACAGCGGCCGCCTGATCTGAGCCAATCTAGCAAGAACGTCAGTCATGCTGAGGCGCTGGCCGGACAGACGTTGACCTACACCATCGTCATCGAAAATACCGGCGACGAAGCGGCGACAGCCGTCGTCATGAGCGATACCCTGGACAGTATGCTCCACTTTGTGGCTGAGAGCTTCATGTTGGACGAGACGGGGGTGGTCACCACCACCCTGCTCAGCTACACGATGGGCATGGTGACCTGGCAGGGCGACCTGGGACCGGGTAGTTTTGCTACAGTGACTTTTGAGGCCAGCATTGATGCGAATGCGGTGGCCGGGAGTGAGATTCCCAACACGGCCGATATCACCATCGCTGGCCTGACCTCTTCCTTGACCGCAACTACAACGGTGGTCGCGCCTGACTTGAGCCAGAGCAGCAAAAGCGTTCATCGGGCCACTGCCCCGGCCGGGGCGCAACTGGATTACACCGTCGTTATCAGCAACAGCGGCAGCTACACCGCGACCGGCGTGGTGTTGACGGATACCCTGCCGGCCGGCCTCACTTATGTGGCCGATTCTCTGATGGTCACTTTCAGTGGCGCGGTGGTTGAAACGAGCCATGAGGTGACGGACAACACTATCAGCTGGTCAGGTGACCTGGGGCCAATGAGCCAGGCAACGCTGACCTATAGCGGCGTGCTGGATGATAACCTGGAAACTGGCGCGGTGATCACCAATGAAGCGCTCTTTAGCAGCAGCGACGGGGAAGCTTTTTCCCGCAGCGCCGCTATCACCATCCAACCGCTTGTCATTTATCTGCCGGTGATCAACACTCCCCTGACCGCGCCGACTTTGGATGCTATCGGCCGGCCGAACTCAGCCAATGAGTGGAACGTGACCTGGAGCGACAGCGGCGCGGGCATCTCCTATGAGCTGCAAGAGGCCAACACGGCCGACTTTGCCACAGCGACCACCTACGTCATCAGCACTCCCTCCAAAAGCTTTGCCCATGCTGCTTCCTTTAAGAATGAACACTTCTACCGCGTGCGGGCGACAGTGGGCGGGCGTTTCAGCGATTGGTCGAACATCCAATCGGTGGTCGGCGCTTATCATGACGACTTCGATGACGTCGGCAGCGGTTGGAGTATGCGCCGGACAACCTACCTGGAAGAAGTGATCGGCTTCTACGAAAATGGAACCTATGTCGTGGCGGTGACGGACAAATGGGATTGGGGCATCTTCAGCCCTCTGGCCAAAGCCCCCTCCGTGCCCTACGCCATTGAGTATAAAAATCAGCCAGCCCATCTGGGCAACCTGATCTCTACCGGCCTGGTCTTTGCCGGCGATTGGAATGGCGAGCTCTGTCCGGTGTACGGCAGTTTTGATGGCATTTACCTGCATCAGAACTGTTTCAACCACTTCTACAACACCAACATCATCAACAAGAGCATCGCCAGCCCGGATGTGTTCAAGCTGCAATGGGAGCGCATCGATTACCTGGCCTGGTGTCTGGAGTGCGGCGGCAGCCCCATGAAACGTCTCAGCTGGGATGAAGCCTCCTGGCCGCGGGTGGAGCCGATTCCTCACACATCAGCGGATGGTTGGAATGTATGGCGGGTGGAAGTGTTGACCACCGGCCTGAAACTGTTCATCAATGGTCATCTGATCGCCGAATACCCTAGCACTGAATGGATCAACGATCCTTACTTCGGCTTCTTTGGCTCTACAGATGAGTACAACAACTCCACCTGGCGTTTTGACTACATCACGGTGACGCCGTTGGATTGAGCTACACCGCTCATGTCCAGTAGGGGCGGGTTCCTAACCCGCCCCGCCTTTCATCCCCATGTCTGGTTCCTCGCGTCTGCGCCCCTTATGGGGCGCGTTTTTCTTACTATGCTTCTATGCTCTGGCGCTGCCGGCCGTGCGCCAGAAATCCCCTACGATGGATGAACAAGGGTTCCTGGTGCGGGGGCTGGGGGTCATTCGGGGGGAGAACCAGCACATGCGGGTGGGGCATCCCATTGGGTTGAACGTCTGGAATGCGCTCTTGCTGGCCCACGACGCCAGGGTGCGCCTGCCGACAACGGATCCCTCCTGGACGGAGAGCAGCTTTCACCGGCCGGCCGAGCTGTTTCTGTGGGAGATCGGCAACGACGTGGCGCATATCCTGTTCCTGGGGCGGCTGCCGACAGTGTGGCTGGGGCTGTGGCTGATCGCACTCGTGGGGCGCTTTGCTGCCGAAGCAACGTCCCACGCTCCCTGGGCCGCGCCGCTGGCTATGGGGGTGCTGGCCTTTGATCCCAATATCCTGGCCCATGGCACGCTGGCAACGACGGATCTAGGCCTGGCGGCCGGAACGCTTCTGGCTACCTACACCTTGTGGCGGGCCGTGCGCCGGCCGCAGGGGATCAACTTTGTGCTGGCCGGGGTGGGGCTGGGCCTGTTGCTCAACACCAAATTCACGGCCGGTCTGGTGCTTCTATGCCTGGGGGTCCTGGCCCTCATCGGGATCGGGCGGGCGTGGCGCGCCGGGGGGCGCTTTCCGCTGCGGCTGGCGCTGGGGTTGGGGCTGATCTACCCCCTGACCGCTTTCTTCACCCTGTGGGCCAGCTACAGTTTTCAGGTGGGGACGTTGCCAGCGCAACTCCCCTCCTTCAGCGCCCTGCTGGGAGGGCGCACCCTGCCCCTGGCGGCCTACATCGAGCAACTTAGCGACCTGGGGGGGCGGATGCAAAAAGCGACTCCCGCCTTTCTTCTGGGACGCTATTCCGATGAGGGGTGGTGGTATTACTTCCCTGTGGCGCTGGCGCTGAAAACACCCTGGCCGACCTGGCTCCTTTTCATCGGGGCGCTGGCGCGGCCGGTGCGACGCTGGCGGAGATGGGAGGGAGCGGCGTTGGGGTTGGTTCCGGCCGGTTATCTGGCCTTCAGCCTGACGAGTGGGATTAACATCGGCTACCGCCATGTTTTGCTGCTGCTACCCTTTGTGGCGCTCATCATAGCGTATCGTCTGGCTCCTGCGGCTGCCCCGGCCGGAACACAAGGAGCGCCGGCTTCCGGCCGGCATCGTTGGCTGCCGGGTCTCCCTTTGACCCTGCTGGTCTTGTGGCTGGCGCTGGACACCCTGCGCCTGGCCCCTCACTATCTGGCTTATTTCAATCCCCTGGCCGGCGGACCGGATGACGGGTGGCGGGCGCTGGTGGATAGCAACCTGGACTGGGGGCAAGACCTGGCGGGCCTGAAAACATGGCTGGATGAGCAGGGGGTGGATCACATCTGGCTGAGTTACTTTGGCGAGGGGCGGCCAGAGTATTATGGCATCTCCTATACCGGGCTGCCCAGCTTCCCTCCGCGCCTCATGCCGCCAGAAGCCCAGCCAACCTCGTTGCGCCGGCCGGCCCCCGGCCTCTACGCTATCAGCGCCACCAATTTGCAGGGAGTGTTGTTCGAGGATCATGATCGCCTGGCCTGGTTTCGCACCCAGACGCCCATCGCCAAGATTGGCTACTCCATCTTCCTCTACGAGGTGCCGGCCGAAGGCGCGCCAACGGCTCTAGCGCTGGGAGGCCTCCAGATTGACGACCTGGATGAGACGGCCTGGGAGCAGTGGGACAGCAACGATCTCACCTTAAGCTGGTTCGATCCGACACAAAGCCTGTTGTTGCCAGGTGCACCACGTGCCTGGCTGGCGCTGGCAACCGATATCCCCTTCAGCCATCGGTTACAAACGCAACTGCTGGACAGCTGCTGCACCGTCGCCACCAGCACGCCCCCCTACACCCTATATCAGCGCCAGACGGAGCGGCAGCTTCCAGCCGGCCTAAGCCTTGAATCCGCGCTGGAGCAACCGCTGACCTTCCACCAGGAAGAGGGAAGCATCACGCTGCAAGAGGCGACCTACCAATACAACCTGGACGAGCTGTGGGTGATCTCTCACTGGCACGCTCTGGGACAACCCCGACCGGTGCACATCTTCCTGCACCTTACCGCCCCCGATGGGCGCATGGTGGCCCAGTGGGACGGTCTGGGGGCGGTGTGGCAAGGGTGGCGCGCCGGCGACGCGCTGTGGCAATTTAGCCGGTTGGTGTGGCCGGCCGATGTCGCCCCTGGAAGGTATAGCCTGTGGGTGGGCCTCTATCACCCCACTACCGGCGAACGCTGGCAAAGCCCGGCCGGCGACCGCATTTTCCTGGGAGAAGCAAGCTGGCCATGAAACGCCAATCAGAACGGCCAGCGTATCCCTATCTGCTGCTGGGGCTGATTATGCTCCTTGGGGGGCTGCTGCGTTTCAGCGGCCTGGACAGCCTGCCGCCTGGCCTCTACCACGACGAAGCGTACAATGGACTGGACGCCCTGGCGCTGCTGCAGGGGGAAACCTTTCCCCAATTTCATGAAGGGTGGGAGCTGTACGCCCAGGAGGCACACCCGGAGGAGCCGCCCACACCCACCCGCTGGCCGCTTTTTTTTGAGGGGAATTATGGGCGCGAACCGCTGCACATCTATCTGATAGCGCTCTCCATTCAACTTTTCGGCCCCACCCCGTTGGCTGTGCGGGCTGTGCCGGCGGCCGCCGGGGTGGTCGCCATTGGAACGACCTATCTGGCCGCGGCTGCCTTGTTTCAGCAGGCGGATCGGCGGCAGCGGCTGGTTATCCCCCTGCTGGCGGCTTTCGTCCTGGCTATTCTGCTGCCGGCCGTCCACTTTAGTCGCTTTGGGTTGCGCCTGATGCTCTTTCTACCCCTGGCAACGCTGGCGGTGGCCTGTTTCTGGCGCGGTCTGGCCGGCCGGCCGCAACAGTTGGGGGTGTGGTGGGCCTTAAGCGGGGTGTTCATCGGGGCCGGCCTGTACAGTTATGCCGCGGCGCGTCTTTTTCCCCTTCTCTTTGCCCTGGCTATTTTGCTGCGCTGGCGATTCGCGCCGGGAGCCTGGCGGCGGGAGTGGCGCGCCTTTTTGCTGCTGGTCGCAGCGGCGCTGGCAACATCGCTGCCGCTCTTGCTCTACTTTGCGCGCAACCCCTATTTCTTTGTCTTTCGGATGACCTATGTCGCTAACCGGGGGAAGGGAACCATCCCCGACAAACCGTGGCTGACCTGGCTGCTGAATGTAGGGCGAGCGCTTCAGGGTTTGCTGATCTATGGGGAGACGCACCTGCGCCACAATTTGCCCGGCCGGCCGTTTCTCGATCCGCTGCAGGCGCTGGCGTTTGTGGCCGGGGTGGGGGTCGCTGTGCGGCAGTGGGCCAGCCCGCGCGCTCAGTTCGTGCTCCTCTGGTTGGGAGTGATGTTGCTGCCCACCATCCTGAGCGGTGACGCCCCCCATTTTGGTCGCATGATCGGGGCCGCGCCCCCAGCCGCTATCCTGGTCAGTCTGGGGGCGTACCAGATGTGGGCGTGGTGGCTGAACCGATGGGCGGCGCGGCGGCGCAACCTGGCGCTGCCTGTGTTGGTGGGCGCGGTCGCCCTGACGGCATCGTTGACGCTGACAGTGCGCGACTATTTTCGCCGCTACGCCACGCACCCCCAACTGGCAGCCGATTTCTATCAACCCGATTGGGACCTGGGGCTGGATGCAGCCGCGCAGCCGGCCGGGGCGTTGCTTTACCTGACACCCCCCCAGGCGGAGATGGCTACGATTTACTTTGCTCTGCAAGGTCAGGGGGAGCGGCTACGCAGTTACAATGGGGATCAGACATTGCTGCCCCTGGGCGCGCCAGCTGCCCCGGCCATCTACTACCTACGCCCCGACGCGCAGCCGGCGCGCCAGGCGTTGGTGGAAACTTTCCCCGATCTCATCGCCCGGCCCGGCAATGGCTACGAGCGGCTGACAGTCTTGCCTGGGCCGCGCACCCCGGCCGACCACCTGACGGATCAGGCCTTTGCGCCGGGGCTGGCGTTGGTGGGATGGAGTCAACACCTGGCTCCAGACCACCTGGAGGTAACGCTTATCTGGCAGGCCACCGAGTCGGCGCCGCTGGCCTACACTGCTTACGTGCATCTAGTGGATGGGGCCGGACAAATCGTGGCTCAACTGGATCGCCCACCGGCCGGCTACCCCACCTTCGACTGGCGGCCTGGCGAGATCGTCCGCGACCGCTACCGCATCCCTCTACCGCCGGAGCTCCCGCCTGGAACCTATCAGCTACGCACCGGCTTCTACTACCTCCCCACCCTGGAAGCCCTGGGCCACCCCATTTTCCTCAACCCGATTGTGTTGGGAACTCCCTGAAGCCACACGCCTTGTAACCTGGCTGTCGGTGGTTTGGCGTGGCGACTTTAGTCGGCTTCCCCGCCGGGGCCAAAATCGTAACGTACAATCGGACGCGGCGGGACATGACGCGCCACCACCTTGAAGCCCAACTGCTCAAAAGTGGAAAGATAGCCGGTGCTGGAGGTGCTGGGCGTCAGGTTGGCGTCCAGCGGGTATGCTTCCAGGGCGGGCGCGCCGGCGCGTTGGGCCATGTCCAGTGCCGCCACAATCAGGGCCGTGGTCACACCCCGTTTGCGATACCCCTTGCGGATGTAAAAGCAGGAGATGACCCACACCGGCGTATCATCAACCCGCCTGAGCCGCCAGGCGCGTTCCACCAGCCAGGGCAAAGCGGCGCGGGGCGTCACCTGACACCAGCCCACCGCCTGCTCTTCGTAGAAAGCGAGCAGCCCCGGCGGCGGCCCCTCTTGCACCAGCTCGTAAAAGGCCGCCTTGTTCCCCTCCCGGGGCAGCTGGCGATAGTCGCTGCCGATGCGCCAATACATGCACCAACACCCGTTAACCGCGCCCTGAGGGCCAAACAAATCTTCCAACGCCGACCAGCGATCCGGCGTGAGGGGGTGGACGCTGATACGGCTGGGGTCGAACAGCTTCTTTATCATCTTGAGCGCTGCTCCAAGAGGGCCGGGGAAGGGGGATAGTTATTGGAACAGTCGCCGGGCTACGTCCTCGGACGGAAAGCAGCAGTGTATTCCTGAATGGCGCGGGGGCCGCTGCGGGCCAGGCCGGCCTGGAAGGCGGCATCATCTTTGGTGCGATAGTCGAGGCGCTCGACACGGAAGGGGGCCAGCCGCTCGCCGCGCCGCCGCCGTGCCATGACCTCCACCAGATAAGCCACCGCGTCGGCCACGCTGGGGGCGTCCGTCCAATCCGATTTGTAGACTGGGATGCCGCTGCGCATGAAAATCCAGGTCATGTTGGGCATGGCTCCGTAAGCTCGATGGCAGGCTCCGTCGAGGGCATCCACCAGAATCGGCCGGTCGACGCCCAGGAGATCGCGCATGGCGCGGGCCTGGGCCAGCTTTTGGGCCATAGTGGTGTGATGCGGATAGTAGTCGCCGGGGTGGGCTTCGTGGGTGTAGAGCAAGATGAAGCCAATCCCGTCGTTGGCAAAGCGCTGCGCCAGCGCATTCATGGATGGCGCCGCCATCCCACAATAGGGTCAGGTGAAGCTGCCAAACTCCACCACTGTGAAATCGTGACGCCGCCAGATGGCCTGGAGGGTGGTTTCCTGGCCTTCCAGGTCCCACAGGGGGAAGCTGGGGGCAGGCTTGCCCAGAGGGGGGCTGTGTTCAAAGTCTAACAGGGGCAGCACTTTATCGAGTACAAAAGCCGCGTAGTTGTAACGTGTGATCCAATCTTCCGTTGGTGACATTGTTTTCCTCCTGTTACCCTGATCTTGACATTGCTTGACATCGGCCGGCTGGAAGCCAGCACTCCGGCCTGATCAGTTATGTGGCGTCCGGCCGGCCGGCCTCCACCAATTCGCGCACGGTGTGCAAGATGTGTCGGCTGCGCACCAAGGTTTCCCCCACCAGAATAGCGTTGAGGCCGGCGTCGCGCAAGGCACGCACCTGGTCGGGCGTCTGGATGCCGCTCTCCGCCACCACATGTATCCCGGCCGGGATGTGGGGGCGCAGACGCAGGCTGTTGTTCCAATCCACCTCGAAGGTCTGCAAGTTACGGTTGTTGATGCCGATCACACGCGGCCCCAGCGGCAACACCCAGGCCAATTCGTTCAAGTCGTGAATCTCCACCAACGCTTCCATGCCCAAACGGCGCGCCAACGCCAGCAACTCATGCAGCTGAGTGCGCGACAGCACGGCGGCAATCAGGAGAATGGCGTCTGCCCCGGCCGCACGCGCCTCGTAGACCTGGTAGGGGTGGAAGATAAAATCTTTGCGCACCAGGGGTACGGCTTCCCCTAAAGCCGTCCGCACCGCCTCCAGATGGGCCAGCGAGCCTTGAAAATGGCGGCCGTCAGTTAGCACCGAGATGGCGGCTGCCCCACCGCGCACATAGGTCTGGGCCAGTTGCACTGGATCATAGTCGGGCAACAGCAGGCCCCGGCTGGGAGAGGCCTTCTTGCACTCGGCGATGAGGGAGAGGCCCGGCCGGTCGAGCGCCGCGTAGAAGTCAAGCGGCGGAGGGGCCGTCATAGCCAGGGCCTGGACATCCACCAGGGGAAGCTCGCGCATCACCTTCGGCAGGCGGTCGCGGTGGTAGGCCATGATTTCATCTAACATTTTGCCCCGTTGGCGGGCGAGATGGGAAACACTCATGGGGACTCTCCGTGCAGGCCTCGGTCTGAAGGTTGGGGCGAACACACAGAGGCTCGCTCCCGTGAAAACGGGAGTTTGCCCCTACACCGTCGGGGCCTGGGTGTAGGCGATCCAATCTACCAGCTTTTGCCAGGCAGCGCCACTTTCGAGAGCGTGGCGGGCCTGCGCCAGACCGGCCGCCCAATCTCCGGTAAGGGTACACAAGGCAGCTGCCGCGTTAAACAACACTACATCACGGCGCGGCCCACGGTCGACGCCGCTTAAGATGGCGCGGGTGATGGCAGCGTTTTCCTCCGGTGTTCCACCCACCAGCGCCGCCAACTGGGCATAGGGCAGGCCCACCTCCTCCGGCGTTAAGGTGAAGGTGCGCACCTGCCCGGCGACAAGGTGGCTGACGCGGTTGGGACCGGTGATGGATAGCTCATCCAATCCATCTGCTCCATGCACCACGAAGGCAGCCTGGCTCCCCAGAGTGTGGAGCACGTGCGCCAATGGCTCCGTTAGCTCTGGGGCGTAGACGCCAAGCAGCTGATGGGTCGCGCCGGCCGGGTTGGTTAGCGGCCCCAGTAAGTTAAAAATCGTGCGCTGCCCCAATTCGCGGCGCGGCCCGATAGCGTGGCGCATGGCCGGGTGATGGTGGACGGCGTAGAGAAAGCCGATGCCCACTTCCTGAATGGCCCCGGCCACCTGTTGGGGTGTCAGGTCAAGGTTGGCCCCCAAGGCTAACAGCACATCCGCCGAACCGCTGCGACTGCTGGCGGCGCGGTTACCATGCTTGGCTACCTTGAGGCCGGCCCCGGCCACGACAAAAGCGGCGGTGGTGGAGATGTTGAAGGTGTGCTTGCCATCCCCGCCTGTGCCGCAGGTATCGACCAGGGGCGTATCGGCCGGCCAGGTGGCCGGCACAGCCACCACATGGGCGCGCATGGCGGCCGCGCTGCCGGCGATCTCCTCCACACTCTCTCCCTTCATACGCAGGGCTGTCAAATAACTGCCTATCTGGGCTGGCGTGGCAGTCCCCTGCATGATGGCCTCCATCGCCGCCTGCGCCTCGTCAAAGGTCAGGCTGTGTCCCTGGATCAACCGGGCAATCATCGGTTTGAGAGGCATACACACTCCTGGCGCGCCAACCTCAGCGCACAATATGGGTCATCAACAACCCCTGGTCTTCCGTCACCATGCCGGCCAGCACATATTCATCAATTAGCTTGTGAAACAGCCCGGCGGCGTCCTGGCTACCCAACCACGGAACATAATCCTGTACCCAGGGCCATTGGAGGACGTATTCGATGAAGGCCTCGCGCCCAATGGGGGCCATACCCATTAAATAGACCAGCAAGACCCGCCGCATCAGATGGCGCGCCAGCCAGGCCGGGTTGCGACGGAACTTATCCAACCGCCTGAGCATCAGACCGGCGCTGGCGTGGACATGGGTGAAGGCCGGGCCGTGCCCCGGCAAGGCCACTGCCACATCCAATGCCTGGAAGCGGCGCAAGGTAGCCTCGGCCGCGTCCAGCGCTTCCCAACCATGCACAGCTACGTTTAAGATGCCAAAATCTCCATCCAGCAGGGCATCACCACAAATCAACACGCGATGGTCCGGCTGATACAGCGCTATGGCGTCCATGGCGTGGCCGGCCGCTCCCAAAATCTGAAAAGTCAACCCGTTCAACTGCACATCCTGGCCGATGTCCCAAATCACATCGGGCATGACGAGCGTTACATCCTGACCGAAGTAGTCCATCCACATCGCCCAACGATCCGGCTGCTGGAACAAGGCAGCGGTGAGACGGCTATGGGCCACCGGCGCGCCGCTGGCCGCCTTAAGGGCTGCATTGCCGCCGTGGTGATCCCAGTGGCAATGGGTGTTGGCGATCAGGGAGAGGGAGGCCGGGTCAATCCCAACCGATCTCAGTAGTTGCAAGGTGTCGGCAGCGTCTTGTTCATGGCCGGTGTCGATCATCACCGGGCCAGCCTGGCCCAAAATAAGCGTGGCATTGCTGTTGAACCAGCCCCGCTGCAAAAAACGTATGCTATCCGGTAACATCATACCCGTTTGTAGCCGCGCTCCCGTTTTCACGGGAGTGACGAACCGCACTCATGCACTGTTGGGCAACATCATACCCTGCCTTACAGCCGGCCGTCGAGAAAGTTTTGCAAAATGCGCCGGCCGTGCTCGGTCAAAATACTCTCCGGGTGAAACTGGACGCCCACCACCGGGTACCGTCGGTGGCGCAGCCCCATCACCTCACCCTGACTGGTGAAAGCTGTGACTTCTAGTTCGGCCGGCGTTGGCTCTTCGACGATCAGGGAGTGGTAACGTGTGGCGTTAAAGGGGCTGGGCACGCCGGTGAACAATCCCTTGCCGGTGTGGTACACTTGCGAGGTTTTGCCGTGCATCAGGCGTGGGGCGCGTGTCACCACTCCGCCGTAAACATGCCCAATACATTGATGTCCCAGGCACACCCCCAGGACGGGAATATGCGGGCCGAGTTCCTGAATCACGGCATTGGAAATACCACCGGCGTGGGGGTCGCCTGGGCCGGGGCTGATGACGATGTGGGTCGGTTGTAAAGCCACCACCTCTGCCACAGTCAAGGCATCGTTGCGAAAAACTACCGGCTCCACCCCCATCTCGCCCAGGTATTGCACCAGGTTATACGTAAAGGAGTCGTAATTGTCAATCACCACAACCATGGCCCTACCCCTTTAAGCTGCCCCCGGCTCCACCGCGCCGGCCGCTTCAACCAGACTGCCTTTCTTGTCCAGCCGGTCGCGACCTTTGCGGCTGATTCTGTTCCAGACGCCGGTCAGCCCCATCGCTTTTTTCATCGCCAGGATGGTGGCCTCCCCTTCGCGGTTGGCGCGCACCGTCCCTTCATAGATCACCTGCTCCACAAAGCCACTGTCGGCCTCCAACTCCGCCCGGCGCTGACGAATGGGATCGAGGAAAGCGTTGATGGCTCGCGCCAGCTTTTCCTTGACCTCCACATCCCCCACCTGACCCACCTTGTAACGCCGCTTCAGATCGTCCACCTCCTCACGGTTGGGGTTGAAGTGATCGTGGTAGATGAAAACCGGGTTGCCCTTGACCCGGCCGGGGATATTGGCGTGGACGCGGTTAGGATCGGTGTACATGCCAAACACTTTCTTCTCCACCGCTTTGGCGTCGTCAAAGAGGTAGATGCAGTTGCCCAAACTTTTGCTCATCTTGGCATTGCCGTCTGTACCCACCAGCGTATCCCCTTCCACCAGATAGTCAGGCACAGGTAGGGTATCGCCATACAAAAAGTTGAAACGGCGCACCAGTTCGCGGGTGATCTCCACATGCGCCTGATTGTCTTTGCCGACGGGAACCAGGTGGGCGCGCGGCGTCATGATGTCGGCCGCCTGCAAAACCGGGTAGCCCAACAGGCCGAAAGGCATCTCGTCGATGTGGGCGTTACGCGCCATATCCTTAAGCGAGGGAAGCCGGCTGAGGCGGGGTACGCTAACCAACATCTCAAAAATGAGGTTGATCTCATACACGGCGGGAATCGCGCTCTGAAGATAGATGGTGCAGTGGCGCGGGTCGAGGCCGCAAGCCAGATTAGCCATCGCCACCTCATAGGCGTTGGTACGAATGTTAAAAATATCATCAGCCGTATTCTTGGTGGTCAGCATGTGCAGGTCGGCAATAAGAAAAAAGCTCTCATATTGCGTCTGCAAGGCAACACGATTTTTAATGCTGCCCACGTAGTGCCCCAGGTGCATCGCCCCGGTGGGGCGGTCGCCGGTCAAAATCCGTTGGCGTTGAGTCATCTTTTCTATCTCCTACGAGTATCTCAACAAAAGCCGTAGCCGCGTTTTCCCAACCGCGCCAGCATTTTGTTCTCACCGCGAAGGCGCAAAGGGCGCGAAGGTTTTCCTACAGCGCGCATACCTGTTCGTCGTAGCGGTGGTTTCCCAACCGTTAGGGGCGAACCTGTGTGTTCGCCCCTACGTGGTAAGGGTACCACGGTTACGAACGAAGAATCTAGGCTTATAAAACACCTTGTTCAGCGCGTTCCACTGCCACCGCCAGGGCACGCGCTTTATTCAGGCACTCTTGATGTTCATTGGCGGGCAGACTGTCGGCCACAATGCCGGCCCCGGCTTGAAGGTACACGGTGTCGCCGCGCATGACCATAGTGCGAATGGCGATGCAGGTGTCCATGCTGCCATCATAGCCAAAGTAACCAACCGCCCCGGCGTAGAGGCCGCGCCTTTCGCCCTCCAGTTCCTCGATAAGCTCCATGGCTCGAATCTTGGGCGCACCGCTGACGGTTCCGGCCGGGAAGGTGGCGCGCATCAAAGCAAAGGCGTCCAATTCAGGTTTGAGCCTGCCCTCCACATGGCTGACGATGTGCATGACGTGGCTATAGCGCTCAATAACCATCAAATCCCGCACCTTGACAGAGCCGTAATGGCTGACGCGCCCCAAATCGTTGCGCGCCAGATCGACCAACATGACGTGTTCCGCTCGTTCTTTGGGGTCGCGCAACAGCTCCTCCGCCAGGTTGCGATCTTCCGCTTCGCTACTGCCGCGCCGCCGCGTGCCGGCAATGGGGCGGATGGAGGCGATGCCATCTTCCAACCTCACGTGCATCTCCGGCGACGCGCCAATGACCTGGAAATCCAAACCCCCAAAGTCGAAATAGAACATGTAGGGGGAAGGGTTCAACATGCGCAGGGCGCGATAAATGGCGAAAGGGTGGGCGTCGGTGCGTCGACTGAGACGCTGGCTGAGGACTACCTGAAAGATGTCACCGGCCGCAATGTGTTGGCGCGCCTGTTCCACCATGGTGGCGTACTGGTCGGGCGCGACATTGGAAACAAGCTCGCGTTGGGCATCGGGCGGCAGGCGCCAACGCCACTGAGGGACGGCCGGCATGGGGCGCAGCAATCGCTCTGCCACCGCCTCAATGCGCTGGATGGCCTGGACATAGGCGGCTTCGACATCAGCTTCCGGCACGGCGTTGGCCAGAATCAGCAGGCGATGGCGTGCATGGTCAAAGACCACCAGTGTATCCGCCAGAAGGAAAACAGCGTCGGGTAGATGCAAGACATCTGCGGCCGTGGCGGGCAGGCGCTCGAAAAAGCGCACCACATCGTAACCCAGATAGCCTACACAGCCTCCCACAAAGCGAGGCAGGCCGGGGATATAGGCCGGCCGAAAGCGCTCCAGTTCCGCCTGCAAAACATGCAAAATGTCTTCCCCCGGCCGCAAGGGTCGAGTTTGCGCCTGACCGGCGGCGTCGGTCTGGGTGATCTCCCGCCCATGCAAAGTGACCATCCCACGTGGGTGGACGCCCACAAAGGAGTAACGTCCAATCTGCTCCCCCCCTTCAACTGATTCGAGCAAAAAGGAGGGAGCGTGGGGGTCCATCAACTTGAGATAGACCGAGACCGGCGTTTCAAGGTCGGCGGCAAATTCGCGGTAAACAGGAATCAAGGTAGCGCCATCGCCGACCAGGGCGCGGAACGTTTCCAGAGCGGGTTGATAAACTTGACGCGGCATAGATACCTCACGCGGCTTCCAGCCAGTATAGACACCAGTCCCGGCCGTCGGGCGCAACGCAACAAAAAACGCTCTCATCCCAATTTGGGACGAGAGCGCCTGATGACACTCCCGCGGGGCCACCCACATTAGGCCATTCGGCCTCACTCATCCGCCGCCGGGCACCCTGACGTCTCATAGCCTGGATGGAGACGCCGGTTGCGGCAACGCTGCCCGATAACGGAGGCGGCCGGGTCAGACTACTGTTGTGATTCGCCTGACCAACTCGCTGGCCCATTCACACACGGCCCCATCATCAACCTTGCAGCCGGGGGGTCAACTCTCTGGAGAGGGGTGACGTGTGCTACTCTTCCAGGTCACTGTCTTTACATCCTCTATTGAGTCGCAATCGTAGCATGGGCCGGGGCGTCTGTCAAGCGCTGTAGACGCCCAATCCGCCCCTCTTGCTACGGGGGTATTTTTCCCGGTATACTGTACGCAGGGACCACCGCCATGCCCTCAGGTTCGGCCCTATGTCATGGTTCCCCATCAGGGTCATAACGAACACCGGGCGATCATCCAGGTCGCACCCATGCTGGCCTGAAGTACAGACCTGACGGGAGTAAAATAGATGTTGACCTACCGCTCAGTCACAAGAATGGGTTATCACATAACCTTCCTGACCCTACTCCTGCTGATCTTGCTCGTCCGGGGAGCTGAAAAAAGGCGGGTGGAGGCTCAGGCGCCCTTAGCCACCTTCACAACCACCTTCACCTGTTGCGTCTACACCCCACCGGAGACCACGATCATGGTGGGTGACACGATGACCTGGGTGGGTAGCTTTGCCCAGCATCCATTGGTCAGCGAAGACGGCCTCTGGGCCACCCAGACGACGGGGACAGAGTTTAGCTACACGTTCCTGGCGGCCGGGAGCTACCGTTTCTACTGCGATCTGCATGGCGCGCCGGGTGGTCTGGGCATGAGCGGGCAAATCATCGTAACCGTGCCCCACCGGGTCTACCTGCCTGCCATCCAAAAATAGATCGAGAGCAATAGCACTCTGTGGATCATCCCCGTGTCGTGCTGGCCCCTCTATGGAGAAAGCGAATCAGCAAATCGCCCTGTGTTGACGAGCTATCTACAAGACCTTATAAGCCACTCATAGTCGGTTCCTTTTTTGCCAGCTATGCTATATAGAGCATGGACATGCCAAATATCCAACCATTTTGGTATCATATCTTGCAGACCTGCAACATATCCCGCCCATTTTGTCTGGAGCAAGGGTGTTTAGCATGTGTATGCTAAACACCCTTGCAAGCTATTTAGCCTGCGGGGTGCAGGATGATATATAAATAGCCCGCTTTAGTCATTCCAAATGCACGATTGGTAGTACACTGGAACGCGACCTATTCGCTGGGGTGATGAGATGAGTCCACTTTGGAAGGAAGCCCTTTGGTGCCAATTCGGCGCCGCGATTGAGACGCTACTAAATGCGCTCAACACCTGTCCCGAAGAACTCTGGCAAGCGCGTCTCTGGCGCGAGTCAAACGTACAGCCCGAATTCACCGAATTCTGGTATGTCGCCTATCATGCGATTTTTTGGCTCGACTACTATTGTTCTGAGTCGGCGGACGGATTTACGGTTCCGTCACCCTTTACGCTCTCGGAACTAGAAATGGATGCTGTGTTACCGGAGCGGGTCTACACCAGACTGGAGCTCCAAACCTATCTGGAATATGCGCGCGCCAAGTGCCGCGCGAAAATTGAGCGTCTGGCAGACGAAAACGAGCCCCAGCAAGTTCGGAATAACTGGCGCGTTAAGACTGTCGCCGAGCTACTCCTCTATAACATGCGGCACGTCCAAGAACACGCCGCACACTTGAACATGCTCCTTGGGCAGAAAACCGACTCTGCGCCCGGTTGGGTCGGGCAGGTTACGATACGTTAGCCCATTCATTATGTGACCAAGAGCGGGCTAACACGGCATGCAGCCGACCGCTTCGCTGCGCTCGCGGCGGCTGATGCCCACATTGGGCAGCAAGATGAGGTGACTTATCAAAGCAGCATGGAGACAAGGTGTAAGATGAATGTGATTGAAGAGCAATCATCGCTACAGTTGTCTGCGCTTGCCGAAGTGAGCAACAGCTTGCAGAAGGCAGGAATCGCTTACTGGTTGTTCGGCGGCTGGGCAGTCGACTTTTACGTTGGGTCGTTAACAAGATTGCATGACGATATTGATCTGGCAGTATGGTTCTCGGACGTTCTACGGATTGCGAATTTGCTTCTGATAAACGGCTGGCGTCATGCTCCATCCGACGATGAGGACGGAGGCACAGGGTTTGAGCGCGATGGGGTCCGTCTGGAGCTAACGTATATGGTTCGCGGCGACGACGGTCTTGCGTCCATACCTTTGCGGTCTGGGCCAGTCGTGTGGCCTGGGAAAGATTCCTTAGGCGACGATGTTGGCGAGTTGCGCGGCGTGCGGGCACGTCTGATCGGGTTCGAATCTTTGCTTCATGGTAAGTCAACCCCTCGCGACGATCTAGAAGACGCCGCGAAGGATCGCGCTGACTTCACACACCTGTCTCGGCTTCGGGCATGAAGTTTCACTGCGATCATATACACCTGTCACGGAGTGTGGCTAGTGGGTGAGTGCCCAAAAAGAGGTTGCAGCGGGCGCATTTGTTTTGCTCACGCGGCTGGCAATCAGCGAGCCCTTTGTGCTTTGGCAGGGATAGTGGCAGGCAGGGCCGCGCCGCTGAACCCCATGCCGTTAGGGCAACAAAAGCCATAATCGGGATTTAGGTTATTGACGCGAAATCAGAGACCTAAAATAGCGTTATGTTTCCACGTGATCAAAATTTGAGACCCATGAACATTCGAGAAGCCACAAGAGAAGACTTCGATCAAATCTGGCCCATTTTCCACGAGATCGCTGCTGCTGGTGAAACCTATGCGTACCCCCGGGACATTACCAGGGAACAAGCCGTAAAGCTTTGGATAGATATTCCAAGAAAGACTTACGTGGTTGAGGAGAACGGGAAGATCCTCGGCACGTATTACATCAAGACCAACCAGGCGGGTCCGGGCGACCATGTGTGCAATTGCGGCTACATGGTTTCGTCAAGGGCCAGGGGGCGTGGCCTCGCCACCGCGATGTGCGAACACTCCCAGCAGATCGCGAGGGAGCTTGGGTACAAGGCGATGCAGTTCAATTTCGTGGCATCCACCAATGAAGGCGCAGTAAGGCTTTGGAACAAGCTTGGCTTCGCTACTGTTGGCCGATTACCGCAGGCGTTTCATCATCCTTCAAAGGGCTATGTTGATGCGTTGGTCATGTACAAGTGGCTGGAAAGATAACCCTTGTCAATTTGCGGCTGCAATGACCAGTCCGTTGCAGTCCATTCTGTCTTTTTACTTTACTCTCGTGCTGGGCTAAAATGATGGGGCTATGTGACCGGGGGCTGACGGTGTGGGCGGCATTATGTTGGCCCAGAGGAACGCCCCAGCCCCGGCCGAATAGACACACTCTGACTCAAGTTGATGTTTATGACCAGGCCCATGACCAGCGCCGAAATTCGGCAAGCTTTTCTTGACTTTTTCAACGAACTTCATCACACCGTTGTCCCTAGCTCTCCCCTGCCGATCCCGGATAACCCCACGTTGCTCTTCACCAACGCCGGCATGAACCAGTTTGCCGATGTTTTTCTGGGCGCAGAAAAACGGGCGTATAGCCGCGCCGTGACGGCCCAGAAATGTATGCGCGTCTCCGGCAAGCACAATGACCTGGAGAATGTTGGCCCGTCACCGCGCCACCATACCTTTTTTGAGATGTTGGGCAACTTCTCTTTCGGCGACTATTTCAAGGCGGACGCCATTGACTACGCCTGGACTTTTCTGACCCAGGTGATCGGGCTGGAGCCGCAACGGTTGTGGGCCACGGTGTATCTGGACGATGACGAAGCGTTTGGCCTGTGGCAAAAGTATTTGCCGGCCGACCGCATTCGGCGTTTTGGTAAGAAAGATAACTTCTGGGAGATGGGCGAAGTCGGTCCCTGTGGCCCGTGTTCAGAAATTCATTACTACCTGGGCCAGGACCTGAGCCAGATGGACCCCAGCCGGCTCAACGCGGATGACGACGAGAGCTTTCTGGAGGTGTGGAACCTCGTTTTCATGCAGTTCGAGAAGAACCAGGCGGGCGAGATGACTCCCCTGCCGCGCCCCTCGATTGACACAGGCATGGGGCTGGAGCGCATCACACGTATTGTGCAGGGACAGCCGAGCAACTACGAAACCGATCTGTTCCAGCCCGCCATTCAGCGGGTGCAGACGCTGCTGGGGCATAGTGAGGCGGAGCGTCAGGCGAATCACATTGCCTACCGTGTGATTGCTGACCACGGCCGGGCGGCGACATTTCTGATCGGGGATGGGGTTTTGCCGGGCAACAGCGGCGGGCCGTATGTGTTGCGCATGATTATTCGGCGGGCGGCGCGCTTTGGGCGCAAATTAGGCTTCACCCAACCTTTCCTGGCAGAGGTAGCCCAGGCGTACATTGAAGCCTTCGGCGCGGCCTATCCCGAATTGCGCCGGGGGGCGGATTTTATTCGCCAGACGGTGACATTGGAGGAAGAACGCTTCCTGCGCACGCTGGAAAACACCCTGACGCGCCTGGAGAGCATCTTCGATCAGCTGCGCACCGCGGGGCAGAGCCAGATCCCCGGCCAGATTGCCTTTGACCTCTACGCCACCCACGGCCTGCCGCTGGAGATCACACGGGATGTGGCGGCGGAACATAGCTTCGGGGTAGACGAAGCGGGCTTCCGCGCCGCGCAACAGGCACACGCCACCGCCAGCGGGGCCGGCGCTTTTGGACAATATGCCACACAGGGCAACTTCTATCTTGACCTGTTGGAAAGCCTGACGAGGACGGGGCAACTGCCACCGGCCGGGGTGCGTTATGATCCTTATCGCAGCTACCACCTCACCGCTCCTATCGTGGCCCTGATCCAAGAGCAGCAGGTGGTCGGCCAGGCGGCGCAGGGCGCGACGGTGGAGGTGGTGACAGCCGCCACCCCATTTTACCTGGAAGCGGGCGGTGAGATCAGCGACACCGGCTGGATCAAGCTGCCCACTGGCCGCGTGCGGGTGGATGATGTACGCCAGCCCACGCCGGGCCTGATCGTCCATGTAGGCGAGGTGGTGGAGGGCAGTGTAGCCGTCGGCGCTGAAGCAGAAGTGGTGGTGGACAACGAGCGGCGCAGCGACATCCGGCGCAACCACACGGCCACTCATCTACTACACCGCGAACTGCGCGCTCATCTCGGCTCCCAGGTGACGCAACAGGGGTCGCTGGTGGCCCCCGACCGCCTGCGCTTCGACTTCTCCTACCCACAGGCGGTGACGCGGGAGCAATTACACGTCATCGAAACCGCCATCAATGCGGCTATCCTGGCGAACTACCCGGTTGCGATTGAGCAGATGGGGCAGCGTGACGCCATTGAGGCGGGGGCGATGGCACTTTTCGGCGAAAAGTATGGGGAGGTCGTGCGCACCATTCAGATCATGGATGAGGGGGGCAACCACTATAGCTTTGAGCTGTGCGGCGGCCTGCACGTCAGTCGCACGGGGGACATTGGCTCGTTTTATTTCACCTATGAAGGCTCGGCGGCGGCCGGCGTGCGCCGGGTGGAAGCCGTGACGGGGCGCGGGGCCCTGGCTTTTGTGGCGGAGAAGCGCCACACCCTGCGCGCCCTGGATGAGCGGCTGAAAGCGCAACCCGGCGAGACGCTCTCCAAAGTGGAACAGTTGCTAAACGAGAACAAAGCGTTGCAGCGTCAGGTTGAAACGCTGCGGCGACAGGCGCTCAAGGGACAGTTCGAGACCTTGCTGCAACAGGCGGAGAATCTGAATGGGGCGCTGCTGCTGGTGGGCCAGGTGGCCGGGGCCGAGGGGGATCAGCTGCGGGAAATGGCGGATTGGTTCCGCGACCGCACCCCCAGCGGTGTGGCCGTGTTGGGAACGGTGCAAGAGGGCCGGCCGTTGTTTGTGGCGCTGGTCACTGACGATCTGATCCGCCGGGGCGTCAAAGCGGGCGACCTGGTGCGCCTGATGGGGCAAATCACCGGCGGAGGGGGCGGCGGCCGGCCGAACCTGGCCCAGGCGGGCGGCAAAGATGCAGCGCGCCTGCCTGAAGCGCTGATGACGGCGGCCGATCAGGTGCGGCGAGCGCTGGCCTGAGACCGGGGCGCGGCGGCGTCAGTCGGCCGGCTGGCGTTGAGGAATATGTACCGCTAAAAGTTGCCCCTGCCCTACGGTTATCTCAACCCCGGCCGCGCCCACCATGACATTGCTGACGCCCCGGCTGGGACCGAAACGTAGCCACTCCTGTCGCAAGGGCCAGGCCAGGCCGGCGGTCGCTTCGACCCACACATCCCCGCCCAGGGGCAACAGGGACAGGATGTCGCCGGCCCGGCCGGTCAGCGTATGTTCGCCGGTCAGCAAAAGCTGCACCACCGCGCCGGCGGAGACAAAACGCACTACCCGGCCGACCAATGCCGGGTGGGCCAGGAGCAAAATATTCGCCAGTTCATGATC
Organism: Anaerolineae bacterium; assembly: GCA_034435495.1. GTDB lineage: Bacteria > Chloroflexota > Anaerolineae > Promineifilales > Promineifilaceae > DAOTXO01. The sequence continues at coordinate 26,456 of DAOTXO010000133.1, forward strand.
CAGCCGCCCCCCCAAGGCCCCTAAAACATCCACGCGCCGGCATCCCTGGGCCACAGCATAGAGCAGCGCCAACTCCAGGTCGGTCTGATCTTTGGCGGCCGGGAAGGTCAGGCGTTGCAGATCGGCGGTCTGCATCGCCCAGGCGGCCACTTCCGGCGACAGCGAGTCGCTATCCCCCACCAAAACCTGGGGGCGACGACCAAGACGATATAAATGTTGCGCCCCCCCATTGGCGGCGATCAGAAGATCGGCATCCACGCCATAACCGCTGGCCCAGTCGGCATCGTCCAGTTCTCCATTGGCAAAAATAATGGCCCACATGGCAGCCTCCCGCAACGGCCGGCCGGGGCCGGTTTGTTGCTCATGCGCAGGTTGTAGCTTATTATTCTACCGACGGGCGAGGTGAAAGCCAGCCCGCCCGACCATACACCAATCTGAGACAGCAGATGATCCCTCTATGACCACACCTCCAGCTTCCAACTCACAGCCGGCGCGGGGGCGTGTGCGTCGCCGCTGGCAGGCGCTGCGCCGCGAGTGGCGCTACCAGTGGCAGCGCGCCTGGGTCGGCGTGCGCAATCAGCGGCGGCGCTGGCGGCAACAGCGGGTGGACTATGTTGTCCTGCCGCTAGGCGGCCCCCTGCCGGAGCGCTCCGAGCCGCCGCGCAGCTTTTGGGAGCGCCAGCTACCCCTGCCGCCCCGCCCCTTGAGCTTGCAAACGCTGCATTATACCTTCGAGCGCATCGCTGAGGCCGGGAATACGAAGGGGGTGGTGCTGATTGTGCGCCGCCTCAACGCCGGTCTGGCAACGTTGCAAAGCGTGCGCCAGATGATCGTCCGACTGCGGGCGGCCGGCAAGGAAGTGGTGGTTTACACCCCTTATCTCGATCTGCCCCACTACTATGTGGCGGCGGCCGCCAACCAGATCATCGCCCCGCCTGGGGCCACCTTCAACGTTTTAGGCTTGCGGGCTGAAGCGCTGTACTACAAAAACGCCCTGCAACAGGTGGGCATTCAAGGGGATGTGGTGGCTATCTCTCCCTACAAGACGGCCGGCAACCGGCTGGGGGAAAGCGCGATGACGCCCCAGGAGCGGGAACAACTCTCCTGGCTGTTGGATCATCAGTACGATCAGATCACCGGTGACATCGCTCACGACCGGGGGTTGACAATTGAGGCAGTGCAGGCCCTGGTGGATCGCGCTCCCTTTTCAGTCCAGCAGGCGCGGCACGAACGGCTGATCGACGCGGTGGCCTACGATGACCAACTGGCTATTTTGCTGGCGGAACGCCCGGCCGGGGCCTCGGCCGACAGCACTCCCCCCAAGGCCAGCCTGATGATCTATGGTCAGGCAGAAAAACGGTTGCTGGAAAAGGCGCGGCGGGTGACAGACAAATACATTGGGGTTGTGTCACTGGAAGGAATGATCCAGATGGGGGTGAGCAGCGCCAGACCCTTCCAGCGCCGGCCGTCAGGGGGCGAGACAGTTATCACGCGACTGCTGCGGGCGGCAGAAAAGGATGAGGACCTGGCGGCTCTTATTTTGCAGGTCAACTCCCCCGGCGGCGACGCCCTGGCCTCCGATCTGATCGGGCGACAGATACAACGGCTGGCGGCCAAACGCCCGGTGGTGGTCTACATGGGGGATGTGGCGGCATCGGGCGGCTACTACGTCAGCTGCCCGGCCACGCATGTGGTGGCCCAGCCCAGCACCATCACCGGCTCGATTGGGGTCATCACGCTGCGTCTCAGCGCCAGCGGCCTTTACGACCGGTTGCACATTGGCTACGACAGCCTGGAGCGGGGAGCGCGGGCCGGCCTTTACCGCGCCTCCACCCCTCTGACAGACGAGGAACGGGGGGTGCTGCGCGAACAGATTGAACACGCCTACCAGCAATTCAAAGACAAGGTCGCCGTCGGCCGGCGGCTGCCGCCAGACAGTCTAGACCCCATCTGCGAGGGTCGGGTGTGGACGGGGCGCCAGGCGTTGGGCCACGGTCTGGTGGACAGCCTGGGGGATTTTGTGTGCGCCATCGCCAAAGCGCGCGAACTGGCCGGGTTGCCCACCGATCCCCAGGTGGATGTGCCGGTACTCAACTACTATGGCCGGGGCGATGGCTATCAGCTGCCGGAAACGTTTCCCACGCCGGAGGCGTGGGCCTCGCCGGCCGCTCTCGTTCAGTTTCTAGCCCATTCACTGACGCGATTGGGGGGCGGCCGCCCCCTGCTGCTCATGCCTTTTGAGCTGAAATGGTGGTAAGGGAAGCGTCGCAACCTATGTTGCCCAATTTGAACATCAACCCCGAGACTGCCACCCATATTTTGGTGCGCTTCCTTCAGGCGGAATTAGGCAAGGCGGGTTTCAGCCGGGCGGTGCTGGGCCTTTCCGGCGGTCTCGACTCTGCCCTGGTGGCCTACCTGGCGGCACAAGCTCTGGGCGGAGATAACGTCCTGGCGTTGCGCCTACCTTACCGCACTTCCTCCCCGGCCAGTCTGGAACACGCCGGTCTGGTCATTGCCGCCCTCGGTTTGCAACAGGAGACGGTGGACATTACACCGCTGGTAGAGCCGCTCTTTGACCTGACGCCCGATATGACGCCATTGCGCCGGGGCAATGTCATGGCGCGGGCGCGCATGGTGGTGGCCTATGATCGCTCGGCCGCCTTTGGCGGTCTGGTGCTGGGCACCAGCAACAAATCGGAGTTATTGCTGGGATATGGCACCATCTTTGGCGACCTGGCCCACGCCCTGAACCCTATCGGCGACCTGTACAAAACGCAGGTGCGTCAGCTGGCGCGCGCCCTGGGTGTGCCGGAGGTTGTTTTGACCAAGCCGCCTTCGGCCGATCTGGCCCCCAACCAGACAGACGAAGGGGATTTCGGCTTCACCTATGCCGTCGCCGACCAGATTTTGTATCTGCTGGTGGATGAACGGTACACGCCGGATGAAGTGGTCGCCGCCGGCCTGCCCCGCCCCATTGTGGAGCGGGTGGTGCGGCTGGTGCAGCGCAACCAATATAAGCGGGTGATGCCCCTGATTCCCAAGCTATCCAACCGCACCCTCGGCCACGACTTTCTCTATCTGCGCGATTGGGGACAGTAGAACCAACGCCCGGCCGGGCGGACTGCTCTCCACCGCAACCCTGTTAACCTTTATGTCCTCTTCTCCTTTTGATCTCAGCGGCAAAATTGCCCTCGTCACCGGCGCCAGCAAAGGCATTGGCGCCGCCATCGCCTACGGTCTGGCTCAGGCCGGGGCGCAGGTCGTCGTCAGTAGCCGCAAACAAGAAGCTGTTGACGCTGTGGCCGCCGAATTGCAGGCGGCCGGCTGCCAGGCCACGGCTATGGCAGCTAACGTCGGCTACATGGAGGAGGCGCGTCGGCTGGTGGATGAAGCCGCCGCCATCTATGGTGGACTAGACATCATCGTCAACAACGCCGCTGCCAACCCCGTCTTTGGCCCCATCCAGTTCACCGATGAACGCGCCTTCGATAAGATCATCAATGTCAATCTGAAAGGCCCCTTCGAGGTGTGCAAACGCGCCTACCCCATTCTCAAAGGGCGCGGCGGCGGGAGCATCATCAACATTAGTTCGATTGGGGGGATCAAGCCGGAGCCAATGCTGGGCATTTACAGCGTCAGCAAGGCGGGCTTGATCAGCCTGACCAAAGCCATGGCCCAGGATTGGGGGAGAGATGGCATTCGCGTCAACGTTATCTGCCCCGGCCTGATCCAGACAAAATTTAGCGCTGCCCTATGGGAAAATGACGCCATTTTGGAACGCTTTCTGGAACAGGTTCCCCTCAACCGCGTGGGACAACCGCAAGATGTGGCCGGGCTGGCGGTTTTTCTGGCTTCAGCGGCCGGGGCTTACTGCACCGGCGGCGTCTTTATGGTGGATGGGGGCTACACCGCCTGACACGCTGGAGGCGCAAGTCAGCCACATGCGCACCAGCCGTCCTTGTAGTAGGATAAGATTCTTTCTTGTCCGCAAGCGCAAGTCAGAACCTTGCGCGCCAACACGATAGATAGATGGAAGTGAGCTATGTTGGATCATACCCCCCGGCTGGCGCACCTGCTGCCGGCCCTTCGGGACTTTGTGGAAGGGGAGCTTTTCCCGTTAGAAACGGAACTGTTGACGGCCGGCTTTGGGGCGCTGTTGCCCACCCTGCGGGCCAAACGAGCGCAGGTCAAAGCGTTGGGGTGGTGGGCCCCCCACTTCGACCCGGCCTGGGGCGGCATGGGGCTGAGTCTGTCGGAGTTTGCCCATGTCAGCGAGGTGTTGGGGCGCTCACCGGTGGGGCATTATGTTTTCAACTGCCAGGCTCCCGATGTGGGCAACATGGAAATTTTGCACGCCTTTGGCACGCCGGCGCAACAGGCCGAGTACCTGGCTCCGCTGGCGGCCGGGGAGATTCGCAGCTGTTTCGCCATGACAGAACCGGAACATGCCGGCTCCAACCCGGTGTGGCTCAGCACCAGCGCCGCGCCAGAGGGAGAGGATTATGTTCTGAATGGGCACAAGTGGTTCACCTCGGCCGCCGATGGCGCCAGCTTTGCCATTGTCATGGCGGTGACGAACCCACAGGCGGAAAAGGCCCACGCCCGCGCCAGCCAGATTATTGTCCCTACCAATACCCCCGGCTTTGAACACGTGCGGCGTATTCGCATCATGGGGGATGAAGGAGAGGATCATCTCAGCCATTCGGAGATTCGGCTGGTGAATTGCCGCGTTCCCCAAAGCAACCGACTGGGGGCGGAGGGGGCGGGCTTTGCCATTGCCCAGGCGCGCCTGGGCCCCGGCCGGATTCACCACTGTATGCGCTGGATCGGAATTGCAGAACGGGCCTTTGATCTGATGTGTCGCTACGCAGCGCGACGTGAACTGGCGCCGGGCAAGCCGCTGGCGACGCGCCAGACGGTGCAAACCTGGATTGCAGAGAGCCGGGCAGAAATCAACGCGGCCCGCTTGCTGGTGTTGGATGCCGCTCACAAGCTGGATGCGGCCGGGGCGTATGGGGCACGGATCGAGATTTCGATTATCAAGTTTTATGTGGCTGGCGTTTTACAGCGGGTGTTGGATCATGCCATTCAGGTGCACGGGGGGCTGGGAATGACAGATGATACCTTGCTCTCGTTTTGGTTCCGCCATGAACGGGGTGCGCGCATCTATGATGGCCCGGACGAAGTGCATAAAAGTGTGGTGGCGCGCCATGTTCTGCGCCCCTATGGGGTGGAGGTGAGGTAAAGGATGCCGGCCGATTGGCTCGATCAACCCCAAACGGTGCGCGCCGGGGAAGAGCTCGACCTGGCAGCGTTGGAAGCCTACATCCGCCGCCATCTACCGCAGTTGGCCGGGGAGGTGGAACTGCTCCAATTTCCAGGGGGGTATTCCAACCTGACCTATCTGGTGCGCTTGGGGGAGCGGGAGGTGGTGTTACGCCGGCCGCCTTTTGGGGCCGCCATCAAGAGCGCCCACGACATGGGGCGCGAGTACACCATCCTGACACGCCTGCGTCCGGTTTACCCCCAGGTTCCGCAAACGTTGCTCTACTGCGCGGATGCCAGCGTTCTGGGTGCGCCTTTTTATCTGATGGAGCGGGTGCAAGGGGTGATTTTGCGGCCGCAGATGTCGGCCGCCATGCAACCCACGCCGCCGCTCATGGCCAGCATTGCCGGGGCGCTGGTGGACAACCTGGTAGCCTTGCACGCTGTGGATTACCAGGCGGCCGGTTTGGGAGAGGTGGGGCGGCCGGCCGGCTACGTCCAACGGCAGATCGAAGGCTGGGCTCGACGCTACGCCGCCGCCAAAACAGACGACGTGTCCGCCATGGAGCAGACGGCCGCCTGGCTACTGGCGCACACCCCACCTGAAAGCGGGGCGACTCTGATTCACAACGATTACAAATATGACAATCTGGCCCTGCACCCTGACGATTGGACGCGCATCGTGGCAGTGTTGGATTGGGAAATGGCGACGATTGGCGACCCACTGATGGATTTGGGAACGACGCTGGGTTATTGGGTGCAGGCGGATGATTCACCCATTCTGCAACTGCTGGCGCTCAGCCCCACCACCCTGCCGGGCAACCCGACCCGGGCGGAGGTGGTGGAGCAATATGCCCAACGCAGCGACCGGGATGTGGGGCCGATTGTCTTTTATTACGCTTACGGCCTGTTCAAAATCGGGGTCATTGTGCAGCAAATCTATCGCCGCTACAAACTGGGCTACACGCAGGACCCTCGTTTTGCTGGTCTGCTCCAGGCGGTGCAGGTGTGCGGCCAGGGGGCGCTGCACGCTATTCAGAGTCAGATGATCTGATGAGGTTTCGCATCACGGCCGCTACATCTCCAGGGGGGCCCAGCGATAATCTCCGTTGTCGGCCACAATTCGCCCAAAGACGGTGTTGCAGAAATGGTTGGAAGCCACCAGGGTGTTGGGCTTGATCAGGTCGGGAAAAAGTTGCCAGCGGGCAGCCGTGGCCTGGGCCGGATCAAAGTCAAAGGCCATGCTCCACTGACGTTCATGCACCTGGGCCGGAGTGTGCCAGATGTCGGCCGTCAGGAACAGGCGCTCCTCGCCCACAGTGATGAGCAAGGAGATATGGCCGGGGGTGTGGCCGGCCGTATCCAGCACATGCAAGCCGGGCACAAAGTCGCGGCCGGTCTCCAGAAAAGCGATCTTATCCGCCAGCGGTTGCTGGACAAATAGGGGATGAGGGCCGGCCGGGTGGTCGCCGCCATACCAGAAATTCCACTCTGTCTGGGTCACCGTGTGGCGCGCCTGAGGAAAGGTTAACTCCCGCTGTCCATCCACCTCCACCGTCGTCCACCCGCAATGATCAAGGTGCAGATGGGTGAAGAGGACATCTGTCACATCTTCTCGCGCCAGACCGGTGCGGGCAAAGCTGGCGAGGTAGTCACCGCCCATCAGGGGGCCGAAGCCAGGGAAATCTATCGTCATCGGGCCTGTGCCGGTATCCACGATGATATTACGGTCGGATGTCTGGATCAGAAAGCCGCCGATGGTGGTGACCATATGGTCTTCCATATCCACCAGATCACGGTAGGAACGCCACTCATCCGCCGTCGAGTTGGGGAACGTCGCCAGGGCCTTGAAACGCCCCACACCATCGGGCAGGTAGGTGACCTTGAAATCACCCAGACTGAGACTCTGCAATGGGGCCGGCTGGGGAAGCATATTGACCTCCTTAAAGTTGAGATGGGTATCAGGCGTCGGCCCGCGCGCTGCGGGCGGGAACGGTCAGGCGCAACGCCAGCTTAGCCAGCCTGATTCTAACACAAAAATAGCCTGACTGACGTACCCATCTGGTAGGCAGTCGCCATTTTATAACCAAAACCGAACCGAAAGTCGCGTGCAATACCCTTGAATTTGGGCTATAGTAGCCTTACACACAAGGGTTGTGGCTGTTAAAAGCAACTATTTCCCGCAGCTGCTGGCGCGGTCGTCATGCTTGCAGCCAGCCTCTTAGTTGCCTGTTTCGGGCTATATAGCAGTTCGTGGGGCGAACGCTATCAGCGCGGTGGGGAAACCGCGGCTACGATGAACAGGTCAGACAACAGATTGCGCAAGGAGTCCTCTATGCCGGCCATATCGATCCAACGTCGTTTGTTGTTCACCATCTTGCCTATGGGCGCCCTCATGCTCCTGGCGATGGTTTTGTTGGCCTGGAGCATTTTCCCGGCCGAATCCGCTTCAACGCAAGCCTTGCATGATGTCATCATCAACGAGTGGTCACAGGGCAATGGCGGCAACAAAGAGTGGGTGGAACTTTTGGTTGTCAACGGGCCGGTCGACCTGCGAGGTTGGGACCTGGGGGATAGCTCGCCGGGCGACCTGAGCTTTTCCAACGACGATGCCTGGAATGGTCTGCCGGCGGGCACGGTGATCGTCATCTACAATGCCACCGACCCCGATACAATTTTGCCACCCAACGATTTCGATAGTAGTGATTTCACCCTGGTGTTACCTCACAACGATGCTGCCCTTTTCACCGGGGGCGGCTTTCCGGCCTTTGCCAACGGTACCAGCACCGATAATCCCGTCGTCCGCGACAGCAGTGATGCTGTGGTACACGACTACAATACCGAGCCGGGGTCAGGGGTCCACCCAGAGAGCAACGAGAACAGCGCCTATCTCAGCAACAGCGCGGATGGGGTAGCGTTGGACACCAACTGGAGCATTGGCAGCGCCGCCACAGCAACGCCGGGGGTGGGCAATGACAGCGTCAACAGCGCCTGGATCAACCTGTTGCGCATCCAGCAGAAGACGCTCAACCGGCCGCAAGATGCCGTGGTCATCAGCGCCGCCAACCTGCCAGCGAATCTGGTTGGCCTGTCCGATACCGGCTTGCGCTTCTTCTCCTACGACGCTGACGCCAACACCTTCTACGCCGTGCCCTATCAGGTGGACAATATCACCAGCTCAGGAACCTACACCACCTCGCTGGGAGATGACGATGGGGCGAGCATCATTGACGCCACGGATCAACTCGTCTTCATGGCAGATGACACGCTGGATCAATACCCAGGGATTGATTTTGGCGGCGAATTGTTCTATGTCTACCCCAACACGATTATGGCCTGTCCTTTGCCGGTTGGCTCTCCGGTCTACGAAGTTGAGATAACGGATCCGCTAGATGGTGGGGTAGGTTACACCTACATCATCACCGACACCACCTGTTCTGCCAGCACGGCCGACTACATTCTATGGGACGAAGACAATCAGGAAGCGACCGGGGATTACACCACGATTGTGGGTGATGACCGGGGGGCATTCGTGGCCGGCTTTGGCGGAGCGCCTCTGATTCCACCGGGCGAACAATATCTGGGCATCGACAGCCTGCATCTCAACGGCAGCCCCATCGATGTGTTGGATCGGATGAAAATACGGCTCGATGCTTGCAGTATTCTGCCCGGCCCTCTAGGTTGCCCGGCTCTGTTGCGTCTGGAACTGAATGAGATCACGGCGGCGCTCTTATTAGGTTTAACCACGATTGACGTGCCGATTGATGGGCCGGTGCGTCTGGCCAGCGGTGGAGTCGATTCTGAGTTTAGCGTCTTCGCCTATGGGTCACGTCTGGACATCAATGTGGCGGTCGACCCATTGACGCTGGTTCCGCCGCTGCAACCGTGGGTCTATCTGTTGCGCGCCTCCTTTGACTTGAACGATCCGGCCGAGGGGTCTGGCCTGACCAACTGGTTTGACAGCAACGGCAACGCCTACACGGTTGATGGAACGCCTGACGCGACGCCGGCCTCCTTCAACTGGTATCAAGTGGTAGATGATGGAACTATCGGCGGTATGGTGGTGACATTGCCCACCTTAGACCCTGGCGATGGTACAGCCGCAGCCTATTATTGGGATGACACGGCTAACCCACCGCCGGATGGGTTCCTCGAAACCGGCGATGGCGTTTCCTATGGAGACACTGGGGTGCAGATCATTGACTCTGAAAGTTCGGCCATCGCCTTCGATCTGGCAGCCTATATCTTGCCGGCCGGAACCTCGAGCAATGTGGGCGATCAATACTTTAACTGGGTCAACAATCCCCTGGGGGATGCTGTATCTGTCAATGCTTACACCATTCGGGAAGGGTCGTTGACGGCCGTCCAGGTGTCACAAATCAAGGCCACGGCCGGCAGTCCAGCCTGGGGAATGGCGTTGCTGGCCGGCCTGACCCTCATCAGCGGTGTGATGGCCGTGGGGCGCGCCCGCCGACGCCGCGCCTGAGACGCTGACTCTGACCAAGACGCGAAAAAACCGACGCCTGGTGATCTTCCAGGCGTCGGTTTTTTGTTGTTCAATCTGAGTCAGACACCGGCCGCTAACCGGCCCGGCGTAGTCAGTCAGGCATTGCTGAAACAGGGTGTCGGCCGGCCGGAGGCGCGCTTAATCCTCAACCCGTCGCCAGAGCGCCAGGCCCAACCCTATGAGCGCCAGCAAAACAACCAGTGGTTGCCAGCTTAGCCCGGTCTGACCGCCCAGGCTGATCAGGGCAACATCAGTGGGAGCGATCTCAACAGTAGCGCTGGCGGTAGCGCGGGCCGGCCAGCTGTCAGGCGCCGGTAAATAAGCTGTCCAGGCAGCTTCGTTAACGGTGGTTTCCTCGATGACAGCTGAGGCTATGATGGACGTGCTTTCGCCGGGGGCCAAAATCTGGGAGTGGCCGGTCAACACCGTTCCCAACACGCTATCCTCAACATCGTGGAGGGTGCGCGCTATCGGCCCGATGTTGGAAACGGTGTAACAGTAATAAACGGTGGTCCCGGCGTTCACCATCAGGCTATCACTGTCGCCGCATACGTCCGGTTCCGTACCTACCGTGACATCCAGAAGGACATCGTATTGCCGTTCTGCCATCGTCAACATCTGCACAAAGGCGGGCAAAACTTCGGTGTCAACATCGAAGTTGCAATGCCCATAGTTGTCTACGGGCAACGGGTTGGGGGTGGCGGAGTCGCGGTCGTTATCGGGGAAGGAGTAGTGCCACATCCAGCGGCCGGTGGCATTGGTCTTGTCGATGTAGCGATCCTCGTGCCATTTGGGAATCTGCTGGTCGAGCGTGGTGTGCAGGGTCACCAATGGGCGCTGCAACATACCGTCGCTCTCATACTTGGCCATCTCCTCATCGGAGGCCGGGTCGTGGGTGATACGGAAGACATTGGCGTTGAGGTCATCGTCATCCCCGACACAGGAGCTATAGACAAGGTCGGTGTTGTCATACGGGTTGCCGCCCAGCTTGTCCATGACTTCGTTGGTCGCCATGATGTTGTAGGCCATGATGTCTTGCACGGCCGTTTTCATGGTATCGGTCATGCCCGGCACATAGGGCAGGTTGCCGGCGCACAACAAACCTTGTAAGGCCTCATCATTGGCGGGATCGAAAATGAGTGGCTCAGCCGTGGTTCCCCAATAATCGTTGAGATACCAATCGTCCTCCAGCTGGGCGGAGATGGTCAACGGCTCGTTGGGGATGAGGCCGGGGAAATAGTAGTCGAGCAGGACGCGCCCATCGACAAAGTAATGAATCTGGTCGCGCCAGCTGCCAATCGGGCCACAGGCAGCCAGGCCAGCATCGTACACTTCCGGGTAGCGTTCAACGCTGAGGGCGGTGATGATGCCCCCTTCGGACACGCCGGCGATCACGGTCACGTCGGGCGCGCCGTAACGCTCGGAGAAGACATCCACCATGCGCACCAAATCCTCCAGGGCGGGCAGGACGGCCAGGCCATTGATGGGGTAGCTGCTGGCAGCAAAGGCGATGCCCAAATCATTGACGATGTCGTTGAGGCATACTTCCGGCTCGCCAAAGCAGATGTGATCGTTGGGCACTTCCAACGGCTCACGATACCAGCGGTAGCCGTGAGCGTAGACCAGAAGCGCGCGAGGGGCGAGCTGATCCCAACCCGGCGGGACACAAAAACGGTAATAAGCTCCGTTTTCCTGCAACTCGTCCGGTTCGCAGTTGGAAAAATTGGTGTTCAACTCTCCGGCCGTGATGGCCGGGGCGGCGTTGGCGGGCGCGGCCGTGATGTAGACGGCAACGGCCAACGTGAAAAGGGCAAGCATGACCACCAGGGTCAAGATGCGAAAACGAGCCAACAATCCCATTCAAACCTCCTTCAAGCATGTGTAAGGTATTAAGTGTGTGGTTATCGTTGTCGCCGAACAGTCGAACAGCCACAACGAGAGGACCCTATGTCAAAAGTAATGCCGCCCTACTGAAGCGGGGAGTACAAACGCAACACCAACACTCCCTCAAAGCCGGCCGCGCTATTCGTCGCGACGCAGCAGGGGCAAATAAACGGCCGGCGCTTCCGGTTCTGGGGTAGGCGTCGGCGTGGCTGTGGGCGGGACGGTGGGGGTAACGGTGGGCGTCGGTGTATCGCCAACGTTTTGCTCCGCGACCGTTGTCTCGATTGGATGTTGCACGCGGGCCAGATAGTCGCCGCCGCTGCAGGGGGACACATCCGCCGGCAAAATGTAAGCAGAGAGTAGGAAGTTGATGATGGTGGCGGGATTATCGATGCGCACACCCGTGTCACCATAGGACAGATTATCACCGGTATCCAGCGGGTCCGAGGTGTCGTCGTCTTTGTGATAGGTGGTGACAAGCCCATCGCCCACTTCGAGAACGGGGACGGTCATCACCAGTGAGCCGGGGGCGCCGCTGGCCTGGAACCAATCCATGGCCGGTTCGGCCGGCACACCATCGGGCACGCCATCAATGGGAACCGTCATGCCATTGCTGAGACACAGAGTATCAATTGCTGAGTCGGCCGGGGGATTGAAATCGATGGACGTGCGAATAAAGTTGAGGTCGCCGATGATACCTGTATCCAGGGCAGCGCCAAAATCGAGACGGGAGCGGTAGAGGCCAAAGGAGATCAGGCCATCGCCGCCAATCCCGCGCACCGCCCCCACCACGGGAATGTTGATGAGGGGGCTCACAATACCCAAAGACACCAGGGTCTGCTCCGTGATGAAGAGGAAGCCAGCCTGGGCGCGAATCTTTTGTCGGTCTAAAATGTCGGCTGCGGCCCCGTTGATGCGCAGGTCGGACAGGCCTATAAAGGCGGGATCATCCACCCCACCCAGGGTGGCGGTGTAGACCTGCCCGATGGCGGTTTGGGTGTCGTAATCCCAACTGACGTAGCTCTCTGGGCTGAGGGGCAGAGTGGTGGATTGGAAGAGATAGACCCAACCCATGTGAGTGGGAGTGAGCGGGTCGGTAGCGGTGAGCTGGAAACGAGGGTTGGCCTGGGCTTCGCTATCGGCCGGCCAGGCGGTGATGGGCGCTTCGTGCCCTACGTCACCCGCCATGAAGACAAGTTCGTCGTTATCATCCACCAACCCATCTTCGACCACATACTTGCCGTCAGCGTCGCGCTCATCGATCTGGAAGGGGATGGGGTTCCACCCGACGCCGTCGAAGGTGTATAGTTTGAGATCGCTGATGGGGATGCCGGCGAGTTGGGGCAGGGCGGCGGTTGACAGAACAACCGGGTCTTCCTCCCTCCCCAGGGTGGGCGCGGCGGCGCGGCCGGGGCCGGCCGCCAAAGCCTTTAAGTAGACATGGCTGGCTACCAGGAATAACAGGGCCGCCACGGCGACCAACGGCAAAATGGCTCTCTTCCAGCTTTGCATAGACCTCATCTCTCCTACGGTTAGTCGCATCTGAGGATGCGAACATGACTTTAAGCTTGTGGTTGCTGTTGGCGGACGCGCCGGCCGCATCATTCACACGCCAGTTGGTCACATCTGAGGATGCGAACGCCTGTTTATCTTTTGATGGCATGGGGGCGGCGACAGACAACACCCCCTGGCCCAGGTTTGCAGCCTGCGCCCAAACTTTTAGGAAACAGTATCAGGATGGCATGACTATACCACAACTCATGAGAGACCAAAAAGCAAAAGGGAGAATGCCGGCCGGAAGCCGGCGCTCCGTCATACCTGTTCGTAGCTGCGGTTTCCCAACCGCGCTCATACCTGTTCGTAGTAACGGCTTTAGCGGTTGGCCGGCCGGAAGCTGGCGCTTCGTGAGAAACCAAACAGCCAGACAAAAGGAAGAAACTGACGCTACGGTCTGGCCGCGCCTTTGTTATAATCCTGGGTATGTTGCAACATCTGCGGGTCTGGCGGCCGGCCGTAGTCGGGTGTGGTCTGGCCCTCACTTTTCTGGCACTCTACTTCCACACCCTGGCGCGCGATCTTCTGCCCGCCGACAATGGCGAGTTCCAACTCGTGGCCGCCCAGCTGGGATTGGCCCATCCGCCCGGCTTTCCCCTCTATACCCTGTTGGCTCATGCCATGACACGTCTGCCGGGAGCGGCCGGCCCGGCCTTGCAGGCCAACTGGCTCTCGCCCTTCACCAGCGTGGCAGCGTTGGTGTTGGTTTATGCCACTGTCTACCGGCTGACCCGGCGTTGGGTGGCAGGGCTGATCGCCGCCCTGGCTCTGGGCACAGCCACCACCTTTTGGGTGCAGGCCACCGTCGCCAACATTCGCAGTCTGACCGCCTGTTTGACAGCTCTGATCTTCCTGGCTGTGATAGCAGCCGAAACGAGCACCACCCCTCGCGCCCTCGAACGACGCTGGCAGCCCTTGCTCGGTCTGGCGTTGGGGTTGGGCCTGAGCCATCACCTATCCCTGGTCTTTATGGGCGGTCTGAGCGGGGTGTATGGGGTGTGGCGCTGGGGGTGGCGCGCCGGCCGGCGGCTGATAGGGTATAGCGCGTTGGGCTTGCTACCCCTGCTCTACCTGCCATGGCGCGATCCCAGCCTGCGCCGGCCGGATGCCTTCCTGCACTACGCTCTGGGTTTGGGGTTTGAGGGAGATTTTTTCTACTTTCGCCAGCCGGCCGTCATCTGGGAGCGGCTCCAGGTGATGGGACAGGTGGTGCAGCTACAGTTTGTCTGGCCTTTGTTGTTGCTGGCCCTGGTGGGCGTAGCGCGCCTGGGGCGACAACACCGCCCTTTAGCTCTTTTGCTCAGCGTCGCGGCGGCGCTGCACACCCTGGTCACCGCCACTTACCGCGCCCCCCAATCGGTCGAATACATGCTGCCCGTCTATATCCCCATCGCCATCCTCATTGGCGTGGGAGTGGGTCAACAGGGCAAACAGGCTGCCCAGGGAGAAGCGCGCCGCTGGGGTCGACTGGCGTGGGTGGGCGGCCTGACGCTGCTTGGTTTGGGGGCGGCGGTGTGGCAGGGAGTGCAACGCTACCCCAGCCTGCATTACCTGGCTCACACCGATGACACCCGTCGTTACGCGGAACAGCTTTTGCAGAGCGCGCCAGCGGACAGCCAGATTTTGAGCAATTGGCACTGGGCGACGCCGCTGTGGTATTTGCAGCAGGTAGAGGGGCAGCGCCCGGATGTGACGGTTAGCTACGTTTTCCCTGGGGAAGAAGCGTATGCCGACACCTGGGCGCGCCAGGCGACCAGCGGCCTGGCCGGAGGCCGGCCGGTCGTGGCGACCAATTTCTACCCCGAGGCTTACGCGGCGCTTCCCCCGCCAACCCCGTTGGGAGAGGCTTTCCTGTTCACCCCGCCCCCTCGTCTGAGCTTACCGACCGGTTTCACCCCGCTTCAGCTCACCCTCGGCCCATTGGAGCTGGCAGGCTATCAGATGACAGCGGCGAACGTCGCCGTGGGCGAGACAGCTACCCTGACGTTGGCCTGGCGGACGACGGCCGCTGCGGGCAGCGCAACTCTTTTCGCCCATCTGGTGGGAGGGGATGGCACGCTCTACGCTCAGGCGGATCGGCCGGCGTTGCCCCAGGTGGAAGGGTTGAGCCTGACCGCTCTGCCTCTGACGCCCCGGCCCGGTGCAACCCCCAGCCTTTATCAGGTGTTGGTGGGAGCCTATCGCCCCGACGGCACGCCTCTGCCGGCCGCAGATGGGGCGGCGCGCACCCTACTGACCAGCGTGCAGGTCGTCCCGTCAGCCTGGCCGCCTGTCACCCGTCACCCACGTCATTGGGCAGCCGGCCCGGATAGCACTCTGGTGGGCTATGATTGGGACCTGACGCTGCTCGACCGGCCGCGTCTTTATCTGCACTGGCGCACCCCGGCCGGCTACTACAGCGAAATTCGTGACCTGGCCGAAACAGAGGCGGCCGGCCACCTCTTGCGCGCCGCCGACTGCCGCTCACCCTGTCACTATGTCCCCTTCGGGCAGGGGTTGGTGTGGCTGGGGGCGACGTTTGACGCGCCGGCCGGCGCGCCAGGCGAAGCGGTGACCGTGCAACTGGCATGGAGCAGCTCGCGTCCCGTGCTGCGGGACATCGCTGTGTCCACGGCGCTGATTGGTCTGGCCCCCGATGGGTTCCATTGGGCGTGGCAATATCTGGACAATGGCATTCCTGCGTTGGGGGCTATTCCCACCCTCAAATGGCTGGCCGGTGTTCAGGTGACGGATGTGCGCCAGCTACGTCTTGATCCCCAGGCGACGGCCGGTCAGGAGGTGCTGGCGACACTGCAACTCTACGACGCCTTCACCAACCAACCCCTGCCTATCCTCGACGAGCGGCTGATGCAACAGGCTCCCTGGGTTCCGTTAGGGAAGATCGAGGTCAGGCCGTAACGGATGGGCAGGCAAGGCTACAGGTATAAAACGTCACCGGCAAAAGCGTCATTTGTCACTTGACAGGCACACAGCGTTGCGATTGAATGAAGGAGGAGGTTAACGGTAAGCTGCCATCAGACCCGGATGGGCAAGCAATGGTGAGGCCGGGTATGTCCGATGATGATCGAGGTAGACAACATCGGCGCAACGTGCGCCAACAAAAACGGGAAGAGCAGCGGCAGCTGCGCAAAGAGCATCGCCAGGCTAAAAAGCACAAAAGGCCAAAGCGCACTGAGCCAATCAGGCAAGGTAAACGGGATCGTTAGGTGACCCGGAAGCGGCAGCCTGTCCCCTGGTGGAGGGTCAGAAGTCCAGGTCTGGCCTGGTTGCACGCCGGCCGAGCCGCCTTCTCTCTATGAGCGCCGGCCGAGACCCCGTTGCCACAGCAGCAATAAACCCAATATAACACCACCCCCGACCAACAAGGGCAACCATAAACGAGCACTGGCGGCCGAGACTTCCGGCGTGACAACACTGAACTCGTAGCTTCCACTGACCGGATGTCCATCGCTGCCCACAGCCACATACTCCACTGTGTAAATGCCGGGCGCTAAGGGGCGCAGGCGCGCCTCCAGGGTATTGGGTGCATCGGCCAGGACCTGGACGGTCACGCCGCTGATAGGTGCAAACGAGCGGTTGCGCACCACGATCTGGCTGGCTGGGCCCAACGCTTCACTGAAGGTCAGGCGAATGACAGCCGGCGATGCTGGCAGCTCACTACCTGGCGACGGGGTGGCAGTTAACAATTCGGCGTGGGCCTGAGCACGCCAAACGACAACAGCCAGAAGTAACCAGGCGGCCAGACACACACCCCACCATGGTTGTCGCCGCATCTCAACCTCCGGCCGACAGCACAGCTTCCAGCTGCTCCGTCAATTCGGTCGGCGAGACCGGGCCGGCCAGCCGCGCTGTCACCACGCCCTGGCCATCGACCACAAATGTCCACGGCTCGCTGATGAGGCCCCAGTCCCGCACCGCCTGGGCCACTTCCAGGGTTTGAAAGTCCTGATAGATTTCTACATGGATAAAATTAGCTTCCTGCCCTTTGACAGCGTAAACCTCTTCCACAGCTTCCAGGGTGGGGGCGCAGAGTTGCGTCTGGCAAAAGGCGGGAGTAGCAAAGGTGATGACGCTGGGCCGGCCGGAAGCCAATGCCTCGGCAATCGTCATCTCATACAAAGCGGGGTTGGGTTCAGCAGCCGAGGTGAGCAACGTCAGGTCGGGTTGGTCGGTCAGGGTGCGTTGGGTGACGGCCGGGGCCAGGGAACCTATTTCCGGCGCGCCGCCCGTGTCGCCTACTTCCAGACTGCGTCGTTGCACATCGCGTGAACCATCGGCCAGCGCCGTCTCGATTTCCAGGCCCCAGGTTCCGGCCGTGGGAATCTCTGGATACACCACCCAGTAAGGTACTGCATAATCCCGATAAGGGGTTGCCTCACCAGTCCACATCAGCTGCGCCGAGCCATCTTCCTGCAGGCCAAAGAGACGTACCTGCATAGCGGTGGCATCCTCGACGGGATCAGGGCCATCGAACAACACCAGGGGTAAGCGCGGCGTGCCAACCACAAAGTCATTGGCCGGAATGAGCACCTGATAAGCAGAAGGAACAGCGGTGATCACCGTTGGCTCCGGCCCGGCCGGGGCTGCCTGACAACCTATGATGCCCAACCATCCCAAACACAATCCAATCCAGCGCCAGCGTCTTAGCATACATCACCTGTCCTGATCGATTTACCCGTATGGGCTAACCATTCCCCAGCGCGAGACAGGGAGAATGGCTTCATCTGACGTCATTATAACAACTCTACGGGAGACAAACCTGCTCTCTGGCCAGGTTCATAGTTTTTTCCAACCCGACCGCTGCATCTCTCATCTGGAAAGGCAAAAAGTAGTCAGCCCATGGGGAAATCTCTATACTTGACCCCATGCGGATTATTGATGGCGCGTTGCCAGACAAACCGGCCTGGCGGGTTCTGGTGCTCCTTTCACCCGAGCAGCCGCCCGGCCTTGTGTGGGAGTGCGGCCGGCTGCTCAGCCGCGCCAACCAGGGGGAGTTGGTTGCGGCTGTGCTTTTGCCTCCCAATTACACTTCGACTGCGCTGGCTGCCGCCCGCCAGCTGTTGCAGCCGTTGCTCAGCCAAAGCGATGAAATCCTCGTCTTCCCTTTGTTGATAGAAGCGGACGCGCAGGTGCAACGCACCTTGCATGAGCTGATTCCTCGCGCCGGGATCGATCTCGTGCTGGCGCGAGCGGACGACCGGATGTTAGCCAGCCTCAGCCATTTACCCTGCGCCGCCGGAATTTTGCGCGCTTCGGCCGACGTGGAAAGCGACAGGGTGGCTCAGGGCATCCAGAACATTTTGCTGCCCAGCGCCGGCGGCCCCCACACCGGCTATGCGTTGCAGTTTCTGGTTGGTCTGACACCGGCGATCAGTCTGACCACGCTTTATGTCAGTCGTCTGACGCAGGGAGCGCACGAAGCGGCCCTGGGCCGGGAAAAGCTGCGTCAGATGTGCGACTTTGCCAACGCCGACGACCAGGTCAAGATGGTGGTCAAACAAGCCACCTCGGCCGTCAAGGGCATCGTGGAAGAAGCACGCCGTTACGATCTGGTGGTGATGGGAGCCAGCGGTGAGAGCCCGCTGGACAAGGCGCTCTTTGGCGATGTGGTCAGCGCTGTGGTGCGAGACAGCCGCACGCCCGTCCTGGTGGTACAGGAGCCATATCGGCGGGTCAGCCAGGTCCTCAGCCGGTTGGATTGGGTGACCCAGCGGATCATGCCCCGTCTGAGCGCCACAGAGCGGGATAAAGCTTATATTCGCATCCGGGAAGCGGCCAAACCAGATGTGGATTTCTTCATGCTGATCACGCTTTCGGCCGCCATTGCGGCTCTGGGTCTGCTGTTGAACAGCCCGGCGGTAGTGATTGGGGCGATGTTGGTGGCGCCCTTGATGTCGCCCATTCTGGCGGCCGGTCTGGCGCTCGTCTTGGGTGATATACGTTTTTTGCGCTTCGCTCTGGGTTCCACCTTGCGGGGCGTGTTGCTGGCTCTGCTGGTGGGAATTCTGGCTGGCCTGTTGCCCATCGAGACCACTCTGACCCCCGAAGTTTTGGCCCGCACCCAACCCAATTTGTTAGACCTGGGGGTGGCGCTTTTCTCTGGCCTGGCTGGCGCGTTTGCGCTCGTTCATGCCAGTGCGGCCGGCGCGTTGCCCGGCGTTGCCATTGCCGCCGCTCTGGTTCCTCCGCTGGCAAGCGCCGGCATCGCTCTGACCGGTGCGGCCTGGTCGCGGGCGCTGGGGGCTTTGCTGCTTTTTGCTGTCAATTTTGTTGCCATTGGCTCTGCTTCAGCCCTGATCTTTCTCGTCTCTGGTTTCCGTCCCAGCCTGGCGCAAAAAGAAGAGCGGGCGATACAAACCCGCACTTTCTGGCTGACCGTCTCGTTGTTGCTAATTTTGGCGACGGTTTTAACCGTCACCACGGTGCGCCTGACGCGACTTTCCTCCCACACCGCCACAGTCGAGCGGGTGGCGGCCGAACAGGTGGCGGCTGTCACCCAGGGGGTTCTGGAAAGCCACAGCCTGTCCATGCCGGCAGATGAAAACAACCCGCTGCAGCTGAACCTGACGGTGCGCAGTACCCAACCTATTCCCTATCCCCAGGTGGTGGCGTTGCAAAGGGCCATTGTGAATGAGTTGCAGGCGCAGATTGGCCTGCGCAGTCCGGTGGAGTTAACCATGACGGTGGTATTGGTGACGGAGCTCGACCCCTTGCGCCCTCCCACCGAGACCCCGGCCGCGGCCGGTAGTTTGCTGCCCGTTGTCACTCCCACAGCCACCTGGACACCCACCCTCACACCTTCGCCGACGCCCACGCCGACTGTGACCCCCACGCAGACTCCTACCCCCACCCCAACCCCCACAACACCTCCCACGCCTACCCTCACGCCAACCGCCACCGCCACCCCGCCGCCACCAGAAGCGCTGGTGGACAATCTCTATGGTC
>DAOTXO010000134.1:0-10399 GCA_034435495.1 Anaerolineae bacterium
GATGACGCTGATGGGACGCTGATGACGCTGATCAATCGCCGCCTATGTGTTGGCTCTTTCTTGGCGTTCTTCGCGTCTTCGCGGTTCCATCATGTTGTTCTCACCGCTGGAACGCTGATGACGCTGATGGGACGCTGATGACGCGGATAAGGCGCAGATGGGAAAGGGATTTCACCGCCAAGACGCAAAGAGGGCGAAGGGGCGAACACACAGGTTCGCCCCTACACGTTCTGTAGCCGCCGCCCGTTTTCACGGGGGTGACCAACCGCACCTTGTCGGCAATGATTGAAAGATTATGATCCTACCAGAAGGCGCCATTCACGTCTGGCGGGTGGCGTTAGATGCACCTCAAACCACAGTCGAAGAGGCGACCGGCCTGCTCTCAGAGGAAGAGGCGCGCCGCGCCAGCCGATTTGTTTTCCCCCGTGACCGTCGCCGCTACATCGTGGCACATAGCGCCCTGCGGTCCATTCTAGCCAGCTACCTGGCCGTGCCGCCAACCACCCTCCACTTTCGCAGCGGCGCACAGGGCAAACCCTATCTGGCCGGTCATTCCCAGTCCAGACAGCACCCGTTGCCTTTGCATTTCAATCTGGCCCACTCCGGTGAAATGGCGCTTGTCGCCTGTGTCTGGGGGCAAGAAGTAGGGGTGGATGTGGAAGAAGTTCGTCCTATGCCTGACCTGGCGGCTATCGCGGCCCGCTTCTTCGCCCCCGGCGAGCGGCAGGCGTTGCTGGCCCTGCCCCCAGAAGAACAAACCCTGGCCTTCTTCACCTGCTGGACACGCAAAGAGGCCTATATGAAGGCAGTAGGGGCCGGGTTAGGGTATCCCTTGGATCAGTTCGAGGTGACGCTGGGGCCGGGGGTCCCGGCTCGCTTCCTTTCCATCGGTGGGGACGCTGAGGAGGCGGCCCGTTGGGGTCTGGCAGCTCTCGCCCCGGCCGCCGGCTACGTAGGTGCGCTGGCTGTCCGGCAAACGGACTATGATTATGTCATGCTGTGATGGGTGCCTTTAGCCATTGGCATCCTGGTCTTCTTCATGCGTCATACCCAGGGCCTCAAAGAGAGCGGCGGCAGCGGCCAAATGGGTCTCACTTTCGGCCGGCCGGCCGGCCCGTTGCAGCGTCACCCCCAGGGCCCGTTCACAATAAGCCAGCAGGTAACGATCCCCATGGCGTGTGGCCTGTTCAGCCGCGCTCGTCAGGGCCTGTTCAGCCGCCGTTAGCCGCTCCTGACGCAACCGCACCTGCCCCAGCGTATAAAAGGCATAAGCCGACATGTGTGGCTCTTCACGTTGCACCACATAATAGGCGTACTGCTCCGCCTGCGTGAGGTCACCCAGCTCCAGGTAGGCCTCAGCCAGATTCACGGCCGCGCCTGCCTGCCCGTAAGGCTCGGCTGCCTGCTCAAAGAAGGTCAGGGCGGCCCGGGCTGCCTCCACCGCGGCCGGGAATTGGCGCGCCTGGATATAGCCGGCCGCCAGATTGATGCGCGTCATCTCCTGGTTAAAGCGATCTCCGATCGCTTCGTAGTAGCGCATAGCCGCCCCGGTGTGCGTCAGCATCGCTTCCAGGCGGCCTTGCTGCGCCATCAGAGCAGCCAGATCATAATGCGCCTGGGCAGCACCGGCGGCATCGCCCAACTCTTGCGCCAACGCCAGAGCGCGTCCATGCCCTGCCTCGGCGGCGGCAAACTGCCCCTGTTCCGCCAGAATAACAGCTTGCAGATTTTCCGTCTCTAATTGGGCCAGACGCGCCTCGCGCCACGCCTCATCCAATTGTCGCTGGCGCACATGGACACGCCCACGACGGATATACAGACGGGTGGTTTGCTGGCGCACCCGTGCGGCTGTGGCCAGAGCGGCGGCGTAGGTGGTCAGCGCCTCATCGGGAAAACCGCGTGCGTTGAGAAAGTAGCCTTGTAACAAGCGCGCTTGAATAGCCATTTCACTGCCGGTCGGCCAGACGATGGCATCCAATTCGGCCGCCCCACCCGCCAGGTCACCCTTCAGCTGGTGAAGGTCGGCGCGGATGAGAGCCAGCGCCTCTTGCTCACGCCGGCCGAGGGCGGTGCGTGAAATAGCCTGAAAAATGGCGAGAGCGGGTGCGGCCTGGCCGCGGGCTATCTCCTGTTGGCGATGGGGGAACCACAGCTGCACGGCCAGCCGCGGGTCTCCCGCCTGCAGGCAGTGGTAAGCCGCAGCCGTATATTCGGCGTGCGCCAGGCGAATGAGGGCTGCCATCTGGTGGGCAGCCTGACGGGCCTCGGCCGACAAACCGGCCAGCAACGTCTCACGCATGGCAGGCCACACCGTGACACCCCCTGGCTCGGCGTAGCTAACCAGGCCACGCGCAGCCAGTTGTGGCAGGCCGGGGGCGTAGGCGCGCACGCTCTCCGCCGGGGCGGGGCCCCGGAAAACAGCCAGGAGTTGCAAGGCGGCGTGTTCTCCGGCATTCGTGCGCACCCACAAACGTTCAAACAGGGCCGGCAGGGCGGCTGCCTGGGGTAACTCTTCCAGTGTCTGGCTGAGGGAGGTGTCCGGCCGGTGCAAGGCCAGACACACCTGTACCAGACGGGGTGTGCCGCCCGTGTAGCTGGTCAGGTGGCGGCTCTCCTCACGACTGGCCTTGATCCCCACTTCAGTCAGCCAGGCGTGGACATCCTGGGCCGAGAGGCCGGTTAGCGCCAGGTGATAGTCGCCATCCAAAACAGGGCGTTGGCCTATCAAGAGCAGGGGGGTCAGGCCGCGCAAGCCATCTATGAACTCCAGCAGTTGGGTGTGGGCGGGCGATGATCCGTCCGCCTCTGGCAGGCGCAGGCGATCCACCTCATCAAAACACAACAGGGGGGGAGCGGGGAGGGAGGTTAACTCATAGCGCGCCAACCCCATGATAGCCTCCAGGTTGGTGAGGCGTCCCTTATCCGCCAGCAACGTGTGCCACAGGCCCGATGGGCGCTGCTGGTGTAAGAAGTAGCCCAGTGAGAAAAGCAGGCTCCCCAGGTCATCGTTGAGGGTGGGGCGCACTGTCCACCAGAAGGCAGGAGCATCCGCCCAGGCCTGGGCCAGGGCGTGCCCGAAGGTGGTTTTGCCGATCCCACCCGGCCCACTTAGGGAGACGGTGCGTCCGGCGTGCAACTGGGCCAGAGTCTGCGCCAGCCAGGTATCACGCCCGACGAGAAAGGGGGGCGGCGGCGCTGTTTCCAGGCGAAAAGTGGGGTGCAGCTGTTGTAATAGGGCTTCTCCTAACTGTGTCGTCGCCTGGTCAAGATCGCGATAGAACTCGGCTCGCGATTGGCCCAGAAAGGATTCCCAGATTTCAGACAGCCGCCGGGGGCGAAAGAAGCGGCGGAAGTAGCGCAGTTCCAGCACCAGGTAGCTGTAGCGGCGGCTGCCGGGCTGGCGCAATAGGGCGGGGAGTTGTGTCTCCAGTTCGTCGCGTCGCCGCGGAGGAGCTTCCCCCCACAAAGCGTGCGCGGCTTCGTCCAGCACCTGGCGCAAAGCGTGTCCGCGCGCCGGGGCCAGGCCGGCCGGTGTACGCCGGCCGAGAAAGTAGGCTGTAGCCAGCAGCGAATGCTCTTCCAACCAGGCTGGCTCGTGATAATGTTTCAAAGCCAGCCGCAACGCTTGCTGGAAGTCCCGGCCGGCCGGCGGGGTTTGAGACGGTATAGGCATAAAGTGAGATTTCCTATCACCCTGGCTATGGTATGGTAACATAGTCTCAGATGATAAACGTCTTGCCTGGCGTTCTGTAGCCGCCCCCCGTTTTCACGGGGGTGACAGGGCGCAAAGGTTCTTTCCTTTGCATTCTTCGCGTCTTCGCGGTTCCATCATGTTGTTCTCACCGCTGGAACGCTGATGACGCTGATGGGACGCTGATGACGCTGATCAATCGCCGCCTATGTGTTGGCTCTTTCTTGGCGTTCTTCGCGTCTTCGCGGTTCCATCATGTTGTTCTCACCGCTGGAACGCTGATGACACTGATGGGACGCTGATGACGCGGATAAGGCGCAGATGGGAAAGGGATTTCACCGCCAAGACGCAAAGGGCGCGAAGGTTCTTTCTTGGCGTTCTTTGAGCCTTCGCGGTTCCATCATGTTGTTCTCACCGCAAAGGCGCAAAGGTTTTTCTCTTTAGCGCCTTATCGCGGCAGTTTCCCAACCGCGCTCATGCTTTGGCCGTCCCGGCCAATTCTACCTTTTTCACGTATAGGGGCGAACTCCCGTTTTTACATGTAGGGGCGAACCTGTGTGTTCGCCTCCGCCAAGCTTATCCCTCATTAAGGAGATTGATGATGCAACGACAGACTCACTGGTTAGCATCCTGGCGGCGGCTGACTCTTATCTGGCTGCTGCCCGTTCTGGTTGTGGTTGTGACAGCGGCGCAAGCTAACGCCACAACCAGCGGGGTGATCAGCGCCAAATGGATTCTTTCCCTCGTTTTTGAAAACAACGCCATCACGGCCACCCGCACCAACCAGATCTACGACAATGCCACGCTAATTGATGAATGGACGCAAAGCGTCCCCTGTTTCACAGTTGGAGCGGTCACATTAGGCCTGGATCGGGCCACCTTCAACGGTGGGCATATTGAATGTGATTTGCCCAGCTTTCGCGCTGAGGTGTACTGGCATACCATGGGTCAACTCTTGTTGAATCCCACCTGCACCAACGCCGGCCGGCGAGTAGACTTTTGGGGCCAGGCTAAGGTGGCCAATGTGGGCCTGTCCCTTTCCAATCTGCACCCCCTGGTGCATCACCCCGATTACCAGGCCTTATGGGGGTTACTGCCAGAAGCAGGCGGACTGACGACGCGCCTGGGGTTGACCGCCGGCCCCATGACGACGATTGGCCCCCCTTTTACCCCCGCCTCTGGGGATTACGATCTCGCTTCGCGCCTGCACCAGTGCAATGGAAGCATCTGTCACGGCCGGCACTGGTTTAACGGGGCCCTACTGACCAATCAAACCTTCTCCCAGGGCGCGCCCTGGAATGGTACAAGCCTGCCCACGACTGTTTTTATTGGAACAGATGGCGTCAACCTTTTCCTGGGGGAGATGTTGGACATCTCCTGGGATCCCGGCTGCATTGTACGGCAAGGATAGGAACGCTGTCATCGTCCGTCGTCCCCCGTTTTCACGGGGGCTTCGTGGTTCCATCCTTTTGTTCTCACCGCTAAGGCGCAAAGGGGGCAACGAATGGGAACGAATAAACGAATAAACGAAGTTCTCACCGCTAAGCCCCCGTGAAAACGGGGGCTTAGCGGTTCGTCACTCCTTCGTCACTCCCTGTCACTCCCATCCAGGCTTGCTTTTGGCTCGTAGTTCCCGCTTTAGCGGGTGCTTTGGCCTCATCTGGCCAACAGCTAAAGCCGTTACTACGAACCTACCGCCTTGCTTCTGGCTCGTAGTTCCCGCTGTAGGGTGCTTTGGCCTCATCTGGCCAACGGCTGAAGCCGTTACTACGAACCTACAGGCTTGCTTTTGGCTCGTAGTTCCCGCTTTAGCGGGTGCTTTCAGAGCCAACCCAGATTCACTTGCCACATTCGTAGCCGCACTCCCATTTTCACGTGTAGGGGCGAACCTGTGTGTTCGCCCCCTGTGTGTTCGCTCCCGGCTTCCCAACCGCGCTTTGGCATCTTGCTGGCCACACAAGCAGCCCCGCCCTCCTGCCAACATTCCTGGCGCCATTTCCCTCCAGGAACGACGCCAGGTAACCCATACAGGAATTGAGACTTAACCCGTGTTAAGTGAGACTTTTCAGACCACCCCAGATGGTATCCTCAAGAGAGATGCAACCCATAACTTTTATCATCTTAAAGGAGATAACCATGAAAGCGAAAGGATCCATGTTAGGTTTGGTTTTAGCCCTCATGCTCATCGGCAGTGTGGCAGTCGTTGGCGCGACACAACCGGCGGCCCTGAATTGCCTGGGTTTGCCGGTCACCATAGTGGGCACGGCCGGTAATGATGTGCTAAGCGGGACGGCCGGGGTAGATGTCATGCACGGCCTGGCCGGCGATGATTTCCTCTATGGTCTGGACAGTAACGATGTGTTGTGCGGCGGTAGCGGCAACGATTACCTCGACGGCGGTAACCAGAACGACAAGTTACATGGCGGGCCAGGCGACGATGCCCTCAACGGCGCGGCCGGAACCAGTGATTGGGCCATCTACCGCGACAGCCCGGCCGGCGTCTCCGTACATTTGATGGGCGGTCTCTCACCGGACGGTTTTGGGACGAATGATACCCTGGATAATGTGGAGAATCTGGAAGGTTCTGGTTACAACGACTTGTTAGAAGGCAATGATGTACCCAACCGGATCATCGGGCGGGCAGGCGACGATATGATTTGGGGTTTGAATGGCAACGATAACCTCGATGGCTCGGCCGGCTTTGACTCCATCAACGGCGGCGCCGGCGGCGCTGATGCGTGCAGCGGCGAAGCGCTCGTCAATTGCCCATAAAGGCTGGTTGGTAAAGTGTAACAGGAGAATTGCCAGCTGTCAGGCAGCTGGCAATTTTCTTGGAACTTCTCACCGCAAAGGCGCAAAGGGCGCGAAGGTTTCTTTTTCCTTCTTGGCGTTCTTCGCGCCTTCGCGGTTCCATCATGTTGTTCTCACCGTTCCATCAGCGTCATCAGCGTTCCATCCTTTTGTTCTCACCGCAAAGGCGCAAAGGGCGCGAAGGTTCTTTCTTGGCGTTCTTCGCGCCTTCGCGGTTCGTTACTCCCGTGAAAACGGAGGCATTTTCCGGCCGAACCACGTCATAAGTCTGAACTGTTTAGGCGGGCGATGCCCTGGCGTAGGGCATAAAGAGCCGCCTGGGTGCGGTTGGCCAGATGCAGCTTGCCGAGAATGTTGCTGACATGGGTGCGCACGGTGCGCTCGCTGACCACAAGTTGGGCGGCAATATCATGGTTGGTGTAGCCTTGAGCCACCAGTTGCAAAATCTCCACTTCACGCTCCGTCAATGGATCGGCCGTGAGCGGGAGCTGCGGCGGCTTTTTAAGTTCCTGAATCACTTTTAAGGCGACTGAAGCGTGCAGCGAGGATTTGCCCTGGTAGACATCACGGATAGCCTGTAAAAGCTCCTCGGGCGCGGAATCTTTGAGTAAGTAGCCCAAGGCCCCTGATTGAATGGCGGGAAAGAGTTCATCGTCGCCGGCGAAGCTGGTCAGCACCAGGATGTTGGCTTCGGGCCAGGCAGCCTTGATCTCCTGAATAACCTGGATGCCATTCTTGCCGGGCATGTGGAGATCAAGCAGGATGACATCAGGCCGCAGCAGCAAGGCCCCTTGCACAGCCTCCTCACCATAATTGACCGAGGCGATGATAGCCATATCCGGTTCGGTGGAGATGAGGGCGCGCACTCCCTGGCGCACGACCGGATGGTCGTCGGCGTGGAGGATGTGGATGGTCATAAGTTAGAGGAAGGGTGGGCGAGCCAGCCCAGTACGTCGGCTGATTGTTGGGCCGCCCCAATTTTATCGAGGTCCAGGGTGACATGAATGGTTGTACCCCGGCCGGGCGCCGAGGTGATGTTGACCTCGCCTTGCAAGCGCTGGACACGCTCTTGTATGCTGGTAAGGCCCAATCCGCCCCTATCTTCCAGGCTCTCCAACGTGAAGCCATGGCCGTTGTCGGCGACTGTTAACGTCAGCTGAGAGCCAATCTGCGTCAAGGCCACCGTCACCGCCGAGGCGGCTGAATGCTTTAAGGAGTTGTTCAGCGCTTCCTGGACAATGTGATAGAGAGCTTCTTCGGCCGAGGGGGGCATGGCCAGCACGCCTTCCAGGCTGAGCGTCGTTTGCAGGCCGGCGCGCTTTTCGACCGCATCCAGACGCTGCCGCAGAGCCTTGTCAAGTCCCACTTTTTCTAAAATGGAGGGGCGTAAGTTGTGCACCAACAGGCGCATTTCCTTGAGAGCCTGTTGGGCCGTGTCTCTCAGGTGACCCATGTTGTCGCGGGCCAGATCAAGTTCACCTGAGTAGAGAAGGCGGTTAGCTGTTTCGGCGAAGAGGGTGAGGCTGTAGAGAGATTGGGTGATGGCGTCGTGCAGCTCACGCGCCAGGCGGTTGCGCTCTTCCAGCACCAGCAGGCGTTCATTTTCGTGGCGCAGGCGGGCGTTTTCGATCAGAACCGCAATCTGGTCAGAGACCGAGTCCAGCAGGGCCATGTCTTCCTGGCTGAAGGGGCGTTTCGTCTCCCGCAAGACACACAACAGCCCGATGACGCTGCCGCGGGCGTACATGGGAGACGCCATGTAGGTGCGCATGGAGGTGCGGTGGACAAAGCTCTCTTGCCGCCAGTCGCCGGCCGGCGGTGGAGGTGGCTCTCCGTGAGCCTGCAGCCAGGCAGCGGCCGGGTTGGCCGCCCCTATTTTGGCCAGCTGTTCAGCCGCGGCCTGTTCCAGGCCATGCTCGGCAACCAGCGCCAACGCCGTGCGCGAGTCATCCATCACGTGAATGGCCCCGGCGTTGGCGTGGACAGCCACCAACACCCGCGCCAGCGATTGCTGAAGAACGGCGCGGATGTCCAGAAGCTCAGCCGCCACAGCCATGACATCGTAGAGCGCCGAGAGTTTGCGGGTGCGGTCGCGCACCCGCATCTCAAGTAGCTGGCGGGATTGGACACGCTCGGTAACGTCGGCGACGACCAGGAGCAGACCGGTGTGGCCGGTCGGGTCCATCCACGGGGCGATAGCGCAATCCCAGTAGAAAATAGCGTCATTGCTAATCAGGCTCAGGGCATCGATCTGCAACATTTCGCCGGCCAGAGCACGCTGGAAATACGGTTCAAACGTGGCCTGGGTGTGAGGCAGCATGTCGAAAAAGGGGAGGCCGGGGTGGATGGGAATGGCGGTATGGCGGGCGATGTAAGTCGTCCAGGTGGGGTTGCAACGCCGCAGCTCATAATTGGCATCCAGGACGGCAATGGCCATGGGCATCTTGTGGAAAAAGATGTCGAGCATGGCCGTTGAAGGGGGGAGCGGGCCGGGGGGCGGCGGGGCGTTAAGCATAGGATTTCCTGGCGGCAATCAGTTTTGCTCTCATCGTCGTAGTCGCCCTCCCATTGTCAATGGAACGCTGATGACGCTGATGGGACGCTGATTTTGTTGCACCGCCCGTTTTCACAGGAGTCACAGACCGCGCCTATACCGTTCATCGTCCTCTCGTTTTCACGGGGGCTGTGTGTCCGCCCCCGGTTTCCCAACCGCCCCGGCGTCCTCACTGCGCCTTCAGCCATAAACGGTTAATTGACGAGCGGAATACCCGCCTCCGCCAATTCCTTTTGCACCAGCGCCAGCAAACGGGGGCGCATTTCAGCCGCCCGCCCAAAGCGCGCCTTAGCCACCAGCGTCAGGGCCGTATGCTGACCCATGACCCCTTCTTCACTGAGAAGTTGCCACGGTTCCAGCAAATTAGGTAAAAGCGTCATAGCGTCTTCATTGAGAGCCTTCAAAACAGCCAGCGTGCGCTCCAGGTCCGACGCATATATCTTCAGGGTGATGTCCGCCACCGAGAAGCGCCCCCGGCTAAAGTTACGCACCACCCGCACCTCACCATTAGGGACGGCATAGATCTCACCCGTCGAAGAGCGCAGCGTCGTGGTGCGCAGGGTGACCTCCTCAACAATGCCCTGAATGCCACTGAGAAGCTCCACCTTTTCCCCCACATCATAGGGATCATCAAAGAGAAAGCCAACCCCAGTCAGAAAATCGCTGACCAGAGGGCGCGCGCCCAGGCCCAGGCCGGCCGCAAATAGACCCACGACCCAGATAATCGTATCCGCCGCAATACCCAAAACGCGTAGCGAGATAAGGATAGCCAGCAAGATACTGACAAAGCTGATAGAACTGGCAACCAGGCCCTGCAAAGTATTCAGGCGTTCATTGCGCAACCCGGCCCGCCGGTGCGCCATGCGACGCATATGCAGGATGCGGCGGGCCAGGCGGCCGGATAGCCGGTGAACGCCCCACGCTCCCAAAGCCACCACAGCCACCCGTAACAGGTAGCTCCACCAGGTGGGTGTGGTCAGAAGAGTCGTTAAAAATTCGGCCATCATCCAGGCTATGTTACCGGGAGTTATACGAGTTGACAACTACGCAGCACCCTCTTCCCGTAGCCGCGCTCCCGTTTTCCTCCCGTTTTCACGGGAGGGAGTGACGAAGGATGAAAGGATGGAACGCTGATGACGCTGATGGAACGGTGAGAATAACATGATGGAACCGCGAAGGCGCTAAGAACGCCAAGAAAGAACCTTCGCGTCCTTTGCGCCTTGGCGGTGAGGATGAAAGGATGGAACGCTGATGACGCTGATGGAACGCTGATTTTGTTGCACGGTTGTGTCTTGCTCCCGTTTTCACGAGAGGTGAGGATGAAAGGATGAAACCGCGAAGGC
>DAOTXO010000135.1:0-19132 GCA_034435495.1 Anaerolineae bacterium
GGGGGCGGGGGGGGGGCCGCCCGGGCCCGGCCGCTATCAGGCAACATTATAACATGGACAACGGATTGCGCCGCCCTTTTGGCCGGGCTGCGGCGCGCCCGTCAGGCCCAGCGACGCGCCAGCTCCACCAGCAGACGCACGCCAAAGCCCGTGGCCCCGGCCGATTCATAGCCGGCCACCTTTTGGGTGAAGGCCACATTGGCGATGTCCAGGTGCGCCCAGGGGTAATCCACAAACTCGTGGAGGAAGATAGCGGAAGCGCCCACACCGCCGGCACGGCCGCCGCTGTTTTTGAAATCCGCCACAGTGGAGTCGATGATTTTGCGATAATCTTCCCACAGCGGCATGGGCCATAGGCGCTCGTGGGTGGTGTTGGCCGCTGTCAGCAAGCGGGCACGCAGAGTATCATCGTTGCAGAACAGGCCCCCAGCCACCCCATCCCCCAGCGCCACACCAATCGCGCCCGTCAGGGTTGCCAGATCGATGACGGCCGCCGGCCGGTAACGTTGGGCGTAGACCAGCGCATCCGCCAGCACCATGCGCCCTTCAGCGTCGGTGCTGATGATCTCAATCGTTTTGCCATTGCTGGCGGTGATGACATCACCCGGCCGGTAGGCGTGGGCGTCTGGCTTGTTCTCCGTGCAGGGGGTGATGGCAACCACGCGCCGCGGCAACTGCAGACGGGCGATAGCTTCCATCGCTCCCAGCACCGCCCCGGCCCCGGCCATATCCGCTTTCATCTGCTCCATCTTCTCGCCGGGTTTGAGCGTGATGCCGCCGGTGTCGAAGGTGATGCCTTTGCCCACCCACACCAGCGGGGCCTGCTCCGTCAGATGGGCGTTATACTCCAAAACAATGAAGCGCGGTTTGTCGCCCGCCCCCTGAGCCACTGCCAGAAAAGCCCCCATCTTGTGGCGGGCGGCCCATTTGCGTCCTCCGACTGTCAGGCTCATGCCCCAGCGCCCAGCGATCTCCTGCGCCACCTGGGCCATGCGGGTGGGGGTGACGACGTTGGGCGGGGCGTGGACGAGGTCGCGTGTCAGGTGAACGCCGGCGGCAATGGCCTGGGCGGCTGTGGCCCCGGCGTGCAGGCTGTCCAGTTTGGCCGCGTCCGCTTCCACCACCGTCAGGGTAGTGATGGCGTGCGGGGCCTCCCCCTGCTTGGGAGCGGCGTAGTGGTAGAGCGCCAGCAGGGTTCCTTCCACGGTGGCCTGGGCGGCCGCTTCCACCTCCAGGCCCCCCACCCCGGCCCCATGCACAATCGTCGCCAGGTGATCTGTTTTCAGGTCGCGGGCCCGTTTGGCGGCCGCCGCCGCCGCTTCGCGCACGGCGCGCAGGTCAAACTTCTCGCGCTCCCCCAGCCCCACCACCAGAACGCGGCGCACCGGCAGCGCGCCGCGGGGGTAGTAGACGGCCGTTTCCCCCAGTTTGCCCGTCACATCGCCGGCCGCAATCAGCTCGCGGATGGCCCCATTTAACGCCTGATCGACCGCGCCGGTCGCCCCGGCCGGGTCGGTGACACCCTGAAAAAGGTTGATGACCAGCGTATCGGCGGCGACCGTGGTTACACTGGCCTGGTGTATCTGTACGTCCATGCCTGGTTCCTTCATAATGGCCTGTTTGAGCGTTGCGTAGCGCGAGAGGAGGCCTCGGGTGCTTGCCTGGCCGTGTGACGCCGCGCGCAGCTTTGCCCTGTGTTATAGCGCAAGCCGCGCCGGGCTTCAACTCTTTCGCCCCCGGCCCGTTTCATGTTACACTATCTATCTGATGCGTCTGAAAGCGATTGTGCGTTTGCGTTGCTCCCACTGTTTGCAGGGGGCCGTTTTCCACAGTGTGTGGGGGATGAATGCGCGCTGTCCGGTGTGCGGGGTGGTCTTTGAGCGTGAAGAAGGTTACTTTTTGATGGCCATCTTCATCGGTTACGCGCTGGGGTTGGCGGCCGTTGCGCCGGTGTGTCTGCTGCTTTATCTGTACCAGGCGACCTGGCCCTGGTATGTGGCCGCCAGCGGCGGGGTGTTGCTGGCGTTTTCTCCGATCATCTTTCGCTATGCCCGGGTGGTGTGGTTGCATCTGGACGAGTTGTTAGATCCACGGGTGGAGGAGGATGAGACAGACGCCCGTGGTTAGGGGAGTAGCGGCGGGATGAGTTTCACCACGCCTTGGGCTTTGCTGGCGCTGGCGACGCTGCCCTACTTTGTCTGGCTGGCGTGGGGAGGGCGAGATGGGCGCAGTCGTTTGGGGCTGGGGGTGCGCCTGGCGCTGGCGACCTTGATCGTCCTGGCGCTGGCCGGGACGCAGCGGGTGCGCCTGTCGGATGACCTGGCGGTGGTCTTTGTGGTCGACGCCTCTGACTCTATCAGCCCGACCCAGGCGGCCCAGGCGGAAGCCAGTGTGCGCCAGGCTCTGGCTGCCATGACCCCGCGCGACCGGGCGGCGGTGGTGGTCTTTGGGGGGAATGCCCTGGTGGAACGCCCTCTCTCCAGCCTGACGGAACTCGCGGCTTTCACCTCCCAACCCCAAACCTTGCACACCGACCTGGCAGAAGCGATTCGCCTGGGGCTGGCGTTGTTTCCGGCTGGCAGCGCCCGACGCCTGGTCATCCTCAGCGATGGCGTCGCCACCACAGGGGAAACGCTGGAGGCGGGGCAACTGGCGGCCGCAGCCGGCGCGCCGCTCGATTATGTTCTGCTGGCGCGGGAGACACCCCCGGCCGAAGCCTGGTTGACGCAGGTGGATGCGCCGGCGCGTGTCAGTCAGGGAGAGCGCTTCAGTGTGGGGGTGACGGTTGAATCGACGACGGATCAAGCCGGGGTGTTGCGTTTGCTGGCGGATGGCCGGGTGTTGGCAGAGGAGCAGGTGCGCCTGCGCCTGGGGGTGAACAACTTCAGCCTGCCCCTCCAGGCGGTTGCCCCGGCCTTCACTCGCTATCAGATCACCCTCGAAGCCGCCCAGGACAGCTACCCCCAGAACAACCAGCTGGCCGCCTTCACCGAAATTATGGGGCCGCCTCGCGTCCTGGTGGTGGCATCAGATGGGGAGGTGGACGAGGCGGGTAATCCCCTGCCCGATGAAGCGCCGGCTGTCACCCTGGCTCTGGCAGCGGTGGGGTTGGAGACGACGCGCCTGACCCCGACCGACCTGCCGGCCGACGGCGCAACCCTCAGCGATTACGCTGCCGTCGTTCTGGTGAATGTCAACGCCAAACACCTGACGCCGCGCCAGATGGCCGGGCTGGAGCAATATGTGCGCGACCTGGGGGGTGGGCTGGTGGCCGTCGGCGGCCCTCAGAGTTATGGCATGGGGGGTTACTTTCAGACCCCCCTAGAGGCGGCCCTGCCGGTGGCAATGCAAATTCAAGATTCTGAACGCTTTCCGGCCGTCGCCCTGGCGCTGGTCATCGACCGGTCGGGCAGCATGGCGGCCAGCGAAGGGGGCGTGACCAAGATTCAGCTGGCGGCCGAAGGGGCAGCGCGCGTGGTGCAGCTGCTCAACCCCAACGATGTCATCACCATCATTCCGGTGGATGAACAGCCCGATCAGGTGGTGGGGCCGTTGCCGGCCGCCGAGCAGGCGACGCTGCTGAGCCAGATTCGCGCCCTGGGGGCGGGCGGCGGCGGTATCTTTGTGCGCACCGGTCTGCTGGCGGCCGCCGAAGCGCTGCAAGACAGCCCCAATGAGGTGCGCCACATCATTTTGCTGGCCGACGGGGCGGATGCAGAGCAAAAAGAGGGGGTTCCCGAACTGATCACGAGCCTGACGGCTGAAGGTATCACCATCTCCACCGTTGCCATTGGGGACGGGCCGGATGTGCCCTGGTTGCAGGCCATGGCCGAGCTGGGGCAGGGGCGCTTTCATTTCACCGACCGCGCCGCCAATTTGCCCCAAATTTTCACTCAGGAAACGACCTCGGTGCAGCGCAGCTATCCGATCGAGGAGCGCTTTTTTCCCGAACTTGTCGCCCCCAGCCCTATCTTGAATGGCATCACCCTCGTCCCCCCACTTTATGGCTATGTGGGAACGAGCGCCAAAGCGACGGCGCAGCTGGTTTTGCGCACGCATCAAGGCGATCCGTTGCTGGCGCAGTGGCAATATGGCCTGGGGCGGGCAGTGGCCTGGACATCTGACGCCAGCGGCCGTTGGGCGCGGGAGTGGGTGACGTGGGATGGTTTTGCCTCGTTTTGGGCGCAGGCGGTGCGCTGGACGATTACCCAGGGGCGGGATGCCAGCGTGGAGAGTGTGGTGACCTGGGAAGGAGAAGAGGCGCGCCTGACGGTGGAGGCGCGGGGGCCGGCCGGCGAGGTGTTGAACGATCTGGCGCTGGAAGCTAACGTGGTGGCCCCCGGCGGCGCGGCTGTTTTGTTGCCCCTGGTTCCGGTGGCCCCCGGACGCTACGCCGCCGCTTTTCAACCAACGGAAGAAGGGGCCTATCTGATTCGCGTGGCCGGCGCTCCGGCCGGGGATGAAGAGACAACGACCAGCGTGGCCCAGACGACGGGTTGGGCTTTGGGCTATTCGCCGGAGTATCAACACCTGACGGCCCAACCGGAAACCCTGCAGGCGCTGGCGGCGCTGACCGGTGGACAGGATCGCAGCGCCGACATCACGACGGCCTTCAGCCACGATTTGCCGCCGGCGCGTGGTGTGCGCCCCATCTGGCAACCGCTGGCCCTGGCAGCCACGTTGTTGCTGCCGTTGGACATCGCCCTGCGTCGCCTGGCGCTGGGAAAGCAGGATTGGCTGCGGGCGCGCCGCTGGTTGGTGCACAGGCGCGCTGGCACGACGCCGGCTGCCAGACCCGAACGGCCGGCCCCGGTAGCGCGTCTGTTTGAGGCCAAGCAACGGGCGACTGAACGTCGCCCACCCCTAACGCCACCCGCAGACCAGGTTCCGCCGCCGGCCGGCCCTAAGCCCGACCCTGACGCGCTGCCGGCCGGCGACCGCGCGGCCACGTCCGACCCTGAAGCGTTGGCGGCGCGTTTGTTGGCACGCAAGCGCCAATCGCGCCACACACCGCCTGAAGAGAAGCAAATCTAGATTATGGATTGACACATTGGCACAATCTAATACAATGATCGGCAGAGTTTGGGCTTGCAGCTGGTGAGGCCAGCTGTGGTTACCCCTCGCAGCAGGTTGGTGCGGCGTGGACGACAAGACGTGGTGTGGAGTAAGAGAGCGACCAGGCGTTTTTTCCACTCCAATCAAAACCAACCTGCCCCCAGAGGGTTGTCATTCCAGGGTGTAAGCGCGTTACACCAACGCGGTTGTTGAATCCCATAAGGTTTATCGGAGGAGAAATATGAAACGTTTTTTGCAAATACTGTTGTTGCTAGGGTTGATGGCGCTGGTTGTGGCCTGCGCCGGCGGCGACCCAGGTGCAGCTACCGAGCCGCCGGCCGAGGAAGCCACCAACACCCCGGTGCCGGTTGAGGAGCTAACCTGCACCGACGCTATTGGGTGTGTTGAGGTTGGGCCGGATGAATCCATCCATCTGGCTTACATGCTGACGACATCGGGTGCGACCGCCTTCCTGGGCGAAGATTCGCGGGGCGGTATTGAGATCGCCATTGCGGATCGCGGCGGGGAGTTGTTGGGGCACGAGATCGAGTTGACAGGCGAGGATTCGCTGTGCAGCGCGGAAGGTGGACAGGCCGCGGCGCAGAAGATCGCGGCTGACCCCAGCGTGGTGGGGATTGTAGGGACGAACTGCTCCAGTTCAGCGGCGGCAGCGTTGCCGATTCTGAGTCCGGCGGGGCTGGTGTTGATCTCTCCCTCCAACACGGCGCCGCGCCTGACGAATGCGGACGCAGCCACAGGCGGCATCTGGCAGCCGGGCTACTATCGGACGGCGCACAACGACCTGTTCCAGGGCCGGGTGGCGGCGGAGTTTGCCTACAACGAGTTGGGGGCGCGGACAGCGGCCACGATTCATGACGGCAGCCCGTATGCCGATGGTTTGCAACAGGTGTTTGTGGATGTGTTCAAGGAGTTGGGGGGTGAGGTCACCTTCCAGGGGGCGGTGAACGTGGGTGACACGGACATGCGTCCCATCCTGACCGAGATTGCCGCCAACCCGCCGGATGTCCTGTACTACCCAATCTTCGAGCCGGAAGGGCCGTTCATCACGGCACAATCGGTGGAGATCAGCGGGTTGGAGAACACAACCTTGATGGGAGCGGACGGGCTGCTGTCCGACAGCTTCCCGGAAAGCGCCGGTTCGGCTGCGGATGGGATGTACCTGTCCGGCCCCTTCGTGGTGGGCGACAACTACACGGAGTTCCTGGCTAAGTGGGCTGAGCAAATCGGCGGCGTGCCGCCCAGCGGTTTCCATGCCCATGCTTACGATGCGGCCAACATCTTGATGAATGCCATCGAAGAAGTGGCCCAGGTAGGCGCGGATGGCACGGTTCTGATCGGCCGACAGGCGCTGCGCGATGCCATCACCGCCACCAGCAACTTCAGCGGCCTGACAGGCGTTCTGACCTGTAACGAGACGGGCGACTGCGCCACCGGTGAAGCGCTGGCGATCTTCCAGATCACCGATGCGGAAATCTCTGGCGGCAACTGGCCTCCCGCCGTTGTCTGGACACCCTAAAGCGTAAAGGGCGCTCTCGCGTCGCATGGACTGTGCGCCTTTGTCTGGGTTGTCGCCAGGCCGGGGCTGACCGGCCGGCGGTGCAGAGAGTTTCAGATAGCTGGCTCTGGCGGCAACGTCAGAGCCAGCCGACTTTGAGTTGAGCCAGGGAGCCTAAGCTCCCTGGCTCAATTGCAACAGCGGTTGTCAACAACAGGCAACCAGGGTTGGGAAACGACTATGGCGCAGATGTGAGGGAGCAGACAGGTATGAAGAGATTCTTGGAGCGTTTATCGTGGGTTGATCTTATCCTGGGTATTTTGCGCGTCGGTATTCTTTTAGGGGTCATTGTGGGAGCAACCAGCACGCTGCTGGCCGGGAAGTACACCTCCGCTCAGTGGGTAAGTCTGGTCATGTCGGGACTGGCGCAGGGGAGCATTTACGCCCTGATTGCCTTGGGCTATACGCTGGTGTATGGCATTCTGTTGATGATCAACTTTGCACATGGCGAGGTGTTCATGGCCGGGGCCTTCACCGCCTTTTTTGCGGCGGATGCTTTGGCGCGTTCTGGCCTGCTGGAACGATCCCCTTTGCTGGCGATTTTGCTCGTCACGTTGGTGGCAGCGGTGACCTCCATGGTGATTGCGGTGTTGTTGGAGCGTATCGCCTACCGCCCGTTGCGTAACGCCCCCCGGCTGGTTCCCCTCATCACAGCTATTGGGGCCTCTTTCTTTTTGCAATACACCTTCAAGGGTTTGTATGGCACCGCTTTTCGCGCCTACCCCGAAGTGCCTTCCCTGCGTGGTTCCTTCACCCTCGTGGGCTTCACCATTCCAACAGTGCAGGTGGTTGTCTTTATCATCGCGCTGGTGTTGATGGGTGGGCTGTACTGGCTGGTGGAGCGCACCCGCATGGGTAAAGCAATGCGAGCCGTGTCGGAGAGCAAAGAGGTAGCCCGCCTGATGGGCATCAATATTGACCGTGTGATTGTCTTTACCTTTGCCATTGGCGGCGCGCTGGCGGGGGCGGCTGGGGTCATCAACGGCCTCTACCGTCCGCAAGGGGTGACCTTCACCATGGGCTTCTTCCCCGGCATCAAAGCTTTTACGGCGGCCGTGCTGGGCGGCATCGGAAGCGTGCCCGGCGCGATGTTGGGCGGTCTGGTACTGGGGGTTTTCGAGTCGGTTGGCCCCAATCTGGTGCTGGATGGTCTGGGCATTCCGGCCGCCA
Source organism: Anaerolineae bacterium (assembly GCA_034435495.1). GTDB lineage: Bacteria > Chloroflexota > Anaerolineae > Promineifilales > Promineifilaceae > DAOTXO01. The sequence goes on from DAOTXO010000135.1 coordinate 7,802, forward strand.
ACCAACTGAAAGATGTGATTGCCTTCACCATGCTGGTGCTGGTGTTGATTTTCCGGCCTCAAGGCATCATTGGCGAACGGCTGGCAGAGAAGAAGGCTTAAGGAGGCGTGACCATGAAAGTGGATATGCGTGGAATGATCCGAACGGGTTTACTGGCCGGGGCCTTCGTTTTGTACACCGCCGTGGTGGGGATGGTCGAACTGTTCAGCCAGCGGGAGTTGATCGCCGACTCGTTGACGCTGGGGCAGGTGTTGATCTTTGCCCCGCCGTTGATCGCCGGCTATCTGGCGGCGCAACGGGTGCATCGACGCGGCGCCGGCCGGCCGGCCGCCCTGGTAGAAGGGGCGGCGGTGGGTCTGATAGCCAGCGTGCCGACGCTGCTGTTGATTGGGCTGGCGAGTGTGGCGGACGTGCGGTCGGTGCTGGTCAATGTTTCCCGCCCGTTGGTGGCGGTTTTAACCTTTGAGCAGGAGAGTGTCCTGGCTGGCGCTGGTCAACTGACAGGTTTGATGGCGGCGGCCGGTCTGGTCGGCAGCCTGTTTGTCCTCATTCCCAATACACCGCGCCGGGCGCTGTTCAACGGCATTGTTTGGGTGTTGGGTGTGGGGGCCATGAGCGAACTGGTCGACCAGATATTGCAACAGCTGTTGGAGCGGGACATTGTGCGCCTGATGCTTCAGGGAGGCGTCCTGCGACCGGTGACCGCTCTGGTTATTTTTGTCCTGGTGCTGGTTATCTCGCTGCTGGTGGCGTATTGGGGGGGGGCGGTGCAGGCGCGCCTGCAAGCGCTGCCCCCCGGCCGGCAGCGTAGCCTGCGACTGATCCGCCTGGGGTTGCTGGCAGCCGTTTTGCTCTCCTTGCCCTGGCTCCTGGGAACCTACCTGAGCGAAGTCATGACGACAGTGGGGCTGTTTGTGCTGATGGGCCTGGGGCTAAATATGGCTGTGGGGTTGGCCGGCCTGCTCGACCTGGGGTATGTCTCCAACTTTGCCGTTGGGGCGTATGTCATGGGGCTATTGACCTCCACCGGCCCCCTCGGCTTCGAGGCGCGCACCGGTCTGGGGCTGCCCAGCTTTTGGCTGGTTTTGCCGGTTAGCATTCTCAGCGCCATGTTCACCGGTTTTGTGCTGGCGCTGCCGGTGCTACGGATGCGCGGTGACTACCTGGCTATCGCCACCCTGGGCTTCGGAGAGATTATCCGTCTGCTGGCGCTCTCCGATTGGTTGAAGCCGCTCATCGGCGGGGCGCAGGGGATGTTGTTTATTCCCCAGGTCAAGCTCTTTGGTCTGACGTTGGGCGGCCCACAGCAGCTCTACTACCTGGTGTTTGCCGCCTGTCTGCTGGTGTTGTTTGTCTCGGTGCGGCTCAACAACTCACGCACCGGCCGGCAATGGATGGCCTTGCGTGAAGATGAAGACGTGGCGGCGGCCATGGGCATCAACACCATCATGACCAAGATCGTGGCTTTCACTCTCAGCGCTGCTTCGGGCGGTCTGGCCGGGGCGATCTTTGCCGCCAAACTGGGGGCCATCTTCCCTCACAGCTTCAACCTCATCATTTCCATCAACGTCTTGAGCCTGATCATCGTGGGCGGCATGGGCAGCATTCCCGGCATTGTGGTGGGGGCGCTGGCTCTGGTGGGGTTGCCGGAGCTGTTGCGTGAATTCTCTGAGTTCCGGCTCCTGATCTATGGGGCGTTGCTGATCGTGATGATGTTGGTTCGCCCTGAGGGATTGTGGCCGTCGGCTGCCATTCAGCGCGAATTGCAAACGGAGGAGGTGGCCGCTGGAGATTGACTCCTGGCGGCCCCGGCAAGGAACAAGCTATGAGCGATGATAACATTCTGGTGGCCCGGCAGATTGTCAAACGGTTTGGCGGGTTGACGGCGACCGATCACTTCGATTATGAACTGCCCCGCCATGGAATTGCCAGCATCATTGGGCCGAACGGAGCCGGCAAGACCACCTTTTTCAACTGTCTGACCGGTTTTTACAGTGTTGACGAGGGGGATTTGATCTTCGACGGCCATCGGCTCAATGGACGTAGCGCCGACCAGATCACCCGCCTGGGCATAGCCCGCACCTTTCAGAATATCCGTCTCTTCAACAACATGACGGTGATTGAAAATGTCATGGTAGGCCAGGAATCCCATTTGAGGTCCACTTGGATTGGGGCAGTGTTGCAAACCCCGGCCACTCGTCAGGAGGATAAGGCGACGGAGGAGGAAGCGCGGCGCTTGCTGCGTTTTGTGGGGTTGCAGGGCAAAGGAGATTTTCTGGCCAGGAATCTGCCCTACGGCGACCAACGCCGACTGGAGATTGCTCGCGCCATCGCCAGCCAGCCCAAGCTCTTGTTGTTGGACGAACCAACGGCCGGCATGAATCCACGAGAAACGGCGGAGACAACCCAGTTCATCCGGCGTTTGCGCGATGAGTTGGGCATCACCATTTTGTTGATTGAACACGATATGCGCGTCGTCATGGGTATCTCAGAAAAGGTGACGGTGCTGGATTATGGCAAGAAGATTGCGGAAGGGTTGCCGGCCGAGATCCAACGCAACCCACGCGTGATCGAAGCATATTTGGGCAAGGGCGCCGTGGCCGGCGCGCAGCCGGAGACCGCCTAGCGGGCAGGAGATGGGGCTATGCCGCTTTTAGAAGTGCAAGATGTCCACGCCTATTACGGCAATATTCATGCCCTGAAAGGGGTCTCGCTGCAGGTGAACGAAGGAGAGATTGTGACGTTGATCGGCGGCAACGGGGCGGGCAAAACAACCACGCTGCGCTCCATCAGTGGTTTGCTGGCTCCTCGCACTGGTTCGATCACCTTTGCCGGTGAGGACCTGAGCCGCTATCCGGCCCATGAGCGGGTTTCCAAAGGCATTGCCATGGTTCCCGAAGGGCGCGGCGTCTTCGCCAAATTGACGGTGGAAGAGAACCTGGAGATCGGAGCCTATCACCGTCGCGATGTACAGGGTATTGCGCGGGATATGGAGCGCGCCTATACGCTTTTTCCTCGTTTGAAGGAGCGCCGGCGGCAAGTGGCCGGCACACTGAGCGGTGGAGAACAGCAGATGCTGGCAACGTCACGTGCTTTGATGGCGCACCCGCGCCTGTTGTTGATGGACGAACCCTCCATGGGGCTGGCTCCAGTGCTGGTGGAGCTGATCTTCCAAACGGTGCAGGAGATCAACCAGGAAGGGACGACAATTTTGTTGGTGGAGCAAAATGCCCACATGGCGCTGCAAGTGGCGCATCGGGGCTATGTTATTCAAACTGGGCAGATTGTCCTGAGCGAGTCGGCGGCGACACTGCAACAAAACCCCATGGTGCAAAAAGCGTACCTGGGCATGACGTGAGGGCGGCGTGTTGATCTTATCAGCTGCCGAGGTGCGGCAGGCGCTGCCTATGGCGGAGGCTATCGCCGCCATGAAGGCGGCTTTTGCGGCTCTCTCCGCTGGCCAGGTGGATGCGCCGTTGCGCGCCCGCCTGGAGGCACCGGGACCGGCCGGAACCCTGCTCGTTATGCCCGCCTATGTTGCCGGCCGGGAGGATCTGGCAGTCAAGCTCGTCTCCGTTTTTCCCCACAACGCGGCCCAGGCCAAACCCATCCTCCACGCGGCTGTGCTGGTGTTCGACGCCCAGGACGGCCGGCCGTTGGCCTTGCTAGAAGGCAGCGCCCTGACCGCTATTCGCACCGGCGCGGGCGGTGGAGCAGCGGCCGACCTGTTGGCCCGCCCCCGGGCGCGCAGCCTGGCGCTGTTGGGCAGCGGGGTGCAGGCGCGCGCCGGCCTGGAAGCGGTCTGCGCCGTGCGCCCCTTGACAGACGTGCGCATCTTCAGCCCCCAGGCCGCGCACGCCAACGCTTTGGCGCAGGCGATGGCCGGTCGTGACGGTGTTCCCGCCGCCATTCGGGCAGTGGGCAGCCCGGCCGAGGCTGTGACCGGGGCGGATATTGTGTACTGCGCTACCACCTCCGCTGTTCCCACCTTCGATGGGCGCGATCTCTCCCCCGGTGCACTGGTGATCGGAGTTGGCTCCTACACCCCCCAGATGCAAGAGGTGGACGCCTGGACGGTGGCGCGGGCGCGGGTGGTGGTGGATGCCCGCGCCAGCGCCCTGGCCGAAGCAGGCGACCTGCTCATCCCCATCCAACAAGGTGTGATCACCCCGGCCCACATCGTGGCTGAGTTGGGCGAGATTGTGGTCGGCCGGCAACCTGGACGCCTGGACGATGAGACGATCATTTTTTTCAAGTCTGTCGGCGTGGCGGCCCAAGACGCCGTCGCGGCCCGGCTGGCGCTGGCCAACGCCCAGGCGCGGGGTTTGGGGATGTGGGTTGATCTCCTGTAGGAGCCGTCCTGGTGGAGAAGCCGATGGTTGATTGGCCCACACGCGCCCAGGTGGTGATTATTGGCGGCGGAGTGATGGGCGCCAGCGCCGCCTATCACCTGGCGCTGCGTGGTTGCACCGATGTTCTGCTGCTGGAGCGTCAGCCCTTCTTTGGCGCGGGGGCGACTGGCAAATGCGCTGGCGGCATCCGCTATCAATTTAGCACGACCATCAACATTCAGCTTTCTCAACTCAGCCTGCCCATGCTCGACCGTTTTGAGGCGGAGATGGGACAGGCGATTGATGTACGCCGCTGTGGTTACCTGTTTTTGCTCACCCGCGAGGCGGATGTAGTCGCCTTTCGGCAACATCTGGCTTTGCAACATCAGCTGGGGGTGGCGACGCAATGGCTCAGCGGCGACGAGGTGCGGCGTTGGTTGCCGCAGCTGGCGGCCGGGGATGTCCTGGCCGCCACTTTCCACGACCGGGATGGCCTGGCCGACCCGCATGGGGTGGTGGCCGGTTACATCCGCCAGGCGCAGCGGCGTGGGGTGCGCGCCCTGACCGATGTGGCAGTGACCGGCATTCACGTGGCGGACGGGCGTGTGCGCGGGGTGGAGACGACCCGGGGAGAGGTGGCGTGTGAGCTGGTCATCAACGCGGCCGGGCCGTGGGCGGCGGCGGTCAGTAATCTGGCCGGCGTGCCGTTGCCGGTGCAACCGTTGCGCCGCCAGATGTTGACCACCACTCCCTTGCCAGAGATTCCCCCTGATTTTCCCTTTGTGATCGACTTTGCTCAAAGCCTCTATTTTCACCGCGAGGGGGAAGGCTTGCTGACCGGCATGTCCAACCCATACCAGTCGCCTGGTTTTGATGAATCGGTGGATGAGGTGTGGGAAGGGGTGCATCTGGAAGCGGCGCTACGCCGATTGCCTGTGTTGGAGCGCGCCGGCCGCGTGGCGCATTGGGCTGGTTTATATGAGATGACGCCTGACGCCCATCCCATCATTAGCCGCACCCCTTCATTGGAGGGGTACATCGTCGTGGCCGGTTTTTCCGGGCATGGCTTTATGCACGGGCCAGCGGCCGGCCTCTTGACGGCCGAGTTGGCGCTGGATGGGCAGGCGGCCAGCCTGGATATCGCCGCGCTGGATTACCAACGTTTTATGAAGGTGGATGGCGGCCGGCGCGAGCAGAATGTGATCTAGTCCCGGTAGGAGGAGATGAGGAAACGTCCAATATTGGAGGCGGCCAGCTTGTCCCGAGGCCAGGGCGTTGCTATACTGCCAGCCCGGCGACAAGGACAATGCGTATGAAAGCCTTTTGGACGATGGTGTGGTGGTTATGTATGGGATGTCTGGCAGCCTGCCAGGCCCCGGCCGCCACGCCGACAGTAGAACCGGCCCCGCCTACGGTTGCGCCGGCCCCCACGCCCACCCGCTATGTGCCCCAATCAGCGGCCGATGTCACCTTTCTGACCGTGGCGACGGATGCCCCGGATCAATCGGGCGAATTTATCAGTTTCGACGCCTACGGCGCGCCCATCGGCTTTGATGTGGACATCATGCAAAGCGTCGCGGCGCAACTGGGGGTGAGTTACGAATTTGTCTTCACCCCCTATGATGGTTTGCTCGATCAGGTGGCGGCCGGGGCGTTCGACCTTGCCATTGGCAAACTGGCCGCCGACCGCGACACCCACCCCAACATCACCTACACCACCCCGTATCTGGAGTTGGGGGAGGTTCTCGTCGTTTTAGCTAACGAGAGTGAGATCGCCTCCTATCACGATTTGCAACCCGGTATGAAGGTGGGGTACGTTCGGGGAACCGCCAGCCAGGCGGCCGTGACGGCCCTGCCGGGGCTGGGGCCAGAGGATCGTGTCCCCTTTCCCACTGCCCCGGCTGCCCTCCAGGCGCTCCGTTTTGGCGATGTGCGGGGGGCGGTGATCGATTTGCCCGATGCCCTTTACTTCACCGATCAATATTACCAGCAGTTCAAGATCGCCGGCCAGGGGACGCCTGACGAGCTGTTGACGCGCATTCCCTACGCCATCGCTGTCGCCGCTGACAACCCAGTTTTGCTGCAGATGATCGACCAGGCGGTGGCCCAGGTGCGCGCCAGCGGTCAGGTGGAAGAGTTTGCCCGGCGCTGGCTGGTGACAGATCAGGTCATTGACGCCGGTGAATCGCTGATCGGCACGCCCGATGATCGTATGGTGATTGGCATGGTGCGCGGCGCAACGCTCAACCTTGATCCGGCTGCCCCTGGCTACAGCTTTCAAGAGTGGGAGATTCGCAGCAACATCATGTCTGGTCTCTACCACTACGACGCCAATGGGGCGTTGATGCCGACCCTGGCCGAGAGTTTGCCCCAGGTGTCGGCCGATGGGCGCGAGGTGGTGGTGACGCTGCGCGAGGGGATCACCTTTCCCGATGGCGCTCCTTTGACCGCTGAACTGGTCAAAGCTGCCATCGACCGCTCGGCTGCCAACGGCGCCTGGATCGTCAACGGCTTTGTAGAGAGCATTGAGGCTGTGGATGGACGAACGCTGCGCTTTGTCTTGAACGATGCCTACGGCTACTTCCCCACTTTGTTGGCGACGCCTCCTTACTATATTGTCAGTAACCCCCAATGCACCTTGCCGGCGTTCACGCCGGGGGTGAGCTGCAGCGGCCTCGGTCCCTATCGAGTGGTAGAGTGGGAAGGGGACGTCACCCTGCGGCTGGAGACCAACCCCCAGTGGAGCGCCATTAGCGATATCGAGCCGGTGTTTGACAAGGTGGAGTTGCGCTTCTACCCCGATTCGGCGGAGATGCGGCGCTCGTTGGAGAGTGGGGCCATCGATCTCGCCTGGGATGGATTGGCATGGAGCGATGTGCAGGCGTTGCGTGCTCAGCCAGCCTATCGCTTCTGGCAGGGCAAAGGCATTTTCAAGAGCTACCTCGTCTTTGAACACACGACCCCTCCCTGGGACGATGTGCGAGTGCGCCAGGCGGCCGCCTATGCGGTGGATCGGGAGGCGCTGGCCAGCCAGGTTTTTGGCGGCAGCCGGTTGCCACTGTACAGCCCCATCCCCAACGGTAACCCGGCCCAAATTGCGGCCGAACCCCAACGCGATCTGGAGCAGGCGGTGGCGTTGTTGAACGCGGCCGGCTACTCCGAGGATAGACCCCTGCCGATTGTGTTGTGGTATCTGAATGATGGGCGCTACACGGTGCTGGAAGGGGAGTACGCCCAGGCGTTGAAAGTACAGTTGGAGCAGACCGGCATTTTTAGGGTCACGTTGCAGGGCGAGTCATGGGACAACTTCCGTGGGCCCATGTCCACCTGCCAGCTGCCCGCCTTTCTGCTGGGCTGGCCGCCGCCGGGGGATTTGCGTTACGTCGAACCCATGAATTGGCTGGCCTATTTTGTGACCAACACCGCCAACGTCTGCTCGAATTATGTCAGTCCGGCCATGGACGCTTTGCTGGAGCAGGTGCGGGTGGAGTCGAACGAGGTCAATCGCCGCTTGCTCTACCAGCAGATACAAACCTTGTGGGCGCAGGAGTATCCTACCCTTGATCTGACCCAGAGCTTCTCCTACGGGGTAGGGCTGGCCAAGGTCTCCGATGTGCAGACGGATTTGTTGGGCTTTTTGCGCTATTACCAGTTGAACAAGAGCCAGTAGCATGAAAGCACTCATCACCGGCGGAGCCGGTTTCATCGGCAGCAATCTGGCGGCGCGCCTGCTCCACCAGGGGGCATCGGTTGTCCTGTTCGATAACCTGAGCCGGCCGGGCACTGAAGCCAACCTGGCCTGGTTGCAGGCGCACCCCCAGGCTGAGCGATTGACCTTTGTGTCAGGAGATGTGCGGGATGCGACGGCGTTGCTGGCCGCCGCGCGGTCGGTGGATCGTCTGTACCATCTGGCCGGCCAGGTGGCGGTTACCTCCTCTGTTCTCGATCCGCGCCACGATTTTGAAGCCAACGCCTGGGGAACGTTCAACGCCCTGGAGGCGGCCCGTCTGGCTCCCCGGCCCCCCGTTTTCCTCTACGCCAGCACCAACAAGGTGTACGGCGGCATGGAGGATATTCCCGTGATACAGGCCGGCGACCGCTATGCCTACGCCGCCCTGCCCCATGGCATTCCTGAAACCCAGCCGCTCGATTTCCACTCCCCGTATGGCTGCTCCAAAGGAGCGGGGGACCAATATGTGCGCGACTATGCCCGTATCTACGGCCTGCCCACTGTAGTGATGCGTCAGAGCTGCATCTATGGCTACCGGCAATTTGGCATCGAGGATCAGGGTTGGGTGGCCTGGTTTATGATTGCGGCATTGAAGGAGCGCCCCATCACCATTTATGGAGACGGCCGGCAGGTGCGGGATGTCCTGTTCATTGATGATTTACTGGATGCTTACGAGGCGGCCATCGGGGCGTTGGATCGCACCGCCGGGCAGGTTTACAACATCGGCGGCGGCCCGCAACACACCCTGAGCATCTGGTGTGAGTTCAGCCGTTATCTGGAGGAGTTGTTGGGGCGACCGGCGCCGGCCGACTTCACCGATTGGCGGCCGGGCGACCAACGGGTGTACATCAGCGATATTCGGCGCGCCGGCCGGGATTTTGGTTGGGCTCCCCGCATTGGTCTGCGTGAGGGGCTGACGCGGCTGTTCACCTGGATCAAGGCTCATCAGGATTTGCTCAGTCACCTGTAGATGGTTCGTAGTAACGGCTTTAGCCGTGTTTTGACTTTCAGCCGTCCGGGGAATGGCGAGCATGCAACGGCGGATCGGACGTAATTTTTCCCTCAGCCTCGGCGGAGCGGCCATCGGATTGGTGATTGGGCTGGCCCAGACGGCCCTGCTGACCAAAAGCCTGAGCCTGGCGGAATATGGGCAACTGCTCATAACGCTCAATCTCTTCTCTTTCTTAACCACCTTTGTGGGGATTCGGGTCAATGACATCTTGTTTCAGCTTTACCCCCTATTCCGCCAGGAAGGGGCCGGCCGGGCGCAGCGCGATTTGTTGTGGTTGTGTTTGGGCCTGAGTGGGCTGATGGGCCTGTTCATTGGCGGCGGCGTTTTGCTGTTGGCGGGTTGGCTTGCGCGCACCTTTTACGAACCGACATTAGCGCCGCTGCTGCGCCTCTACGCCCTGGCAGTGCTGTTCTCCGCTTTCACCGGCTTCTATGAGACGATTTTGCGTCTGCACGACCGCTTTGCGGCGGTGATTGTACCTACCCTGATCAGCAGTGGGGTTGTTTTCGCGGCGTTGTTGGTTTATTTGACCACCACCACGGCTCCTAACCTGACGGTTGTGGTGGGCCTTGTCAGCCTTGGCGTGGTGATACGCGCCTTGCCCCCGTTAGGACATAGTTTGTGGTTGGTGCGGGCGAATTTACGCCGCCCGAGCGGGGAGCGCTGGCTGGAAGGTTTACACCCCTACCGTCGGCAAGTGGTGGATGTGCTGTTCAACGCCAACCTGGCCGGGTATCTGAAGCTGGCTTTCGGGCCGGGGGATGTCTTTTTTCTGGGCCTGTTTGGGACGGCGGAACAGGTGGCGCTGTATGGACTCGCCAACCAGTTGTTGCGCCCCATCTTGCTGGTGCAGAACAATCTGCAGATCGCCCTCATGCCTGAAGTGACCGATTTGTGGGCGCGTGGACGACTGCCGGAGTTGCGCGCTCTGGCGCGGCGCTATGTGGGCTGGACGTTGCTGGGTGGTAGTCTGGTGATGGTGTTGGCGCTGGCCCTGGCCCGCCCGGCGTTGCTGCTGTTGGCCCGCCCGGCCTATCTGCCCGCCCTACCTGTCTTTTATGTGTTGGCGGTTGTCGCCTGGCTGACACTGGTCTTTGTCATTTTCTACCCGGTGGGGTTAAGTATGGGAATGTTGCGCTGGTTCAACCTGGCGAACGGCATCAACCTGCTGGTGCTGGCGGTGGGCATAGCGGCCGGCCCCTTAACCGCCTGGCGCATGGCCTGGATTCAGTTGGGCGCGACCCTGATTCGGCGCGTGGCGGCCAATCTGTACGTCTGGCATCGCCTGCACACGACCGCTGGCCCCACCCTGGCGGCGGAGGAATATGACCCCGCCTGATGTGATCCTGCTGGTGGTGGTGGATTGTCTGCGGGCAGATCATCTGGCCTGCCTGGGATATGCCCGCCCCACCGCGCCGGGGTTGGATGCCGCTGCTGCTGCCGGGAGCCTCTTTTCTGCCTGCTACCCCCAGGGCATTTACACCTTTCCTTCGCATGTCTCCTTGCTGACCGGCATTCACCACGCCGTGCATCGCCTGGCGAATGGGGATGTCTATCGCTATGCGGCTCCCACCCTGCCGGCGTATTTGCGCGACCTGGGATATGGCAGCGCCGGCTTTGTCAGCAATGGAATGCTGGCCGGGGATATGGGGCTGGGGCGGGAGTTTGAGCATTATGATGATGGCGCACGTCCCGGTGAGGGCGTGGCGTGGCGCTTCAGCCGGCCGGCCTCTGCCACGGCTGAGGCAGCTCTGGCCTGGTTGACCGCCCAACAACATGAGAAACTTTTCCTCTTCCTCCATTTCAACGATTGCCACGGGCCGATCACCTTGCCGGAAAACTATGCCCGCCTGTTTGTAGGGGATGATGTTTATCAGCCAGGGCCGGAGTTGCCCCTGGGGCGTGGGCCGGGGCAGCTGCCGCCCCAATACGCCTTGCCCGGCCAACGGGCGGCCGGCTATTACCAGGCGCAGTACGACGCCGCCATCCGGTATATTGATGATCAGCTGCAATCCCTTTTGGCTTATTTGACTGGTCGGTATGGGGCGCAGCGGGTTTTGACGGTGTTGCTCGGCGACCACGGCGAAGCCATGGGGGAGCATGGCCATTACTTTGTACATGGCAAAGGGTTTTACGAGGAGTTTATCCGTGTGCCCCTGTTGTTGTGGGGTGGGGGCGCGCCGGCCGGCCGGCGTTACCCAGCGCCGGTGCGGCATATCGATCTCTTGCCCACCCTGGTGGACTGGGGGGGGGGGGGG
>DAOTXO010000136.1:0-5347 GCA_034435495.1 Anaerolineae bacterium
GGGGGCGGGGCGTCGGCGGTGGCGCTCTCCTCCGCCGCTTGATGGTCTTCCCACATCAGCTCCGATGGAGCCGGGGGCGTGGTGGCCTGGGTATGCAACTGGTCGGCTACCTGGCGTCGGCGTTGAGCGCGAATGGCATCGAGCTGCACCATATCGCCGCGCACCGGCTGGCGCGGGGGCGTCGGCAGAGGATGAGGCAAGATGGTCGGCTCATCCGCCAGACGGGGTGGGCGAGCGGCTGCCTGAAAGGCAACCAGCAACAGACGCACCGTGTGTTTGGGCAGGGCAGCCGCCAGCGCCGCCGGTCGCTCCTCTGGGGTGGTTTGCGCCAGGGCCGGGGCCAGGGAGGCGGTGGGCAAAAAGTCGAGGCGCGGGTCGGCCAACAACAACCCATCCCCATCCTGCAACCAGTGGTGGTAGTAACGAATGTCGAGGCCGGCCGTCACCCCCAGCGGTGTGAGGGTGGCCGGCCGGGGCGAGGGCAAACGTTCCAGACCAAAGCTATGACTGATGAAACTTAACCCCTCCCCCACCTGGGCAGTGTACAGCTCGCCGGCGCGCAACACGGCGCACGCCAGCGCCCCTGTGCGCGCCTGAGCAGGCGTCGCCAGATTGCGTTGCAACAGATGCTGGTTCAGGCTTTGAATGGCGTCGCGCAAGGCGGCCGTGACGCTGCCGGGGGTGTCGTAAAAGCGTTGCGCCAGCAGCGCCGGCAGAGTGGTCAGCAAAGCGGCGTTATCCTCGGCCGGGCCACTGAGGCTGAGATGCACCCCCAGGAATTCCCGGTTACGTCCACGCCGGCTATCGGCCGGGGCGGTCAAGGCCAACACCCCCAGCGGCACCTCCGCGCGCGCTACGCCATCAACCAGATACAGCGGGGTAGGAAAAGGTTGTAGTTCCATCACATGCACGCATCATAAACCTGCGCCGCAACTCTTTGGCGGCGGGGTCTTCTAACCTGCTTCGTTGCTCACCATTGTAACAAAGTTCGCGCAAACCGGGGAATCATGGTATCCTTCAGGTGGTTCAACATGGAGGGCGTTGCTGGCTCTTTGTAGCTGCGGTTTCCCAACCGCGCCAGCTGCTAGCCCTTTCCTAGAATACTCCCGGCGGTCACGGTTACCATAGCGCGTGACCGCTTTTCTTGCGTAAACGAAGTATGATGCCCCTGCCCAATACCCTGGCTACATCGAATGGCGCGCCGGCCGCCGAATTACCCACTGCCATTGCCGCCCGGCGCACCTTTGCCATTATCTCCCACCCTGATGCCGGCAAAACGACTCTGACGGAAAAGCTGTTGCTCTATGGCAACGCCATTCATCTGGCGGGCAGCGTGCGCGCCCGGCGCAACCAGCGCAACGCCATCTCCGACTGGATGGCCATGGAGCGCGAACGCGGCATCTCCATCACCTCGACGGTGCTGCAATTCCCTTATCGTGGGTGTGTCATCAACCTGCTCGACACCCCCGGCCACCAGGACTTTTCGGAGGATACTTACCGCGTCCTGACAGCCGTGGATAGCGCCGTCATGGTGCTGGACGCCGCTAAAGGAGTGGAGTCGCAGACGCGCAAGCTGTTCGAGGTGTGCAGTCGGCGCGGCATCCCCATCTTCACCTTCATCAATAAGCTGGATCGGCCGGCGCGCGACCCCCTGTCGCTGTTGGACGAGATTGAGACCGTCTTGGGGATGTCGGCCGCCCCGATGAACTGGCCCGTCGGCGAAGGAAATAGCTTCATGGGGGTGTATGACCGGGCCGCAGACAGGGTGCACCTCTACGACCGCACGCTGCGCAACCAGACCATTTCACCGGAGACGATCACCACCCTGGACGATCCCCGGCTGGCGGCCGGCCTGAGCGCCGTACAGTGGGAGGATTTCCAAACCAATATCGGCTTATTGGACGAATTGGCAGCCTTCGAGCCGACTCGTTTCCAGCGCAGCCAGCAAACGGCGGTCTATTTCGGCAGCGCCCTGACCAACTTTGGGGTGCAGCTTTTCCTGGATGATTTCGTGCGCTATGCCCCCCCCCCCAGCGCCTATCCCAGTGATTTGGGCACGGTGGATCCCGTTCAAAGTGAATTCTCCGGCTTCGTGTTCAAGATTCAAGCCAACATGAACCCCAAGCACCGCGACAGCGTCGCCTTTGTGCGCATTTGCAGCGGGCGCTTCGAGCGCAACATGGTGGTCAACCACACCCGCACCGGCCGCACCCTGCGCCTCCCACGCCCCTACACCTTCTTTGCCGATGAGCGCACGGTGGTGGAAGAAGCTTACGCCGGCGACATCATTGGTTTACCAGGCAACAAAGAGTTCGCCATTGGGGATACGCTCAGCTCCGGCCGGCCCTTCAACTATCAGCCCATCCCCCGCTTTGCACCGGAGCATTTTGGCCGGCTGGTCAACCTCGATATCAGCAAACAGAAACAGTTTCTCAAAGGGTTGCAGCAACTGGAAACAGAGGGGGCAATGCAGGTACTCTACGACGCTGATGCTTTGCGCCGCGACCCGATTCTGGCGGTGGTCGGCCGGCTGCAATTTGAAGTCGTCCAGGCGCGGTTAGAAGAGGAGTATAACGTCCAGACACGCCTGGAGATGCTGCCCCATCAGTTATGCCGTTACGTCAGTGGCCCAGAGGAGACGATTGATCTGCTCCCCTGGCGCTACGGCATGTTACGGGCCCACGATGGCGCAGGGCGACTGGTGGCGCTCTTCAGTTCCCCCCACGAGCTACATTACTACGCGCAAAAGCACCCCGACCTCACCTTCCAGGAACAACCCTGAGGGCAGAAAGAGTTAGCGGCGAATCTCTTCCGCCAATTCCAACGGCAACCCCGGCACGGTGAAGCTAAAGACGCCCCCACCGCCGGGATGGTCGCTGACCCAGACGCGTCCCCCGTGCGCTTCCACCGCCAGCTTGCAAAAAGTCAGACCCAGGCCTGTGCCCGGCATCTGCCCTCCCCCCTGATTGAACGAGACAAAGCGCTCGAAGATACGTTCCCGCTGCTCTGGGGGAATGCCCGGCCCGCTATCCTGGATGACAACGCATACGCCGGGGGTGTGGCCGGGTAGAGCGGTGGGGTCCTGTTCCAGACTCACCGCCACCGCTCCCCCGCTGGGGGTAAATTTAAGGGCGTTGTCGAGAAAATTGACCAACACCCGGCGCAAAATGGCCTGATCCCCCCACACCAAAGGAAGGGCGTCACCAGGCTTCAGGCTGAGTTGAATGTGGCGCTGGCGCGCCAGCGATTGCAGATAGGCCACTACGCTGGCGACGAGATCATCCAGGCGCATTGCTTCAGCGTCAATAACAAACCGTCCCGCTTCAGCGCGGTTGATGTCCATCATCGAATCCACCATCTCCAACAGGTTGTCGGAGCTGCGGCGGGCGGCCGTGAAAACCTCGCTTAGGTCGTGGCCGACCGGGGTCTGGGCCATTAAGTCCACACTGCTGCGCAGCGCCGCCACCGGGTTGCGCAGGTCATGGACAATCATGCGCGTCAGGTCGGCGCGCCAGGCAGCGCGCGCCTGCTCTTCAGTGACATCTCGGAAGACGAGCAGCCAGCCCATCATGCGCCCATTGGCGGCCCGCACTGGCGTCCCGCTGCGCTCCCAAGTGCGGCGCTGCCAGGTGTAGAGCGTGCGTTGGGCGGCCGGCGTCTCCCCCAGCTGCAAGACGCGCAACAGCCCCGCCAGCTCATCTACGGTATAGCCCAACGCCGCCGCCATGCTGACCGGCTCTAGTGGTTGTTCCAACAACTGCTCCGGTGTTGCCTCCAAAAGCGCCGCGCCGGCCGGATTCACCAGGGCCATGGCCCCGGCGCGGCTGAGCATCAACACCCCTTCGTGGATGGAGAAGAGCAAGGCTTGCAGCTGCTCCACGCGCTGCGCCAGGGCCTCATCCGTCAGGGTGTAGAGGCGCACGCTCTCAGCGTAACGCTGTGCGTTTTGAATGGCGGCGCTGACCTGGGCGGCCACCGCTACCAAAATCTCCCGATCCCAACGCGAAAAAGGCTCGTCGCTGACCAGTTTTTGCAACACAATCGCGCCAATCACCTGGCCGGCCGACCACAAGGGCGCGCCGAGCCAGGCATGGGGCAGCGGCGTGGGTAGCTTCAGGCCACGCTGACGGGCGTAATGGCGGTTGCCAGGGTCCAGTTCCAACACCATCCCGCGCTCCAGCACCCAGGTGGTCAAATCGTCGGGTGCATCGGCCGACGGCGAAAGTTCAGGCAGCCGCCAGACAACCAGCTCGGAACGCCAACCCCCATCGGTCGTGCGCAAGGTCAGCGTCAGGCTGTCGTTGGGAATCAGCGTTTGCACCAGCCGATCCACCTGCAACAACACAGTGGGCAAATTCAACGTTTGTCGCAAATCCGCCCCGGCCTCGTTGAGGGCCGCAAATTGGGCCAGTCGCTGCTCCAAAATGTAGCGGCGTTGCCAGGCCGTCCAACTCAACATGGCAAACGCCCCCACCCCCAGAGATAGCAACACAAACCCCGGCACACTCTGACCCAGAGATGCGGCCGCGGCCGTCAGGGCCAGGGCCAACAAGCTGTTGCCCAGGAGATAGGCTAAACTTTCAGCCAGATAGCGCTGCAGGCTGTAACCTGCCAGTCGCCACACCAACGCCATCAACATGGTGTGCCATGCCACATAGATAAGCGTCAGCAGGCTGGGAGCCAGCCAGACCGGGTTGGCCAGCGGCAGGCGGGCTAAAATCAACGTCGTCAGCGAGCGCCCCCCAGCCAGCGGGGTGTAGAAAAGACCGGTCAGGCAAATGGCGAGCAACAACACCACCCCTTGCCCCAGGCGATGTCGCCGGCTGATCTGGCCGGCCGGCGTGGCGCGCCACAACGGTTGCCATAGGGGGCGCAACAGTTCCGCTAACAACAACCCGGCCGTCGCCATCGCCAGGGTAGCGGCCGGCCCCTCCACCAACAGGCCCAGCAGGGCCACAATAGGGGTCAGGCCGACGCTGCCCACCGTCAAGGGAGGGCTGAAGTTTAGGGTGATGACAAACAACAGGGTGATGAGAATGGCGTGGGGGGTGATGACCCCCCGGCTGGGCAACCACAGACTGAGCAACAACAGGGCAAAGAGCAACAACCAGCTCCCCAGCCGCGGCCAGTCAACACGCTGCCCCACACGATGCCCTGCAACACTCATAACCCTTTTATACCACAGGACGCGCTTTCTACGGTATACTTTGCCCCTTATGCGTTGGCTAGTCTATGTTGGGTTGTGTCTTCTGGCAGGGGTGGCGTGTCAACGCACATCAACAATCGCGCCTGAGACAACTCACACACCAGCTCCCCCCATCGTCACCCCCATCCCGCTGATTGGGAT
>DAOTXO010000137.1:0-41916 GCA_034435495.1 Anaerolineae bacterium
GAAGAAGCCGCTGCCGCTGTTGACATTGGCGCTGATGGTGCTGTTGGTGATCTCCATCTCTCCCCGGTTGTAAATGCCACCGCCGTAGTCGCTGCTGATGCTGTTATCGTGCGCCACGCTGTCGAGCAGAACCAGAACGCCGTTCAGTTCATTGCGGATCGCGCCGCCGTAGCTGTAGAGCGTGCCACTGTTGTACCGAAAGGTGGTGCGCTCCACGGTAGTCGTTCCATTGTTATAGATGCCCACCCCGCCGCCAAAGGCGATGCCAAAATCATCGCAGGCGGCGCAATAAGTGGCGTTGTACTCGAACAGGCTATCCCCCACCGTCAACAGGCCGTTGTTGTAGATGCCGCCGCCGGCGTGGGTGCCAACGTTGCCATCGAAAACGGTGTCGATCACAATCACTGTCCCGCCGCTTTCGTTGTAGACGCCGCCCCCGTCCCCCGGCGGGCCGCCGACATTGCCGGCCGTGTTGGCCTGTACTGTCACCCCGTCCAGGGTCAGACTGGCTCCGGTGTGGTTATAGATCGCGCCGCCCGAAGCGTAGCCCAACAGTGGGGGAGCGTAGTTGTCATCCAGTGTTGTATCGTAGAGGGTCAGGTAACCGTCGTTGCGGATGGCGCCTCCTAACCCCAGTGATGTTCCGCCAGCGTAGCCCCGTGTCAGGATAAGGGTATCCAGGGTGGCGTTGACGCCGGCGCTAACCTGCAGGATGCGCACAGCGTCGTTGCCGCTGATGGTCAGGGGGGTGCTCAGGGCGCTGCCATCCACCACGACATCCCCGGTGATGGTGGGTAACTCCGCCGTTAGCGTTACTGTACCACCGGCCAGGCCGGCCGTAAACACAATCGTATCCGTCCCACTGCCGGCCGCGCAGTCGGGATGGGTAGCAGCGTCGTTGTTGGCGTTGATGATCGCTTCGCGCAAACTACATAGACCGTTGGTGGTGGTGCTATCCGCGGTCGTTGTCACCGTCAGCGTAGCAGCACTGGCCATCGCCGGCCGCGCCCCCACTCCCGTGAAAACGGGAGCAGCCATCCCCAGCAGCAGGCATACCCCCAGCAAACGATAGAGCTTAAGCATCTTAACCATCTCCTTGCATCTGGTTGGACGGCGTGCAGCCGTCCATCCCTTACTGGCGCTCGTAAGCGCCAATGTCGCAGGCTGCCCCGGCCGGCCGGGGCAAGCCGCGCTGGTCGGTGGTCAGCAGGCCGCCATCGCCATCTTGACAGCCGGCCGGATTGGCCGCATCCAGGGCCGGGCTGCCGGGCAACAGAGGATGAACCTAAGTCGGCCCCACATCCGGGGTCAGCGGCCCGATAACGGTGGTGAAAACATCGGCCGGCGCGACCGTTTGGTCGCCAGCCCCCGTCGTGGGGCAACCTGTGCCTGAGCCTACCAGGTTATAGCCGCCGCTGCTAATAGTCCCGTTGCAATCAGCGGCCCAATGGGTAGGGTTGGTTTCCACCCGGTTGCCGGCCACCAGACTGTTGTACAGAGTGAGCGTCCCCCATACCCCGCCGCCAACGCCAGTTACATCGGAGGCCACATTGTCAGCTACCGTCACATTATACAATCTGGTTGCCCCTATGATGAAGCCGAAGGATGAGACGATGCCGCCGCCGCTGCCAGCTGTATTGGCGCTCACCGTACTGTTCTCCACCGTCAGGATGCCATCCAGGTTGCTCAGGCCGCCGCCGCCACCGCTCACATTGCCACGGATGAGCGTGCGACGAACCGTCATGTTGCCACCGAATATTCCCAGGCCCCCGCCATAGGTGGCCGTGTTACTGATGATCTGGCTATCTTCAATCGTAACAAAGGTTTCATCCGGGGCGTTGAGGCCATAGCTATCAATCCCACCGCCGCTGCCAGCGCCGCTATGGTTTTCTTGCACTAGAGTACGGGTGACCACCAACACCCCCCCATTATTGCCAATGCCGCCGCCAGCGAAGTCGCCGAGACTGTTGGTGACGACATTGTGGCTAATGGTGCTATCGGTGATCGACATCTCGCCCCAATTCAGCGCCCCGCCGCCCAGGGCGGTGGCGCTATTATCGCTGATGACAACATCCTCCATCGTGAAAACGGCGCTATGGCTGTTGTAGAAGGCCCCGCCTTCATCAGCTGTATTGCTCAGGGCTTGGCTGGAAAGGACAAAAACCTGTCCGCCCGGATCGTTGTACACCGCTCCTCCATAGGCGGCGCTATTGGCCTGCAACGTGACATGCGCCATGCCCAGGCGCCCCTGGTTGCGAATGGCGCCGCCGTAGTCGGCTGCCCCATGGCTGAGAGTCAGCCAGCGCATTGTCAGGTCAGCATGGGATTTCACGGTGAAGATACGGCTGGTGTCGTTGGCGTGAATGAACGCTCCCGGAGCCAGAAAGCCATTAAGCTTTAGCTTTTTATCAATCACGATCTCGCCTGATGTCAGGCTAATGGTATCCCCGGCCAGGCCAGGCCCCAGCCACACCAACCCGCCGGGACAGGCCAGACGAATGGCGCGGCGCAGACTCCCCACGCCGTCGTCAGCCTGAGTAAAAACGTACCTCTGCGGGGCGCACAAATGAATGTCCCACTCAGCGCTGTTGTCCTCCGGTAGGCTGTCGGGTTCCCGGCTGGCAATGTGCACTTCATTACGCATGAGCGAAGGGTAGTAAACGGCCGGCGACACCCGCCCCATGATGGTGATCGTTCCGCCTTCGCCGGGTGACAGATCTTCCACCTCCCAGGCATATTGTGTGCCAGGAATCAGGCTGATGTCTGCGCCACTGGAGGTATAAACAACGTTGGTCAAGGTGATGGGCACCACATCAGTGATGCGCACGCCGGTCGCCAGGACGGAGCCACTGTTGTCGTAGTCCAGCGTGTACACCACCTCGTTGTTATTTTGGACATACCTGGTCTGGGCGTATTTGGCAATTTGCAAATCGATCATGACCAGGAGCGCGTTAGCCTCATAGGCTCCCAGGTCGCAGGCCGGCCCCTGAGGACGGAGATAGCCCCGCTGGTCGGTGGTCAGGAGGGCACTGCTGCCATCCACACAGCCGGCCGGGTTGCCGGCGTCAATGGCGATGCTGGTGCTCAGCAGGGCATGGGTCACGGTTGGGCCGCCATTGGCTTGCAAGGGGCCGAGGTCGGCCGGCAGCCCGACGATCACCCCGGTCAGGTTGCCTGTCAAACTACAGTTGGTCGTATCCTCGATCAGGTTGTAGCCGGCCGAGGTCAGCGTCCCTTCACAGTCTGGCCCGGTATCGGTGGTGATGTTGTCGGCGATGATGCTATTGCGCACGGTCATGGGGCCATCCGAAGCCACTCCACCCCCGTGCCCCGCCTGGTTGTTGGCCAGCGTGACATTGTTTAATACCAGATGGGTTGCCAGAAAGTCATTGTAGATGCCGCCGCCAAACCCGGAGAAAATCCCCCCGCCGCCATTGATATTGCTGCTGATGGTGCTGTTGGTGATCTCCATCCCTCCCCGGTTGTAAATGCCGCCGCCAAACTCGGTGCTGATGCTGTTATCATGCACCACACTCTCGCGCAGGGTAAAGGAGCTGTACAGGTCGTTGCGGATCGCAGCCCCATAGCTGACGCTTGTACCGGTGTTGTAACGAAAGGTCGTGCGTTCCACGAGGGCCGTTCCAAATGCATTCTGAATGCCCGCGCCGCCGCCGCTCGAAACGCCAAAGCTGTCACAAGTGGAACAGTAGGTGATGTTGTATTCAAATAGACTGTCACTGACCACCAAATCACCAGCATTGTAAATGCCGCCCCCACCTTGGGCCCCCAGATTGGTACTAAAGGTGGTGTTGAGTACTGTTGCCGTACCTCCGGCGGCATTGTAAAGACCGCCGCCAAGCCCAGTGACGCCCAGAAAGCCGGCCGCGTTGTCGTAGAAGGTCACCCCATCCACGATCAAGTTGCCCCCATTGTTGTAGATAGCGCCGCCCAGGGAACCGCTGTAACCTTGGGTCAGAACCAGAGCGCTTACGGTGGCGCTAATGCCGGTGTTGATGACCAGCTGACGCGCCACATCATTGCCGCTGATGGTCAGCAGGGGGCTAAGAGCGCTGCCGTCTAGCGTCACCGCGTCGGCCAGGGCAGGCAGTCCGGCGGTTAAGGTGATCGTCCCCCCGGCCAGGCCGGCGGCAAATACAATCGTGTCCGCGCCGCTGCCGGCCAGGCAATCCGGGTGCGTAGCCGTGTTGTTGTTGGCGTTGATGATGGCCTCCCGCAGGCTGCATTGACCATCGGTGATGGTGTCATCGGCTGTCGTGGTGACAGTCAGGATAGCCGCCGTGGTGGCGACGGCCGGCCGGCCGACAGCTCCTACAACTGCCAGCAAGCATAAACCAAACAAACTTCGCTTCAACCATATTGACATAGCCTATCTCCTCGGTCTGAAATCATTTACACCCTTCAGGAGGTTCCCTATGGCGACTGCTGCTCATACGCGCCTATGTCACACGCCGTTCCAACCGGCCGGGGTAAGCCGCGTTGGTCGGTCGTCAGAGTGCCTCCCTGGCTGGCTTGACAACCGGCCGGGTTGCCGCCATCCACAGCCGGACTGTCAGCCAACAACGGATGCACCAGGGTCTCTCCCAGGTCTGGCAACAAAGGGCCGATGACCAGAGTGAAGACATCGCTGGGGGCCACTGTCTGGTCGCCCACGGCGGTCGGCAGGCAGCCCGTGCCCTCTCCAAACAAGTTGTAGCCGGCGCTCTGCACCTCATCGGCACAATCGGCCGTACCGTCTAACGGGTTGTCGCCGACACGATTGCCGGCCACCAGGCTGTTGTGCAACACTACCTCGCCATAGATACCGCCGCCATCTATCCAGGTTTGGTTATCAGCCACCGTCACATTGTACAAATCAGCCTGGGTCAGAACAGTGAACAACCCGCCTCCCAGAGAGGCAGCCCCATTGCCGCTCAAAGTGCTGTTCTCGATCACCAGTTGACCAAAAACGGCCTCCATGCCAGCCCCCCCATCTGCGGCGATGTTACGGGCTATCACACTGTCAACTATGCGCACCTGGCCGTTGGACATACTCACCCCCCCGCCACTGCTATCGGTTGTGTTCTCGATGATCTGGCTGCGGTTGATGGTTACAAAGGTTTGCTCTGGGGGATAGCCGAAAATGAGAATGCCGCCACCCTCAACATTGGCTGTATTTCCCTGGACCACACTGGTTGAGACCGTCAAGACCCCCGCCACGTTACCAATCCCCCCGCCACCGATGGAATCCTGGCTGCCTGTCACGCTGTTATAGCTGAAGACGCTGTCCGTCACGCTCATAGTGCCCTGGTTCAAAGCGCCGCCGCCGCTCTCATGGGCCACATTGCCGCTCACGGTGGTTGCGATGATGTCCATCTGTCCACCGATGGCGTTATAAAAAGCTCCGCCATCCACCGTCGCCTGGTTGGCGTTGACCTGGGAAAGGCTCACCTGGGCATACGCCCCGGCCGCATTGTAGATCGCCCCTCCGTAGCTGGCGAAGTTATTTTGCAGGGTCACGTTGACCAGGTACACTTCACCGGTATTGCGAATCGCGCCCCCCTCATCACTGGCGCCACCCATCAGCGTCACATAGCGTAGCGTCAACCTGGCCTGGGGTTGCAGGCTGAAGATACGGCTAGCGCCGCCCGCGCTAATGGCGGCGGCCGGGGCCAACCGGCCGCCTAACGTCACAGCCTTTGCCACTTCAATCGGGCCGGAGGTCAGGTTGAGGGTCGCCCCGGCCAGGAGCGACCGCAACCACACCACCCCCTCTGGACACACCAGCCGCATGGCCCTCCGCAAACTCCCCGGACCGTCATCCGCTGTAGTTGAAACGGGTAGAGCATTGGCGCACAACGCCGCCACGTGTTGCGACAGGTTGTCATCAGGCGTGCTATCTGTCTGCTGGCTGACAATGGTTGCCTGGTTCACCATCAAAGAGGGGCGGTAGATGGCCGGGGCAATCTGGCCGGTGATGGTGATCGTTCCCCCTTCACCTGGGGTCAGGTCTTCCACCTGCCAGGCATATTGCGTTCCTGGCACGAGCGTAACGTCTGCGCCACTGGTGGTGTAGGCCACATTGGTCAGCGTGATGGGGACCACATCGGTAATCCGAACGCCGGTAGCTACCTGAGGGCCTTCGTTGATATAAGTCAGGGTGTAGGTGAGAGGATCGCCGTGACGTACATAATCGGTGTTGGCCTGCTTGACCAGGCTCAAACTGACCAAACCGGAGCTATCGCTGGATTCATAGGCTCCCAGGTCGCAGGCCAGCCCCTGAGGACGCGCAAAACCACGTTGGTCGGTGGTCAGGGGGGTGTTACTGCCATCCACACAGCCGGCCGGATTGCCGGCGTCAATGGCGATGCTGGTGTTGAGCAAGGCGTGGGTCACGGTTGGGCCGCCGTTGGCCTGCAATGGGCCGAGATCGGCCGGTTGGTCCACAATCACGCCGGTCAGATTGCCCACCAGGGTGCAGCTGGCGGCGTTTTCCACCAGGTTGTAACCAGCGGAAGTCAGCGTGCCCTCACAATCTGGGCCGCTGTCGGTGGCGCTGTTGTCGGCGATGATGGTGTTGCGGATGGTGATGGGGCCAAAAGAGGCCACGCCCCCGCCGTGCCCGGCCTGATTATTGGCCAGCGTGACGTTGTTCAAACTCAAGTCGTCGGCCAGCGAGTCGTTGTAGATGCCGCCGCCGTAACCGAAGAAGCCGCTGCCGCTGTTGACATTGGCGCTGATGGTGCTGTTGGTGATCTCCATCTCTCCCCGGTTGTAAATGCCACCGCCGTAGTCGCTGCTGATGCTGTTATCGTGTACTACACTGTCACGTAGAGTCAAAACGCTGTTCAAATCATTGCGGATGGCGCCGCCGTAGCTGTAGAGCGTGCCACTGTTGTATCGAAAGGTGGTGCGCTCCACCACCACCGTTCCCCCCTCATTTTTGAGACCAGCCCCGCCTCCCCCCACAAAGCCAAAATCATCGCAGGCGGCGCAATAAGTGACGTTAGCCTCAAACAGGCTATCGGTGATTGTCAAGGTTCCCTGATTGTAAATCCCCCCGCCAGCATAAGCCCCCACGTTGACGCTGAAGGTGCTGTTCATCACGGTTATGGTGCTGCCGGGTTCACTGTAGATTCCTCCTCCCCAACCGGGTGGCCCACCCAAATTACCCGCCTGGTTGGCGTTGAAAAGTACGCCATCCAACGTCAGGCTGCTGCCGGAGGTGGTGTAAATAGCGCCGCCGTAACCATAGCCCAACAGGGGCGGGGCGTAGTTATCGTCCAACACCACCTTGTCCAGGCTCAGGTTGCCCTGATTGCGCAGGGCACCCCCCAGCCCCGGGGCCGCACCGTCAGCGTAGCCACGTGTCAGAATCAAACGGTCGATTGTGACGTCGACCCCGGCGCTGATATGCCCAAGGCGCACGGCGTCGTTGCCGCTCAGGGTCAATGGGGTGCTCAAGGCGCTGCCGTCTACGATAACATTATCTATGATGGAGGGTAACTCGGCCGTCAGCGTCACCGTCCCCCCGGCTAGACTGGCGGCAAAGACAATCGTGTCCGCCCCGCTGCCGGCCGCGCAGTCGGGATGGGTAGTAGCATTGTTGTTGGCGTTGATGATTGCTTCGCGCAGGCTGCATTGACCATCGGTGGTGGTGCTGTCAGCGGTCGTTGTCACCGTCAGGATAGCCGCCGGGGCGGCGCCGGCCGGCCGGCCCACAGCCCCTACAACTGCCAGCAAATATAAACCGATCAATCCTTGCTTCAGCCATCGTAGCATGGCCCGGCCTCCTTCATGTATGTTGCCTAACGCACGCGAGTTGAGATACGCGCTATGATACCCCGATTGGTGATAAAGTCATCTTTTTAGGAAAAGATCGATTCCATGTTCGGTCGTTGGTTACAAGTAATCGCCGCCATTTTTTACGTGACCTCCAGGTCTTCTCCACACTTTCTACACAATGCCGCGTTACACTACACTTAGGCGGCCTCAACACGGTGCGCCTGAGAACAAGGCCCGGCCACGGCTAAAGCCGTTACTATGAACGGAAGCGGGCGCATTTGAGGATGCGCCCGCCTCAATCAGGACTGGGACGGAAGGCAACGCGGCGAGGTATGCCGGTTGCGAGGAGAAAAACGTGAAGCTTAGTAGACGAACCTGGATTGTGATTATTTTGGTGGCCGCTGTGATTGTGGCGTTGGTCGCCCTCCGTATCTACCGTCTGCGCAGCGGAACGGCCGTAGTGGCCGGCCCGGCTGCACCCGAACCGACGCCAGCGCTGGAGACGGCCGTCGCCTTCATCGGCAATCTCTCGGCCAGTGCCAGCGCCAGCGGCCAGATTGTGGCACGGCGTGCGGCGCAACTGGCGTTTGAAACCGCCGGCATCGTGGCAGAAACGCCGGTGCGGGTGGGGGACGAAGTTCAAGCTGGCCAACCGCTTGTCATGCTGGAAACGGCCGACCTGTTGTTCAATGTGGCCGCAGCTGAGCAGGCGCTGGCTATTCAGGAAGCAGCCGTGGCCGCCCTGCAAACCCCGGCGCGGGAGGCTCAAATGGCAGCGGCCGAAGCCGCTCTGGCCAGCGCCCAGGCTGCCCTGGATGTTTTGCTCGCCGGCCCAGACCCAGACCGCATTGCGGCGGCTGAAGCAGCCGTGCGCGCAGCCAACGCCAACATCAGCGGGGCCAATAGCAACCTCGGCCTGGCCCAGGGAAGCATCTCCCAGGCGGATATTCTGGCGGCCGAGACGGCCCTTTCCACCGCACGCGCCCAACAGTGGAGCGCCCAGGTAGCCTACGACCGCGAGGTGCAAGATGCTGCGCGTGAGGGGCGGGAGGTGCAACAGCGCATGATCAACGACCTCAACGAGGCCAACAATGCTCTGGCGGTGGCCCAGGCCGCTTACGATGCCCTGCTGGCCGGTCCCAGTCAGGATGTCATTAACGCGGCCCAGGCCAATGTCAGCGCGGCTATTGCTAGTCGGGATGCGGCCCAGGCCAATCTTGATCTGTTGCGCAATGGAGCCAGCGCCGGCCAGATTGCGGCAGCCGAAGCCCAGGTTGCCCAGGCGGCAGCTGCGCTGGAGAGTCTGACGGCCGGCGCAACCGCGGAGCAACTGACGATTGCCAACGCTCAACTGGAACAGGCGCGCCTGACACTGGAAAGCACCCAGGCGGCGCTGGCTCAGGCCACGTTGACGGCACCCTTCGACGGCGTGGTGACGTTGCTCAACGTTGCCCCCGGCGAAGTGGCGACCGGCGTGGTGGTGGAACTGGTGGATAGCAACAGCTTCGAGGTGGTGCTCAACGTCGATGAAATAGACATTGGGGCCCTGGCTGTGGGCCAACCGGCCGTCATCTCGTTGGAGGTGTGGCCTGATGTCGCCATTGATAGCGCCATCACCGCCATTGCCCCCAGCGCTTTCAGCAGCGTCGGTGTAGCCACCGGCCCGGTCACTTACCAGGTACATGTGGGGCTAGGCGCGACCGATCTACCGGTGCGGCTGGGCATGACCGCCAATGCTAACCTGATCACTGCCAATCGGGAAAATGTTCTGCTCGTCCCCAATCAGGCGGTGCGCAGCGACCGGGCCACCGGCCGCTCTTTCGTCACCCTGGTGCTGGGGGATACAACCCAAGAAGTGGAAGTGACCATTGGTCTGCGCGACGCCCAATATACCCAAATCACTGCCGGTTTGAACGCCGGTGATGTTGTGGCGCTGAACGCCGCGTCGCTGAGCGCAACAACAGACAACTAAGGCACGGTGCGTGACGGGATGACCGACGCCCCAAACGAGGATCAAACCATGAGAAAAAGCAATACACGTATCTGGCTTTGGGTTGTGAGCCTGGCTGCCCTGGCCGTCATCTTCATCTTGCTGCGCCGCGCCCGGCTGAACCAGACAGCCGAAGAAGTTTTGCAAACCGGCGAAGTGGTGACCGCCTTTATAGGCGACCTTTCGGCCAGTGCTTCGGCCAGTGGTCAGATAGCCGCCCAGCGCAGCGCTGATATCGCCCTGACGACGGCCGGCCGCGTGGCGCGTGTGGCTGTGACGGTGGGGGACAGCGTGCAGGCCGGGGATATTTTGGTGGAACTGGAAACGGACACCCTGCGTCGCCAGGTGGAATCGGCCCAACAGGCACTGATTATCCAACAGGCCAATCTGGAGGAGCTGTTGCACGGGGCGACCGCCATGGATGTGGCAGCGGCTCAGGCGGCCGTCGCCAGCGCTGAGGCCAACTTGAACCAGTTGCTGGCCGGCCCCGACCCGGCCGAAATTGCCGCCGCCGAAGCTCAGGTGCGTGCTGCCAACGCTAACCTGTGGGCCGCCAGCGAACGACGCGACCAGGCCGCGGCCGGCCCCACCCAGGCGGAACTCTTGCAGGCGCAAGCTGATCTAGACGCTGCCCGCGTGGTGGAACAATCCTTTGTGCTGGCCTACCAGGAAGTGCTTGAATGTTGCCTGGGGCCAACAGAAGAACAGGTGCGCTTCAGCCTGGAGGCAGCGCGCATGAACGTTCAGGCCGCCGAGCAAGCGCTGGCTGAGGTTCAGGCCGGGGCTGACCCCGACGAGGTGGGAGCCGCCGATGCCTCGGTCAACGCGGCCCGCGCCAATCTGGACGCCGCCCAGGCCAACCTGGACCTGCTGCAACAAGGTCCGACTGAGGCGGAAGTCGCCGCGGCCCGCACGCAACTGGCACAGGCCCAGGCTAATCTCGACCGTCTGCTCAACGGTGTCTCCGAAGCGGAGGTTGCCATTGTCACGGCGCAGGTGGAACAGGCGCGCATTGCCTTGCAGCGGGCCGAGCATAACCTGACCAGAGCCACTCTCCTGGCCCCCTTCGATGGCGTGGTCACGGCCATTTATGTGGCCGAAGGAGAGCTGGCCAGTGGGCGAGCTGTGACGCTGATCGACTCCAACAGCCTGGAGGTTGTCTTGAGCGTGGATGAAGTCGATCTTGCCTTCATCGAGGCGGGGCAGCCGGCTCAGGTGACGCTGGAACCTTTCCCCAACGAGGAGATCGCGAGCCAGGTGGTTGCCATCGCTCCCAAGAGCAACGCCAGCGCTGACAGTGGGCCGGTGACTTATAACGTCCATCTCAGCCTGACGCAAACGGATTTGCCATTGCGGGTAGGTATGAGCGCCAGTGGACGCCTCATTACCGCTGCCCGCAGCGATGTACTGCTGGTTCCCAATCGCGCCATTCTGGCCGACCGACAAACCGGCCGCTACTACGTCAATCTGTTGACCGGGGCCGACCTGGCGACGGGTACCTTGAGCCAGGTGGAAGTGACCATTGGCCTGCGCGACAGCCAATACACCGAGATCACCAGCGGGCTGGCGGCCGGTGACCGGCTGGTCATTGGCGACTTCAGCGCGCTGGAGGAAGCTACCCCCGCTGGGCCTTTCCAGGGTCTGGGCGGTTTCCGGCGCGGCGGCAATTAACAGGTGAGAGCAAACGTATGATTCAGTTACAAGATGTGACCAAAACGTATCAGATGGGAGCGCAAACAGTCCACGCCTTGCGTGGCGTCAGCGCCACCATTCGAGATGGGGAGTTTGTCGCCATCATGGGGCCATCTGGCTCCGGCAAGAGCACTCTCATGAACATCATCGGCTGCCTCGACCTGCCCAGCAGCGGCAGCTATCGTCTGGATGGCATCGATGTCAGCCACATGAGCGATGACGAGCAGGCGCGCACCCGCAACCACCGTATCGGCTTCGTTTTCCAACAGTTCAACCTCCTGCCGCGCACACCTGCCCTCAAACAGGTGGCTTTGCCGCTGATGTACGCCGGTTTGAGCCGGGAGGAGCGCCTCACCCGCGCTCGTCAGGCCTTAGCCGCTGTGGGGCTGGCGGATCGCGTCGATCATCGCCCCGATGAACTCTCCGGCGGGCAACAACAGCGGGTGGCTATCGCCCGCGCCCTGGTCACCGAGCCTAGCATCATTCTGGCGGACGAGCCGACGGGCGCCCTAGATACCGCCTCTGGTGAAGAAATCTTGCAAATTTTTGACACGCTCAACGCCCGCGGCATCACCGTTATAACTGTCACCCATGACCCGGAGGTGGCCGCTCGCGCCCGGCGCGTGATCCACATCCGCGACGGTTTGATTGTCAACGAGGGGGATGGACATGAATCTATCTGAAAGTTTCGCCACCGCGCTGGATAGCCTGCTGGCCAGCAAATTGCGCTCGCTCTTGACCATGCTGGGGGTCATCATTGGCGTGGCGGCGGTCATCACCCTGGTATCGTTGGGCAATGGCTTCGACGCCTTTGTGACCTCTCAAATCCAATCCATCGGTACCAACCTGATCTCCATCACCACCGACCAGGAGAACAGCGGCGGTTATCCCGCCCTGAGTTTGCAGGATGTTACGGCTCTGTCAGACCCGCTGAATGTGCCCGATGTCATCGCTGTGGCAGCCACGGTGCAAAGCCCGGAGGAGATCAGTTACAGTGGCGTCAACCAGCGCAAGACGGTGGCGGGTGTGACGGCCAACTACTTCGAGGTGCTCAACCTGACGCTGGCCTACGGTGGGTTATTGACCCAGGCGGATATTGACCAGGAGGCGCGGGTTGTCGTCCTGGGGGCCACGCTGGCGACCGATCTCTTCGCTGAGGTCTTCCCTGTAGGCGAGAGTGTCAAGATCAATGGCGTCAGCTACGAGGTGATCGGCGTGCTGGCGGCGAAGGGCCAGGGGTTGGTGGGCAATCCCGACGCCAACGCTTACATCCCGTTGACCACGGCGCAAACACGCCTCAGCACGCTGCGCACCCGCGACGGCGAACGGGCTGTGACCTCGATTGTGGCCCAGGCTGCCAACGAGCGCGTCGCCAACGCTGCTGTAGAGCAGATCAGCACAGTTTTGCGCGACCTGCACGGGCTGGCGCTGAATGATGAGGATGACTTTTCCGTTGTCAGCCAGACAGAGTTGTTGGCCAGCTTTAGCAGCATCTCCGATACCCTGACGATCTTCCTGACGGTTATTGCCGGCATCTCACTGCTCGTCGGCGGCATCGGCATCATGAACATCATGCTGGTGAGCGTGACCGAGCGCACGCGGGAGATTGGCATCCGCAAAGCGGTGGGCGCGCTGCAACGCGACATCTTGACCCAGTTTTTGATGGAGTCGCTGCTGTTGAGTTTGTCCGGCGGCGCGCTGGGCATTCTCCTGGGGTGGATTGCTTCGTTGGGGCTGGGACAGGCGTTCGACAATGTTATACCCCAGGTCAACGTTGGCACGGTGTTGATGGCGACGAGTTTTGCGGCCGCAGTGGGGTTGATCTTTGGCATCTACCCGGCCTGGCGGGCGGCCAATCTACGCCCGATTGAAGCGTTGCGGTATGAGTAGTTTCTGAATAGGGGTAACGTTGACCCATCTCAGCACGACTAAAGGCATATCCCTGATGGGCTAACCAACTGATTTGTAAGGAGATTACCCTACCTATGTCTGTTAAAACGTTCCTCGCCTTGTTGCTTGTGCTGCTGTTCAGCGTCGGCTGTGGCTTGTTGCGTGAAACAGAAGCTCCCAGTGGGACGATTGCTGCGCCTACCCTGGTGGTGGAGGCGACAGAGGTTGCGCCCACGACGGTTCCGGCCGCCACCGATGCCCCGGCCGCCACCGATGTTCCAGCTGCCACTGTTGAACCGGCAGCTACGATTGCCCCTTCGCCCACGGCGGAAGCAGCCGGCGTTGTCCTGTTTGAGATCGATCAGGCACAATCAGAAGTGCGCTTTATGTTAGATGAAGAGCTGCGCGGCTCGCCCAAAACGGTGGTGGGCGTGACCAACCAGGTGGCGGGTCAGATCGCGGTTGATTTTGCCAACCCATCTGCCACCCAATTAGGCGCAATTGTCATCAATGCGCGTACCTTCACCACCGACAATGAATTCCGCAACCGGGCCATCAACAATGAAATCCTGGACACCGGCGCGTATGAGTTCATCACCTTCACCCCGGCCGAGTTGATCGGCCTGCCGGCCAGCGTCAACCCCGACGCCCTCATCACCTTTCAGGTGCGCGGCGACCTGACCATTCGGGACATTACGCAATCGGTGGTGTTCGATGTCACCCTGGCGGCCGGCCCCAACCAGCTAGCGGGCAGTGGCAGCGCCATCATCAACCGGGCCGATTATGACCTGAACATTCCCCAGGTTCCCAGCGTGGCTAACGTGGAGGAAGAAGTCCAATTGGAAATTGACTTCATTGCTCTGCCCGTGGGTGGCTAGGTTAACCGGCAGCGCGCAGAAAATAACGCCTGGGAACGACTTCCCAGGCGTTATTTTTTGCGCCCGACACCAACCAGCACTCAGCATTTCACACGTCGCTATGGCGTGATCGGGACGAGCAAAATCCATTCCATGCTGTCTGGCCGAAGCATATCATTGCTTCTTCTGGAGGTTAATGGTACAGTGTAAAAAGTTGCGAGATGAATGCGGGGCAGCCAGAGAGAGTGAATGATGTAGCAACGGCGCAGGACAGCAACTGGATGTGCGTCAATCTACACAGACCTATCTGGCGTAACCCTTGTCGTAGTAGGTATGGCCCCAGTTCAAATAGGGAGAGTGTGTGCAAGAGCAAACGTTGTTAGACCGGATCACATTCACCCCTGATATTTTTGGCGGCAAACCGATCATTCGGGGCCGGCGATTGGCTGTGGAACATGTGTTGGGCATGTTGGCGGCCGGCGATACAGTTGATGACTTGCTCAACGCCTACCCCTGGTTGGAAAGAGCAGATATTCAAGCCTGTCTGCTCTATGCTCACAAAGTGGTGGCCCAGGAACGGATCCAACCCCTCGAAACCACCCTGCTGGCTGCCTGACCGTTGCGCTTGATGCTGATCGTTCCTCCAACCACCATCTGTCAACCCACCACCTGGTTAATCAGGTGATGGGTTGGCGGATGCGCAAACGATTCTGATCAACTGTGATAATAGCTCCGGCCGACAAACTTTCACCGTGCTTATGCAGAATCTGCACACACGCCCGGCTGCTCATGGAGGGATGAATTAACCAATCGGATAATACCGCTGTGCGGTTGTTCATCCCTTATAGCCAAAGTTCCAAAGTCCTTATCCAGGGTAATCACAACATACTGTTCACGATGGGCAAAATCCAAGATTCGCGATCGCCAGGATCACGTCCCCATTTGTCAACCCAGACAATATCATGTCCGGCGCTTTGCAAAAGGGAACGTATACAGGGGGAAGAATCGACTCTACACCCCTTCGATTTGTAAGTCAAACTCCGGAAGCCAGATTTTTGTAAGAAATCGCTGTGTCGCCAGGCAGTCCCTTACCAAGTGTATGGTTCGCTGCTGGATGACCTGAGCGAGGGCATGGCCTGACGTAACACCTCGGCCGGATGCCAGGCGCGCCGGCCGCTGCCCAGAGCGATCTGTTGTCGGCAGCTGACCCCGGCCGCTACTATCACCGTGTGGGGATCGGCGGCGCGCACGGCCGGCAGCAAGCGCAGCTCCCCAATCGCCAGCGAGAGATCCACATGCTCCGCCTCATAGCCGAAAGCCCCGGCCATGCCACAGCAGCCAGCCTCCAGGGTGGCGACCTGCAAACCGGCCAGCGCCAACGCTTGCTGAGCGGGTTCCATTCCCACCAGTGCTTTTTGATGACAATGACCGTGCAGTAGCGCCCGGCCGGCCGGATGCCGCCATGTTGCCGGCCAGCGCGCCGCCTGGTCGACCAGGTACTCCTCCAGGCTGACGAGCCGGGCGCTGACCAGGGCCACACGCCCATCCCCTGGCAAGAGAGCGGCGTAATCGTCGCGCACGACGGAGAGACAGCTTGGTTCCAGGCCCACGATGGGCCACCCCGCCTCGGCCAGGGGCGTCAGGCGGGCCAGAAATTGCTGCGCCTGTCGGCGCGCCAGGTCGATCAACCCTTTGCTGAAAGCCGGCCGGCCGCAACACACCGCGCCGGAGATGTGTACCGCCAACCCCAGGCCCTCTAACAGTTCCACCGCCGCCTGGGCCACCTGCGGTTCGTGGTAGGTGTGAAAGGTGTCGTGAAAGAGCGCCACATGCTCTGCGCCGGCCGGTCGTCGTGGCGACCGACGCGCCCACCATTGTGTGAACGGCTCCCGCGCCAGGGCGGGCAGGGGGCGACGGGCGCTGAGACCGCCCCAACGTTCCAACAACCGCGCCACGGTCGGCCGGCGCAACAACCCATTGAGCGCCGGGGCCAGCGGCCCACTACCCAGACGGCTGAGGGTGTGGATGTGTCCAAACAGCCGGGCGCGCCACGGAACCCCGTGCGCAGCGTAGTAGTGGGCCAGAAACTCCGTTTTCAGCCGTGCCATGTCCACGCCTGAGGGGCACTCCGTCTTACACGCCTTGCAGCTCAGGCACAGATCCATGACGGCGTAGAGCCGGGGACTGCTCCATTCCCCGGCCGGCAGCTGTCCTGACAGCACCCCCCGCAGTGCGTTGGCCCGGCCGCGCGTGCTGTGTTCTTCCTCCCGCGTCGCCTGAAAGCTGGGACACATCACGCCGCTGTGACGCCGACACACCCCGGCCCCGTTACACAGCTCCACCGCCCGCGCCAGCCCCAGGTCGGCGCTGAAATCTAGCTGCGTAGGAATATCCAGGGTCTGATAAGTTGGGCCATAGCGCAGATGCTCGGTCATCCCCGGCGCATCCACGATGTTGCCGGGGTTAAACAGGTTGTGCGGATCGAAAATGCGCTTAACTTCGGTGAAGAGGCGGTACAGGTCAGGTCCAAAGAAGAAGGGGTTCAACCAACTGCGGCTACGTCCATCCCCATGTTCACTGGAAAAGGCTCCGCCGTAGCCTTTCACCCACGCCGCGGCCTGACGGGTGATGAGTTGCATCTTCTCCACTTCGTGCGCCTGTTTGGTGTTGATCAACGGGCGAACGTGCAGGCAGCCGGCGCTGGCGTGAGCGTAGTAAGTGATGCGGATATCGAGTTCCCGCCCCAACTGTTCCAACTGCTCAATGTAGGCCGGTAAATGCTCCACCGGCACGGCCGCGTCTTCGATAGCCGGGATGGGTTTGTGATCCCCCCGCAGACTCATCAAAAGACCCAGCCCCACTTTGCGCACCTGCCACACAGCGGCCTGCTCTTCCGGCGTGGTAGCGCTGCTCCAGGCGGTGACGGGCACGCCCTGACGGGCGAGATGGCGCGCCAATTGGGCGCGTTGCGCTTCCAACGCCCCCGGCGCGTCGCCGGCATATTCGATGATCAACAGGCACGTCGGCCGGCCGCGTACAAAGCGTTGCCATTGCTGTCGATACCCTGGCGCTTGCTCCGCCAACGTCAGCAAAAGGTTATCCACCAGCTCCACTGCCGCCGGGTGGGTTTCCAAAATGGCTGGAATCGCCTCCAGGGCAGCGCTGACGCTCTCGAAGTGCGCCAGCGCCAGGGTGGTGTGGGCGGGCAACGGCTCCAGCTTGAGTGTGATCGCCGTCATCACCGCCAGCGTTCCTTCAGAGCCACACATCAGGTGCGCCAGGTTAAAGCGCCGGTCGTGGGGACGATGGAAACTGACCCCATCCACGAAGCGGTCGAGGTGGTAGCCTCCCGTGCGTCGCCAGTGGCGCGGCGTGCCGGCCGCTATACTGGCGCGATGGGCCTCGTTGGTGGTCAGGCGGACGATCTGCTGATATAGGCTGGCTTCAAAATCGGTGCGGGTCTGGTATTGCAGCAGTTCATGAGTGGAGCGAGGGGCAAAGGTTGCCTGGCTGCCATCGCTTAACACCACCTCCAGGCTAAGCACATGATCGACTGTCGCACCGTAAAGGATGGAGTGCGCCCCGGCCGCGTTGTTGGCGACCATTCCCCCCAGAGTGGCGCGGTCACTGCTGGCCGGGTCAGGGGCAACATGCAGGCCATAGGGGCGCAGTCGTCGGTTGAGATCATCCAGCACGACACCCGGTTGGACCCGCGCCCACCGTTCCTCCGCGTTGATGTCCAGAATGTGATCCAGATGACGGGTAAAATCGATCACCACGGCCGCATTGACCGCCTGGCCGGCCAGACTGCTGCCGCTGGCACGCGGCAAAAGGGGGATACGGTAACGCGCCGCCAGGCTGACGGCCGCCTGCACATCTTCCAGCGTGCGGGGAATGAGCACCGCCAGCGGCGTCACCTGATAGATGCTGGCGTCGGTGCTATAAAAAAGCAGGCTATAGGGATCGGTGCGCAACTCCCCGCGGATGCGCGCCCGCAAATCATGGCAGTAGTCGGCTAAGGCGGATGGAGGAGACAAGCAATGGTCAGGGCGGGGCCTCGCCCCGCCCTCTGTGTTTCCTTACAGGCGCACCCGGCGCAGACGCAAAGCGTTGGAGACCACGAACAGATCCGACAGCACCATGGCCAGCGCCGCCAGGATGGGGTGGAGCTGGCGCAACATAGGCGGGGCCCAATCAAACGGGGCCAGGACGCCGGCCGCAATTGGAATCAAGGCCACATTGTAGCCAAAGGCCCAAAACAGATTTTGCCGGATATTGCGCAACGTCGCCTGCGACAGCTGGATCGCCTGGGGCACACTGCGCAAATCGCCCCGCATCAGGGTGACATCGGCCGATTCCATGGCCACATCGGTGCCTGTTCCAATGGCGATGCCCACATCCGCTTGCGCCAGCGCCGGGGCGTCGTTGATGCCATCTCCCACCATGCCCACCACGTAGCCTTCTTGTTGCAAGGCAGCTACCTGGGCCACTTTGTCCTCCGGCAACACCTCCGCCAGGACGCGATCAATGCCCACTTCCTGGGCAATGGCCTGGGCCACAGCGGCGTTATCGCCGGTCATCATCACCACCGTCAGACCCAGGGCGTGCATCTGGGCAATGGCGGCTCGCGAGCTTTCCTTGACGGTGTCCGCCACCCCGATCACGGCCCGCGCCTCGCCATCCACTGCCAGCCACATGGCGGTTTTGGCTTCTTGCTCCAGACGGGCCGCTTCCGCCGGCAAGCCGTTGAGGTGTACTCCTTCGCCCTGCATCAGGCGCAGGTTGCCCACCAACACCTGGTGCGTGTCAATTTGGGCCGCGATGCCATGCCCCGCGACGCTGGCGAACTGGTTGGGTCGGCTCAGGCGTAGCCCTTGCGCTTCGGCAGCGGTGATGATGGCGGCCCCCAATGGGTGTTCCGATCCCTTTTCGGCTGAAGCTGCCAGCCGCAGCGCCTCGCTCCGGTCGCCGGGCCAGGCGGCGCTCAGCGCCACATCCGTCACTGCCAGCTCCCCTTTGGTGATGGTGCCCGTTTTGTCCAGCACAATCGCCGTCAGCTGATGGGCGCGTTCCAGGGCGCTGCTGTTGCGGAACAGGATGCCATATTCTGCCCCTTTGCCCATGCCCACCATAATGGAGAGGGGCGTTGCCAGCCCCATGGCGCAGGGGCAGGAGATGATCAGGACGGCGATCAGGCGTAGCAGAGCGGGCGTGAACCCGGCCCCGGCCGCCAACCAGACGCCAAAGGTGATGAGCGCAATTCCGATGACGGCCGGCACAAAGACGGCCGAAATTTGGTCGGCCAGACGTTGAATGGGCGCTTTGCTGCCCTGAGCCGCTTCCACCAGGCGAATAATTTGGGCCAGCGCCGTCTCGCGCCCCACATGGGTGGCTTCAAATCGCAGCAACCCCTGCTTGTTCAAGGTGGCCCCCACCACGGCATCACCCGGTTGCTTGTCCACCGGCAGGCTTTCCCCGGTCAACATGCTTTCATCTACCGAGGAGCGTCCCTCCATGACCACACCATCGACCGGAATCTTTTCCCCAGGGCGCACCACCACCACATCACCGCGCTGCACCTGTTCGATGGGGATGTCTGCCTCCTCTCCCTGGCGGATGACGCGGGCAGTTTTGGCGCGCAGCCCCATCAGCTTTTTGATCGCCTGACTGGTCTGTCCTTTGGCGCGTGCTTCCACCAGTTTGCCAGCCACAATCAGGGTGATAATGGTGGCGGAGGTTTCAAAATAGACATGGTGGCCCAGAGCGTGGGAGCCCAGCCTCAGGCCGATGAGCACCGCTACACTGTACACGTAGGCCACCGTTGACCCCATGGCCACCAAGACATCCATGTTGGCGCTGCCACCACGCAGGCTTTTGTAAGCGCCGGTGTAATAATCTTTGCCGACGTAAAATTGCACCGGTGTCGCCAGGAACCAGAAGAGGTAGCTGACCCACGGAGCGTTGGCCCACGTCCCCACCAGCCCCAGGTCGCGCCCCATGCTGAGCAGAAAGAGCGGCAGGGTGAAGAGCAACCCCACCACCAGGCGACGCTGTTGATGCTGGACATCTCGCTGCCGCGCCATGGCTTCAGCATCCTCCAGGCTGTCAGGGTCGCCTGCCTCCACCACCTGGTAACCGGCCGCAGCCACGGCCGCTGTCAGGTCGGCGCGTGTCACGACGCCGACGGCGTAGGTCACCCGCGCTTTTTCGGTCGCGAAGTTGACCGCCACGTCCAATGTTCCATCCAGCCGCTTAAGCTTGCGCTCAATCGTGTTGGCGCAGTTGACGCAATCCATGCCGGCGATGGGGAGTTCCACCGTGGTAGTGGGCACATCGTAACCTGCCTGACGAATGCGCTCAATGACAGCCTGAGGCGTTGCCAGGGAGGGATCATATTCGAGGGTTACTTTTTCGGCTGCGTAGTTGACTGTGGCCGTCTGAACCCCTTCCACCTTGCGCACGTTGCGTTCCACCGTGCGCACGCAGTTGGCGCAGGTCATGCCGGTGACGGGGAGGGTAAGTTGTTTGGCGCTCATAAATGGGTTGGTTGACTGGAGGGAGAGACATTGCGTCTCTCCCCAGGGTCGTTGGGCTGAACCTCAGTTGAGTTGGATGAGCTCTTGCGGCGGATAGCCGATCTCATGTAACAGGGTGCGTATTCTTTCCCAGTCGGCCGGCGGTTCCCAGTTCACGGTGACCTGCCGACTGTTGACATCGGCCTGCACATAGGTGACGCCGCCCAAACCGCGCACTTCTTCTTCAATGGTGCGGACACAGTGGCCGCAGCTAATATCAGGGGCTGTGAAAGTTTTGGATTCCATCGTATCTCCTCATTAGGAAGGTTGTCAGGCTGTCGCCCCGCTGTCCCTGCGGTTGTCAGGGTGGGGTGAACTCAAAGACGTTGCTCACCTCTTGCAACATGCGCTCTCGTTCCTCCGGGTCGTCTCCGCGAATGGCAGTCGCCACGCAGGTGCGCAGGTGGTTATCCAGCAGCAACTGGCTTGTTTTGGAGAGCGCCGCCTGCACCGCTTGAATCTGGTGAATGATGTCGATGCAGTACATATCTTCCGCCACCATGCGTTCAATGCCCTTGAGGTGGCCGGCCGCGCTGGCTAGACGACGGGTGATGTTGTGGCGGGTGGTTTCGTCCATGCTGTATTCCTGGTAACATCTATACCCCCCCCCCAGGGGGGTAGGGTATACAGCAAATTGTAGCATAGACGCCGGGTGAACGCAAGGAGATTCTCACGACCGACCGTAGCCGCCCCCCGTTTTCCTCAAGGAAAGAAAGGGGAAAACCTTCGCGCCCTTTGCGCCTTTGCGGTGAGAATCGGGAGTGACGAACCGCGAAGCCCCCGTTTTCACGGGGGGTAAGAACGCAAAGGAAAGAAAGGGGAAAACCTTAGCGCCCTTTGCGCCTTTGCGGTGAGAACCGGGAGTGACGAAACGCGAAGCCCCCGTTTTCACGGGGGTAAGAACGCAAAGGGAAGAAAGGGGAAAACCTTCGCGCCCTTTGCGCCTTTGCGGTGAGAATCGGGAGTGACGAACCGCGCTCACCGAGAACGGGGAGGCAGGCTTCGCAGGAATATCGCTGCCGCCTTGCGCTGACGCGCCGGGTGATATACATTAAAATGAAACCACCCCGGCCTGACAGCGACCATGACGGGCCGGGGTGTCAGGGATGTGCCGGCCGCCGGCCGTTGATGAGTACCATGAGGAGCAAGCGATGCAATCTGTGGCGCGTGTTAGACCAGGTATAAGCCCCCGCAGCCTGTGGCGTTGGGGGTTGGTGGGGGCGTTGGTTGTCCTGGGTGGGGTGTTGTTGTTCGCCCATCCACAGCCCCGGCCGGGCGCGGGCGAGGCTGGAGGGGGGAAATGGGGCAGCGGTGTGGCTCAGACCAATCAGGTAATGGTGGCGACCCGGCCGCAACCTTCCCGGACCACCCCCCTATTTGAGGCGGAGCGCCTGTGGAGCGCTCAGGACGATTGGGAGCCGGCCGTAGGAACTGACCCCAACGCTCCCTTCGTCTACCAGATCGCTACCCGCTACGATGGCCCACGCCCTTGCCCCGCGTGCCAATTGCCGGCCCTGAGCTTCCGACGTTCGAGCGATGGCGGGGCTACCTGGGAAGCGGATCACTTCATGGTGGAAACGCGCCGGTCGCAAAACGACCCCCAGATCGAGGTCGCGACCGATGGTGTTTTATATGTCGCCTGGCTCAACAGTTACCGCCCCGGCGTCACCTTCATGAAATCAACGGATGGCGGGCAAAGCTGGAGCGACCTCATTACCTTCAGCGGTTGGGGCAGCCGACCGCGCTGGTCCGACCGCCCGGTGCTGGCTATCGCACCTGATGGGCAGGCGGTGTACGTGGCCTTCAACGCCAGCCA
Source organism: Anaerolineae bacterium (assembly GCA_034435495.1). Classification (GTDB taxonomy): domain Bacteria; phylum Chloroflexota; class Anaerolineae; order Promineifilales; family Promineifilaceae; genus DAOTXO01. The sequence continues at coordinate 22,603 of DAOTXO010000137.1, forward strand.
CAGCTACGTAGCCGCCTCGCATGATGGCGGCGCGCACTTTGACCCACCGGTGCGCACCAACTGGGACCTACGCTACTGGTTCCATTCGGCCGGGGCCGTAGCTCTCGATGGCACAGTCTACTTTGCGGCGGTGGATTACAGCCAGGATTACACCGGCGACTCCCACATCAACGTATTACGCTCGACGGACGGAGGCGAGAACTGGACAACGACCCGACTGGCGACCTCAGCCGAGATGCCCGATTGCCCATGGGCGGAGGGGTGCTACTTTGGCTTTTTAGGGCCGGTGATGGGGCTGGCGGTGGATAGTGCTGGTCGCGTCGTCGTGGCCTACAACGCTGGCGCGGCCCCCGGTGAACCCCAGACCATCTACACCCAAAGTTCGGCCGATGGTGTGACCTGGAGCGCGCCCCAGGCGGTCTCTGGCCCAGAGCTGGAGCACAATAGCTTCCCGGCCGTGGCGGCCGGCCCCACCCCCGGCGATTTCCGGCTGGTGTGGCAGGGCAGCTGGGATGGGCAGACCGATGCCTGGAACACCTGGTATCGGCGCAGCCTGGATGGAGGTCTCACCTGGGGCGAGACCATCCGCCTCTCCGACCAGAGCGACGGCGCGCCCTACAAGAGCGAAGCGGGTTACTTTTTTCCCTATGGTGACTATCTGGAACTGTCGGTGGATGGCGCCGGCCGGGATCACGTCATCTGGGGGGCCGGGCAGAGCTATATCGGCCCCGGCGGTATCTGGTACACCCGTAGCCTTCCCTGAGGCCTTAACGTCGGCTGTTGCGTCGCGGCGGCCAGATATCCATGGCAAAGTGCAGGCTGTCGGAGAGCGCCAACCCCACCAGAGCGGCGTACCAGTAGACATCGGGCTGGGCCTGTCCCCAGATCACCCAACGCCCCAGCAGGCTGTCGGCTGGCACGCCCCACACCAGATACAGGCCGATGTAGACCAGATAGAGCCACAGCAGCCGGCCGGCCGTCCCCAGGATAGGCCAGTGGGAGAGGGGTGAGCGGTGGGGAATGAGCGTGGCATAGAGATGCCAGATCGCCAACCAGATATACCCCAGGCCGAGGGTGTACCTGATGATCGTTTGCTCCCCTTTGTTGATCACCCAGGCCTGGTCGAGATCGGGGGTTAAAAAGATGCCGGCCCAGGTTCCGCCCACGACAAACAGACCCGCCTGCCAATCGCCGCTGCCCACCATGGTCAGGCCGCCCAGACCCAGGCCCAAAATGAGCGTGCCTTTGATGTGATCTTCACCGCTTGCCATGCCATTATTGTACGCCGGCCGGCGTGTTTAGAACAAATTTTCGTCAGGGCATTGGCGTCAGCCAGGTCGGCCAGATGCCGGTAGGCCGCAGCGGGCGCATGGTGCGCGACGCTATCTCCAGTAGCCAGATGGAAGGCGTGGCTTGCGTCTCCAGATGGAAGCGCTGCAACAGCAGATACCGCCCATCAGGCGACCACGAGGCCGCGCCAAAGTGGTAGGTTGGTTCCTGGGTCAGGGGAATGGTCTGGCTGCCATCGGCCGCCAGCAGGTAAAGTTGCCGGCCGGCCCCGGTGGTGGGTGGTTTGCGTCCCACCACAATCCATTGGCCGTCGGGCGACCACGCCGGCGCGCCATCGCTGACCATCGCATCCCCGCTCAGATCGATCATTTCCTGGCTTTCCAGGTCCACCCGTACCAGATGCGTGGCCAGCGTCGGCCCCCGCGCCTGCAGCTGGGTGAAGAGAAATTGCTTACCGTTGGGACTCCACACCCCCGGCTCGCCCGACTGACTGGGCATCAGCAGCAGCTGTCCCGTGGCCAGGTGGTAGAGCTGAATCTCCTGTTCGTCGGGTTTGACGAAGCTAATCCAATCGCCGGCCGGGGAAAAGCTGGCCTGCGCCCCCTGGTAAGCCGGATCATCGAAGAGGGGCACCGTTTGCCCATCGGCAACAGTCACCCACCACAACTGGGGCGCGCCCGACCCGCTGATGGGTCGCCGCTCATACACCAGCCGCTGGCTATCCGGTTGCCACACCAGGCCAACGCACAAGGCGTCGGGGCAGGTTAACAGCCGACTGGGCGGGCCCCCGGCCGTCGCCTGCCGCCAGATGTCGCTCCCCTGGGCCAGTTGACGGCTGTAGGCGATCTGTTGACCGTCAGGGGCCAGGGCATATTCCAGAATGGGTTGGCTTTCGTCGGTCAGGGCCTGGGGCAATGTCGCTTCCCCTCCCCAGCGGTAGATTTGCAGCCGGCCGGCCGCGTCCCAATCGGCGTACACGATGTCCGGCAAGGCCGCAGGATCGGCCGCTGTCGGGGGGGTGGGGCGTTGCCATCGCCACAGCCCGCCCGCCAGCGCCAGGGCCAGAGCCGCCAGGGCCAGACCAACCCGCAGCGGCGACAGGCTGGGGCGGTCAGGGGGGGGAGTCGGAGCAGCGGATGTGGTCATGGCGAGCTAATTGTAGCGCTTCCTCCTCGGCGTGGGTCTGGTCGGTGGGGGGCGGCCGGCCGCTCTCAGACGGCATTAAGCCCGGCCGGCCGCAGCCGGTAGCCGAATAGGGCAAAGTGTGTTACATAAGGGGCATCGAAGCTGTGAGGTGGTGTATGTTACGCTGGTTGCCGGCCGGACTCAAGGCGGTCGTCGTTCTTGTGTTGTTGATACTCAATACTCTGCTGTGGTGTCTGCCCCTCTACGCAGTGGCGCTGGCCAAACTGGCTATTCCCCGGCCGGGCTGGCGCGCCGCCTGTTCCCGTCTGGTTCACCGTCTGGCAGAGGGTTGGGCCAGCAGCGCCGCCCTCATTTACCATCACACCCAGGCCACCCGTTGGCGCATGGTGGGGGTAGAGGGGCTGCGCTACGATCAATCCTATCTGGTGATTGCCAACCACGTCTCGGCGGTGGATGTGCTGGTTTTGCAGCGCGTCTTCAACCGCCGTATTCCCTTCTTGAAATTCTTTGCCAAACGGGAGTTGTTGTGGTTCCCTTTGTTGGGGTTGGCCTGGTGGGCCCTGGATATCCCCTTCGTCCGCCGCTACAGCCGTGAGGAACAAGCGCGCAACCCGGCCCGGCGCGGTCAGGACCTGGCCCTGGCGCGCGCCTGGTGTCAGCGCTATCGCGGCGTTCCCACTGCCATTGCCAGCTACCTGGAAGGAACGCGCTTTACTCCCGCCAAACATACCCACCAGGCCTCTCCCTATCGCCACTTGCTGCGGCCTAAAGCGGGCGGCGTCGCTTTTGTCCTGGGCGTCATGGGCGATCAGCTCGACGCCTTGTTGAATGTTACCGTCGTCTTCCCTTCAGGGCGGACGGGTTTTTGGGATTTCATCGCCGGCCGCATTCCAGAAATTGTGGTGCATGTGACGCAACAACCTATTCCACCCGCCTTCATCGGGCGCGACTACCAAAATGACGCTGCCTACCGTGAAGCCATTCAAGCCTGGGTGCGCGCTTTGTGGGAAGAAAAAGATGCCTTGATCGCAACCTTGCTACGCCCGCCCTTGTAAGGATGTTTTCCTAACCGACCCGCAGCGGGTAAGATAGGGAGTATCTTGGAGAGAGAACGCCTGTATGAGCGCTACCCCTGACCCGGCCGGCCGCTTCCCCCTTATCCTGGAACGATTGCGCCAGGCTTACCCTGACGCCCGTTGCGCCTTGAACTACCGCAATGCCTTTGAGTTGCTGATCGCCGTCATCCTCTCAGCCCAGACGCGGGATGAGCGGGTGAATCAGGTGACGGCCCCGCTCTTTGAGCGCTGGCCGACCCCGGCCGCCCTGGCGGACGCGCCGCCGGAGGAGGTGGAGGCTATCCTGCGCCCCATTGGCTTTTACCGCGTCAAAGCGCGCTACATCCAGACCACCAGCCGACTGTTGATGACCCATTGGGCCGGGAACGTGCCCGACGCCATGTCGGATCTGTTAACCCTGGCCGGGGTCTCGCGCAAGACGGCCAATGTGGTGTTGGGGGAAGCCTTTGGCATAGCGGAAGGGGTGGTGGTGGATACGCATGTCAGCCGTCTCTCGCAGCGCCTCGGTTTAACCGCCGCCACGACGCCGGAGAAGATCGAACAGGATTTGATGGCTTTGGCTCCACGTGAGGTGTGGATCAGCCTGGCGCATCTCTTCATTTTTCACGGCCGGCGGGTGTGTGAGGCGCGCCGCCCGCGCTGCCAGGCGTGTGTGGTGCAAGACCTGTGCCCTTCGGCCGGGTTGGTTTAACAGCCGTAGCCGCGGTTTCTTAACCGCGCCCCGTCGCAGCCAGCCAACGGCTAAAGCCGTTACTACGAACCTACTGCGCCTCATAGCCGCCCCCCGTTTTCACGGGGGTGACCAACCGCGCTTACCCTGTGCCCTCGGCCGGGTTGGTTTAACCCTTTCAGGGACGCTGAGGCATCACCCGGTAGAGCACGCCGGCCCAGGTGGTGGTCACGATCTGTTGGGGGCGGTGGGTGTACACCCCTTCCAGCGTCACACTGTCGATTTGATAAGGTTGCCCCACCTCTAAGCCCCACTCCGGCAAGGGCCAGACCGGCCCCCCGGCCGTCTCCAACCAGTAAACCGGCCGGCCGGCCCCCAGCCAGCGGCTCAATTGTTGCGCCAGCGCCCCCCCATCCAGCGCCTCCGGGGCGCGCAAGGTATAGACATCCCGCCCATAGAGAAAATGCAGCGGCGTGCCGATGAAATCCCCCTGTCCGATAAGGGCGGTATCTCCCACCAACACCACCGCCCCCGGCGCAAAATGGGCATCCAGGGCGGTCAGGTCGGCCAGTAGCCCGGCGTCATCCACCTGCGACACAAGACCCCGCGCCAGCCAGGCCAGACTGCCCAGCCACACCAGCGCCAGCAGCGCGCCAACGACCGCCTGCCAGCGTTCCCGGCCGCCCAGCCAGCTTCCCAGCCAGATAGCGGCGCTCAGCGTCAGGAAAGGGATAACAGCCGGGACGTAGCGGCGCATGGCGTAGACCTGGTGAGGATTAGCCTGGATGCGCCACACATATAGCAGACTGAAACACATCCCCACCCCCACCAGCAACAGGGTGCGTCGCTCCAGTCGCCACACCAGCCGCGCCGCGCCGAGTGCGCCCAACCACACCCCGGCCGGCCCCAGGTACCACCCCAGCCGTCGCAAATTCTCATGATCCAACAGCGGCGTTGCCTGGCCGCTGTACCAGTCGGGGAAAGCGCCGGGGGTGGCCTGGGGGCGAATGAACCAGGCATAGAGCGCCAGCCCCAACACCAACAAGGCCGCTGCCCCGCGCCCCCTCCGCAACCAGCCTGCACCGGCCGACGTTTCCAATCCTTGACGGAGACGGGGCGCGAGCAGCCACACAGCCGCCAGCCATGCCATTCCCAACACCAACCATTCCGCCTGCTGCCGCGCCACTGCCAGCAGATAGCCATAGGTGCTGACAAAGTAAGGTCGGCTTTGCCACACGGCGTGGCCCAGACTGTGCAACCCCAGCAGGCTCAACACCCCTCCCAGCGGCCACAGCAGACGGGAACGGCCGGCCGCCCGCTGCCATCCCCACAGTGCGAGCGGAACTGCCAGCACAAAGAACATATCAATCCGCGCCAGCAGCGTTTGCCCCAATGTCAGGCCGGCCGTCAGCGCCAGGGTTGGGGTCGCGGCCGGGGTACTACCGGGTTTCAAACCCGCCCCAACTATCATGGGCCGAATCGCCAGCGTAGCGGCCGCTACGCCTGACCACAGAAAAGCCTGTGTCAACGCTTCCGTTGTCGGATAGCGAGCAAACCAGATTTGCAATCCATTCAGCGTCAGGCCGGCCAGCGCCAGGCCGCCGGCCCATGCGCCCCCCAGGCGGCGGGCGATGATCAAAACCGCCAGCGCCCCCCAGATGGCCCACCAACCTGTCAGCACCAGAGCCGCCTGCACTCCGCCAGCGCTGAAAGCCAGGGCGCGCCAGACGGGATCGAGCGGGTAAAATTGGGGCGTCACCTCCCCTTGAGCCGGGTCGGTGATGTAGAAGCCAGGAAAGAGCAGATAGGGCGCACCCAGGTCGGGAGGGAGGGGGCGCAGTAGAGCCGGGTAGAGGGCCGGGTCGAGCGCCGCCAGCGTGGGGTCGTGAATGACGATACTTCCCTGGCGCTGGATGCTGGCCGCCAGATTGATGTACACCCCGGCGTCGGCCGCCCCCTTGACAAACTGGTGAGGGCGCAGGCAGAGCCACAACGCCAGCGGTAACCACAGCAGCAATCCCCACCGCGTGGGCGCGTCGAGGGGGCGCGGCGCTGGAGACGCCCCAGGTTGCCGTCGCCGCCAGTTGCGCCACGCCAGCCCCCCATTCAACGCCAGCCACACACCTATCAAAATACCCGGCCGAAAATACCCCACCTCGGCCAGCGTAACAGCCAGCCAGCCGTTCAACGCCGCCCCGGCCATGAAGCTGAAGAAACCCGCTTCCAACCAATCCAGCTCCTCCCAGGTTGTGCGCCGCAGCAGCTGCCAGCCGGTGATAGCATTGGCTGCTGTCAGCAGGAGCAAAACCATCCACCAGGGCATGGAGCGTAAGCCTGCCTGACTAAAATGCGGCCCCGGCCAGCCGGCCGTGCACAAAGGCCAGATAGCGGTCGGCCACGTGGGCGGGCTGGCAGGTGGCGGCGATCAGGTCGCGGCCGGCCTGGCCCAGACGCGCTCGTTCGGCTGGGTTGTCCAACAGCCGACGCAAGGCTGCTTCCAGCTGCGCTTCATCCAGAGGAGGAACCTTCACCGCTGTGGTATCGGGCAGCTCGCGATACCAGCCAGCATCGAACACCACCACCGGCCGGCCGGCTGCCAGCCCTCGCAGCGCCGCTGCCGAGGTTTCCCCCAGGGTCGGGTGGCGCAAGTTGAGGATCACATCGGCTGCGGCGATCCAGCCCAAAAAGTGGGTCAGGTCTGGCACAAACCCAATGTGATGCACCCGGGCCTGGGCAGCGGCCGGGAGGGCGGCCCGCAGCGCCGCCACAACCACCCCCCCCCCCTCCCCCACAATGACGTTGTTACAGGTGGGGTAATCCGCCTGCAAGCGACTGAAGACGCGCAGACTTAAGGGCAGCTGACGATTGGGGGTGATTTGCCCGATGCTGGCCAGGATGAGGGCGTCGGCTGGCAGGGCAGTCCGGCCGGCCGGGGCAGCCAACGGCTGTTCCACCAGGGGCATGGGTAGGGGGATGAGCGCTGTGGGCAGATCGGGGTGGCTGTGTTGCACCAGATCGGCCACATAACGGCTGTGGACAATGAGACCCAGGCTGACGTCGAGGATGCGCCGATTCAGCGGCGTCTCGGCTAAAGGTGTTGTCGGAGGGCCGTAGCGCATTCGCCATCCCTCGGCCGCCCCCAGGTTGTACCCCAACTCGCGCCCATACCCCAGATGAGCCATCACCTGGTGCAGGTTGTAATCGTGCAAGGTGACGACGCCGGGATAGCGGCGCAGCAGCGGCCACATGCCGGCGTGTCGTGTGTTGTTGCCCATTTGGTACAGGGGCAGATCGAACGCGCCGCGTTGGCCGGCAAAGGCACTCAGCGGTGCGACCTCAAATTGCTGACGTAGCTGGAGCGCAACCGCCGCTGGCTCTTCGGTGAACAGGGTAAGCGCGGCCCCCCGCGCCAGGGCCGGCAACAAATCCTGGCTGTAATCCGCTATGCCGGAGCGCGCCGGCGGCAACGGGCTGAAGTAGGCCAGTCGCAACATCCTCAACCTGACCCCCGTTATCAGCGTCCCATCAGTGTTATCAGCGTCCCATGGCTAAAGTAGGCCAGTCGCAACATCCTCAACTGGCCCCCTCATCCGGGCTGGCTGCGTCCGCCTCCAACGCAGCCATGCGCTGTTGTAACCGTCGGACTTGCAGCCTCAGCTCCGCCACCTGCCGCGCCAGCGCCGCCTGATCCTGGTCCTGCTCGATCAGGCGCGTCTCGTGGTCGAAGAGGGCCGCCGCCGTCAGATCGTTGAACTCGTTTTGCTGTTGGAACATAGCCAACACATACCAACGCCCCGCCATGTTGTTCCAGGCCATGCGCAGGCGCACGATCAACGGGCCCAGCCACGGCCGGCGCGAAACAAAGGGGCGCTCCTGTACCCTGGCTTTGCGCCCGATCAATGTCTGGCGCGCCTCGTTAGGCAACTCATCCACAGACATGAGACAGATCCATTGTGGGAGCGCGGCCGGCTCAGACTTAACGCTCCTGGGATTCCCGCCGCAACGACCACAAGCAGGCGATCACCGCCAGGGGCAACAGCAGCTCGCTGCCAATGGCCCCTGGCGGCGGCGTGACCACTTCCAACGGTTTCCAACTACCCACCACCAGGCGCAACAGTTGCTCCAGCGCCACGACAGCCAGCATAGCCGGAACCAGGAAACGGTAGCGCCAGATCACCAGCCAGTATATCCCGGTCAGCAGCAGTTGACTCACTCCCCACTGAGCAAACATGGCAATCAAATTGACGCCGCCTTCGACAGTGACATCAATGCCGGCAATGGAGGACGCGCCGCCATCGGCCGCCACAATATGAATCAGGCTGCGCACGGTGCTGAGCAGGGTGATGAGGACGAAAAAGTAAAAAGGAATTTTAGGGCCGGCATAACTTTGGTTAATAGGCGGCAAAAGGCGAGACCAATCCATAAGCGGCGACTCCTGGCAAAGTTACGAATGTCGCCATGCAGTCAACACAGCTCCGTATTGTAGGGGGGAACCTGTGTGTTCGCCCCCGCATGGGACGGCGGGCATTGTAGCGCGGCCGCTGGAGAAAGCCAACCCAGATGGGAAAACGGTTTCCCGTTGAGCGCCCAGCAAATTGTAGGGGTGAACCTGTGTGTTCGCCCCCGATGGTGGTCTCAGGGTCGCCAGGGTAACGAGGGAACGACGGCCGGCTGAGCGTAGGGCCCGGCCGCCAGGTCATCGAAATAACCCCGGGCTTCCAGACCGCTGTAGGAGAACAGAGCGTGGCCGGCCGTACCCAGTTCGCGCGCCCGGTCAATGCGCCACACAATCTGGTTGAAGTCACAGTAGCTGCCGCTGATACCCGGCGCAATGAAGCGCCCGCTGCTTTCCGCCTGATAATCGGCCGCCAACGTTTCCCACACACCTTGCGTCCAAAAGGCGCTGTCCTCCGGGCAGTCGCTGCCATCCGGCGGATCATTGTAGATCATGGGGGAAATGCTGTCCATACTCCCCTCAGCCAGCCACGCTTTGGAGTCCTGGTAATAGTCGGCGTACCCCTCCGTCGCTCCCCAGCCCCACTTGTCGGTGTGAATGGGCCACACCGCTGCCGAGAACCACAGCTGGGGATGAGCCGCGATGACCTCCTCATAAAAGCGACGCACCGTGCCGTTGACCTGGGTGCGTTGCCACGCCTGGTAGTCGTCGCTCAGGTTGCAACTGGGAACGGGCTGGCAGCCTGGTTCCTGTCCCTGGTAGCGGCACAGGCTGACGGGATCGCAGGAGGTGGAGGGGCTGCCGTAGCGAGTGTGATCCAGGTGCAGACCGTCCAGCGCGTAGCGGTTGGCCAGGTCGCTGGCGACCGCTACCAGGTGGTCATCATGAAAGATGGAGGCGGGCGAGGCGCGGTTGTAAGCCCCCAGACACAGCTCGGTGCTGTTGTACAACCATTGCAGACCGTTGGGCATGAGGGTGGGGCCGTGACCCAGATCGAGCAGCGTCACGCCATGTTCGTCGATCAGCTGGTGGTACAGCGGTCGGGGCGAGACGGTTTCGGCCGGCGGTGTGGCGCATTGATCCCACACCGGGTAGACATTCAAGTAGGCATGCAACTGCAGGCCGGCGGCGTGCGCCTGTTCAATAAAATAAGCCAGCGGATCCCATAGCGGGGCCGGGGGTTGGCCATAGACGCCGCTCACCCGCTGCGCCCATGGTTCCAGGCCGGGGGTGTAATAGGCGTCGGCCGCCCCTCGCACCTGGAAGTAGATGGTGTTAAAACCGGCCAGGGCAGCATTGGCGACCATCTCGTCGATGCGGGCCGGGTCGGCCGGGCTGGTGTTGGATGTCCAGTCGAAGCGCGTCACCCACAGGGCGCGAATTTCTGGCATGGCGTTGGGATCAGGGGTGGGCGTGGGGACTGGCGTGGGGGTGGGGGGTAGGGCGGCAACCAGGGGCAGATAGTTGTGGTTGCTGCTGCTGGCGCTAACCCACAGCGTGTACAGACCTAGTAGCCCCAGAGCGAGGCCGGTCAGTAGTCGCAGGCGTGGATGGGACATACAATCACTCCTGGCAAGCCATTCCAGGCGGCAGCGGTTGCGCCTGACCATCGGGCCTGTCAGGCTCATTATGCCCCACCCCGATGGGCGCGCAGCCCTTTTCAGGTTACCATTTACCAATCACTCACACCCCTATTGGGGCGGCCAGAATGGCCGTGCCCGGCGGAGGTTGTTTACACCTATGCGACTCTACGACATTTCGCGCCCCTTGACGCCGACCATCGCTGTCTGGCCTGGCGACACCCCTTTCACGTTGGAGATAAATGCGCGCCTCAGTGATGGGGCCAGCGTCAACTTAAGCAGCCTGCGCCTCAGCGCCCACACTGGCGCGCACGCCGATGCCCCCTGGCACTTTGCCGCCGCCGGTCTCACTATCGATCAGGTTCCGCTGGAGGCCTACTGGGGCTTGGCGCAGGTGGTAACGGTGACGCGGCCGGCCGGCGGCCTGACGCCGGCCGACTTTGCAGCTTATGATCTCAGTCGCGCTCCGCGTCTGCTGGTTCGTTCTTCAGCCAGCGGCCGGCCGCTGACTGAATTTCCCGACGCCTTTGTTTATCCCACCTCAGATCTGGCGGATTTTCTGGCCAGGCAGGGGGTGATCCTCTATGGCAGCGATGCCCCCTCTATGGATGCCGCCGACTCTCACCAGCTGCCCGGCCACCATGCTTTGTGGCGCAACGGCATCGCCATTTTAGAGGGACTGGATTTATCTCAGCCGCCGGATGGTCTGTACGAGTTGGTGGCTCTTCCCCTGCGGCTCGTCGGCGGCGATGGCAGCCCGGTGCGCGCCGCCCTGCGTGCCCTACTTTGAGTACATGATGATATGGATGGGCAGGATATAAAGGCCACAAGAGGCACAAAGGGCATAAGAGGCACGCCAGGGCGCAGGGGAACGGTTTTGCTTCGCGCCTTTTTCGGTGGGTTTCGGCTCTTGCCGTGGTTGATCCCGCCTGGCTGTGTCAGCCCGGCCGGAGGGAGACATCCCCGGCTACCAGGGTGTGCCGCCGGCCGGCGTCATCGCGCACAATCAGCCGCCCACTGGCGTCTGTTGCCTCTGCCACCCCGACCAGACCTGGCTCTGTTGCCGATGGCTGCACCACTTGCACTCGCTGTCCTAGTGTGATCAACAGCTTCTCCCAGTCGGTGTGGGGCGAGCGGCCGCCGGCCGCCGCTGTGTAACCCGTTTCCAGGTGAGCGCAGATGTGCCCCAGCAGATCCCAACGGTCGAAACGCCGGCCGGTTGCTGCCAGCAGGCTGGTGACTGGTGTCGCGGCTGGCGGCAACCCGGTTGGCGCCCCATTCACATTCAGCCCCACCCCCACAATGGCCGCCTGCCACACTCCATCCTGCAGGTCAGCTTCCAGCAAAATGCCGCCCACTTTGCGCCATTCCTGCTGTGGGGCATGGAGCATGACATCATTGGGCCATTTGAGACCCACGCCCAGGTCAGGGCCGACAACCTCCGCCAGCGCCGTCGCTACCGCTACCCCGCTGACCATTGTCAGCCAGCTGGCCTGTTCCAACTTCCAGGTCGGGCGCAGCAGCAAGGAAAAGAGCAAGCCTGTGCCGGCCGGCGCTTCCCAGCGTCGCCCCAATCGTCCTTTGCCGGTCGTCTGAAACTCCGTCACAGCCAATGCGCCGGTCGGTGCGCCGGCCGCAGCCTGTTCCTTCAACCAGGTGTTGGTGGAGTCGATGGCGGCAAAATAATACACCGGCTTACCCAGCCAGCGAGTGGTGATGGCTGCGCTCAGGGCGGTCGGAGGAGGTGTCGGCGTTAACATACTCTACTAGTCTGAATTGTAACCCCGGCTGATAGCTACGCCTAGCCACCTGTTTGGTCGTCAGATGATTCGCAAGGAAAGTGTGCTAGAGTGCCCCAAGCTGGTTCGATTCAGGCTGGCTGTCAAGGTATTGGCAGGATGTTGGTGTGATGGGCTCAGGAGAACAGGCGTCGGCGCGTCTGACGCGCGATGAGGCTTACTGGACGGCATTGCTGGCCCAAGTGACAGCGTTGCCCTCCGAAGCATTGGAGCCGGCGCTCATCTGGAACCGGGATGGGGCGGCGATGGTCGGCCGGCGTCCCCAGGATGAAAGGGCCTGGGAAGCGGCTCAGGCCTTGCTGGTGGGCGACCAAATTGTGGAATTAACCGTGACCGGTTTCAACCAAGGGGGCTTGCTGGTCGGCTGGCAAGGTTTACAGGGGTTTGTGCCCGCCTCTCAATTGCGTGATTTTCCTCTCTTTCATTTGCCGGTCGAGCGCGACCGCGAATTGGAACGGCGCGTGGGACAGCGCCTGACGTTGAAATTGATCGAAGTCAACCCGGCCAAAAACCGGCTGGTTTTTTCCGAACGGGCGGCGCAGGTGGCGGCCACTTCCCGCGAGCAGTTGTGGGCCCAACTGGCGGCCGGCCAGGTGCATTCGGGTGTGATCACCAACATGACACGCTTCGGCGCGTTCGTCGACCTGGGTGGAGTGGAGGGATTGATTCACCTTTCCGAACTCTCCTGGCGGCGCATCAACCACCCGGAAGATGTGGTGCAGCCCGGCCAATGGGTGCAGACGCTGGTTTTGCAAGTAGATAAAGAGCATGAACGTATTGCCTTGAGTCTCAAGCGGATGCGCCCCGATCCCTGGCAGGGGGTGAGCCAGCGTTATCAGGTGGGCGAGATGGTGTCGGGCGTCGTTAGCAATGTTGTCTCCTTTGGCGCGTTTGTGACCCTGGAGGAGGAGCTGGAAGGTTTGATTCACACTTCCCAGCTGGCGCCTGGGGCGGCCCAGCGCCTGAATCGGGGGCAAACGCTCCTGGTGCGGGTGTTGGATGTGGACGAAGCCGGCCGGCGCCTGGCGCTGGCCCTCACCAACATCTGATCCCACCCGCCGACGGTGGTTAGTATTCCTGCGGCCCTCCCTGCATTATAATGGAGGGCATGGACACCATCAGGCGTTTTATCACTGCAAATCAACGGCGCATCTATGCTATTCCGGTGCGCTCTTTCCCCAACTTAACCACCAATCTTTTTGTCATCAGCGATGGGGCGCGCCGCCAATTGGTGGATTGTGGCTCCGGTGTTTACCAGTCGAATGATGACCTATTGGCCGGCCTGGAGGCGATTGAGGCGCAATTTGGCGAAGCCATTCGCCTGCCCGATTTAGACGCCATCTTGATCACCCACGGCCACATCGACCACTTTGGCGGCCTGAACTTTGTGCGTCAACACAACCCCACTGCCCCCATTGCGGTGCATATTCTCGACCGGCGTGTCCTATCGCACCACGAGGAGCGGGTTGTTTTTGCCGTCAGTCGGCTGCGCGCTTTTTTGGAGACGGCCGGCGTCTCGGAGGAACAGGCGCAGATGTTGCTGCGGGTCTACACCTTTGGCAAAAGCATCTATCGCTCGACGCCAGTGCAATGCACCCTGGAGGAAGGAACGCCGGCCCCAGGAGATGCCCAGGTCTACCATGTGTCCGGCCACTGCGCCGGGCTCGTCTGTCTACAAGTGGATGACATTCTGCTAACTGCCGACCACATTCTTTCTCACACCACCCCCCACCAGGCCCCTGAAAGCATCACCCATAACATGGGGCTGGGGCATTATCTCGATTCCCTGACCAAGATCGAACGTCTGGAGGGGATTACCCTCGGCCTGGGTAGCCATGAGGAACCGATGCCGGATATACGGGCGCGCATCCAGGCTATCCGTCGGTTGCACGATAGTCGGCTTAACCGGGTGTTGGACCTGTGCGCCGCCCCGGCCACCATTGCAACGATCAGTCAGGGGTTATTTGGGCGTGTTAAAGATTACCATATCTTGTTGGCGCTGGAGGAGGCCGGGGCGCATGTTGAATATCTCTACCAGCGCGGCCTTTTGCTGGCGGCCAATCTGACCGCTATCGAAGCCGACCCCACCACCCCGGTTGAATATGTCCGCAGCTGAGGACGACCGGCCGGTTGTTTCCCCTCTGACCCAGGCGACGCTCGTCCCGACCCTGTTAGCCTGGTGGGACGAAGTGCGCGCCGATTGGCCCTGGCGACGCAGCCGCGATCCCTACGCTATCTGGGTGGCGGAAGTGATGCTACAGCAGACGCAGATCGCTACTGTCCTTCCTTACTATGAGCGCTGGCTGGCGCGCTGGCCGACGTTGGCCGATCTGGCAGCCGCCTCGCTGGCTGAGGTGCTCAAAGGGTGGGAGGGGCTGGGTTACTACCGCCGGGCGCGCCAATTGCACGCCGCCGCCCAGCATATCACGACGGAGTTGGAGGGACGCTGGCCGACCACCGCTGCGGCGTGGCAGCGCCTGCCCGGCGTTGGCCCCTACACCGCCGGCGCTATCGCCTCTATCGCTTTTGGTCAACCGACCCCAGCCGTGGATGGTAATGTGATGCGGGTATTGACCCGCCTGACCGATGATGCGCGGGACATCAGTCGGCCGGCCACCCGGCGTGCCTTGTGGCAGCTGGCGACCGTTTTGACGCCGGCCGACCGCCCCGGTGATTTCAACCAGGCTATGATGGAGTTGGGGCAACGTCTTTGCACGCCGACCGCGCCACTGTGCGAAGCTTGCCCGGCTGTGATGCTGTGCGCGGCGCGGGCGCGGGGGGTGCAACTGGCGCGCCCGGTGCGGCCGGCGCGCTCCCCCACCCCACATTATCACGTCGTGGCTGGGGTCATTTGGGATGCGGCCGGCCGGCTGCTGATTGCCCAACGCCCTTTGGACGGTCTGTTAGGTGGTTTGTGGGAATTCCCCGGCGGCAAACAGGAAGCCGAGGAGAGCTTGCCGGCCGCTCTGGCGCGTGAAATTCAGGAAGAGCTGGGCCTCACCATCGTTGTTGGCCCCCATCTGACTACCGTGCGTCATGCCTTCACCCATTTTCGCATCACCTTGCACGCCTTTGCGGCCTATTATCAGGGGGGCAAGGTGCAACACCTGGGTGTGGCCGATCATGCCTGGGTGAGGCTGGAAGATTTAGACCACTACGCTTTTGCTGCGGTCGACCGTCAAATCATCGCCCATCTACGTGCTTCTGCCCATCAGCCCAGCCTAGAAGGGATAGATTCCCCAACTTCGTAAGAAATCGCCTCTCCTGAGCCTCTTTTTGCCCCCCTTGACTCTATGCTGTTCAGGGGTACAATGGGATTAGATTCATTTTCCGCTAATCCGGTGACCATTCGCTATCAGGTCCCGTACATTGGGCCTGTTGCCATTGTAACGATGGGTTTGTCCCGCAACATGCCTTTACCATAACTTGGGTTAGGCTCTGGTAAAAATTGTGACTAGCGGCTCCCGTGTATACACCCCAAATCAGTTATCTAGGTCCTTACTCGATGGCCTTTAAGTTGGCGTTTCTGATCCTATCGCCCCAGAAAGCGCTGCTAAACCATCGAGCATGGGCTACCCCTCAGCCGGTAGAGAGCTCTTAAGGATAGGAGGTTGTATGAAACATGTGAAATTGTTGTTCGTTCTGTGTCTGGCGGCGGTCGGCATCATTTGGGCTTCGCACCAAACGATTGCCGCCGGTCAGCCAGGCCCAACGGCCGTTCAGGCAGTGGTCGAAGATGGCTTGCGCGACCGCGCCCTGGCGGAAGGTAGCGTGGAGTACCTGGTACTTTACGCTGAGAAGGCAGACTTGAGCCCTGCCTATCAGATCTCGGATTGGGATGCGCGTGGCTGGTATGTCTACGACACCTTGCGCGGCGTGGCCCAGGCCAGTCAGGCAGATGCCCTGGCCTATCTGGAGGCTCAAAAAGCCAGCGGGGATGTGCTCCATTACCGCTCGCACTTCATTCTCAACGCCATTGAGGTGAGATCCGGTGTGACGACCCTGGACGCTCTGGCCAACTGGCCGGGGGTAGTTCAAATTCGCGCCCCGAAAGTCTACACCATTCCAGAACCCATCCGGCCACAAGCGGCGCCTGAAAGCACGCGGACGTTGGAGTGGGGCGTTGAGCGGATCAATGCGGATGATGTTTGGAATATCCTCGGTACCCGGGGCGAAGGTATCGTGGTAGCCAACATTGACACCGGCGTCGAATACACCCACTCGGCTCTGGTCGATCAATACCGGGGCAATTTGGGCGGCGGCGTCTTCGACCATAACTTCAACTGGTGGGACCCTTCAGCTGTTTGCTCCCCTTCAACCACGCCGTGCGATAACAACTCCCACGGAACCCATACCATGGGGACGATGGTGGGTGATGACGGCGGCACGAATCAGATCGGCGTCGCCCCAGGCGCGCAGTGGATTGCGGCCAAAGGGTGCGAGAGCATTTTCTGTTCGGAGTTTGCTTTGCTGAGTTCAGCGGAGTGGATCGCGGCCCCGTGCCCCTCGGGCACCCCGCCCGGCAGCCCCACCTGTGACCCGGCTCAACGCCCGGATGTTGTCAACAACTCCTGGGGCGGCGGCGGCGGCGACCCGTGGTATCAGGCTTCGGTCGATGCCTGGCAGGCAGCTGGCATCTTCCCGGCTTTTTCGGCCGGCAACTCCGGTCCTGGCGGCGGCACGATTGGCTCCCCCGGCGACTACTGCAATGTCACGGCCAGCGGCGCGACGGACATCAATGACATCGTCGCCAGCTTCAGCAGCCGTGGCCCAGGCAACTTCCCGGATTGTACCGACAAGCCCGATGTTAGCGCCCCTGGCGTCAACGTGCGTTCCTCGGTACCGGGCAACAGCTATGGGTTGCTGAGCGGAACCTCCATGGCCAGCCCGCATACGGCCGGCTGTATGGCGTTGTTGCGCTCCATCGATCCCAATATCACCTATGAGCAGGTCTATGATTTGTTGACCATGCATGGGGTGGATTTGGGCGCGCCCGGCTTTGACTTCGACTATGGCTATGGGCGCATTGATTGCTTTGCGGCCGCGGAGAACCTGCGGCCCGACTTCCGCCTGCTCCCCGACCCGGCCAGCCAGAGCGTCTGCGTGCCGGATGGCGCCGACTACACCATCGATGTCCTGCAAATTGCGGGCTTTGATGATCCGGTGACCCTCTCTGCCAGCGGCGTGCCGGCCGGCTACTCGGCGGCCTTCGATCTCAATCCTGTCATCCCGCCCGGTGCGAGCGTGATGTCGGTGACCAATGTGGGCGCGGCCGCGGCCGGCAACTACACCATTGAAGTCATGGGCGTGGCCCCCACCAGCACCCAAACCACCACAGTGGGGTTGAATCTTTACGACGCTGCCCCAGGCATGGTAACGCTGACCTCACCGGCCGACGGCGAGACGAATGTTGAGCTCCAGGCCACCTTTGAATGGGAGGCGGCGGTGCAGGGTGATACCTATAACCTGATCATCGCCACCGACCCTGAATTTGTGGACATTGTCTACCAGGCTTTTGTCAGCGAGACATCCCACACGATTGACATCAGTCTGGCCCCCTTGAGCACCTATTACTGGGCTGTTCAGGCTGGTAATCCGTGCGGCGGCGGCGAGATTTCCGCTACCTTCAGCTTCACCACCGCTGACATCCCGCCCATCCTGTTGGTGGACGACGATGACAATGCGCCCGATGTTCGCAGCTACTACACCGAGGCGTTGGATGCTCTGGCCGCCGATTACGACATCTGGGATACGGCCGGCACCGACAACGAACCCACGGACGCGGACCTGGCCCCCTACAGCACGGTGATCTGGTTTACCGGTGTATCCTTCGGCGGCACGGCCGGCCCTGGGGCCAGCGGTGAAACCGCCCTGGGCAACTGGCTGGAGAACGGCAACTGCATGTTCATCAGCAGCCAGGACTACATCTTTGACCGTGGGATCACCTCCTTCATGCAGACCTACCTGGGCCTGCTCACAGGTACCAGCGACGTGGGTCAAACCAATGTCACCGGTACCGGTTCTGTCTTCAGTGGCCTGGGGCCATATGCCCTCTCCTACCCCTTCACCAACTACAGCGACCTCTTGACGCCACGGGGCGTGGCCGAAGCCGCTTTCGATGGTGATCAGGGAGTAGCCGCCATTGATTACATTAGCGAGGTCTTCCAAACCACCTTCTGGGGCTTCCCCTTTGAAGCTGTGCCCACTTTGAACGACCGCATTGATGCGATGAATGTGGTGCTCACCTGGTGCGGCGCGGGTTCATCCACCGGTTTGCTCCAGGGAAGTGTGACCGACCTCCACAGTGGTCAGGGCATTGAGGGTGCCACCATCACGGCCGAAGATAGCAACGGCAACACCCGCACAACCTCCACCAACGGCGATGGCAACTACTCCTTTGCCCTGGTGGTTGGGAGCTATGATGTCACGGCCTCAGCCGATAACTATGTGCCGGAAACGGTGCCCGGGGTGGAAATCATCACCGACACCACCACCATTCAGGACTTTGTCCTGGAAGGCTCGTTGTTGACCTATGCGCCCGACTCCATCACTGAAGATATGGAATTTGGCGATGTGGTCACCAACACCGTCACGGTTACCAACACCGGCCCGTTGCCGATTGACTGGTCAGCCCGCATTAGCAACTACGATGGGCCTAACCTGGCGCCGGTCTCGATTCCGGCCAGTGATGGCAACTTCGTTTACGGCAGCGAACCCGCTTCGACGGGACGTGCGCCGCAGGCGGCCGGCGCTCCTACAGGCGGCAACGAAGCCCCGCAAGGGACGTTTGACCTGTTGGGTGGCGCGTTGGCCTACAGCCTGCAAATCGACCTCAACACCTTCTTGTTTGAGCTGGCCTCCTTCTCCACGGATACACCCCAAACGTTGAATGTGATTGCCGGAACAGGCAGCGACTTGTTGGTGGGTGGCGACTTCTTGAATGGCGACTTCAGCACGCTCTACGGGCTGAGCTACGACTTCACCCAGTGGGTGACCATCGACACAGCTACCGGCGCGCGGGCGACGGTTGGCTCTACTGTGCCGATCGGGGCTCACAGCTGGACAGGCCTGGCGGGCGACCCGACTTCAGGTACGCTCTACGCCTCCAGTTGCGACATCTTCCAGACGGCTATCTACACCGTGGACACAGGAACCGGCGCGGCGACGCTGGTGGGAACGACGGCCACAGCGCCGTGCCTGATTGCCATCGCCATCAATGCCGATGGGCAGATGTATGGGCACGACATTGTGACGGACTCGCTCTACAGCGTAGACAAAGCGACGGGCGCAGCGACGT
>DAOTXO010000138.1:0-17957 GCA_034435495.1 Anaerolineae bacterium
GGCCGTCTTGGGCGGTGTTCCCTGGCAGCGGTGTCATTTTCACCTCCAGCAGAACGCCCAAGCCTATGTGCCACGCCTGGAGATGCGCTCGGAAGTGGCCGCCGACATCCGGGCTATCTTCAACGCCCCCAACCGTCACGAAGCCGAAGCCTTGCTCAAGAAGAGCATTGCCAAGTACGAAAAGTCCGCCTCCCGTCTGGCTGATTGGCTGGAAGGCAATATTCCCGAAGGGTTGACTTGCTTTGCCTTTCCCACCGCTCATCGCCGCCTCATCCGCACCACCAACGGCCAGGAACGACTCAACCGCGAAATGCGCCGCCGCTCCCGCGTGGCCGCCCTCTTTCCCAACGAGGCTTCTTGCCTGCGCCTGATGACCGCTATCGCTATGGAAATCAGCGAAGATTGGCAAACGACCAACCGGACTTATCTCCGCTGGCAACCTGATTCGTTATGTTAAGCTTCTGAGTCGGCCGACCCGTCGTCGTCGCGGCTGTGGATTTGTGGATAACGGTGGAGGGACGGAACCGTTATCCACAAATCCACCAGCCGATGGCTGAACCTGTTTGACTGTTTAGTTCTGGCTACACCGAAGGAACCACTTTTACAGAAAAAGATTTGCATTATCGAAATTAATCACACCCTTCGGCTAATTTGAGATTGTTTTTCATAAACAATTATGCTATGTTGATTCCAGAGGTGAAACTATGACCCAACATCCAATTTATTTATCTGAGACCATTTATCAATTGCTCGCTAAACGTGCTGCTCAGGAAAGCAAATCGTTAGAACAAGTCGCGGAACGTCTTTTAGCTCAGGAACTGGCTCTATCAAATGAGTTAGACAATGGCCAGGAAGTGATTTCTGCACCCGAAGATGTGGATGAGGCTTTAGCTGCCGTTCATCGTCTAACAACCTTGTTTGCAGATGTAGAAACAAACTGGTTAGAACAAGCGTTGAACGATCCCATGTTGGAACTGGCAAATGCTGATTTAGATGTTGCTCTGCTATGACCAAAACTTTCAACCAAATTCCAGCCAATGTTCCAGTTATGCTGGATGCCAATATTGTCATCTACGCACTGTTTCCACAAGTCAGCCAACATGAAGCTTGCAAGAAGTTGCTAGAGCGAGGGGCGCGAGGAGAAATTCAACTTCATCTTGCAGTAAATGCTGCTGCCGATGTTATTCACCGGGCAATGGTTTTAGAGTTGCTGGCGCAGGGATCGTTTCAAAAATCGGCAGATGCTGTCATCCACCTGAAGAAAAATTCTCAAGCAGTACAAAATCTAACGCGCTACAAAACTATTCTCCGCGACCTCAGACAAGCACGAATCAACATTCTGCCGCTTACTTATCGTGACTTGCATAACAGCAGGCAATTTCGAGACGAGTATGGATTGATGACAAATGATTCGATCATCGTAGCTGTTATGAAACGAGAAAAGATTCAGCATCTTGCTACCAATGATGCTGATTTTGAACGGGTGTCGGACATTGCTGTGCGAAGTCCTGGGTAACGGCCGTCTAACAACGCTTTCACGCGGACTGGCGAGATCGGTCTTTTTTGGAACTATTTGGTGAATAGCCAAGTTGTTGGTTCACCGCTCGCCAGCCGGTGAAGCAGGCGTTAGGCAGCAATCTCAGTCTGCATAAGAGGACTCTGAGATCCCATGAAACTCCATCGCAATGCCCTTGCAACGATCGGCCTGTGCCTCCTCGTTCCTTTCCTCTCCGGCTGCACATCCGGCGCGGAGTCTACATCCCCTCACCTTGAGAGCACCGTCCAATCCCTGCTCACTCAGGTCTCGTCCCAATCTACCCAGATTGCGCAGCACTTAGAATACATATCCCACTTGTCCACCCGAATCCCGCCTTTGCCGTCCTCCCCGGTCGCTAGACCACAGCCAACACCATTCCTGGCAGGCTCTCTACTCATCGATGATGGCAACTGCTGCGTTGCCGCAATTGCCGGCCAAGCCATCCTCATCCCTGTCATATTCCACGCCGCCAGCCCGATAGCAGAAGTGACTGAGATGCGAGTCCGCACCGGCCTCACCACCTTCGATGAATTGCACTTGTCTGAAACGGAATGGGAGCCGTTCTCATCCGAGAGAGAGTTCGAATACGTTCCTCCTATCAACTGGTCGGCATTCTACGTGACCGTGCAGTTCAGGGACGCTCTGGGCAACTTGTCCCCCGTCTACTCCAGCGACATCTCTGTCGAAGGCATGCCCGCTCCGCCGACGAGCCCGACCGCGACCACCCCTACTTCGTCTCCTCCACGGACTGGCACACCCTACGTTGACGCGATCATCGAAGCAGGACTCTCTGGTGATCCCCAAGCCCTCAAAGCGCTCATCTTCCTCAGCACGCTCCCGTGTACAACCCGCGAAGGGCTTGGCGGACCACCGAAGTGCCTTGAAAGCGAGGCGGACGGAACTCTCGTCGAAGCCTTGCCAGTTCTCGGATCCGAGGGCGGGCACATCAGGATCGACGAAATCAATTCGTGGCAGGGTATCGGCGCGGCCCGGCTGTACGCCGTGTATCGAACTGGGTCCTACACCTACTCCGATGAGTTCTACCCGGCGGGGGAATTCGCCGTAGTCTTCATTCCAGAGGACTCGACCGGTGCCCTTACTCTCCAGGTCACACCCGATGGAATCGTCCGCTTCGACCACTCATTCGGCCCCACGACAGAGCAACTCTACAAGGAGCATCCATCCGACTTCATACTGGGACCGCTTCCTGCCGGATTATCCCCGCAACGTCGCTGAGTACGGCGACGTGCATCCATCCGACTTCATACTGGGACCGCTTCCTGCCCCCTAAGACTCATTGCGACGGCAGCCAACATCAACTTCTCGCCGCCTAAGAGGCCGTTGGGCGGCCTGCCTCGTGCTTGTTAGCGGACGGGTGTAAAATACAAGCCACTAATGACAATTACGTGTGAGGTGGTGAGATGATAGACAGAATCGCAGTTAACCCCAAAATCCACTTTGGCAAGCCGTGTGTGGCAGGTACACGTGTCACAGTCCAAAGCGTCCTGGAACTGCTCAATGAAGGACTCTCGTTCGCCGAGATAATTCAAAACTACCATCCCGACCTTCAGATTGACGATATTCGTGCGTGCCTTCGGTATGCCATCGCACTCATCTCGGCTGAAGACATCCACCTCACGTCTGTGTCCGCATGAAATTTTTGCTTGACCAAGACGTGTACGCGGTTACAGGGCGTTTCCTCAGCGGGTTGGGCTACGATGTTGTTCCAGTGGCTCAAATTGGACTCTCACAAGCAGACGACGAAGACTTGCTCAAGACGGCTCAAGCACAAGGCCGGATATTTGTGACACGCGACAGAGACTTCGGCAGCCTCGTTTTCGTCAAAGCGTTGGGCGCAGGCGTCCTGTATCTCCGTATATTGCCCTCCACGCAGAACGCCGTCCACAACGAACTCAAACGCGTGTTGAAAACGTACCACGAAGACGAGTTGGCGAAGGCCTTTGTAGTCATCGAGCCAGACGGACACAGGTTTAGAAGGCTCCAGAAGTAAACGCCAAGAGCAATCGCTATTCTTTTTCACTGACGCGCTTTCAAATCATTGGGCCGCCCAACACTGCGTTCAGCCGATGCCGCGCCGCGAAGCACAGCGACGCGGCTGACGCATACGTTAGGCCGCATCAGGAGTTCTCAATGTCACAAGATCAAATGTTGATCTCGTCGATCTACGAAGGTTGGCGCACATACCAGCAAGTCATGACCAAGGTCCTTGCGCCGCTGGAGGCTGATCAGCTGGCACTCCGTGCCGCCCCAAGTTTGCGCTCTGTAGGAGAGATTGCCGCCCACGTTATTGGGGTACGAGCGCGGTGGTTCTATCTGCTAATGGAAGAGGGTGGAGATGAGTTCAAGGCCTTCGGAAAATGGGACCGCAGAGGGGCGAAGGGCCGAAGTGCAGAAGAACTCGTTCGCGGATTGGAAGCCACTTGGATTGGCATGCACGAGGCCATAGCCCGCTGGACGGAGCAAGATTGGGCGAAGACTTGGCCTGGGGAAGATGACAGCGAACCGGGTTTAATCACCCGCCAATGGGTGATCTGGCACCTGATTGAGCACGATATCCATCACGGCGGTGAAATCTCCATCACTCTGGGTGCGCATAGTGTGCCCGCGCTTGAACTCTAATTTGATGCGGCCTAATCCCTCGCTGGAGCGGACGCCGCCAGGGTACGAGTTCATGATCGCAGAAGCTCAGCGGCGCCGCTCAGTTCGAGACCGTTAGGCCGTGAGCACACCTGGAGGACAACGGATGAGACTGGTCGCTGGTGTATTTGTTGCGTTCTTGCTCGCACTGACCCTCGTCGGTTGTAGGAGCGGCGGGGACCTTCTGGGACCTGATACCACGGACTTCGAATCATTAGAATTAGAGCCGTTGAGCGGCAACGAGCTCCGCTATTTGGCGTTTCAGGTATTTGAAGGTGGATCGGATCCGTCCATTCCGTTTGATGTCGAGTTGGTCTATACGCCGAAGGAGAAGGTTGCCGATATGGTGCACGACATCGTCACAACCATCGGAGTAACCAGAGGCCAGAAGACGCGTCTGGCCTTCATTCTGGGGCCTATTGCGTTCGACCATACCGATAGCGAAGTGCGGCAGATTATCGACGACGGCTTCGAAATCGCTCTGAGCGAAGACGTTGCAGTCGGTTTTCACATCGACGACGCCATGTTCTGGAGCAAGCGGAGCGATCTCATCAATGACCCTGCTAATGTCGAATGGACGGACTTTGATGGAACGCCTGCTACAGGCCTGCTCCTCGATTGGGCTCACCCGCCAGCCCGAATGGTTTTCAATTCTCCAGCTATACGCGCCGAGGTGACACGTCGCGCACGTGACGTGATGGGCGCACATATAGCCTCTCATCTGGCAGCGCTCAGGGCGCAAGGTAAGGAAGACCTGTTTGCGGGCGTAATCGCGGGGTGGGAGTCCCACATGGGGCAGGACATAAGTACGATGGATCGCGTGGGTTTTCATGCTTTGGCGAACGCAGGGTTCAACCCGCAGAACCCACCGTCGGATATAGGCGACGAGGTGGCTTCAATCGTTGCTGAATTCATCGGCTTGTGGACCGATGGCCTGGCACAGGGAGGGATCGATAGCAGTCGCATCTATACCCACGTAGCCTTTCTACCCGGGGCGCGTTTCGAAGAACTCTCGGTACCGGAGGGTGTGACCTACGAAGACGTCCTGGATGCGGCCCCCAGCTCGCAACGACCCTGTGTGGCGTTTGCGGCCAACGCCAGACCAGGATTTTCAACCTATCCAGTCTCCGGAGTATTTGATCAGATTCAGGAGGAGCTTTCGGAACACGGAAACCCATGGTGGGCATCCTCCGAGGGGACGAACATTATCCCCGGGGATGAGTCGAGAAGCTCTGGAATTGGCATGGAGACTTACCTCGCACGTAGCTTCAACCATGGCGCGGCACTCGTAACCGTATTCGGATGGGGGATTGGCGGTCAATCTATGCCGGACAATCCCTTTCGCACCGTGACGGAAGAACCAGCTGCGCTTGCGGCGTATCGTAAGTTTCTTTCTCAGTGAAGCATTGGCGCGGGCGACAGTATCACGGGGACGGCCTAACAACAGCATGCAGCGGACGGCGCTGCGCGCCGCCGCTGATGCTGAGCGTTGGGCGGACTCATTTTCTATCGAATAATCAAAATCTAACGGAAAAATATGATTCAATCTGCATCAAAAATACCAACCATATTAGCTGGCGTAGCCGGAGAATATTTTGTTGCTGCCGAATTATCACGTCGCGGTTGGATAGCGTCCATCTCCCTTCGCAACACTCGTGGCATAGATATTCTTGTTACAAATCAAGAGGCTTCACGCTCACTTACAATCCAATGCAAGACCAGTTAGAAAAAAGACAAGCATTGGATTCTTAACGAAAAAAGCGAAACCTTCTTTTCTAATGACCACTTTTACGTTTTCGTTAGTTTAGGAGATTTTTCAGAGCGTCCGAATTATCATATTGTTCCGAGTAAAGACGTGGCAGATCAAGTTCGGCAGTCTCATCGTTTGTGGCTGGATACCCCAGGACGCACGGGCGACATAAGTGGACCCCAAAAACTGGACAGAAAAAAGAGGGTTCTTAGTGAATATCTTTATCATTAGCCAGCTGCTTATGCCACTGACTTTCAAACTCAGCAGGGGTGAGCTACCCCCAAAGATGAATGGATACGTTTGTGCATAGACACCTCATCCATGAACTGACCCAACTGCCACCAGGCGTCGGCAAAGTCGCCGTACTCGGACAGGTCTACTTCTTCTTCCTTTATCGTGCGAATGACCCGCTCGGCAAAACCATTCTGCCAGGCTTGCCCGACTTCGGCCATGCTGATAGCAGTGCCTACATCCGACAACTGCTTCACATACTCGGTGGCAGCATACTGGACACCCTGGTCAGAATGATGGATTTGGGGTCGTCCTTTCTCCGGCGCCTTTTGCAAAGCTGTCAGCGTCAAGGTGTGGTCCAGATGCCGACCCAAATGCCAGCCCCGAATGATACGGGTGAAAACATCCATGATAACCGCCAGGTAGACAAACTCGTAGGGCAGGTGAATATAAGTGATGTCCGCCACCCACACCTGTTCCGGCCGCACCACTTCCAGGTTCATGACCAGATTTGGATAGCGCTGATAGCCATGCTGGCTGTTGGTCGTGCGCCGTTTTTGCCGCTTGACCGGCCGCTGCAAGCCCATCTCAGCCATTTGGGCCTGGATAACCTTATGATTGACCTGCCAGCCGGCTCGATGCAACTGCTTCGTCACCCGTCGATAGCCATAGGTCGGCCAGGCGGCTGCCACTTTCTCTATCACTTTTTCCAGTTCGCTGTCGTCCTGCTCGACTGGTTGATAATAGAAGCTGCTGCGCGGCAAATCCAGTATCTGACAAATCAAACTGACGGGATACTCGTCTCTCAACCTCATGGCTATCTCCCGTTTTTGTTCACTTCCCAGATGGCTGAGACTTTTTTTGCCGCTTCCAACTCCAGCGCCAGCCGGCCTACTAACCGTTCTAACTCTGCCTTGCGCTCCTGCTCGGCGGCTTGTTGTTTATCCCCAGCAAAGACGACGACCGCCCGCTCCAGGAATTCTGTCTTCCAGCGGGAGACGAGTTGGGGCTTGAGGTTGTGTTGGCGGCAGATGGTCGCACGGCTCTGCCTCCCCGTGATTATGTCAAGCGCTACCTGTGTCTTGAATTCGGCTGTAAATGTTCGTTTGTGACCCATTATAGTTCTCCTTACTTGGATTATGCTTGTTCACTTTGCCCTTTGTCCAAGTTTTGGGGGTCCCTTCAGGTTGGCAAAGGCGTTGGAAACCTGCGTCGGTGCACCTGACGATGGTGTTAGGCGGGCCTTCGCAACCGTTTTAGACGCAACACCCAATGCGTGTATACTGCGGTACATTATTTAGTGGAGAGGAACCATGCCGAAGAATTTGCCTCCGGCCAAGTGGGACTTGACTTTGTTTTTCGTCTTTGCCTTTGTTTGCTCCTGGCTGCTCTGGTTACCAGCTGTGCTCGTTTCAACCGACACATGGACACTCCCTGCCGGTTTCATTTCTATCTCGAGTTCGCTCGGCGTTTTTGGCCCGGCCATCGCCGCGTTCAGTCTAACCGGAGTACGCCACGGCCGAGCCGGTGTCCGTCAGTTGTGGCAGCGCGGTTGGGACCGGCGTTTCACTAAAGTTTGGCTCATCCCCACGCTTGCGCTCCTACCAGCGGTTGGTGTGGTGACGGTTCTCGCCCGCATTGAAACCGGTATCGTACGATAATAAAATATTCCCTCCTACCAGCGGTTGGTGTGGTGACGGTTCTCGCCCTCTCCCTGTTGGGCCAGCGTGTAGCATGGGAACGTGGCGTACCGCCTATTATGATTGTTCCCGTCGGTCTCCTGCTTTTCTTCTTCAACGCGCTGCCCGAAGAATATGGCTGGCGCGGGTTTGCGCTGGATCACCTCCAACAACACTGGGGGGCCTTAACCTCCAGCCTGATTTTAGGAGTGTGTTGGGGTGTGTGGCATCTGCCGCTCCACTTTATAAGTGGCACTACGCAAGCAGTGATCCCCATCTGGGAGTTTGTGCTTCAGACCATTGTGCTGGCGGTGTTGTACACCTGGTTGCACAACAATACGGGTCGGAGTGTGCTAATTGCCGCCCTGTTTCATACGATGGGCAATCTCACCGGGGCTGTCGTTCCATTCTGGACGACGGAAGAGGGGCGGTGGGTAAACTTTGGCATATTGTTGGTCATCGCTGTCCTGGTTGTATGGGTGTGGAAGCCCCAGCGGTTAGCTCGCGCAGAATAGGTTGTCTATCGACGGATTGCATTCTTATCACAGCCAAACCGTCCAACCCCCGCGTGCAGCTGACTCCCTCAGCGATAGCGGAGCGAGCGGCTGACGCTGAGCGTTGGGCAGGACTCAGCCAATCATGGCTAAAGTACCACCCGTAACGATTGTGAATGACAGAATCTTTCGAATCAAGGGAGGCTGATGATGCCACCAGTTACGAACACGAGTCTGGGCCAGGTGGAACCGTTCAGTCAGAGGGAGCGGGCGGTGAGGGGGGTGACGTTGGAGGGGGTTGGGCTTCGGTGAAGGCCAGGTCGGGGTTGTATTCTACAAACTTGCCGGTGGTGATGTAGATGACACGCTCGGCGATGTTGATGGCGCGGTCGCCGATGCGTTCCAGGTTGTGGCCGGCCCACAGTAGATAGGTGGCGCGACGGATGAGGGCGTCGTTGGACATCTCCAGGGTGGCTTCTTCAAACAGTTTACGATAGCCGCGATCAATTTTAATTTCACGGTCGAGGGTGGATTGGGCCATGTCGGTGGCGCGGTGGACGTAGGCGTCGATGCTGTCTTTGAGCATCTTGCGCGCCTGTCGCCCCATTTTGGGCAGGCGATTGACCAGGGGAGCGGCCGGCTCTAGTTTGATGCGCTCCACCAGGCGGGCAATACCGGCCGCATGATCCCCCATGCGCTCT
Source organism: Anaerolineae bacterium (assembly GCA_034435495.1). GTDB lineage: Bacteria > Chloroflexota > Anaerolineae > Promineifilales > Promineifilaceae > DAOTXO01. The sequence goes on from DAOTXO010000138.1 coordinate 9,051, forward strand.
AACTCGACGGCAATATGGATCGCTCCCACGACAAAACGTAAATCGCTGGCGGCCGGCTGTTGTGTCGCCAGCAGGCGAATGCTTTTATCTTCCACCTGGTAGCGCAGTCGGTTGATCTCGCTGTCGTCAATCATGACCTGGCGCGCCAGGTCCAGGTTGAGGGTAATCAGAGCCTGGATGGCGCAGTCGATGGCCTGGTCAACCATACTGGCCATCTGGATAATGGCTTCCTGCAATTGGTGCATCTCTTTGTCGAGCAGCGAACGCATGTGAAGGGTGGACATGGGGCATCTCCAACCGTCATCCGGGCCAGGATTCAGGTACGCAAGGCGTCGAAGAGCGTCATCAACTCTTCAACGGTGTGGGTTTGCAGCGGGGCGCCGTGGCCGCAGGCGAAGAGGGCCGGGGTGCATTGCAGCAGGTGCATGGCGGAGCGACGGGCGGCGGCGTAGTTGGCCGAAATCAGGCGTGGGCTACATTTCAGGCGTCCCCCCAGGGTATTGAGGGCATCACCGGCGAACAAAATGCCGCTGGCCTGGCTGTGAAACGCGATATGGTCGGGGGTGTGGCCGGGGGTTGCCAGCACTTGCAGCCCTTCCATCAAGGGTAACACCTGACCAGGCTGGATCACCTGAATGGCTTCGGCCGGCGGCGGGGTGTAGGCCAGGAACCGGGTCGTGATCTGATCCATCAGCCAGAAGTTGTGGGACGGCGCGCCCCCCCGGCGCAACAGGTCGGCCGTCTGAGGGCCGGCCAGGATGATGGCGTTGGTCAGCTGGTGGAAGGCGGCCACATTGCCGACATGATCCAGGTCGGCGTGGGTGATCAGAATGTAGGTGATGTCGGAAGGGAGAAGCCCCAACCCCTGGAGATAACCAGCCAGATCAAGCCGTCCAGGCAGGCCGGTGTCGATCAGCAGCAGGCCGGCCGTATCCCGATAGAGATAGGCGTTGACCCGGCCGGCCGGCAGCCAGTGCAGGTTGGGAAAAATCTCCATGCTCAGGATTGGCCAGCGGGCGCTGCCAGAGGGCCGGCTTCGGCATCCAAAGCTACCTGCAAGCGTTGCTGATGGGCGGCCGGAAGGGGACGGTTTTGCGTCTGGCGTAGAAACTCTTTAAGCTTTTTCACCCGCACCACCGGGATGGGCGAGTCGCCCACCTGCAGTTCCACATTGGGGTTGGTGAAGACGATGACCACCCCAATCGGAACCTCCTCCAGGTCAGGGGCGCGCTTTTTCAGGAAACGCGCCAGCGCCCCCAGCTGGTATTGGGCGTCGCGGGCGGGGTCGCCCAGCGCTTCCTGACCAAAGAAGCGGCGCAAACCGAGACCGCGCTGTTTCCATTTGCCATTTTCCAGCGCCACCTGCCCCCCCTGATATTTGGCGACCAGGATGATGGGGCCGGCCGGCGTCAGCAACACATGCGGCGCAGGCAACACATAATGATAGAGTCGCCCCTTGAGGTTGCTCTTTTTCACGGCCTCGTCCAGCAGCTCATCGATGCGTGGCGTGCGCACATAGCGATGATCCAGATAAATGGCGATCTGGGAGAGAATCCAGCCCACCAGCAGCGCCAGAAATTGCAGCGTGAAAAGGTCGGTGCGGCCGGTGAAAGCCAGAATCAGGCCCAGGAGCAAGACACCCAGACCGCTCAGGCGCAGGACGTGGCTGAGGGAACGCAGGCGCGCAATGCGCTTATCGTCGCGGAGAATGACCATGATCTACCCGCTCCATTTCCGCAACACCAGGCAGGCGTTTTGCCCCCCCAGGCCAAAGGAGTTGCTGAGGGCGTAGTCGAGCGCCGCCGGCCGGGGAGCATTGGGCACATAATCCAGGTCGCAGGCCGGATCTGGGTATTCATAATTCCAGGTGGGTGGCAGCACCCCTTCGCACAACGCCAGGATGGTGAAGATGGCTTCGATGGCCCCCGTGCCCCCCATGGCATGGCCCATGATGGATTTGGTGCTGCTGATGGGCAGCGCGTAAGCATACTCACCGAAAAGCTTTTTGATGGCGTAAGTTTCCAGGGCGTCGTTGACCGGGGTGGAGGAGCCATGGGCGTTGATGTAACCAATAGCCTCCAGCGGCAGGCCGGCATCTTGAATGGCCCAGCGCATGGCGCGGATCGCCCCGGCCGCCTCCGGGTCCGGGATCGCCATGTGGTGGGCATCGGAGGAAGAGGCATAGCCCACGACTTCGGCGTAGATACGCGCCCCCCGCGCCAGCGCGCCCTCCAGGCGTTCCAGGACAACCAGCCCCACCCCCTCGCTGAGAATGAAGCCTTCACGCCGGGCATCGAAGGGGCGGCTGGCTTTTTCAGGTGCGTCATTAAAGCTGGTGGGCAGGGCGCGCATGGCGGCAAACCCGGCCACCCCGCCTTCATGAATCAGCGCCTCCACCCCGCCGGCCAGCATCAGGTCGGCTGCCCCCCGGCGAATGACCTCTGCGGCCTCGCCGATGGCCTGGGCCCCGGCGGCGCAAGCGGCGACCGGGGTGTTGATCGGCCCCAGGGCTTGCGCTTCCAGACTGACATAATAGCTGGGCATGTTGGCCAGGGAACTGGTGAGGGCGAAGGGGTTGGCGCGGGCGAACCCTTTTTCGCGATAGAGCAGCAACCCCTCATCCGCTTTTTCAAAGCCACCCACAGCCGTGCCCACCACCACGCCGCTACGCTCCGGGTCGGGCACGGTAGACCCCAGGCCGGCATCCGCCAACGCCTGACGTAGGGCGGCCACGGCAAATTGGGAAGCCCGTGACATGCGGCGCGCTTCCTTATGGTTGATGTAATGGCGGGGATCGAAATCTTTGACTTCGCCGGCAATCTGGCACGGCAGATTGCTGGCGTCGAACTGGGTGATGCGCGTCACGCCAGAGCGGCCGGCCAGCACATGGGCCCAGCTTTCCGCCACGCTGTTGCCAACGGGGGTCAAAGCTCCCAGGCCGGTGATGACAACGCGGGGGCGTTCCCGATGATTGACAGGTGTATCCATAGACTTAACGTCCTTCGCCGTCGTGAGACCGCGCTGACAGATTTTTAAGCCGGCGACACAGGTTGACGGCCCAGGCCGGCGCGAATGGCCCCCACAATATCCTGCTCCACAGCGCGGCGAGCCTGCCCCACCGCCTGTTGGATGGCGTAGGCGTTGGAGCGCCCATGGGCAATGATGACCACGCCGTTGACGCCCAGCAGGGAAGCCCCCCCCACTTCGTCGGGGTTGAGGCGAGCGCGCACGCGATCAAAGGCGGGTTTCGCCAACAGGCCGCCGAGTTTGGTGCGGGTGGAGGCCATGATCTCGCCGCGCAAGGTTTCCAGCAGACTTTTGGCGATGGCTTCGGTGGTTTTCATCAAGATGTTGCCGGTGAAGCCATCCACCACACCCACATCCACCCCACCTTGCATGAACTCTTTGGGCTCGATGTTGCCGATGTAGTTGAGGCCGCTGGCGCGCAATAGGGGAATGGCGGCCTGGATCAGCTCGTTGCCCTTGCCCTCTTCCTCGCCGTTGGAGATGAGACCGACGCGGGGGTTGGCGACGCCGCGCACCCGCTCGACGTAGAGGCTGCCCATGTGGGCAAATTGCAACAGGTACTCCGGCTTGCAGTCGGCGTTGGCCCCGTTGTCAATCAGCATAGGGAAGCCGGGGACGGGGAAGATGACGCCCAGCGCCGGCCGTTGCACTCCTCGAATGCGCCCCAGGCTGTGCAACATCGCCACTGCCAGGACGCCGCCGGTGTTGCCGGCGCTGACAAAGGCATCCGCCTCTCCATTTTTGACCAGATTCAGGCCAACGTGCATGGAGGAATCTTTCTTCTGGCGCACGACATCGGAGGGTTTATCGGTCATCGTGATGACCTGGCTGGCGGGTTGAATCTCCAGACTCAGGCCATCCAGCTTGTGGCGGTCGAGCTCCGCCTCGATTTGCGCCTGGTCGCCCACCAGAATGAGCCTATCCCCAAAGCGGCGCGCCGCCATCACGGCCCCTTCGACATCTGGCCCGGGGTGATTGTCACTTCCCATTGCATCCACTACAATTCGCATACGGCTGTCCCTGTTGTGTTCCCGCCCGTGTTATGGAGCGGCGATGGGATTCTAGCCAGCAGCCAGATGAAAGTCAAACCGGCGTCGCCCGGCGGCGTCGGCCCCCAGGAGTGGGTTATGCAGCTGGATATGATGGTGTTAACGCCCGATTTGGGTCAGATGGCCGGCCTGGTGACGGCGGCCGAGCAGGTGGGCTTTGATGGGATGTGGGTCTCGGAGACGCGCGCCGATCCTTTTCTGGCCCTGGCGGTGGGGGCGGAGCACAGCCGGCGGCTCATGCTGGGGACAGGGATTGCCGTGGCCTTTCCCCGCAGCCCCACCATTCTGGCCCATTTGGCCTGGGACCTGGCGCGTTTTTCCGGTGGGCGCTTCATTTTGGGGTTGGGGCCGCAGGTGCGGGCGCACAATGAGTTACGCCTGGGGGTGAAGTGGGAAAAGCCGGTGCGCAAGCTGCGCGAGACGATTGAAGCGATTCGGGCGGTGTGGGCCTGCTGGCAGGATGGAACGCCGCTGGATTATGAGGGGGAGTTTTTCCGCCTGAGTCTGATGACGCCGTTTTTCAGTCCAGACCCGTTGCCCTTTGCTCCGCCGCCGATTTTCATGGCCGCTGTCAATGAGCAAATGTTGCATCTGGCCGGCCGGACGTGCGATGGTGTCTTTTTGCACGCCCTGCACACCGTGGATTATCTGCGGCAGGTGGCCTTGCCGGCCTTACACACGGGTTGGGAGGCGGCCGGCCGCCAGCGGCGCAATTTCACCCTGGCTACGGGGCTGTTTGTTGTGCCGACGGATGATGGGCAGCCGGCCGGCCATTTTGAAGCCTACGTGCGGCAGCAGCTCTCCTTTTACATGAGCACTCCCGCCTATCGGGCGGTGATGGAGCTGCACGACTGGCAGGGAACCGCCTTGCAGCTGAGTCGTCTGGCGCGGCGCGGTGAGTGGGAGGCGATGCCGGGGTTGATCAGCGACGCCATGTTGGATGCTTTTGCCCTGAGCGGGCGCTGGGGGGAGCTGCCCGCGTTGATCCAGGCTCGTTATGGGGCTATGTTGGATCGGGTGGCCTACTACTGGCCTTTTACGCCGGGGGTCAGCGACGCCGGTTGGGCGGCGACAGCGGCCGGCTTTCGCGCCCTGCGGGGAGCGTCGGCGCACCCCCAGGGAGGTTGACCATGGGTTGGCTGGATCGCTGGCGCAAACGCGACCCGAAAAAGAGCGCCGCGTCGGATGATGTGGACAAGACGGGGATTTATTTTCACCTGGTCTGCGGGCGCTGCCAGACACGGCTGCGACTGCGGGCGGATCAGCAATATGACCTTAACCAGACGGACGACGGCTACATCTGGCACAAGACGATTGTGTGTCGCAAATGTTTCCAACAGATGCCGGCCGTGGTGACTTTCGATGCCCATTATCATGTTGCCACGCAGGAGATTGAGCGCGGGCGCTTCGTGAGCGCGGAGGAGTACGCGGCGTTGGAGGCGGCCGGGCCCTAGCGCCGGCGCAACCAGCCCCAGACCACGCTCAGGCCGGCCAGACCCCAACTGACGAAGGCCAAAGCCGGCTCGTCGTTGACATAGAGCAGCGCCCCGGCCACCAGCGCCCCGGCCGCCAGGATGCTCCCATTCAGCTGGCGCAGCCGTTGTTCCAGCTGCGTCAGGCGTTGTTCTGTCTGGCGGTCAGGGTGGGTTTGCAGCTGCAGCCGCCCTTCCTGGGCTGTTTCCAGGAAGCGGTAGAGGGCCACAGGCAGCTGAAGATAGGGACGCAGGCCGGCCGTCAGAGTGGCGCGCCCCAGTCGCCGTCCCTCCTGGCTGGCGATGACTTTTTGCCCATACTGTTCCAGGTAGTACCACGGGTTGAGGTTGGGATCGAGCAGGCTGACCAGCCCGGAGATCATGCCCAGGGCGCGCCCCAGGTAAATGAAATCCTGGGGGGCCTGGAAGGGAAATTCAAACAGCAGATCGCGAAACTCCAGCCCCAGGGCCTGCACCTCGCGCGGGTCGGGTCGGGCCAGTTCCAACAGTTGCCGCCCCCACATCTGGTTCAGAATCTTCTCTTGCGCCTGGGTGATGCGTTCCAGATCAGCGCCGGGCAGGAAGAAGCCCAGTTCGGCGTAAGTCTGGGTCAGCAGGCGGGCGTCGCGCTGGGTGACGGCCACCAACACCTGGCGCAATCGGTCGCGCAGACCGCCGATTTGCCCCACCATGCCAAAATCTACGAAAACGAGCTGGAAGGCCCCGGCCGCCAGAGGGCGCACAAAAAGGTTGCCGGGGTGGGGGTCGGCGTGGAAATAGGCTTCCTCGAAGATTTGCTTGAAGTAGGCGTCCAGCAGCCGGCCGGCCACCGCCTGGGGGTCCACCCCGGCCGCCCGCAGCTGCGCCAGGTCGGTGATCTTGATGGCTTCGACATTTTCCATCACCAGAACGCGAGCGGTGGAGTAAGCGGTGTAGACGTGGGGGATGTGCACGCCGGGGTCGGCGGCGAACATGGCCTGAAAGCGGCGGGCGTGTTCCGCTTCGGCGTGATAATCCAGCTCTTCCCACAGGGTGCGGGCGAACTCTTCCATCAGGGCCGGGGTATTGGCGCGCCGGCGGATGGGGCGATAGCGCATGATCCAGCGGGCGACCACACGCAGCGCCTCCAGGTCAGTTGCCACCAGGTGTTCGATGTCAGGGCGCTGGATTTTGAGGACGACGGCCTGGGGGTGTCCGTCCAGCTGCAAGCGGGCGCGATGGGTTTGCCCCAATGAGGCAGCCGCCAGAGGGGTCGCTTCGATGGCTTGAAAGGCGTGGGCGCGCTCCCCCAATTCCGCCTGGAAGCGAGCCAGGATGGTCTGAAACGGGACGGGGGGCACTTCGTCTTGCAACCCCTGGAGTTCCCCGGTGATCTCCGGCGGCAGGACATCGACGCGGGCGCTAAGGAATTGGCCCAGCTTGATCATGACGCCTCCCATCTCGACGGCCAGAAGACGGAAACGCCGGGCATGGCGGCGGTAGCGTAGCGACCGGCCGGCGCGCACGCGTCGCCGCACCAACGGGAGGCGGGCCAGCAGCAGGTCCCACAAGATGATGTTGAGGATGACGCCGGCAAAGAAGCGGATGGTGCGGCGGTAGCGCCGGCGGTCGATGGTCGGGGTGGGGTGGGCCGGGGTGGACATGGCTCAATAAAAAAGGCCTCACCACACGGGTGAAGCCTGGCGGCGGATGCCCCATAGGGGAATCGAACCCCTGTTTTAGCCTTGAGAGGGCTACGTCCTGGGCCGCTAGACGAATGGGGCGTCTGAGGGAGGATTCTAGCAGAGGGCGGGGGGGCTGTCAACCGGCGTCAGCTCCATTTTCGGTTCAGGAGTCGCCTGTTGGCCTGGAGTGTGAGAAGATAGGGTAACGTGTCATCACATACTGACAGGAGCAGGGTAGCATGAGCTCGAACAAGGGCGCTCTCATCGGTGGTTTGTTGGGTGGCGTAACGGCCGGCCCGGCCGGGGCGGCGGCCGGCAGCCTTGCCGGGGCGCTGTTAGCCGATGGCCCTCTGGCCGATGTCTTCAACAGTTTGCTCAGCGACCTGGGGGCGGATGGCGTCAAGGGAATGGGGCGTCTGGCGTTGCGCGCCGTGCAGGCCGGAGAGAAGGAGACCATCCGCAACGATCTGCAGCTGGCGCTGGGTGAGGCGTGGCGCGAAGCGTTTTACGATATGGGTGGCCGCGCCTGCTTTGGCGCTGAATGGCCAACACGCGCTCGCGACCTGGCCGGCCTGGACGACGCCACCTACCCTTTCTCCTTGCTGCGTGACTATCGGCAGCAACCGGCCATGGCCGAGGCGGTGTGCGCCTGTTTGCGCCACCTGCAAGAAATGACGCCGACCAGCAGCCTCACGGCCGCCTCGACCGATCCCACCCTTGGCGACTACCTGCGCCAGACGCCCGCCGCCGACCTGCAGGAGGCATTTTATGCTCTCTACGTGGCTCCCCACCTGACAGCCTCTCCCTGCGCGGCTGGGGTTGCCGCAACGCAGGCCCTGGATAATCCGGTTTACGCTATGGCCGGCCATCTGCGCCGCCACCTTTTCCCCCGATTTGTGGCCCATTTGGGGGAGAATGTGAAGCGCCGGCCGGAAACGTGGCGCATGTTCAACCAGGTGTTGTTGCAGGGTCTGGCGACAGGGGTGGAAGCTTTGGGCGAGCAGCAGGCAGCGCTCGGCCAGCAGCTGCAGACGTTGTTGGCCAGGTGGGCGGAGAGCGGCGTCAGCGAACAACTGGCCGACCTGATGGCAGCCGTGGGGGCGCTGGAGCAACGGCAGGGAGAGCGTTGGCAGGAGATGTTGGGCCAGTTGCGCCATGAAGCGGGGCGGTTGGGCGAACAAGTGGAAACCGGCCGGGCGGAGATCGTCCAGCGGTTGGTGGCGCTGGACGCCAGCCTGGAGCAGGGGTTGCAGCAGTTGACCGGTGGCGTGCAGCGCATCCAGGAGGATACAACCGCCATCCGCCAGGAGGTGGCGGGGTTGCAGGAGCGCCTGCCCCCCTCGCCGGATGACCGGTATGCGCAGGCACGGCGTCGTTATCTGCAGCGGTTGGCCGTGCAGTGCAACCAGCTGACCGACCTGGCGGCGCTGGCGCTGGAGGGCCAGGCCAACGCCGAGGTGACGTTGGATCAGGTGTACATTGATCTCAACACGACGGCCCGCGTCCCCCATGCCGGGCGCGCCGCTCAACGCGACATCGCGCCGCTATCAGAGCGTGAGACGCGGCCACTGACGGCGCTGGAAGCAACGGCGGAGGCGGCGCGCCTGGTTTTGTTGGGAGAGCCGGGCAGCGGCAAAAGCGTCTTTGTGCGCCAGCTGGCCGGGCGGCTGGCGGCCGGCTATCCGACGGCCGCCC
>DAOTXO010000139.1:0-8777 GCA_034435495.1 Anaerolineae bacterium
AAGAACGCCAAGAAAGAGCAAACACATAGGCGGCGATTGATCAGCGTCATCAGCGTCCCATCAGCGTCATCAGCGTTCCAGCGGTGAGAACAACATGATGGAACCGCGAAGGCGCGAAGAACGCCAAGAAAGAGAAAAACCTTCGCGCTCTTTGCGCCTTGGCGGTGAGAACAACATGATCATCCTAATCCTATCAGCAGGAGAAAGAAGCATGAAAACAAATCATAGCCCGAACGATTATGGCATGGCCGGCCGGCTCCACCAGGCTTACTCCCGACGCGCCTGCGCCTTGTGGCGCTTTTTATCGTCCTTGCCATCCCGTAGCCACCCCCCGTTTTCCTCCCGTTTTCCCCCCGTTTTCACGGGAGGGAGGGGGTTCCTAACCGCGCTTAGCATAGGTTGCCTGGCTCTTGGCTGGCTGGCGGCCGGCGCGCCGGTGGCCCAAGCGGAGGAATTGCCCAAAACCCTGCCGATTGTTTCTTTCAATGAGGAAGCTATTGTAGCCCACACTGTCATTGCCCGCGCCCCGGCCGGCGTCCTGCCGACCACTCTGTGGCACCGCCAATTTACCCTGACCCAATTAACCCGCCTGACGCTTTTTGGTGCCCATGACGACATGGTGCTGTACTATATCGATCCCGCGTCGGGCCACCCGGTGGATTACCATCTGGTGATCCAATTTTTACAGCAACAGGTCCCGGCCGCCTGCGTGGATGTCAACCCTATTCATGGCTCCCCCAGCTCTTATCCTATTGGAACTTCCAACTACCCCATTGCGGATCCCTTCGCCGGTCAGCCGGCCCCTGACCCTATCACGCAGGCAGGGTTATTCTGGCATCAATGGGCGTTTGCTCAAATTGAGTATGATGGGAGCAGCTCACCCAATGGCGACAATACCCTGATCGCCATTTTAGACGCCTTTCCGGCCGCTGGCGGTTCTCTCGGCGTTGGGGTGGAGATGATCATGCTGCCGGATGTGGCCGGCCTGGCCGTGACCTATGATCCTGACCTGCCGAATCTGGAGGAGCATGGTTTGTTCGTGGGTTCGCTGGCGGCGGCCCTGGCCCCCGGCGCAACGTATTGGGCTGCGCCCACCCTGAACGCCAATGCTGTGGGGTCGTTGCACACGCTGGTGGCGGCGCTGGATCAGGTGTTGACTCTTTTCGCTGCCAGCGGCAAGGAGCATCTGGTGATTAACATGAGCCTGGGGGCGGAGCGGCTGGATAACTGTAACCTGGTGGTAGATTTGCTGGCGGCCGGCCAGAGTGCTTACGATGTCCTGTATGTGGCTGCTTCTGGCAATGGCAACAGTGATCCTGCCAATCCTTCTCCGCCTCTCTTTCCGGCCGGTTTGGAAAATGTTGTGGCAGTCTCCGCCAGCACTGCCTGGGGTGCGCCGGCCTCCTATGCCCAGGCTGGGGCGCTGATGGCTCCGGGAGGGGCTTTGCCCAACGCTCAGGGCGGCAGTTGCGATCAGCTGGCGTATTGCGTCGCCGGCTATTACGCGCCGGGCCTCGGCGACTCGTTGGCCTTGCACACTTCTAGCGGCACATCTTTTGCGACGCCGTTGGTGGCCGGGGCCGCGGCCCGTCTCTTTTCTGGTCTCAACGCCAACGCTCCCGAAGTGTCTGCCTGTTTACTGCAAGGTGCGGCCGGGCACGGTGGCATTTTGGATGTGCAATTTTGCCTCACCGCTTCCCAACCCTTTGCTATAGATTAGTGCTCCCGTTTTCCTCCTGTTTTCCTCCTGTTTTCACGGGAGGGAGGGGCGAACCGCGAAGGCGCAAAGAACGCAAAGAAAGAACCTTCGCACCCTTTGCGCCTTTGCGGTTTAACTTTTTTGTGGTTGCATCTCAGGTGGCCTTGCCGAGCCGAATGACCCCTGCCTTGCTTTTCTTTGCGTTCTTTGCGCCTTTGCGGTTTAACTTTTTTGTGGTTGCATCCCAATAAAAACCCCCATATTACTTAACAATGACTTAACATCATTTCGTTAAGCTCCCACAACAGACAACAAATGGCTCAGGCATTGACCGGGCATGGAGGTATAAACGAGATGATGAAACGAATCTTTTTGGCAGGTGTTGTGATTGTCGTAGCCGTGGCCGTCTTGGGCGCTCTCTATGTGTTGCGTGATCCCGAAGAAGCCAGTGGGTCCATCCAGGCTGTTCCTTTAACAGAGGAACAGTCAGATGTGGCGGATGGGACAGAGACGCTATCCATCGTCGCCCAGGATGCGCACCCCGACGCTGACAACCTGTTCGTTTTCGAGATCAGCCAGGCTGATTCCCAGGCTCGTTTTGATCTGGAGGAAGATTTGCGGGGCGTGCGCACTACCGTTGTGGGGGTCACTGATCAGGTGGCCGGCCAGATTGCCCTGAACCCAAGTGACTTATCAACAGTTCAGGTGGGAACTATCCAGATCAATGCACGTACTCTGACCACGGATAATTCATTTCGTAACCGCGCCATTCAGAATGAAATTCTGGACACGGGCAGTTATGAGTATATTACCTTTACCCCGACGAGCGTTGACGGGTTGCCAGATAGTGTGGGCATCAATGAGACGGTTTCCTTCACTATGGCTGGCGATCTGACCATTCGGGACGTCACCCAGTCGGTCACCTTCCATGTCACTGCCACATTTGTTTCCGCGACGGAGCTAAGCGGCACAGCCAGCGCCACCATTGCGCGGCAGGATTATAACCTGACCATCCCCAGCGTTCCCCAAGTGGCGAATGTGGATGAGGAAGTGCAGCTGGTTATTGACTTCACCGCCGTCTCCTCCTAACCCAGATACAGAGCGCCCGCATCCTGTCTGGCTCGTAGTTCCTGCTTTAGCGGGTGCTTTGAGGGGAAGGGGCGAACTCCTGTTTTCACGGGAATGACGAACCGCAAAGGCGCGAAGAACGCTAAGGAAAGATTTGAGGGCTAACCGAGGTTCGCCCCTACACGTTCTGTACAAGCGCAAGAACAGGATGAATAGGAGATTGAGAATGGAACAGCGTGATTTGTTCGATCTAGGTTTAACCACTGATTTGCAGATGTGGCGGCAGTCGCCCGTCGACCGCCGGCGGTTTCTGAAAATGGGGCTGGCGACCATGGTGGTGTTGCTGGCTGGCTGCCAGAGTGATGAGCCGGCCGTGCCCACCACCGCCTCTGAGGCAGCGGCCGGCGACGCTGAGGCGTGTGTCACTCCCATTCCTGAAGAGACGGCTGGCCCCTTCCCAGCCGATGGATCACAGGCTTCGAACCAGACGTTGAATGCCCTGGCTCTGGCGGGTATTGTGCGGCGAGATATTCGCACCAGCCTGGGCACGGGTAACACGGCCGGGGGGATTCCCTGTACCATTGAGTTGACCCTGGTCGACACAAATCATGATTGCGCCCCACTCGCCGGCGCTGCCTTGTATTTATGGCACTGTGACCGCGATGGCAACTATTCGATGTACAGCAGCGCGGCCATAGATGAAGATTATCTGCGGGGGGTGCAGATGACGGACAGTGAGGGCAAACTTTCTTTCCTCTCTATCTTTCCCGCCTGTTACCCCGGCCGCTGGCCCCACGCTCACTTTGAAATCTTTCCTTCGTTGGCTGATGCCACCAACGCCAGGAATGCCATTCATACCTCTCAGCTGGCGCTGCCAGAGGATGCCTGTCAAGCGGTGTATGCCACGGCCGGCTATGAGCAGAGTGTTGGCCATCTGGCGCAACTTTCTCTGGAGACGGATGGGATTTTCCGCGATGGTGTGGGGTTGCAGTTGGCAACGGTTGCCGGGGACGTGACCAATGGCTACACGGTTCAGCTGACGATTGGTGTGGCTGCCTGAGTTCTCACCGCAAAGCCCCCGTTTTCACGGGGTAACGAACCGCGAAGGCGCGAAGAACGCCAAGAAAGAGAAAACCTTCGCGTCCTTTGCGTCTTGGCGGTCAAAACAAAATGATGGAACCGCGAAGGCGCGAAGAACGCAAAGGAAAGAAAAGGGTGAACACACAGCCCCCGTGAAAACAGGAGGAAAACGGTTGTAGGGGCAAACCTATGTGTTTGCCCCTATATGTTTGCCCCCTATGTGTTCACCCTTTCTTCGCGCCCTTTGCGCCTTTGCGGTTCCATAGCCTCATGCCTGGAAGGCGTGGTCGCTAATGCATGCAGAACCAGGGATCGTTGTCGTTCTCGCATTCAACTTGCACGGGGCAGTAAGCGATGTCGGTCATCCCATCGTCATCAGTAACGGTGACGGTCACGTCGAAGAACATGGTGATGTCGTAGGGGTTGAAAAATGTATGGGTGACGATTGGCCCGGACGCGGATGCGCCATCATCAAAATCCCAGGCGTGGCTGACGATGACGCCATCGGGGTCACTGCTGGCGCTGGCGTCGAGCGTGCTGGTGACTTGCCCAATGCCAAAGTCGGGCGTGGCGGTGCAGCTGGCGTGAGGCGGCAGCGGATCGCCAGGCTCCGGCTGGCCGCATGGCGTCTGGTAGGTAAGCGGCGGGGGCGGGGGGAACCCAAACAGATATCCCACCAGCTCGCCGGCTATGAAGGCGATGGCCTGGTCGTTCATGCCCACCACATGCTCTGTGTTACATTTGTGGTGGAAAGTGGCGTCGAAATTGGCCCCCAGGGCGCTGCTGGTGGGTACAAAGTCGAAATGCTCTAATTCCGAGTAAATCTCCAGATCGTCGTCGATGCCCTGCGCCATCCCGATCAGGTCCGTGTGTATGTCCAGGAAGCCGCCGGGGGCAATATCCAGCTGCTCGGCCGCACTCAGGGTGATTTTCAGTGACCGACTGCTGAAAAGTTTGGTGATCTTGCCATAGAAGATTTGCCCATTGTGGTCGGTGCGGGCGTCGATCTTCATCCCTGTCCACAGAGGCCCATCCAGTTCGGCGTAGAGGATCTTCTCCATGCTGCCGTTGTTTTGCAGCGAGCCGGTTCCACTGCCGTTGGCGACGGCCACATTGCGGGAGTCCTGCGGCAATCCCAGGGCGTCGGCCTCGGCGTAGTAGTCCAGGAACTCTGGCGTGGATTGGTAGTAAATGGAAAGATAGGGCCAGTAGGGCAGTTGATAGCGGTTTTTGATCAACATCTGACGGGCGGCCGGGCTGTCCAGGGTGTCCACCAGGGGTTGCAGATCGCCCACTTCGGGGGCCAGGAAGTTGACTGTGGCCTGGATGGAAGTGGGGATATTGGCTCCCTGGTAAGGGCCATCCAGCGACACGAACAGGCCGATGTGATGATCTTCGCCCGCCAGTTCGGCTGTGCGCATGGCGTAGCGAGCCGTCTGGGTTCCCATGCTGATGCCGACCAGGGCGGCGCAATCCCGGCCGTCCATGATCCAGCCGGGCAGGGTGTGGACGAGGAATTGCCGAATGGCCAGCCCATTACGCTGGATGTAATCTTGCCCGTTGGCGTAGTTGAGCAGGATGACATCATAGCCGACACCTTGCAGCATCGAGATGACATCGCCGAAGTTAGCCGTGATGTCGTTGAAGCTGCCGTCGCCGCTGAAACTGAAGCCGGGCACAACAACAAGAGGGCAGACCAGGTTCGGCTGGCCGCCATCGTAGCACCCGTCAGGGTTTAATAGATCGCTGCTCTCAGAGACGGAGCCTGGGCCGGGCAGGATGCGAATATCCACCGCCCCGAGGGGATTGGTGAAGCCGGCCGGCGGGTTCGGCGGGCTGAAAGGAATGGTGGCCGTGACGGGATCAAAGTCATAGCAATCGCCGCTGTTGCGAGGATGTACGATCTCACCACCGCCGCGGGTGGTGTACGCTTGTCCGTCCAGGGTAAACGTGAGGGTGTAGGTGACATGGCTTTGGGCGTCGGGGTGCAGTTCGTAGACTGTGAAAGGTTGGTCAACCGCAACGGTCTGCGGTTCGGTGCCCTCGAAGGTGATGGTGAAGAGCGGCCGCTCCTCGCCGATCAGCCGATTGCCCACCACCAGGTCAGCCGGGATGACAAACGTGGCCGGTGGCCCGTAAATGGTGTTAACCAATGGGGCGCTGGCGACAAAGCGGCGCGTCTCGCCCAGAGCGCTATTCAGTCGGGGTTGGTACACCCCATCCACGAAGTCCGCTTCGGCCACCTCTCCCAGCGTATCATAGTCCACTACCGCCACCGCCAGAGGAATGGCGCCGCTTTCCTGCCGCCAGGTAGCGGCGCGGGCTGTCACCTCCGCCAGGTCAGGCAGGCCGGCGTAGAGATCGCTTTGGGCCAGGTCATGGTACATATTGCGGAAAAGGTCTGGCGTTGTTGGCCCGGCCTCCAGGTTGTCCCGACCATCCCGTTGCAAAATGTGTTGGTCAAAGTAAACCGCCCCCGCCTCCAGCAAAATGCCGGTGGGAATGTGTTCCGGCCGGATGGTAGCGAAGGCGGCATGGAGTTGGTCGACCATGGGGTCACCCTCAACTTCTACCACCACTTCTTCGCCTTCAGCGGCGGCCTGGCGGTTGGGGCCGGCCGTTATCATAGCCAGCGTTCCCACAATCAGAACCCAGAATAAGGTGTGTGTTAAACGAGACATGGCATAACCTCCGTGTGGTCTTGATGTTTTATCGTAGCCGCGCTCCCGTTTTCACGAGGGCACTTTGTTTTCACCGCCAAGGCGCAAAGGGGGCAACGAATGGGAACGAATAAACGAAGTTCTCACTGATGGGACGCTGATGGGACGCTGATAACGCTGATCAATCGCCCCCTATGTGTTCGCCCTTTCTTGGCGTTCTTGGTGCCTTGGCGGTTCCATCCTTTCGTCCTCACCGCCAAGACACAACCGTTCAACAAAATCAGCGTTCCATCAGCGTCATCAGCGTTCCATCCTTTCATCCTCACCGCTAAGGCGCAGCGGTGCAACAAAATCAGCGTTCCATCCTTACAGCTCCTCGCCTCAGGCCATCATGGCATCATCACTCTTAACGGTCATAGTAGTTCAGCTCGCTGGCGTCGTAAGGGCTGTAGTTCGGTTCGTGCAACATGCGGGGTAGTTGTCCCCACTTCGACCGCAGCTGGGTGCTGGAGGCCTTGATGGCGGAGTGGTCGTCGTTAACGTAACTCACCTTCGCCCCGTTAGGAACCCAGCTGGGGATGAACCCGCCGTAGCCCGTCGCAACCAGGTAGTAGCTCCCATCCAACCAATAGGTCTCTTGATTCGGGGTGTTGATCCAGATATTGTTGGAAGGGGCCTGATTGTGCCAGGCGTAGGAGTGGCAGTTGTACTTGCGCGAGGCGTTCGTCTCGCGTGTTGCCCAAGGATAGTTGCTCTCGACATACCAGTTGTTCTCTGCGATCTCACTTTCAGACAGCTCACAACTGACATAAATCGCCGGAACAGGTGATCCATTGGGCGTGTAAACGGTGGTGGCGTAGTCGTTGCACGGGTCGCCGCTGGGACCACAGGCGGCCAGAATGATTTGGGCGATCAACAGCATCGCCAGGACGGTGAGGGTTGCGCGTAGCTTGCGACTGTTGGGTAACGTTATCATGGTGAGCCTCCCTTTAGTTACCATTGATCAGGTCTTGCATGATGGTCAGCAGCTCGACCAGTTCATCCGCTTCAAACGCTTCAACGCTGCCTGCAGCCAGGAAGTTTTGCAGCCGCGCATCAGAGCGCACCAGGGCCTGGAATTCAGCGTTGTCCATCTGTAGCAGGCGGCCGGCCAGGAAGATGGAGCCCCGCAGGTTGAACCGCCCTTCAAAGCTCAGCTTCGCTTCCGCCTGGGCCATCGTCTTTTGCAGCAGATCGGCGCGCTGGGCGGCGTCCAGCTG
The DNA here is from genome assembly GCA_034435495.1 of Anaerolineae bacterium. Lineage (GTDB taxonomy): Bacteria > Chloroflexota > Anaerolineae > Promineifilales > Promineifilaceae > DAOTXO01. The sequence goes on from DAOTXO010000139.1 coordinate 7,767, forward strand.
GTTCAGCAGATCTTCCTGAGCCATGATCAATTCGGTGTAACTGATTCGCGTCGAGGGCAGGTAATCGGTGCGCAACATCTCCCCCAGGTCCATGGTGGTGTAGCGGTCAGCCAGCGCTGCTGCCCCATCTTCACGCACCAGTAGTGTCTGGATGCCATTGAAACGGGCCACGGCCGTGAACCCGTCTTGCAAGGTGTTGAAGGCTAAAAAGTCACCAAAGAGGGGGTAATTCAAAATGGTGGAGACCAGGCCGGCCGTGGACATACGCTCCAAGACCTCTGGTGGAATCTGGGTGACATCCAACATCTCCTGGTGGGAGCGTAGCGCCTCCCATGCTTCTGTGCCGGGGGCGACGGGAAAAGTGTAGCCATCATCCTGGGCAGCGGCCCAATGGCTGTGGGCCATCAGCAAAAGGGCGGCCAGAAGGACGGCCAGGCCCACTATGCGCCCCACACCGGCCGTTGTCAGCCGATTGGATAGGAAAGATTTGAAACGCAAGATGTATCGCAACATGGATAAGCTCCTTTGGGCGCATGACCGGGCGCGCCCAACCAGCGCAGAGATGCTTCTCTGCCAAAGCGAGATAAGCCTGCGCGGGGCAGAGGTGAGCGGCAAGCTGTCAACGCCTGACCGTCGATACCCAATCTGCCTCTGATGCTTGCCAATGGAGCGGGAAGAGAATAGAATGAGGGTGGTTGGGGGCGATGGTTGCGCCCATTATCTGGGTGCGGCCATCGTCTCTATTTTCTCCCCAGCAAGATTACGTCCATACCTTTTAGCTCACCAATTGTCACCTCCTCCATGTTGTTCTCACCGCTGGAACGCTGATGACGCTGATGGGACGCTGATGACGCTGATAAAGAGCCGCCTATGTGTTTGCTCTTTCTTGGCGTTCTTCGCGCCTTCGCGGTTCCAGCATGTTGTTCTCACAGATGGAACGCTGATGACGATGATGGGACGCTGATGACGCTGATAAAGAGCCGCCTATGTGTTTGCTCTTTCTTGGCGTTC
>DAOTXO010000140.1:0-56429 GCA_034435495.1 Anaerolineae bacterium
CCGATCTTCACCACTTTCACCTGTTTGAACGGTTATTTTAACCATCCCGAAGATGACGCTCTGGCGGAAACGCTGCTTTGGGCGAATGAAGGAGGGGTGGTGGCGGCGGTGGCTCCTTCCGGCCGCTCGCTGACAAGCCAACAACTGCCGCTGGCGGATGCCTTCTTTGCCTACTTACTTTCGGGTCAGGCCACCACGTTGGGAGAAGCGTTGATGCTGGCGAAAATCGACAAAGCCGACGATCCCGACCTGGCCGATGTCATCCACACCTTCAATCTATTGGGGGACCCGGCTTTAACCTTCCGTCTGCCCTAAACAGGCGACAGCTGCAACCGCGTTGGGAGGGGCGCGGTAGGGATACCGCGGCTACACAGATGCAACTGGCGCTGGGATGGGTGCGGTAGGGATACTGCGGCTACCCAGCATGGTTCAGGGAATAACCAGAACCGGCCGGTCAAGGTCGAGGATCACCTGAGTGGAAATATTATCCAGCAGGTAACGCCCCCAGCCTTCATGACGGTGGGAGCCAATGACCACCAGATCGTAATTGCCACCATCTGCCTCGGCAATAATCTCATCCACCACCAAGCCATGCCGGATTTTGAGCGTCACGGCGCTCACGCCAACCGCTTCTAATACATGGAGATCATTCTCTAAAATCTCTCCTTCAGGCGTGTGGGCGCGGATCAATTCTTCGGCGTTGGCGCGCAGCTGTTGGCCGGACACGCCCGGCCCGGCGCTGATTTGAGACATGACATGCAAAACGGTAACCGTCACGTCCGGCGTCAACAACTCTGGTGTAGAGTGTGTCAGGCGGCTTAACAATGATCCTTCGGCCATGCCACTATCACACAGCAAGATTTTCTTGGGCAGGGGAGCGCCTCCCTTAGCCACCAAAACAGGCACATGGACGTGCTCGATCACCTTTTGGGTGATGGAGCCCCACAAACGGGCCAACAAATTGCGCTGCGAGCGGTCGCCCAGGATAATCAAGTCGTAATGCCCCTCGTCAGCTTCGCGCACAATTTCTTCGGCGGCATTCCCCACTCTGATTCTGGTTTGCACAGGGCCTTTACCATTCAGGCGAGGTTTGATTCTCTCCTGCAAGGCGCGGGCTTCGGGTAAATCATCCGGCCGGCGCACAACAGTTAAAACCGTGGGCGTCACGGCAAAAGCCTGGGTCAATTGCGCGGCTTTTTGGACAGCAGCATCTGCCTGAGGCGAATGATCAACGGCTATGAGGACGCGCATCGTTGTATCTCTCCTAAAAGAGCATCAATAAAACAGGAACCGTAAAAATGGCGAACATAAACAGAGCCAGGTAGCGATTTCTCATGGTGACCCACTCCACCAGACGTAACAAGGCGTACTCGTAGAAACGAAAAATGGTCAATAAAATGAAAGCTGACACCAATGTGATGCTCACCATTTGCACAAACACCACGGTAAAAGCGGCCGGGTTGTTGAGCAAGACGGAAGCAAAAAGGGTATCGATGAAGGTGGTGACGCCAGCCCCCATGATATAGGGGATGACATTTTCGCGCCGCACGAAGCCGCGATTGCTGAGCGGCACCAAAATGCTGAGGGAGACGCTGACCGACATAGAGATGAGGGTGAGACAAGCCCCCAGCAAAAACATGACGGAGGGACGGTAAACCAAACGGGATAAGCGCCCGACATGGCTTTCCTTCAGCGTCATCTGCGGCAGGCATTTATCGAACAGACTGAAGCTGAAGGTGATGATGGCCAGGCCCACCAGAAAAAGGCTCCAATCTGGCAAATAGGCCTCAGCTAGACCGGTGATGGGACCAAAGATGTAATTCGTGATAGCGTTGATCACCACCCCAGAACTGAATTGGAAATCACCCAGGGAACCGCGTTGCAGCAGCCACCAACCAATGGGTAAAGCCATGACATGGTTGATGCCAGTAACCGTCAGGGAGAGCAAACCCATGCTCAAACTGGTGGAGCGATTGCGTCCCCGCAAAACATAGATGAATCCAACGAAAAGCACCATGAAGCTGGCGCCGAGCCGGCTGCCGGTGATCATGGTGAAAGCGCCCAGGGAGGTGAGGACCCCGGCATCTAAGAAGGTCAGAGCAGAAGCGGCCACCGGTGAACCGCTCATGATGACGTAGGCAAAGAGCCAGCCGAAGCCCAGGCTGTTGGCCGGGTTGGTGACGCGAAAACTGTTGCGCACGAAGGGGATGAGCGCGCGCGCGCCATCTTTCATCAAGGTGATGGCCAGAGTGAATAGGAATAGACTGACAATGAAAAGGACCAGCTTGCGATAGTCGAAATGCTGCCATACTTGCTGGAAAAATGTCGTTCGCCGTAGAGATGGGTTTCGCTTCTGCTCGGCCCGAATAATGATCTCCGATTTTTTAACAGGCGCTTCACTCAGGGTAGGCTGTAACAGTTCGTTTTCGGGTATATCTCGCATGGTTGTTTCCCTTATACCGTCGGCCGGACGGGTTATCTACCCCGACCACCATCTGCCCCAAGATAGTACCCCCACGCCGGGAGAAACGTCTTACACACCTGAGTTGTCCGTCGGTAAGGAGCGGCGCGCCGGCCGGTTGCGGACAAATTCGTAGACAGGTGGAAGTAGTGAGATCAAAATGATAGCGAAGATAACGAGGGTGAAATTGTCCCGCACAACCGGCAAGTTGCCGAAAAAGTAGCCACCCAGGGTGAAGAGAGCCACCCACAAGATACCGCCGATGAGGTTGTAGGAAAGAAAGTACGCGTAGGTCATCTGGCCTACACCGGCCACAAACGGGGCAAAAGTGCGAATGATGGGCATGAAACGGGCCAACAGAATGGTCTTGCCGCCATGGCGTTCGAAAAAAACGTGGGTTCGTTGCAAATGCTCCCGATTAACCCAACGCGAATTGCTATCGTAAACGCGCGCGCCAACCCGGTGACCAATCCAATAGTTGACCGTATCGCCCAAAATGGCTGCCACCATCAAAAGAGTGAGCAATAGTCCCATATGGAGGTTGGAGTCAGCCAGAGCCGCCAGCGCCCCGGCCGCAAATAAAAGAGAATCCCCCGGCAGGAAGGGAGTCACGACCAACCCTGTCTCACAGAAGATGATGCAGAATAAAATGAAGTAGGTCCAGCTGCCATATTGTTGGATAATGGTCGCCAAGTGTTCATCCAGGTGCACAAAAAGGTCTACAAAAGTTACTACAAGGTCCATGCACTACTCCAGATTCGGCCAATCAAGCCGGGAGGGTATTGTAACGAGGGGTCCCTTTTTTTACCATAGTTCACCCCACACATAAGCGCTGCATAAACTGACAAACAAAACAAAGGACGGGGTAGTTGTCACTACCCCGACCTGCTAACGCTGGTTAGAAAGGGACGCAGTCGTGTTTAACGCGTCGGTCGAAGACGCCAAAGGAGAAACACCCCCAGCGCCAGGAGCAAGATACCCACTCCAGGCAACCAGGCACCAAACGCCTGACCACCCCACGCCATGAGGGCAACATCAGTGGGGGCCGGCGTCTGGATGTGGTATACGGTTGTGCTGCCACTCAACTCATTGGCCACCGCCAGCAGCGGCTCAGCCAACGGGCTGTCGCTGGCCGGGATGAAAACAATCCCTTCAGGGCTGATATCGCCGGCCGTTCCTGCCTCTGGATCGCCGGTAAAATCCCGGTTGTTGACATATTGGACAAATTCTGGCTGCAAGGGATCGGTCACATCGTAAACCACAAAGCCACTTATGCGCTCCAGCCCCACAAAAGCGTAGGCGCGATCATGGATGGAGCCAACCGCCAACGCTTCCGGCTCTGGCCCCTTGTTATCGCTGCGATTATCAAAGGAGTCGTTGCTGCTTCCATCTGCATTAAAGTAATCGGGATAGGCGTCAGCGGTGATCAATTCCAGGGCAGCGCCGCTGTCGAACAATAACGCCCCATCCGCACTCCAAATGGTGAAGGAACGCGCCCCATAAGCGTACAAGGCGTCGTAATCCCCATCCATATCTATGTCGCCATTGGCGGTAGTCACATTCAGCCGGCCAATGTTGGCATCGTCCTGCAACATGGCTGCATCCGGGAACGCCGTGGGATCAAGGGCCAGGTCCTTGACGCGCTCCTCTTCACTGTAGGCATCGTAGTCACGGGCATCTCCTTCATTGGCAGTGACCAGATACGTCTGGCCGCCAGCCTCATAGGCCACGATGGCATCAGGCTGGTACATGCCATACACCGGCCAGTTGGTGATGTTGATCATGTCATCGCGGTCGCTGGCGTCCAGTTCGTGGCCTGGCTGGCTGTGGTCCTTAAAGCCCAGTCCGACAATGGTGGTGACAACAGCGCCATCAAGATCAACAACCGCCACTGCATTGTTTTCCTGCAATGTAACCCAGGCCGTGCTGGAATCGGCCGACACTGCAATATATTCCGGCTCCACATCCTGAGCCACGGTGGCCCCAGGGCCGTAAATGCGCACCGAAGGATCGAGCGGTGCGTCGTTATAAGCTGTAAACGTGATGGCTGTGACATCGGCATCTGTCAAGGCGGCCACTCCAGTAGAAAGATCGATCAGGCTGACTGACCCTTCGGGATCGTGGACGTAATCATCACTGGGTTCACCCTCGTTGGCCACCAGCACTTTTTGACCATCAGGAGTAAAGATCAACATATCGGGCAAAGCTCCAACGGTGACCTGACTTAAAAAGTTGCCATCAGCGTCAAAAAAGACCACCTGCCCATTGGCCTGGGTATCCTCAGCTTCGACAGCCACAGCCAGAACGCCATCATGGAAATCAACACTATTGGCTGAATCACCATAGGGTGTGAGGTCGATCTGATAGATGAGCGCAGGGGCAGTCGGGTCACTGACATCTAAAACATCCACTGTAGCGCTGTAGGCATTGGTGACAAAAAGGCGTTGGCTGATAGGATCGTGGGTGACGATTTCCGCTGCTGTCTCGTCAAAAACTCCGGTCGTATACGTTCCCAAAACAGTCAGGGTGATGGGTTGGGTGGGGTTCAGGCCCAAAAGCGAGGTCATAGGTTGAGCTGTAGCCATGTGAGGGTGAGGCATACCACTCAAACCCAGAATGAGCATTCCTAAGGTCAGAGATGCCAGTAACCAGGGAAAAAGCTGACGCATTAAACGAGTTGACAACATGATGCTAACCTCCTACAAGATTGGGGCAAAAGTTAGCGGACACCCGCAATGGCACACCAACAACGGGGTCCGCCGCCTATTGACAATAGCACAGGCCGGGCTACCTGACTGCGTTTTAGATTTAAGATTGTGCTAAAATTCTGTTATGGGTTCGTTAAAGTTGCCGGCCGCCCGCGGTGTGATCGGACTGAGCAGGCAATCCAGTCATAGGTCTTGATAAGACATGATCTTGTACACTACCTAAAACGGCCCAACTTTTTTACAGTGGAGAGGATGCAACGGCCGGTCTCATCAGCCGGGCTAAATTAAGAGGTTTTAGATGAAAAATCTTGTGGTGGTCACACTGGTCAACGCCTTGACAGGGGCGCTTTTGGGCGGGTTGTTGCTGGGATTAGCCGGTCTCCTTTTGGTTGGAGGCGAAGGTTTTGTCAACGGCCTGGTGTGGGGGATCGTGTTTGGCGTTGTGCTGGGGGCGTCGATTGGCGCTTATACAGGGGAAGTTTTTTTCTGGAAAGGTGTGGTGGAGCGCTTTGGGCGCAAGACCAACATGTAACAACGAACAGCCCAAGAACAAGCCTGACCGACAGGTCAGCATCACCTGCGCCGGCCGAGTCGCCAGCCCAACACCCCCGCTCCCAGCATCAGGGCGGCTGCCAGTTGGGCCGGGCCATGGTTGCGACGGGCAGATACCCCTTTGGAAACCACCGGAATAGCCGCCAGCTGACGGGCAGCCTCGGCCTGCATTTGAATGAAGCCGGCCGGGTCGCGTCGCCACCGCTCCGCCAGTTCCCGCTTATGCGCCACAGCCTCATCGGTGATGTATTTGCCAAAGGAGCGCAGACCGGCCAGCTGGTAGCCATGCTTCTTAAAGAGCTTATAGATCTCCTTCACTCGCTCCATCGTGATGTTCCGCCCCAACGTGTAATCTTCAAAACGCCCCTCCATTGCCAGTAGCGATGTCTCCGCCAGACAGGCATACGCTGTTTGGGGTGGCAGGCCGATGTCGTAGCCAAAGTTGACATCACCAGGGATTAACACCTCTCCGCTTTCGATTACCAACACATCGGGGCGCAACGCGGCCTCGGCCGGGTTGATGTCGGGTGGGCGCGCTACATCACAGATCACCGCCCCCGGCTTGCAACGGGTGATGTCCAAAATGCGCTGCCCAAAAGCAGAGGTAGCCGTGACGATTAAATCACACGCCGGCAGATAGTCGTCTGGCCGGGTGGCAATGGCAACCTGCGCATCCGGCGTCTCCGACAGGATGAGGCGCTTCAAGTCGATCAACCGTTCCGGCTCAATCGAAACCAGCACCACATCGTAGATAGCCTGGGCCAGCAGCCGGGAACAGACGGCCCCAATCGAACCGGTAGCCCCAATGATCATCACTTTGCCACGTGTCAAATCACGCGCCCCCATCTTGACCACCGCCTGTTTGGCGGCTTCCAAGGTGGCGGCTACCGTCAGGCTATTGCCACTGGTGATGGCAATATCGGCTTCATGAGCCACCGTCACGCCGGCATCTCCGACCACACTGGTGAAAGCACCCAGCCCCATGATGCGCGCCCCCAGACGCTCAGCCATACGCGCCGCCTGATTGAGACGACGGTAGGTGAAATCGGCGTTGTGGCGCATCATCTGGCGCGGCGTCGCCCCCAGGGTGATCAAATGCCCCTCGATGCGCTGCCCGGTGGTGGGAGATTGTCCACCCGTGATGCGGGAAAGGTATATGGGAGGGAAGTAAGCCGCCACACGCTCCACCCAGGCATCGGGCAAATATTTGGTCCAACGGAAACGGCGGTCAGCATGGATGAAGCCCACATCCAACGGGTGAATAACAAAGGCAAAACGGTTGACATTGCCTTCATCGGGCTGCAAATAGTCGATGGCCGGCGTCCAGTGGATATCGGCCAGCAAATTGAGGTAGGTGTCTTCGCTCAGGGGGGCATCTGGTTGCTGGCGCAGGGTGACCAGGGCGGCCTCCACGGCCGCAGCCGACCAGCGCCCCCAATACTCCTGAGCGGACAGAGAAGGCATGAGAGTGACCAGGATGGCGACGCCACGCTGACGCAGGTCGGCAACATCTTCCGGCGTGGCATACTCCACCACGACTGTCTTCCGCTTCAGCTGAGCCGGGGCATAGCGCCGGATCACACCGATATCGCCGGCCAGAATATCTGCCCATTGGAAGATGCGCCTGGGGCGCGACTCGCCTGTCTGGTCGGGTTGGGGCCAGAGGCGGTTAAAAGGAGCGTCCTTCAGCTGTTCCAGCGTCCCCGGCGCGGCCTGTTGCAACGTGCGCCGACTGCCAACGCCCGGCACGGCCGGCAAGTTGAAATAAATCTGGGGATCCGCATAGCGTAAATCGGCGGCGCGGCGCGCCAGCGCCTCTGCCAGACCGTTGTGGTTGAGGCCGGGCAGCATGAGAACACGCTTGTAGCTGAAAATGCCCGGCTGGGCGCGATCTGCTAGAATAACACCCCAACGCTCCAGACCGGCCCGGACCCCACCGCCATCCACCACTGGCGTCTGGGTGGCGGCGCTGGCCAGCAAGGCCCCAACTGTGTGGGGCCGTTGCGCCGGCCCCAACTCCAGCCGCGCCGGCATTCCCTCCAGGGCGATGGCATCCACCCGGCCATCATAGCTGGCAATCAACGCCTGGGCGCACGACATATCGCCGCCGCAACCCACCCGTTCAATCTCCAGCGCCTGACCGAGAAAAGTCACCTGCTCCAGGCAACGCTCCTGGTTGGTATGTATGACCACTATCCGTTTCATGATTTTGCTCACTGCCTCTATCTGGTTCGACCCGTGTAGCGCCAGACGAGATGCCTGGCGTCATCCTTGCCATGTTAACTCACCCTTCCTATGCGGTTCAACTGACAAAACTCACCCATCCTGGTGGCAGAAGTCACACGCCGACTGGATGATCTGGCCAATGTAACTTATTTAACAGGGGGGGCATGTATCGCTTAACGATTCGGCCGGGGGAATCGTGGTATCCTGCTTTGTATGAGCCTGATCCTTTCTGACTCTCCACCAACATCATCGAGCCTGGGCAAGGCACCGCCCTGGTTGGAGGAAGCTGCCGCTGTGTTAGAAAAACACGCCAGCGCCAGTTTTATCCGCTATCCCGTACCAGGGCAGCCAAGAACGCCGGCCGACGACCTCGATATTGTGGCTTTCGGTGCAGTGGAGGAATTGCTGGTAGAGCGTCGCTGGCTGAACACCCCGACCGCACCCTCACTGGACATCATCTGGTTGCCGGCCGGCTGGCTGACAGATGCTCCACGCCTGGCCAGCTACGGTCTGATCACCCATCGCCTGTTGCAGTCGCAACCCTGGCCGGTGTCGGAGAGGGCCCAACGAGTGCTGGAGCAGGTACATCGGCTCCACCGTCGGCCGGAACACCAAGAGGCGCGTTTGAGTGGGTTCTTTGACATGGCGCGTCTAACTGTGCGCGAAATAGGCGTCACCTGGGACTGCCCGGCCCTGGCGTTGTTTTGGTTGCAGATGGCCTGGGCAGCGGCTGGCGCTGCCCTGCTGGATGGCATGGGCGCACTCTGCCCCAACATCTACACCCGCCCCTTGACCTACATGCGCCAGCTGGAGCGCTTGTGCGGCGAGTCTCTTGTCGAGCCCATGGTAGCCTGTCTGCACCTGAACGACGACCTGGATGAGTTGGAGATCAAACTGCGCGAACTACAACGGGTAACGCAAGTCGGGCCCGAACCAGCATGGCCGGTAGTCATCCGGCCGGCCGCACGGGCGGAGTATCGGTACTGGCAGCAGGCGGCCGAGGTGGAAGAACGGCTGCGCACGGCCCGCACACTGGCGGCACAGGGAGCAGGAGAGGAAGCGGTGTGGTATGTGCGCTTCTGCGCCTACTCGCTGGCGCGCCTGCCTCTGATGCGCCAACATGCCCAAGATGGAACGCCAACAGCTTTTGGCCGGCCGGCCCGCGCCATGCATCCCGCCCTGGCAGCTACCTGCCCAGAGGCCGCACCACTCCTGGAACGTATTCTGAGGGGGGCAGTCCCCTTATCAGGCGATGTGGTGCATCACGGCTTGCAACACCTCGGCAGCCTGCGTCAACTGGTGGAGCGCTGGCTGTGTCAACAAGGCATTGATCTCACAACCTGTCCGCCCTGGCTGCCTTACACGCAGTTGATATAGCAACCTTGACTTCATGACTTCATTGTTGAACCCTTAGTGGAGGTATAGAAATGGCTGATATTAGTGAACTATTGGATCTGGCATGTGAAACATGTCGCGCAGCGTTTGAAAACGCTTTTACTGGCGATCCCCGCCCCAGTGCGGTGATCGCCGGGGATGTGGTGGTGACTGATTGTTGTTTTGTACGAGATGAGATTCGCTTCATCAACAACGGCCGGCTGATCTTTGATCCGTCAGGGGAGGAAAATGAGTGCCGCCAACACACCGTCGCCTGCCGTAAACTGGTAATTGTGGGCGGTCACAAACCAGGAACCCTCCAACCCTGCGGCCCGGATGATCCCGGCCATGAGTACGCCGCCAATAATGTTATCACCTGGCTCGACCGCCTGACGCCGGCCGCGACCGGTTCCGCTATTAACCCCGCTAAGGCCGCGAATGGCGCTTCACATGACCGCAACAGCTGGTCAAGCAACGGCAACCCTAACGGGAATAATGGGGCGCATGGCGGGAATGGGGCCAATAGTTCAGGCGGAACGGCTGGCAGCAATGGCCAACATGCACCGGGGCGACTGGTCGTGATGGCCCTGGAAGTGGAGTTTGCCGGCCTCACCGACCATTTGACCATCGACTGGGATGGACAAACAGGCGGCCAGGGGGGACGGGGCCAGGACGCCGGCGACGGTGGCAATGGCATGGGAGGACGCATTGGTGATTCAGACACTACCTGGCCGGGAACCGGCTGCGACCGTGCACCGGGTAACGGCGGCGATGGGGGCAATGGCGGGAATGGCGGCAACGGCGGCAATGGCGGCCGGGGCGGTAACGGTGGGGATATTTATATCATCAGCACTCCCGATCACATCCTCAGTGGTGCATTCGTCAGCGGCCAGATCAGCTACATCAACGATGGTGGTACAGGCGGCGAGGGCGGCCTGGGCGGCTATGGTGGGCGCGGTGGTAAGGGAGGCAACCCCGGCTTCAAGACCAGCGAATGTAGCGACGCCGTCACCGGCAACGATGGCAGCGATGGCTTCCCCGCGCCGGGCTTTGGCAACGGCTCGCAGGATAACAAAGGGGGCGTTGGCGTACATGGAGCGAACGGCGTTATCACCTTCCTGGAGATTATCTCCCATCCCTGCACCGATATGATTCCTCTGGAAATGGTGGTTGACAACATAACCCCCACAGAGCTGTGCCGCGATTTTGCCGGCGCAGCGACAGCCGATGTCACTGTCACCGGGCAAAATCTGGCCCAGGTGTCGGCCGTCACGACATCCCTGGTCGGCGTGACGGCTGCGATCCAGGCTCCCAGTAACGATACGCAGCTCGATCTACAAGTCACATTAGCCGGCAACTCTACCCTGGGAGTCGGTGATCTGACGCTGGCGCGAGATTTCGGCCCAGCGCTGGTCGTCCCTAACGCTATCACCGTTAATCGCTTTGAAGTGCTGAACGTAGCCCCCAATAGCGGCTCACGCAATCAAAGCGTAGCGGTCACTATCACTGGAACTTGCTTTGAAGTGGGTGCCGCTATTCAAAATATAACGGTGAGTGGGGTCGGCGTTAACGTCCTCAATATCAATATTCTTAATAGCACGACGGTGGAGTGTGTCTTTGAAATTGGGCAACTGGCACCGCTAGGAGCGCGCAACGTTACCGTTCAGACAGGAACCAAAAGCCACACCTTGTTAGGCGCGTTCACTGTCATCGCTTGACGCCGGGTAGACTCAATCGCGGGGGCGGGTGACACGATCCGCCCCCATTCCCCTGACCATGCACATGTCCGACGCTTTAGAACGCGCCAGCTGCTTTGTGCTGGAACAGGCGGCGACTGGTTTTCCAGACGCCTGCCATACGATGTCCTTCCCCCATGCGGCCGGCTTCACCGGGGCCAGCGAACGTCAGGCTTCGGGACTCTTCACCCGCGCTATCCTGGCTGGGGCATTGTTGGATAGTGCGGCGTTAGCCCCGGCCGGGGCGACCTGGGCTGCCCAGTTTCGGGCCATCGCCAGCCAGGAAGCGACGTATCTGGCCCAGGCCAGGGATGTGACTGGCAGCTGGCGCTACTTCCCCGGTCTGCCTGAGCTGCCACCCGATCTTGATAGTCTAGCGGCTATCCACACCCTCTTCCAGCGGATCGCCCCACATCAAGTGCCCCTGTGCGCGGCTTCCCTGACCGTTGCCCTGGGCCAATGTCGGCCAGATGGCTCGCGCTCTACCTGGCTTTTAGCGGATGAGGACCCCGCTTACACCCATACGGGGATGCAACGAGCAATCCAGCAACATTGGGGGGATAGCCTGGATATTGATGTCCTGGCACGCTTTTACCACAGCTTATGGCTGACACATCAACCGGCGTATGCCCCTGTCATTGAGGCAGGCGTGCGTCTTGTTCTGGAACACCAGCAACCGGATGGCACCTGGCCGACCAGCTGGTATTGGGGAACGCTGTACAGTCTGACTTTATGCCTGGAGCTGTTAGCCGGGGTGGGAGCGGACGAAGCGGCTCAAGAACGGGCCCTGGCCTATGTGGTGCAGACGCAACACCCGGATGGTGGTTGGGGGGTGTGGCAAAGCGTTCCGCTGGAGACGGCGCTGGGTCTATGGACCTGGGCGCGCTGGGGCAAGACCACGTCTACCATATCGCCAGATGTCGAGAAAGGTGTCTTGTGGTTACTGGATCGTCAGGCCCAGGATGGGCGTTGGGTGGGCACACCCTGGATCAAAATGGCAATCGGCCGGGCGCAAGGGCAAATAAAGCGCATAGCAACCTTTCAGAGCGACACCCTGACCACCCTCCTGACGCTGCGGACTCTATTGCTACTCACCTGAGCCGGCCGGGGCCTATCTGGCTGGCAGCGTCCATAGGTCAGGTGCAGACTCTTAACGGGCTGCCCGGTAACCCTTGTCGGCAACCCTTCTCTTTCAGGCCCGCTAAAGTGGGAACTACGAACCTGTCAACGAGCAATGGCAAAAGTTATCCTATGCCATCGATAACACGACAAGCCACTTTAGAGGATTGACAGGCGCAGTGGCGCTATGCTAAACTGTTCTCCAATTGCATTAACCTACAGGCGATGACGGGGAGATGTGGCCCGGCCCCCACTGTCCAGAGAGCGCCGCACCGGCTGCAAGCGGCGTCTGTGGCCCGTGACCATGACACCCCTGAGCTGATTGGCGAACCGTCCAACTGGCGCAGTAGCCAACTCCGGCCGGCGTCCGTTATCACGCCTGGTCAGACCACTGTGTCTGCCCCTCCTGGTCGTGAACTGTTGGCTCGACCGGGAGCAAAGAGGCTCCTAGCGAGCAAATGGCGGTGGCACCACGACGCCCAGGCGGTCGTCCTCCTTGAGAGGCGACCGCTTTTTTATTGGGCGACCACCGTGTCGGCGACTCGATCAATTGAACGGAGCGCCGGCTTCTAGCCGGCCAGGAAACCTTGGAGGCATAAGGTATGGATATTCGCACGCTTGACGTTCAGCGTTACCCAGGGCAGCGTATTCGCGTTCACGGCTGGCTGCACCAGGTGCGCCGGCTGGGAGGTGTAGCTTTTGTGCTGCTACGCGATGGCTATGGCATCATCCAGGCGGTTGTGGAACAGGCCGAAGACCTGACCTCCCTGGAAGGGCTGGCTAATGGTTCCGTGCTGGCGATTGAGGGGGTGGTTGTCCCCCGGTCGGATGGCGCTCAGGTTGAGCTGCACCAACCGACAATTAAGGTGATCACGCCGGTGGTGGAACCGCCGCCAGTGGCCCTGCACCGACGGGAGTTAACACTGACTGTCCCGGTCCTGTTGGATAACGCCGTGGTAGCCAACCGTCATCCCCAGCGGCAGGCGTTGTTGCGCCTGGCGGCCGGCGTCATGGCCGGCTTTCGTGCTGTGCTTGACGAACGTGGCTTCACCGAGATTCAAAGCCCCAAGCTGGTAGCCGCCGCCACCGAGGGTGGAGCCAATGTCTTTGGCGTGCGTTACTTCGACCGTTCAGCCTTTTTGGCGCAAAGCCCCCAATTCTACAAACAGATCATGGTGGGGGTTTTCGAGCGCGTCTACGAGGTGGGGCCAGTCTTTCGCGCCGAGCCGCACGACACCACGCGCCATATCAATGAGTATGTCAGCCTGGATGTGGAGTTTGGTTTCATTGAAGACCACTGGACGGTGATGAGCCTGGTGGAGGAAACGTTGCGGGGCATCATGAGCCATCTGAGCGCCCATTATGCTGGGGAGCTGGCACAACTGGGATGCTCTGTCCCCGCTGTCCCCCTCCGCATTCCGCACATCCATTTCGAGGAGGCACAAACGTTGATCTGGGAACGGCATGGGGTGGATGTGCGCGGCGAGCCAGATCTTTCGCCCCAGGATGAGCGCTATCTAGGGGAGTGGGCGCAGGCGAGGCATGGCAGCGATTTCCTGTTTGTCAGCGGTTACCCGATGAGCAAACGCCCCTTTTACACCCATCCCGCCCCACACCGGCCGGGCTACTCCAATTCCTTCGACCTGCTGTACCGGGGAACGGAGTTGATCACTGGCGGGCAACGTCTGCACCGTTATGCCGACTACCTGGCAGCGTTGGAGGAAAGGGGTCTGGCGCCGGAACCATTTGCGGCTTATTTGCAAACCTTTCGCTACGGGATGCCGCCGCATGGCGGTTTTGCCATTGGGCTGGAGCGTTTTTTGATGCAGCTGGTGGGAGCGCCGAATATCAAGTTGGTGACGCTCTTCCCCCGCGACCAACAGCGCCTGGCGCCGTAGGGGTGGGTTATCGTCCCACCCCTAAAGTAGCGCCGACTCCCGGCCAGGCGCGGTTGGGAAACCGCGGCTACGCTTTATGGATAAATGTAGATGTCCACCCGCGTTAATTCCTGGCCAGGGTCAGCGTCGGTGGCGGGGTCGCGCAGGCGAATCTGGCTGAGGACGTCGTCTCCCTCTAGCAGCCGGCCGAAAATGGTGTGGTTGCCATCCAGCCAGGGGGTTTCTACAAAGGTAATGAAGAACTGGCTGCCGTTGGTGCCGGGGCCAGCGTTGGCCATGGCCAGCAGGCCGCGTCGATCAAAGGAAAAAGATGTGTCCACCTCGTCGGCAAACTGGTAACCCGGCCCACCAACGCCCGTGCCGGTGGGATCGCCCCCCTGGGCCATGAAGTTTTCCAGCACACGATGAAAGGTGGTGCCATCAAAGTAACCCTGGGTTGCCAAAAAGACAAAGTTGTTCACGGTCAGGGGCGTTTCATCGGCGAAGAGGCGGAAACGCATCTCGCCGCCGGCCGTGGTCAACACCGCTTCATAGCAAACGTCGGGGGTAAGCATATTGTCAGGCGCAGCAGTGTAGTAATGGTCGCGTTCGGCCGGCGCCAGCTCAGCCAGGGGGCGGTCGGCCGTCAACAGTTCTCCCTGGCCCTCGCACGCACCTGGGTAACCATCGCTCTCAGCGGCCGGCGCGTCGGCCGCTGCACTGGCATCCTCTTCAGCTCCCGACGTCACAGCGGCCGGCGTCAAGATGGCGGCGGCTTCTTCCGTCTGGCGGCCGGCGCGCAACACAGCAATGACCGCCATCACAATGACTACCACAGCTGTGATGCCCAACAATGTGATGATGGAACGGCGGCGCTCCTGCGCACGTCGTTTTTCCACCTCCATAGCCTGTTTTTTGGCGAAACCGCCGCCCTGTCCTTTCTTCGTCATACAACACCTCAATAGGATAGAAATTGTGGATTACGTTCAGCTAGAACGTTGATGCCGTTTCCTGGCCCGCAACGACCCAGCCTTAACCGGGGGACGATGGCGCAGCAGATGGCGGGCGAAACTCAAACCGCCAGATCACATAGCTGCAGGCCGCTGCCGTCCCCCCCGCCACCAGATATGCTTCCAGCAGCTGGGCCCGGGTGACAAAAATGGCAACCATGCCAAAGACACCCCCCACCAGATAGAGAATTAAGACAGCTTCCCGCTGGCTGAAGCCGGCCTGGGTCAGACGGTGGCTCAGGTGATCTTTACCGGCCGTCGTCAACGGATTCACCCGCCGACGCAGACGCGAAACAGTCACCAGCGCCAGGTCTAAGAGGGGCAGTCCCAAAATCAACACCGGAACCATCCAGGTGATGCGGGGGGTGGTTTCGGCAAAGCGCAGCTGAATGGTCATGACCGCCAGCAGATACCCCAACAGCAGAGAGCCGGCGTCACCCATGAAGATGCGCGCCGGCTGAAAATTGTAGTGTAGAAAGCCCAAACACGCCCCTAACACGGCTGCCGCCATGCCAGCCACCAGGAATTGGCCGTTGATAGCTGCCAGTAAGGTGATAAAGGCGGCCGCCACGGCGCTGACGCCGGCGCATAAGCCATCCATATTGTCCAGAAAGTTAATGGCGTTGATGATGGCCCCAAACCAAATGACTGTCAGGGCATAGTTGAGAAGGGTGGGCAGGGGCAACTGGACACGAATACCCAGATAAGCGGTCAGCAGAACAGCCAGCATCTGGCCGGTGAACTTGACCCAGGCGGGCAGCGGCCGGTGATCATCCAGCAAGCCCACGGCCATCATCAGCGAGGCGGCCGCGGCCACAGCTAAAATCTCTTCATTGCGGCGAAAGGTGACCGCCAGCAGCACAATCACGCCACTAAAGATCGCCAATCCCCCTAGCAAGGGCATGGGGGTGGTGTGTACCTTGCGCGCTGCCGGAATATCTACCATGTGAAGCGTAAACGCCAGGCGACGCGCCCAGGGGGTGCTGACGCTGGTGATGGCCAGAGCAATGAGGAAAAGTAGGATGACGGGCAACATAAGTTTTAGCCTTGTCGGGCGGCATCGATCTCCTGCTCCAACTGGCTAATGAGCGCCAGGACGGTGTTGTTGTCCGTCTGGGTAGCGCGGGCGTGGGTCACCGCAGCCTCTGCCTGATCAAACAGGCCCAACTCCAGATAGCGCCGGCCGACAGCCACATGCAAACGCGCCACACTATTGCGCACCTCGGCGCGGGTTTGCCCCTTATCAGTAGGGGCAACTAACCCGGCCTCCAGCGCCTCTGTGGCGCGTTCCAGATAACGCAAGGCCTGCTCCAGATCATCTTCTGGGGCACAGTTGACATAAGCATCCGCCAGACTGTAGTACGTTCCGGTGTAGAAGGGATCGATAGCGTTCGATTCCTCAAAGATAGCCAGAGCGCGCTCACAATCCTGGGCCAACGTCAATAACAGCCCACCGTATTCATTGCGGATGACGGCGTTGTGTGGGCTGAGCGTCAGGGCGGATTGGTAATAGGCTTCGGCAATCTCGATGCGCTCCTGCAGGGCGTTGGGGTCGTCGGTGGAAAGGCCAGCCCAGCGCACGTTCAGCCGCGCCAGGTTGGCGGTGTGGTCAGTGTTGAGGGGGTTGATCGTTTGCGCCTCTTGTAAACGCTCCTCGGCCGTTTGCAGAAGCGCCTCGATGTCGTCGGGGGCCGCGGTGGTCTTTTCCAGGAAGGCGCGCCCCAACCACAGGTAATAAAAGTCCTCGCGGGGGGTCATCTCGATGGCGCGCTCGTAAATAGCAATGGCGTTGTCACGGGCCGTGAGCGAAGCGGCGCGGGCGGCGATACGCTCCTGGTTGGGCAGGGAAGCATCCAGGTAGAGACGGGTGGCGCGGGAGGCTTCGTTATCGAAAGGGCGGGCGCGCTTGTAGACCATATCCGCCTGCACCACGCGCATATTGGTTTGGCTCACCAGGTAGAGACCCAACAACGCCACAACGGGCAAGATGGCCCAGGCCACTGTCGGGCCGGCCGGCAAAGGATCATAGGTGTGGCTGCCGGCCAAAAACCAGATGGCCAGGGTGGTCAGGAAAGCGACCGCCCCCACCACCTGCAACGTCCCACGGTCGAGCACCAACAGCACCACCAGAGCCAGCAACACGAGCACTCCCATGCCACCCCAGACCGTCAGGCTACGCCACTGATCTTTCTTGCGATAGGAGAGGGTGGCAAAGGCGCCCCCAACTGCCAGCATCAACGCCAGCGTCAACAGGGTCACTCGTTGCACTTGACCGGCGTCGTTAAGAAAAAAGAGTAACAACATCAACGCCAGCAATAGCGGCAGACTGAGCCAGACCAAAACCTGACGCCAGCTCAAGGAGGAAGCGGTCAAGGCCATTGCCAGGGCTAACAGGCAACCGCCCATGAAGAGATAAAGCAGGTCGAGGTAGAGTGTGATCTGGTTGGCCTCCAGAACACGCCGCGCTGCTTCCTCCAGTTGGGCGGCGGCCGGGGGGGTGATGAAGCTGTTGCGAAAGAGAGCGGCCTGGTTTAGGGCGAGCACAGTCGCCAGAAAGAAGGAGACACCCCCCACCCACACCAACGGAGCGGCCAGCTGATTCCACCCCTGGTCGCGCCCCAGGTAGATGAGGGCGCCGGCCAACACCAGGCCTACAAGCCCCACCACCAGTGCACCGGCTACCAGGGCCGCCAGAGAGATCAACAGGCTGAGGCCGGCCGCAACCTGTACCCAGGCGTGCGCCAGGTGTTCCTGAGGGCGCAACCAGAGAAAGAGAGCCGCGCCAACCGTGAGGACGCCCCACAGCGCCAGCAGCGCCCCCCCCAAGACATGGTTGGCGCTACGTTCGGGATGAACCAGAGCCACAACGCCGGTCGCCAGCGCCGCCAGACCCAACACCGCGGTCGCGCTGACCACGCTGGGAATGGCAGCCCCGGGATAGAGGCTACCACCGTTGATCACCCCCTCGCGCAGGCTCTCGCTGACCAGCAAGCCCACGGCCAGTAACCAGCTCACCAGCACCAGGCCAAAAATATAGGGGGAGTCGGCGAAGTTCTGGGAGGGGTTGACCAGCACGGCGCGGTGGAAAATCTCCACCATACCGGGCAGATCCGTCACGCTCTGGATATTTTCCAGCTCGCCAGGGCGCGGGGTGAAGGTGATAAACTCGAAGAACAACAGGCCGGTGATCACTGCCAACAACAAGGCATAAACAGTCAGGGGACCAAGTGGGCCGGCCGGCGGAGTGATGGGAGTCGAAGCCGGGGCGGCGCGCCGTCGTCTCGTGGTAGGAGTGGGCGGCGGGGTTTCGACGGCCGGCGTTGGTTCATCGCCGGCGCGCACAAACCAGTAACCAACAATGAAGAGCAACCCCATGTATACAAAGGAGTGCACCCGCGTGGCGGCGATGGCAATACCGAAGTGGATTTCAACATAGAAGGCAGTCAGCGCCGAGACCAACCCCATCAGCAGCAGCTGATCAGAAGGGGAGAGAGAAGATTCCTGGGAAACGGCCGGCCGGGGGCGTAGCGCGTAGTAGATGAGATAAGGGATCAGGCCGAGGAAGATGCTGCCGAAAGGAATCGCCACCCCCAGGTAGACCCACCCTTTCCACCACACAAAAAAGGCCAGCGTCACCAGCGCGCCGGCAATCCACAATCCCAGCAACAGACGCGCTTCAAAGCGATTGCGCACAATGCCCAGCCAGCGGAAACCATAGTAAAAGATGGAAAAGTAAACCGCCTGCCACACCACAAAGCCCAGGACGCCCGTGATGACCAGGGCATCGAAAGTCTCGTTGTGGGAGCGGTCAGGGGAAGCATTGCGCGCCTCAACAGTGGCTAACTCCGGCGGGTAAAAGCTGTTGTAAGCCACGTACATCGCTTCCGGGCCGTAACCAAGCAGGGGGCGCAGGAAGTTGAAGCGATCTGGTTCGCCATCGGGGTAGCGGATGGGGTCATGGGGTTGAATCAACTCCAGCGCTCCCGTCCAGATCAGGACGCGCACCTTGCCGGTGCGTAGATCGTCCTCCAGAAGGCTACCCAGCCGGCCGATAACCGGCAAATCGCGCCAGGCATCCAGGGTTTGCATGACCTCACGCGCCACCGGAGTGCGCACATTGCCCCCCCCTTCTCCGGCGACGTTGAACAGCACCAAAACGAGACCGACCAGCGCCGCCAGACTCAACCACGCTCCCCACAACCAGCGTTGGCCGCGCCGCGCCGCCGCCAGGACAAAGATGGAGAGGGCCAGCAAACTCAAAACGCCGGCAAAAAGCAGGAACGCTCCGGCCGCCCCCAACTGAGGTTGCAACAGGGCGCTGACCGCCAACGCTCCCAGCCCGAGAGCCATGTAGACGGCCGGCCACAACAGGGTAGAAGCCGGCCGGCCTTCCCGCCGTTCGGCCGCATTGCGCAACCCCACCAGCAAAATGAGGACGAAAGCGAAGAGACCGACCGCCAGACCGAGGGCCGGGCCACGGCTCTGGGTGCGGAAGAGAGTAAAAAGTTGTATCGCGCCGGTGAAGATGTAAATGGTGGCTCGCGTCACATCGGCGTAGGCCAGCTCTTCATCGGTCAAAATGCGCCCAAAGGCTTCCACCACGCGCACGGCCGTGAGGGGAAAAACCATGATCAGGTAGGCCCCCACGAAGATGGAGTTGCCCATGTGGCCGGCCACCCGTGTCGAGGTGTCCCCGCCCCAGGGCAGAGGGTCGAGCTGCCGCCATTGCAGCAAACCGTAGAGCGCCACCGGAATGCTGCTGAGGATGATGGTCAGGATGAGGCGTTGTAGTTGGGCCCGACTGCGCAACGTGGCGGCGATGAGGGCAAAAAGAACAATGTAGGAAAGGGTGGAGTAGGTCCCTTGCAAACGCTGGTAGGAGCCAGCCCAACTGACGTGAGGGACAATCGAGAAAAGGGAGGAGAGCAGGTAGACCACCACCACCGACAACACGGGCAGGACGAAGGGCATACGCCACACCGCCTCTGGGCCGCGCCAGGGCCAGGCGCGCAGCTGGTGCCATCCCTGTTGGGCGCTGAACTTGACCAGCCAGGCCAGGGACATGATCAACGCCAACGAGCGCACAAAGGTGATTTTGTCCGGCTCGAAGACGCGGTCAGAGTGAATGTTAAAAAATAACGGGGCGACGATAACAGCCAGCAACCAACCAGCTTCGATGACGCCGTCGCACCACCGCGTTAATCTAGAGACCATCATCACGGTTCCTTCATGTTTGGACATAAGCGCAGCGCGCCACTTTGGCCAGGCAGGCCCTGCATGGACACCCGCCCCATACCGGCCTGAATGTTACCGCAAACGGCCAGCCGCGCCAACGTTGGGGGACAGCTAATGAACTTTCAAAAATTAGATCGGCTCAATGCTCCCATTTTCACAGGGGTGACGGACAAGGCCGGCCGCGAGCTTCCGTGTCTTGCGTGGCCCTAACCTGTTATCAACCGCTCGATGGCACGCCAACGTTCACACGCCCGTTGCCAGGTGAAACGCTCCAGGACAAAGGCGCGGGCGGCGACGGCCAGGGTTTCGGCCAGTGCCGGCCGACGCACCAACGCCACAACCTGCTCCGCCACTTCGGCCGCCGACTCACCGGTCAACAAATGGCGACCCGCTTCCGCCCCCAGACCGGCCCGCACGCGCTCCGTCGTCACCACCGGGCAGCCCGCCGCCATAGCTTCCAAAACCTTGTTCTGAACACCGGCCGAAAAACGCAACGGAGCCACAAAGACGGCTGCTTCATTCAAGGCGGCGTTCAAGTCCCGCACAAAACCGGTCACTGTCACGCCTGGTTGCTCCCCCAGAGCCTGCACCTCTGGGCCGGGATCCGCTCCCACCAGAGTCACTGTGCTATCTGGCAGGGCGGCCCGCACCCGCGGCCATACCTCCTCCACCAAAAAACGGGCCGCGTCGATGTTGTGGAAGACGCGCATGTGCCCCACAAAGAGCAGACTCTCCGGCCGGCGCGGCCGGCCCAACGGGCGCAACATCGCCACATCCACGCCATTGGGAATGACCTGCACCTGCGCCGTAGGGCAACGCGCCTGGAGCAGAGCGCGATCATGCTCAGCGATGAGCCAGGTTTCCTCAAAATGATGCGCCGTCCACGCCTCATAGCGGGCAACGCGCCGCTGCTCCAGCTGATAGAGCCAACGGGCGGGCGGCCGGCGGTAGGCCAGCGAGCGCCCAATCTCGTCTGAAATAACATCCGTCAAATCCACCACGCGATACACCCCCGGCAAATTCCAGGCGTAGGGAGCCATGCGGAAAAGATGCACATACGCCCCCTGGCAGCGGTGGGTGGCCTGCACCTCCTCCACCAGGCGTTGCATGGCGGCCGAGCGGTAGTAGAGCGTTTGCAGCGGTTCGGCGCGCCAGGCGTGCCAGGCGGCGCTGAGGGCGGCGCGCCAGGCCGGCCGGCGCAAGGTGTGGATGGTGCGGCAGTAGGGGTGCAGGGCCGATAGGTGCGCTTCTTCCTCCGGGCCGGTGACGAAGGAGACAAGATGCAGGGCGTGGTCGGCAGCCAGATGCTCGATAAAATGAAAGACGCGCAGCCTATCTCCCCGATCTGGCGGATAGGGTAGACGCGAGGTCAAAAACAGAATATCCATCCCTGCCTCCAGCGCGTCAGATGGGGGGCATCAAGCCCAGGCGTTGCAAAGCCGACCGACCGGCCTGCAAAACGCCATACTTTAACCGCAAAGCGCGTTGCCGGGGCTGTTCCCTCCACGGAACTGGCTCCCCCACCACCGGGTAGCCCAGATGGGCCAGCGTAGGGCCGGCCAGGGCTTCAAACAGGCGGCGGTCGGCCGGGGACATTTCGCGTTGCCAGCGACCGATGCGGTCAGGGGCCGGCGGCCGGCGCACCGGATCGTGGAAAGAGCCGGCCGGCACCTCCCGTCGTGCCAGCTCATGGGGGCGGGCCATATCGGGGGTGTAGGGTTCATCTAGAAAGGCACATAACTCCAGCAACACCTCCTCTGGGGTGGTGGTCAAGGCCTCGTAGCGCACCTCCCGATAGCGCCCCGGCCCTAACCGCACGCCGGCCGCCTGGGCGGCTGTCACCCGGCGCACCCAGTTGCGGGCTGTGAAGTAAATATCCACATGCGGTTCCTTCGCGCCCCAGGTGTCCAGCGCCGACAGCGCCACATCCCGCCCATCACGAATGATGTGGACAAAGCGCGCCTGGGGGAAAAGGGCATCCAACAGAGGTAGATAGCTGGTGTAAATAGGTGTCTTATCCCCCCAGCGCACAGCCCCCTGCTGGGCGGCGTAGCGGCGGTAGAGCGTGTCGAGGAAGTCGGCCGGCGTGGGGCGGGGACCAAAGAGGGCGGGATCAGGGGGCGGCCCTTGCCAGGCGCGTACAAAACGGTAGCGGGTAAAAATGATGTGAAGCAGTTTCTCCACCTGCTCTGGCGCTAGAGGCTGATTGAGAAGCTGGCTGTCCGGCCGGCGCAGGGCGCGCCCGAAAAAACGGGGGATGAAATCTGACTCCGGCGGGATATAAATACGCGGGCTGCTGTTCAACATATAGCGCAGCAAGGTAGTGCCGGAGCGGTGGACGCCAACAATGAAAAAGGGTTCGTTCATTTTGTTCTCACCGCAAAGCCCCCGTTTTCACGGGGGTGACAGGGCGCGTAGGGGTGAACCTATGTGTTCACCCTTTCCCACAGGGGCGAACACACAGGTTCGCCTCTACACGTTCTTAGCGCCTTCGCGGTTCGTCACCCCCGTGAAAAGGTTAAGAGAGCGCGTATGGACGCTCAATTTATGGTATGCTAGTAAAGATTGGATTGTACATCGGAAAGCGAGAAGATTGCTATGGACGCCCTGCGTAAACCCTTTCTACTGGCTGCTGTCGTCTTGTTGTTGGTGGTGGTGGTCGCCGAAGTGGGGGGCGGCCTGCTCATCAAAGGTTCCTTCGCCGGTAACGTCTGCAACCAGATGCCGGATGACATCCGCGACGAGTGTGACCCGGATGAGATCAACAACCTCAAGGAAGACGTCCCGGGCCTGGGCATTCCCTATCTGGCGCTGGTGGATGGATTGTTACTTTTTGCCCTGGGGCAGATGGCGGTAGCGCTGGTGTTGCCGGAATCTTTTTTCGGCCGGGTGCAGGGTTTGTTGACCTTCATCGTCGCCTTGTTGTTGCTGCTGGCAACGGTTGTTCTGATTCTGGTAGCGCTAGCGAAATTGCTGGCCATGGTGGGACTTTTTCTAGCCGCGCCTTTTGGCACATTGGCCTATTTCGCCATTTTCTCGTTCTTTCCACGCGGTGGGGCGGCCGCCATGCTCAGCGTTATCCTGGTTCTCAAAGTCGTTGCTGCTGGTTGCATTGTTCTGGCGCAGCAACGCTTTTTGCAAAATAAGGGGCTGGTGTTTCTCATTCTGACCGGCTTGCTGGGAAGCTTCATCGTCAGTTTCTTGCACGGTCTGGTTCCTATCTTCCTGGTGAGCATCACCGACGCCCTGGCAGCGATCATTGTGGGCATTCTAGGGGCTATCTGGCAGTTGGTGCTGTTAATTGGGGCGATCCCGGCCATCATCAAGGCGGTAGTCTAATCCCCGCTTTCGCGGGGACGCCCCATGATCAGGTAACCCCGGCCAAGAGAGTAGAGAGAGAAAGGCAGACGTTAAAGACGTGGTCCGTCACCCCCGTGAAAACAGGAGCGGGGCGGTTGGTTCGTAGTAATGGCTTTAGCCGTTGGCCGGTTGCAAGGAGCAAACACACAGAGGGGCGAACACACAGGTTCGCCCCTACACGTGAAAACGGGAGTTCGCCTCTGTGTTGTGTGTTCGCCCCAATTCAAGACGTTTAGCGCCTTAAGGCTCTGGAGCCATTTATCGACTGCCTCAGCGCAACTCCAGAACGCAATCATCCCCGCCCCGGCAGGCGATAGCCAGGATAATAAGATCCGCCTCGCTTTGGCGACGTTGGATATCCAGCTCCAGGCGTTGACCGGCGCGTGCTTCACTCTCGGCCGTCAGGGGGCTGCCGTCGCTTTTAACCGGTTGCTGCAAGGCCAGCAACACCTCGTCACCCGCCAGGACAGCCAGATCAAGCACACGAGGGCTAGAAGCGGGCGCCAGGCGAAACTGACACGTCTGACCGGCCGCCAGCCGCAGACGCTCCCCACTCAGGCAGGAGAGGGGATCGGCGCGCACAATATCTTCCGAGGTCACCCGCTTCTTGGGAATGAGACTCCCCAGGTTCTCCACCCAGTCAGGCGCGTCTGAATTGGGAGGGGTGTTATCATCTTGACCCACACCGACTGCCACCCCTACCATACAGGCCAGTGCCAACACCACCAAAATCAAAACAAATAGTTTTACGTTCATCTTTCCGTAGCCGCAGTTTCCCAATCGCGTTTATGTTGAGCTCCCAGAATGCCGGCGCTCCGTCAAAAAATTATGGCGTCGGCGTAGGTACGATCACAACCGTCCCGACAATGGGCGCTACACGAAAATCGGGCTGTACAAAAATCATGGTGGCGAAGAAGCGGAACTGCGGCTCCAGGGTGTAGGAGTTGGTGATGAGCAGGTTGTTACCGTTGTAAATTTGATCCACCACGCTCAAAACATTGTTGGGCAGCACTGTCAGGGTCAGGCGGTGCGTCAGGCCGGTGTCGGCGATCACGTCCAGAGTGATGGGGTCACCATTATAGGGCGCTGTAGCCTGCCCCCAGGTGCACTCCGTGGTGAAAATGGTGACGCATGGCTGACTGGCAAAACTGGGAAGAGTTTTGAATTTGCCCGTAGCGCTGACCGTAATGTTCGTTCCGCTATTGGAGATCGCCAGACGTTGAACCTCAACGAACGCGTCCGTACTCCAGGTTCCGGTGTATTTGTCAATGGCGGCCTGAATGATGGCGTCGGCTGTGGCAGTAGCCTGCACCGACTGGGCTGTCGCTGTAGCCTGGGCCGATTGCGTGGCCTGGACGGCAACAGCAGTCTGAGTAGCCAACGCCTGCAAGGTAGCTGCCAGGTCGGGGGTAGCGCTGGGAATGGGGGTCAGGGTGGGGGTGGCGGAGGGGGCCAGGGTGGGAGTGGCGGCCGGCCCGGCCGAAATGAAAAGGTTCACCGGTGTAGCCGCCTCAATTTCCAGCGCCGCCTCTGGTTCGGTGCGCGCCACCAATCCCTGGGCCACCGCCTCGCTGTTCTCGTCCCGTATTCGCCCCACGGTCAGGCCGGCCGCGATTAGAGTGGCTTCAGCATCTGTTTCCAACAACCCCGTGACATCGGGGATCGCAACGCCGCTGGGGCGCGTCACCAAAAACACCACCACCGCTACCACCGCCAGGACACCTAAAATCAAGGGGATGATCCACAGGGGGAATTTGCGCGGCGGCGGAGGGGCCGGCGCAACAGCGGTGACGGTGGGGCCGGCCGTCACCCCTTCATCCACATTGGCGACATCCACCATCTTCAAGCGGAAGGTGTAGTTGCCGGCCGCGGCCGTAGGCGGCAAGGTCAGGCGCAGGGTGATCTGCTCGGCGGCGCCAATAGAGAAAAAGCGCTCGATGGCCCCTTCCACAACGCCCCAGGCGGCATGGCTCTGCCCCGGCGGATCGCTTTCCACCACAGCGCGGCCAGTGAGGGGCCGGCCGCTGGCGTTGAAAACGGTGTACGCCACACTGCCCTGACGTTGCGCGTCGAGCTGAACCGAGTTGGAAGTTACAGTCATGGTAAATTCGTTCGACACACCTTGCTCCTAACAGAGTTACAAACCCGCCCCTACGGCGAGATAACACGCGTTCCAATGGGGAAGCGCGTAAGGCGGATGGGGGGTGTTATTTGTGAGCCACTGCCGGCACCGGTGGAGATGAAAAGCGTCACCCCGGCATCGGTCGAGGTCGTCTCGCCGGCCGCCGGTTCGGTGCGCGCCACGCGGCCGGTCGACACAGAGCTACTAGCCTCCTCGCGAATGCGGCTAATGCTCAGGCCGACCGCTGTCAACACCGTCTCCGCCTGCCCTTCCGACAACCCCACCACATCAGGCATGATCACTTCCTCGCCGCCGCCGCTGAACAAGACCAGCGCCAGGATGAGCAACACCAACGCCGCTACGCCGCCTATAACTGGAATGAGCCAGGGAGGGCGGGTGGGCGGCGGCGCGGCAGGAGCGGGCGGGATGGCAATCGTCACCGTTGGCCCCTCCGTCACCCCTTCATCCATATTGGCGACATCCACCATCTTCAGGCGAAAGGTGTAGTTTCCCACCCCCACCCCGGCCGGCGCCGTGACGCGCACAGTGAACTGTTCTGCGCCGCCAATGGTGAAAAGGCGCTCCACGGCCCCTTCAACTTGAATCCAATTCAGGTGAGCCTGATTGGGAGGATCAGAAGCCAACGTAGCGCGTCCATCGAGCGGCCGGCCGCTGGCATTGAACACGGTGTAGGTGACATGCCCCTGCCGATTGGCGTCCAGCAGGACGGTATTTGAGGCGACAGTGATGGTAAATTCGTTGGACATACCCTGTTCCTGACAGATAGATGGCAGCTGTAAGGGTGAGTTGGAAACCCGCCCTTACAGTCCTATGGCTCACCTGGCTCCGGCTAACCTGCCCTACAGTTTTACGGCACATAGGCCGCTTTGTAAAGGCGCAGGTTGCGTACAAAACCACGGAACACCTGAGCGTTGGAGTAGTCGGTGACACCCACATTGGCGTCATTACCGTGGTTGATGATGAAAGCCACCGTACAGCCCAATGTTCCATCCAGGTAGAGGCGCGCTTCGCCAGCATTGTAGGTGATCCACGCCTCGTGCCAGACATTTGTCTGGTAGGTCACACTACAATCGGCGAAGTTGCTGTTGTTGTACTTCATGCGCACCCCACCATCGCCGTCCAGGTAGAAGCCAATCCAGCGGAAAGAGCGCCCACCGACAAAGACCGGCTTGTTGTCGAGAAAATTCGCCACCTGAAACTCAATGGCTATGGTGAAGCGGTTGAAGTCGAAGTCGAGCAGGTCGGGTGTGCGAATGCGGCAACCTTCGGCCGAGCTGAGGTCATACACCCCATTGCAAAAAGCTGCGCCATCGCTAAAGGTGACTGCCTGCAGGTTCATGTCGTCCGCCCGGCCGCTGCTGTCCCGGCCATCGGTAGCCAGCGGGTAACTCGCCAGCAAGGCCGGGTCAACCGTGGGTGATGGTGTTGGGGTCGGGGTAGCGGTGGGGGTGGCGGAAGGCGTGGGGGTGGCGGTCGCGGTGGGCGTGGGCGTCGCGTCGGGGCCGGTGGAGATGAACAGGCTGACCCGCGTGGCGGCCTCAAGCTCAAACCCGGCTTCAGGTTCGGTGCGGGCGATGCGGCCGGCCGCCACCGCATCGCTGGCCTCATCGCGAATGCGCCCAATCGCCAACCCTTCAGCTGTCAATGTGCCTTCCGCCTCGGTCTCCAACAACCCCACCACATCGGGCATGGGGATAGTCCGGGAGCGCGTCAACAACACCACCGCTAGAATTAAGATGAGCAGAGCAATGATGCCAGCTATCAGGGGAATGAGCCAGCGCGGGCGACTGGGGGGCGGCGGAGGCGGTGCGCCAATTGCCACCGTGGCGCTGGGGCCTTCGGTCACGCCTTCATCGGTGTTGGCAATATCCACCATCTTCAGGCGGAAGGTGTAGTTGCCGGCCGTTGCTTCAGAGGGAGCAGCGACCCGCACAGTGAATTGTTCTGCCCCGCCGATGGTGAAAAAACGTTCCACCGCCCCTTCGACCTTCAACCAGTTGAGATGCGCCTGATTGGGCGGTTCTGAGATAAGCGTCGCACGTCCTGTTATCGGCCGGCCGCTGGCATTGAACACGGTGTACGCCACGCTGCCCTGTCGGTTAGCGTCCAATGGGACGCTATTCGAGGCGACGGTAATGGTAAATTCGTTCGACACGCTCTGCTCCTACCTTCCTCTCACCTTACTTGAAGGCCGGGGTTCAAAGACCACAAACGGCTCGTCGCTGGTAGGGGCGTATGGCTATACGCCCCTACTCAAGACCTTTATCATCTGGAGATCATCAAGAGGTATCAGGCTACCACACCTTCGACGACCGCAATAATGACCACTACCACCAGCAAGCCAGCAATGATATACCAGGCGGTATCGGGTACAGCCTTGAATTTCGCTCCAATGCTCATTTTGAACGGGTTGCCGGTGGGCGAGGCCTTGGCGCCGCTGAACCAGGCCAGGGGTACACTGATCAAACCCCACACACCCGCCGCAATCAGGCCAATCGTCCCGTTCATGATGCCAAAGACAAGCGCCAGAACGGCCGCTGCCAGACCGGCGATGAAACCCAAAATGTTGATGATCATGTTGATTGTATCCATCTCATTTTCTCCATCTTGGGGCGAACACACAGGTTCGCCCCTACGCATCAGGGGGCAGACGCCTGGGGCAGCCCCTATTTAAAGTTTAACGCATAGGTTACATGGGCCGGCTTTTCCATTTCGATGATGCGCGTCAGCAGGGAGCGGTGAGGTTCAGCAGCGGCCGGCGCGGTGATGAGAATATGAAAAGGAATGACCTGTCCATCTGGGCCGATAACCTGTTCATCAATGGCGAAGCCGGCCATGCCGGTGGCAGTGGCTAAAAAGCGTGTCAGGCCGGCGCGTGTGCCGCGCCATTGGGAAAGATAAGCCGCCGCTGCAATCAGCTCCCGCAAGCGCCCCAAGCCAGGCGGAAATGGTTCCACCGTGGTCGAGGTCTCCGCCTGGGCGCGCAACAAAGTTCCCAGGTCAACCCAACTGGCCAGGAACGGCACAAAAGCGTCCGGGGTGCGATAGGGATCGAAATAGCGCTCAAATTCCGCCAACACCTCCTCGGCCGGGGCATGGAATTGCTCCATGACCGCCAGCAACAGCGTCAAGGGGTTGCCCTCGCGCAGGGTGCGCTGGAAAATGTCGGGCAGGAGACGGGCAATCTCACTCTGCTTCATCTTCGCTCAGCACCGTCATCTCAGGATCGTAGGAAACGAACAACCATGTCTTGGGCAACGTCACCTTTTCGCGAAACTCGGCGTTGGAAGAGGTTTCGTAACTGACGCCGCCATCCAACGTGCGATAGACGCCAGCCACGCCACCCGCCATAACCAGGGGCGCGGCACTGGGTAAGCTGCCGGCCACCGCATCCACCGGATGAAAACGCCCTGGGTCGCGCAGAGGCAGGCCGCAGGTCACGGCCGGGGCCTGCCAGGCGGCATTTTCCTGGCTGGCGTCCAGGCGCATGACGCCCAAACGATGGGTAGCGGCGAAAACGTGCATCCGTTGAAAGGCCAGATCGCGGCAGCTGCCCCCTTGCCACCCCTGGCTGAACGCTTTCCAGCCTTCGGGTGGGTCTTGGGTGCCGCGTAGCTCCCAACGGTAGCAACCGCTACCATTGGAGCCTTCTAACGCCGCCGCGCCGGCCCAGAGAAAGGCGCGTGGGCCATCCACCTGCACCCGCAGGACGCGAATATCTTCGGTGGGGGGCAGATTGGCCCCTTTCTTGCGGAAGGAGTTAGGCTGACCTCCCTGAATAGAGAGATACACCCCACCCAGGCTTTGGGCGGCGACGGCCACATGGGCGACGCCGCGCACATCTGTGTAAGTCGCCACAGCGTAGAAACCACGGTCGGCCGGCAGTTGGGGATCAACCAAAATTTGAATGGGGCTGCTGCCCGGCCGGGCCTGCACTTCGTACAGGCCAACATCTGTGGCCAGGAACAGAATGGGCACGCCGTCGCGCATGGCCCAGGCGAGGTCGTTGATGTTGAAGGCAGTGGCAAAGCGGCCGGCCTCCCAGGTCTCGCCGCAATCGGCCGAGATGCGCACCTCCATGCCGCTGTTGCCGGCGCGCCGCGCCGCCACCGCCAGCAGGCCGGCGCGCTGGGGGTGGGCTTCCACGGCCACAATAGGGCCGGCGAAGCGGGAGGCTACTTCCCAGCCTTCGCCGTTGTTGAGGGAACGGAAAAGGATAGGGCCGCTGCCGGCATACCAGGTGTCTGGCTGAAAGTAATCAATCGCCAGGGCGTCCACCCGCTGATTGGGAACTTCCTCTACCACCAGCCGCACACGATCCACCCAGCGCACCCCTGGTTCAGCCAGGGCAATATCGTAAATATGGGAGGCGCGCAGGGCCTGACCGAAAGGCCAACCGGTGGAGTTGAAGGGTGTGATGACCGGGGTGACAGTCTGGTTGAGACGTTGCACCAGGCGTTGTTGCAACGCTTCGCGATCCTCCTCCCGTTGCACCACGACGGTGGCCTGAACTTTGACCTTTTTGTAACGCGCCCAGTTGACCAGGCAGGTAGCGCCCAGCGGTCGGCGCACATCCAGGGCGGCCTGAATTTGGGTTCGCACTGCCTCCGACTCATGGGCCTGCAACAGCTCCAGGGTCACCCGTTCCCGTTCTGCTTCGGGCACATCAGGAACAAGCAATAGTTCCACATGGCCGCGAGGGGCGTGTTCCCATACCTCTTTGCGGGTGAAGGCCCTGGCCCGCTCGACCGCTCGCGCCCCATAGTTACGGGCAATGAGCTCGAAATCCTGGGCGGTGACGGCGCGCTGCAAAGAGTGTAGTTCCTGGGGGCCACGCGCCAGGGCGTTGGCCAGGGTTTCAGCGGCTTTGCCCCCCGTCGCCCGTCGCCGATTGGTGACGGTGACGCCGGGCAGGGGGTCTTTGAGAACGGTCAGGCGCTCTTCGGCCACGTTGCCTGCTTCGCCGCCGCCGCGCCGATACCAGACGCGGATTTCGCGCCTGGCAGCCGGGGCCGCTGCCAGCAAAGTGGCCTGGGCGGCCAGCTGACCATCGGGCTGAAGCATCTGCACGGCCGGCGCAAAGGTGATGACGCCGCTGAGGCGATCTACGACGTAGATGTGATCATCCCGACCGGGGTCGGTGAAGTGGGCGGCTTCGCGCCAGATGCGGTACGTTCGGCCCATGAATTCGCGGGCCGGGATGCGTTCATCCAGCTCGCCGGGGGCCGCCTCCACCCCGACAACGAGATCGAGAGGCGCGCCGGTGGGAGCGATGATGGGGGGGCGGCGCACGGTGTAGCTCTGGCCAGGTAGGCCGGTTCCGGTTCCCACCAGCTCGCCTTCAAT
Source organism: Anaerolineae bacterium (assembly GCA_034435495.1). Classification (GTDB taxonomy): domain Bacteria; phylum Chloroflexota; class Anaerolineae; order Promineifilales; family Promineifilaceae; genus DAOTXO01. Next base: position 31,148 of record DAOTXO010000140.1, read on the forward strand.
TTGTTCGCAGTGGTAGGCGCGGACAGTCACTTCGGCGGCGTTGGCAGGAATGACGGCTGGGGTGGTGGTGATAAAGATCGGCGCTTCTTGCCCGCCGCCGGGGCCACGGCCGGCCGTGACCCGTGTACCTTCTGGAATTTCCTGCGGTTTGTCGGAGGGGCGGCTGCGCATAAAGGTCACATCGACACTGGCAGCGGCCGGGGGTTGCAACGTCACACCTAGCAGGCGCAAGAAGGCGACATACGCCTTCTCTGGAGCCCGGTTCAAGCGGTAGAGCATGACTTCGGTCAGATAGGCAAAGAGTTCTAACAACACCACGCCGGGATCGCCCGGCGAGAGATCCGTCCAGCTGCCCCCTTTTTGGGCCACCAGCTGGCGCGCTTCCGCCATCAGTTGGGCGAAGGTGCGGTCGTCAAGTTTCGGGGCTTTAAGAGACATGCAGGCTATCCTCTTGTGATCATCACAAAGCTTCCTCGTTGAGCCGCAGCGCCAGTTGCAACGTGTCGCGCCGCTGGGTGGCGCGGACGCGATAATCGAGCGCAATTTCAAGCAAACCCGGTTCCTGGGGGTTGGCGCCGGCATCCAGACGTAGAATGTCGATGCGTGGTTCCCAACGTTCCAGGGCGCGGCGCACGTAATGGATGGCCAGGCCGGCCGTCGTCTCGTCGTTAGGGTCGAAGATGAGGCGATAGAGCTCACAACCATAATCGGGGCGCATGACACGTTCGCCGGGGCGGGTAGAAAGTAATAGCAGGATCGCCTGACGTACCGAGGCCTCATCTTGCACCATGGCGATGCCGCCACGGGGGGTGGTCTGCAAGCCGGCAAACGCTTCGGGGGCGTCCAGGCCGGGGTAGACAAAGCGCCAGGCGCGATAGCGGGGTTGGTTCATGCCGCGGCCTCCACCAGGGATTGGCCAGGCGTGGCTACATGGTAGTAGACCACGCCAGTGGGTGTGCCATCTGTTTTACCGGTGACGGTGTCCAGACACACCTCATGGCCGTTGATGTGGATAAAGGCGGAATATCCTTTCTCCACCCGGCGGGTATTGAGACAGGGGCGAAAAGGGGGGGCCGCGTTGGGGCAGCCGGCAATGGCCTTAGCTTCTGGATCAGTCGCCACCAATACCCGCCGGCCGGCGATGGTCACCAGCGTTTGGGTCGGTTCAATCGCCACCAGGCCCATGATGTGGGCGCAACGCAACACGGCATCTTCAGTCAACCAAAACATGATCTTGCCTAATCCTATCTACTGTCTCCATCCATGTCTCTTCGGCGCCCTTCTATGCGGGCTGGAAGCTGGCCAACGGCTAAAGTCGTTACTACGAACCACAAGATGCGGGCTGGAAGCCGGCGCTCCGTGGGTACGTCACTCCCGTGAAAATGGTTGTAGGGGCGAACCTATGTGTTTGCCCGTTCTCACCGCGAAGGCGCAAAGGGCGCGAAGGTTTTCCCTTTCTTTCTTGGCGTTCTTTGCGCCTTTGCGGTCCGTCACTTCCGTGAAACGGGAGCGACGGTTGCTTACGCCTGTTCAAACTCGATGTGGCCGCCGCGAATGACAATGCGCCGGCCGGGAGCGCTCAGCTCCAGGTCGGCCGTAGCGTGCAAGCGCACCTTGCCGGGGGCCATTTCGACAAAGCTGCCCTGGCTATTTTCCAGGCGCAGGGTGCGGCTGTGGTCGTCCAGACGCAGCAGATGGCCGTTGGTCGTGCGCAATGAGTAGCGCTGGGTGGCGCTGCCCTCTACGCCAGGGTCATAGGGGGCAAAGGGGCCATACAACCCCCCCAGGACAATGCCCTGTTCGGGGTGATCGGCCTGCAGCAGCAGCACCAGAACATTGTCTTCCACGTCGGGCAGGGCCACCAACCCTTTGTGCACGCCGGCGGCCGGACTGACCACCTGTAACCAATCTGTCTCTACGTTGTCGTAGGCGGGCAGGCTGACCCGCACTCGTCCCAGGCCTTCGGGATCGTCGACGGCCGTCACCACGCCCAGGGTGGCGGAAGCAGCGGCCGGCCGAACACGGGTGGGCGGGGGTTCGCTGGAGATTTCCGAAATAAAGCCAAGGTGGGCGTCGATGCGGTGGATGACTTGCGCCAGGACATACGTCCCGGCCAGGGCATCCGCCACCGCTTGTACCGTTACTCGGCTGCCAGGGCGCAAGGTCGGGTCGCCGCGCACGACGCCCCACACCGTCACCTCGCCGGCCGTGCGCCGGTCTAATTCCGCCTGGGCGAGCGCCTCGCCATGCAAGTCATCCGCCAGGCCATGTCCCACCAGCCAGCGCTCATCCACCCCCAGCACGGTGGTAGGCGTGACGGCGGCGGTGGTCTGCCGTCCGCTGCGGGGTTGGTCGGCGCGCCCCTGGAAGTTTTCCACCCCCATGGGATTCCAACCCAGGGCGGTCACCTGACGGGTGGCGGGTTCGCCACTGAGCATGAGACGCGTCTCTAATAAATTCTCGCGCCAGGTCAGGGTGTGCTCGTCCTCCAAGCCGTCCAGTGTGATCAGGTGCAGGGTTTGTTCGCGCAGGGTGTAATACAAGCCACAGCGCGCCAGCAGGTCGACAAGCAGATCGTGGTCGGTCTGATTATGTTGGATGACACGCTCCCACAGCGGGCCGTCGGTGGTTGCCTGCACAATCAGGCCCAGGTCGGCGGTCAACTCCTGCACCAGCTCGCGGGGGGTGGTTTGGACATGGGCGCTGAGGCGCTGCCGCTTGCGCAGAGCGTGCATGAGGTCATAGGCGCGCAGGCGTACCTGACGCTGTCCATCGGGCAAATAGAGTTGCTCACACACGGTCACCTGCCCATCGAACAAAGGGGCTGTCTGGCCCACCACCCGCAGCTGCAAGCGGTCGCCTGGAGTGACGCGTTCCGCTTCGGTCAGAGGGCCGGGGGGATCGTTGAAGACTAACTCGGCCTGGGTGGGCAATGACAGGGTCTGGCGCACCCACACCTGGGCCAGAGGGATGAGCGCGGCTGTGGGCCACGGCCGGCCGGCTACCTCCACCGTCAACTCAGGCAGGGTGTAAGTCGCTTCCATCTGTCCGGTCGGGATCATGGCCAACGCCCCCATAACGATAGCGGCGGCGCTTGCAGCAACTCGCCGGCCGCCATTTGCAAAGGATGGGTGACATCGTTAAACCAGGCCAGCAAACGCCACAGGGCCGGGTCGCCATAGTAACGGTAGGCGATCTCCGGCAGACTTTCCCCATCCGGCCCTTCCCCGGTGATCACATGGGCGGCGCCCATCTCGCCCTGGCTGGTGGCGGCGGCCGCTTCGGCCGGGGTGGGGGCTTCGTCGGGCAGTTCTGCCAAAATCGCCTCCAGCGCGCCATCGACGGTTGTCAGGTCCTCTTCGGCCGCGGGCGTTGTCGCCGGGGAGGGCACGCGTACGAAGCGCAGGCGCAGCCAGGAGCGTTGCGGCTCGCCAGCGGCGGTGAAATGTTCAAAACGTTCGGCGGCGGCCGTGACCACCCCCAGCATGTTCCATGCCTTGCCCCAAACGAAACGGGCCAGCGGCGGCGCGCCAGAGCCATCTGTCCGCTGGGCGTTCTCCGCCAGTCGCCACAGGGGGGCGGTTAAGTTGCGTACATCCGTTGTCTGGATGGAGGAGCCGGCCAGGGTGACATCAAAGAGTAGATCGAGCTGGAGTTCTGTGCGGCCGCCGCCGGTGTAGAGCAGGGGGTCGTCGCTGAGACCGGCGCCGGTCGTCTGCCCGCTGAGGGAGGCGGCCGGCCGGACGCCGGCGCTGCGGCGCACCACCAATCCTTCAGGGTTGAGTAAGCATCCGATCCGTTCCCCTGTGGCTTCGATCAAAAAGGCTACGCGTTCCATGGGCTTAGGTGGTTCAAGATGGGATGGGCCGCAAGGGGCACGAAAGGTGCGAGGGGGCTACCACCGACGAAACGGAATAGGCGGACCTGGAAGCCAGCGCTCCGTAGTTGCTTTGTGTGGGGCCTCTTTTACCCTGTCTATGGTGTCCATCCATATTTATTGTGTCCCTTGCCGACTGGAAGCCGGCGTCGTGTGTCATACAACTCGGTCGGCGCGGTTGGGAAACCGCGGCTACGCTACTACGCTAACGCAACTCCCATGCTTCGGCGCGGTGCTCACGCGCCAACTGCAGCTCATGCGCCATTCTATTGTCAGGGTGGGCGTCGCGGCGTGGTGCGGAACCCGCTTCTTCCCAGAGAGAGTCCGGCGCGCCGTCCAGTGTGGGTGGCAGTGACGGCCAGTAAGAGGCATCCACCAGGTCTGAGGTAGGGCGTGCATCGCTGCGTACCGCAGGCGCATCCTGACGATCTGCGCCGGCCGGCAACCATGCTGGAAGATGGGTGGGCCCGGGTGGCCGGCTCGCCGGCCGACGGGGCGTCTCGCCCCAGGTGGCGGGGGCTATCCTCCGGCCTTGCCACGCGGTCGGGGGGGGCGGCCGGAGGCCAGCGCTCTGCTGTGCCCTCTGATGGCGCGGTTGGTCACCCCCGTGAAAACGGGGGGCGGCTACACGCGAAGGTGGAATCGGCGCGGCGGTGTGAAGCGCCGTCACCCCCTCCGCCTCAGGTGGTCGCCCGGTCTTAAGGGTCTGGTCGGCCGGCCGTTCCGCCGTCGCCAGCCTGGGGGTCGGGGCAGGTTGGCGTATCTGCCTGGAGGATGCCTGCCAGGAAGAGGGTTCCGGCCGCAGCAAGGGCGGTTTTTCAATCACAGGTGGTTGAGGTCTGGAGACCAGCCCCACCGTCCGTTTCAGTCGATCCCAAACCTGGAAAAAGCCGCGGCGCTGCGCCATTGGACGAGTGGGTGTTTCCGCAGTGGTAGATTTCACCTTGTAGGGGCGAACCTGTGTGTTCGCCCCTATGGGCGGACTTTCTGAATTCTCTGCATCGCGGCCTCTTGACGTGACAACTCGACGCCTCGGCCGGGGGGATGGCGACGCCCAAACGCCAAACCCTGAAGGTTTCTTTAGCTTCCTGGCCTTTGGGCGTCCTGGCGTGACATCTCGACGCTCTGACTGAGGAGCTGGCAACACCAGCGAAGGGTTCTTGAAATGACTGCCATCCAGGCGTCCTGGCGGGGCTTTGCGCCCTGGCTGAGGGGTTTTCGAGACCAGGGTCGTCAAGGGTGCCGAGCGAGCATCATGCTTCGCCTTCTCACGTGGTGGCGTGACAACTTCCCGTTCCGGCCAGGGGACAAAGGTGGGGGCGCGCAAGGGGCGGGTTCCCGTTTTCACGGGAATGACGGGGGGCGGAGACGTGGGGGGGTTCCCGCTTTCACGGGCATGACGGGCGGCCGCGGTCGCCGTCTCCCGCCGCTCCACCCAATGCAAGGGAACCTCGGCGCGGGCCAGCAAGGCCAGCCAATGGGCCGGCGGGCCGGCCGGCGGCGCTGGCCCCTCCACAGAAGAAGGCCGGGCGACGGTGTCTACAGGGGGCGCAACATCGGCCGGCGTCAGGTCGTCGTGATACGCCCCGGCCGTTGCCTCCAGCCAGAGGCCCAACTGTTGCAGTCGACGGCCGGCCGCTGCCAGCCAGCGTTCCCGCCAGGTGGTCATCTTACTCTCGTTCCAGTCGCTCGAAGACGAGGCTGACCGACTCAACGGCAACTTCACGCGAGAGAGCGTCTAGCGGCGCGCCGCGCCATTCACACGGCCAGGCGTTGATCAGGTTCCAACGCAGGACTTCCTGAGCGCCGGTGCTGTCCAACATCACCACCGACACATTGCGCCGCTCGGCTGCGCCTTCGACTGACTTCAGAAACCAGTCCCATAATTCACGGGAGGCAGTGACGCCGTAGCGCAACTCCACATTGGCGTACTCCACTTGCCCCACCAGGGCGTGGACGATCTGGCTCTGGCCGGCTTCGCGGTACTTAATGGTCTGGACGCGCACATCCAGGCCGCTGCATTCGGTGAAGTGCCCTTCGGTCACGCCGTTGATGATTAACTTGAAGTTATAGGCCCGGTAGGGTTCATTGAACGTGCCGGGTTGTGCTCCTTGCTCTGGCATTAGCTGCCTCCCTGGGTCTCAACTTCCGCCCCGCCTTCGTATTGGCTGATGCGGAACACAATGAACTCGGCCGGCTTGACCGGAGCAATGCCGATCAAGGTGGTCACAATACCAGCGTCAATGTTTTCGGGTGGATTGGTCTCCTCGTCGCATTTGACAAAGAAGGCTTCGGCCGGGGTTCGTCCCATCAAGGCCCCGTCGCGCCACAGGCGGGTGAGGAAAGCAGAGATGTCGCGACGAATCGATTTCCACAGGGTGCGGTCATTCGGTTCAAACACGATCCAGCGTGTGCTGGTGGCAATCGACTTCTCGATCATGTTGAACAGGCGGCGCACATTGAGATAACGCCATTCGCTGCTGCCATCGGCAATGGTGCGCGCCCCCCATACCAAAACCCCTTCCTGGCTGAAGTAGCGAATGCAGTTGACCCCTCGGGGGTTGAGCACCGCCTGTTCCTGGCGGGTCAGGGTGTGGGTCACATTCAGCGCGCCGCGAATCGGCTCATTGGCGGGCGCTTTGTGGACGCCGCGGGTGAAGTCGGAGCGCGCCCAGACGCCGGCCAGATGGCCGGAAGGGGGGACGTTGATCAGCTCGCGGTTGAAGGCGCTGCGGATAGCAATCCAGGGGTAGTAAAAAGCGCCATATCCCCCTTTGGAAAGGGCCGGCCGCAAACCGCCGGCCGTGGCCGCATCCCCTCCGGCCGTGGCTACCTCTGTCAATCGCTCGATGGCATCCACGCGTTCAAGGCTGTCCAGCAAGGCGACGCGATCCTTCATCTTTTCACAATGCTCCAGTAGATCGTTGTGAGCGGCGGGGTCATTGTAACCGGGGGCGGCTACAATGGCGACATCTTCCACCTGCTCCAACAGATCGAGACCGGCGCGCTGGTTGCCTGTGCCCTTGAGAGGCTTGCCTTTGTCGAGCGCCACCACATAGCAACGGCTGCCTCCGTTTTGGAAGAAACCAAAAACAGCTTCCGCCAGATGGGTGCTGGCCGGGTTCTCATTGGAGGCAAAGGTGCGCACAAATTGCGTCCAATTATTGCAGGCCATCGGTTGGTTGCGGGGCGCTTTGGGGTCGGGCGCGACGCCCAAAAAGGCAGCTGTACTGGTTCCCACAGCCTGGATGGGGCGCGGGCCGCCAGCCACCTCCTCCACATAAATATCAGGCGATTGATAGATCATAACACTCCTCCGGGGCGAGCGATTGGTTTCCTGGTGGAATAGCGCCAGGAGACCAACCCTTCAACCACCCTATTCTGGTTGTAACGGATCGATCACCAGCGCCACGGCATCAGCCTCGGGGTCTGGCCGTGGGACATCTATCTGCCATACCCGGCCTTTGGCTTTAACCACCAGACGCACCAGGTCGCCGGCCGGGACGGTGGGAAAGCGGAAGCGACCGTGATCATCGCTGGCGGTCGACTGGTTCAAGGCCGGCAATTCTATCCGTGCGTGCGCCAGGGGTAAGCCGGCCGGGCTGCGCAAAACGCCGGCCAGCGCTACAGTGGGCGTTGTTTTGATCACGAGCGGAGATTTTACATAGTGGGTCAACGGTTCAGGCCGCGGCCGGCGCACCAAAACCCGCAACATAAAGGCCGGGCGAGGTCTCACCCCGAGGGCGCGCCAGGTCTCGACGGGCACTGGCGTCAATTCCACCTCCATATCTGTTTGTTCCAGGGCAGCTAACAGCAAGTTGCCCAGGGCGTGATGGGCAGCTGGCGGTTCAGTCGCCCAGGTGGAGACGAGATAATGCACATGAAATTGATAGGGAGCGGTGCGCCCGGTGCTGGGGGGCGGGGCAGGTGAAAGCTGCAGCAGGTAGAGGTTGACGCCATGGCCAGGTAGACCATCCTGGGGCGCATCCAGGGAAACAGACCAACCGCCAGCGGCTTCTCGCGCCCATTGCTGCAACTGCTGGTCTACCTGGTCAATCATGCTGCCTGCCTTGTGGATGACCGGCCGGCGACTTCTTCGCCACAGCCACCGTACCTGATTATGCTGGGTTGCTTATACATGGTATGATAGGCTTGTAGAGAAGGCGCGTCAAGCCCTGATTTAACACCCACTGTGTCGCCTGTTTAACAGTCAGCCCGCGCCGCGCCCTATCCAGAGAACACCTGTCATGCTGGTTGACCCCGTTTTCATCATCGGCTGCCCCCGCTCCGGTACCACCCTACTCTATCATATCCTATCCGAAGCATCGGAGCTATGGTCACTGGGGTATGAGAGCAAAGCCATTCTGGAGCGCTGGCATCATCCGCGTGTCAAAGGGTGGGAATCGGGCGCCTTGGAGGCAACGGATCTGACACCCCACTCGGCCGCTGCCATCCGACATGCCTTTGAACGGCAGAGCGCGCCGGGAGCTTTTTGGCGGCGTGTGCATCGTCTGCAAGCAGCCTTGCGCCGCCAAACCTTCTACCAGGCGATCAAACGTCGCGGGCGCAGCGATCAGGCCGGGGCCGGTGTTAGTTACGCCGTGCCACAGCAGGGCTTGCGCCTCATTCGCTGGGGGGCGCAAGCCTGGAACCGGGCGACCCACCGCCCCGGCCGGCCGATCCGCCTGCTGGAAAAAACGCCGGAGAATTGTCTGCGGCTACCTTTTCTGCTGGCCCTCTTCCCTGAGGCGCGCTTCGTTTATGTGACGCGGGATGGCCGGGATAACATCCACTCCCTGATGGAAGGGTGGCGACATCCCCACGCCTTTCCCGGTTACGCCGTGCCGGCGACGGTGCGCATTCCGGGGGACGTGCGCGGTCGCTGGGCTTTCACCCTGATTCCAGGCTGGCGAGAGCTGCTCGACAGGCCCCTGGAGGAGGTGTGCGCCTGGCAGTGGCGACGGTGTAACGAGGCGGTGCTGGCGCACCAGGCCACGCCGGCCGCCAGGGAGCGCTACTTTCAATTGCGCTACGAAGATTGGATCGCAGCGCCAACCATTTGGTTGCCTCGTCTGGCTTCTTTTCTCCATCTTGACTACACGAAAGAATTGACAACGTTGGCAACGGAATTGCCGGAGATCAATGTCGTTTCCACTCCCGGCCGGCGCAAATGGGAGCAGTCCAACCGGCCGGCCATTGAACGCATCCTCCCTCTCATTCAGCCTTTGCAAGAACAGCTTGGCTACACGCAATAAATGGGGATGTTTTCACCGCCGGCCGCCCGTCTCCGCCGCCAAAACCTGCTCCACCAGCGCCCCCAGGCGGATTTCCATAGCATCCCAGTTGAAGCGCGTCGCCGCCAGCGCCTGACCCTGCCGCCCCAACTCTCCGGCCAGAGCCGGGTCGCGCAACAGACGCAGCACAGCGGCGGCATGGGCGGCCGGATCGTCGGCCGCTACCCGATAACCATTGACCCCATCCTCTACAAAGGGGCGAGTGGAGGGCAAATCGCTGCTGACGATGGGCAGGGCGTAGGCCATGTACTCAAACAGCTTGGTGGGGATGTTTTTCTCATTTTTGGGCACGGCCTGCCAGGTCACCCACCCCACGGCCGCCTGGGTCAGGTAATGCCCAATCGTCTCGAAAGGTACACGGCCGGTGATGAGGACGCGCTCTGCCAGGCCGGCCGCCGCCGCTGCCTGTTGTACCTCGACCTGCAAAGTGGGAGGTTCAAAATGCCCCACCAGCAGCAAGCGCGCCTCTGGCAGCGCATCCGCCACCTGACGAAAGGCCTGAATCATCAAGGTTGTGCCCCGATTGCGTTCCATACCCCCCAAATACAGCACCATCGGGGCGCGTGGTGGCCCGGTCGCTGTCGCTGCCGCCCCGGCCTCGATCAGCTGCCGGCCGGGAAAGTTGAACAAGGTCGTCTGGGGCCGAGGCAGATGGCGAAAGGGGCGGGCGATCTCATCGTCGGCGAAGATGAGGCCACTGTTCAGGCGCGCCAGGGTCGGCTCTAACCAGCGAAAAACCCAGGCCAGCGGATAGCGCACCCAGGCCGGCAGGTAATCTTTGACCAGGAAGAAATCGGGGTACACCTCGTGGATGTCGTAGATGGTCGGCCGGCCGGTGACCAGACGCAACACCGGCCCCACCAGTAACAGCTCCGGGTCGTGAAAGAGGTAGAGATGCGCCTGGGTCGTTCGTGCCAGGCGCACCAGTTGCAACCACAGGCGGGGGCGCTGCCAGCGTGATACACGCGGCAACGGGATGATGGTCACACCATCTTTAACTTCCGGGCGGTCGTGAACGGCGATCAAGGTCACCTGATGCCCCAGACGCACCAGACTGCGCGCCTGACGGTAGAAAACGCGGTTGTCCAGGGCTATGTGGACGCTGGACAGAATGCAGATGTGGGCCATCTCAACGCCCTCCGGCCGCCAACGCCTGCGCATACACCGCCAGGGTGCGTCGGGCAATCGGCCCCCAGTTGAAAGCGGTCTCCGCCCGCTGACGCGCCTGCGCCCCCAACTGTTGGGCCCAGGCCGGCCGTTCCAACAATGCAGTCAGCGCCTGGGCCAGGGCTGGCACGTCGCCGTAGGGGGTGAGCAGGCCGGTCACCCCCGGCTCGACAGCGTCATGGGCGCCGCTTTCTGGCTGACTGGCAACCACCGGCCGACCGGCTGCCATCCCCTCCAACAAAGAGATGGACAATCCTTCGGCCCAGGAAGGCAGAACAAAAATATCGGCCGCCTGATACCAACGCGACAAGGTGGGGTGGGGTTGGAAACCGACAAAATGCACGCGGTCGGCCAGCCCCAATGTTTGGGCCAGGGCCTGAAGCGACACCCGCTCCTCCCCCTCCCCTACAATGACCAGTTGGGTGGTGGGACAGGCCGGGGCACACGCCGCCAGGGCGCGCAGCAAGACATCCACCCCTTTGCGCGGCGTCAGATTGCCGGTGAAAAGCAGTGTCGGCGCAGACGGCAAATGGAGGCTGGCGCGTGCCTCAGTGGGGTCGCCGGGCTGGAAGCGCTGCCCGTCCACGCCATTGGGAATGACGGTGACGCGGGCCGGGTCAGCGCCGTGCGCGATGGCCGCGTTGCGCACGTAGTGGCTGACGGCAATGAAGTGCAGAGGCTGGCGGTAGGCCAGCCGGCTTAAATGCGCCAGCCAGGCGTGGTCGGCGTTGGCGTCGACCAACTCATTGACGCTGTGCAAGGTCACCACCACAGGCACAGTCTGACGCAAGATATGGCGCGTCAGGAAGGTGCGGTGGCGAGCGTTGTGCAGATGTAACAACTGGGGGGGATCGACCGCCAGGAAGTGACTGTAGTTCATGGCGCTACCCCAAAAGCGCAGTCGTTGCCCCCACGGAATGCCGCCGGCTTGCCACGCCAACCGCCACCCCCAGACAAGCGCCGGCCGACCGGCCTGCTGCAACAGTGTGGTCGGGGTGCGCGTCATGCCGCTCAGAGTGATGTCGGCCGGCGCACACCCCTGGCCGGCCGCCACATTTTCCGCCAACAGCCGCACCGATACCCCCAGCGAATGGAGAGCGGGGATGAGCTCCTGCAAATGGGTCGCCACCCCGCCACCGCCCCAGCGTCCGCCGCCGCCCCAATGCCGGGGGGCTGAGCCAATCATCGCAACCTTCATGGCCCTTCCTCCTGGCCGCGCCATGCTCCCCAGGCCGCTGCCACCAGGGCGCGCCAGGGGACAGGGCGGCCGGCCCCTAGCTTCAAGGCATATCCCAGGCCGGCCAGGGGGCGCTCACGCCAGCGCGTCCAGGCCAGTTGCCAGTAGAAAGTAGCCAGGGTGTGGTCCCACAGGGGATAGTAGGCCGGGCCAAGGTGCTGTCGCAGGATGTGAGCGATGACGATCTTATCCTGCAGACGGGCCGCCACATGGCGCGCCGACCATACGCCGCCAGCGTGAATGCGATGCACCGCGGTGACAGCATCCAGGTAGGCGATGTTACCATGTTGGGCGTTGAGAACATGCAAGGGCCAGTCACCGGCCGGAACCGTGGCGAACCAGGGCGGTAGCGTCTGCCAGAGATGGTTGCGGAACATGACGGTGCAGGTCGCCATGAAGTTACGCCGACATAAATCCGCCAGGGTGTAACGTTCGCGGCGCGACCGCGGGCCAAACCAGATGGGGCTTTCCGGCCGGCGCTCATCCAGCTTCCAGGCGGCCGTAAAACAGATGGCGCAGGTGGGGTCGCGATCCAGGGCGTCCGCCTGGCGTTGCAGCTTATCGGGCGCCATCCAGTAATCATCCCCTTCCAGAATGGCGATGTATTCGCCACGACAGGCCTGCAACACATCCACAAAGTTACGTCTGCGCCCCCAGTTGTGCGGGCGCAGACGGAACTGAATCTGGTCGGGGTAGCGCGCCTGCCACTCAAGCAAGATAGCCCGCGTGGCGTCGGTGGAGGCATCCTCTCCCACCACCAACTCGAAAGGAAAGGTGGTATGCTGGGTCATGACGCTGTCCACCGCCTGCCCGATGACAGCGGCATGGTTGTAGGTGGTCATCAAGATACTAACTTTGGGCGCGGCGGACATAGGGCTCAGGCGGCGCGCTGCATGATGGCCGGGCCATGCGTCGTGGCAAAGCGGATCACATCACAAATACAGGCCACATCATCGGGCGTGACAGCCGTGCCGGTGGGCAGCGTCATCACCCGCTGTGTCAGGCGCTCCGTTTGCGGCAGCAACAAGCCGGCGTGAGGAAAGTAGGAGCGATAAGGTTCCATCTTGTGACAGGCAGGATAAAAATAGCGTCGCGCCCGCACCCGTTCGGCGTGCAACAGTTCCACCAGCCGGTCGCGGCTGATCCCGGCCGCCTCCTCGTCGATTTCCACCACCACATATTGATAGTTGTGGCTCTCTCGTTCGTCGTAGGTCAACAGCTGCAGGCCGGGGATAGCCGCCAGGCCGGCGCGATAGGCGTGGTAGTGGGCGCGATTGACGGCCACAAAAGTGGACAGACTCTCCAGGCTGGTCAGGCCCATGGCGGCCGAAGCCTCGCTCATCTTGCCGTTGACGCCCAGGTAGATGACATTATCCAGGCCGCGAAAGCCGAAGTTGTGCATCAGACGAATGCGCTCCGCCAGCTCGTCATCATCCAGGGCAATCGCACCCCCCTCAAAGGCATTGAAAAATTTGGTGGCGTGAAAGCTAAAAACCTCCAGCCGGCCGAAACGCCCCAACAGCTGCCCCTGGTAAGAGCAGCCAAAGGCATGAGCCGCGTCGTACATCAGCTGCAAGCCATATTGGTCGGCAACCGCCTGCAAAGCCTCCAGGGCGCAGGGGATGCCCCACACATGTACCCCGACAATACCGGTGGTGCGGGGGGTGATGTGGCGCGCAATCTGCTGGGGGTCAATATGATGGCTGCCAACGGCCACATCGCAGAAAACCGGGGTGATCTCCTGCCATTGCAGGGCATGGGCGGTGGCCACAAAGGTGAAGGAAGGCACAATCACTTCCCCACGCAGCCCCAGAGCGCGGGCGGCGATCTCCAGGGCGATGGTGGCGTTGCACATGGCGATGACGTGGCGCACCCCCAGGTAATCCGCCAGGCGTTGCTCGAACTCCTGGACAAAGGGGCCATGGTTGGTCAGCCAGCGTCGGTCGAGCATCTCCTCCAGACGCGCCATGAGACGGGCGCGGTCGCCAATGTTGGGCCGGCCGACATGCAGGGTGTCGGGAAAGGCGGGCGGCCCGCCAAAGAGAGCCAGGTCAGCCAGGGTATGCTTGGTCATGCTTGCTCCTGGGGCGGCGGGTGGGTCTCACCACGACCATACCTCGCCGGAGAAGTGGGCATAGGCGGCCTGAGCCTGGCTTTGTTCGGCCGGCGTCAGGCGGGGGGTGTTGGTGGGGGTCAGCTGTTCAGGGCCGCGATAGGGCCAGGCAGCGGCGGGCGTGTAACCGGATTGAGCCAGCCGGGTGGTCAGGGCGTCCCAGTGAGCGGCCGGCCGGGCGCAGAAGGCTGCGTAACCCCACACCAGGGCCTGAGCGGGCGGCAGAGCCGCCAGGCCGGCCGTGATATGCTGGCGGGTGTAATATACCTGACCCGCCACCTGCTGCAGGGGATCGGGTAGAGTGCGCAGCCGGTGGGTCTCTGGCGGCTCCACCGAGTACCACGCCCCCCGGTCGCCAAAGTACATCTCGCGCGCCCTCAACAAGGACTGCATGACATATAGCGGATGGCGCTGGATGTGGATGACCAGCAAGTGATCGAAAAAACGGGCCAGGAACGGCAGATTAAATTGCAGCAACATCCCCTTGGCCACAAAGGGCTGTTCAAACACGGCCTGGATGGCGGCAATTTCGGCCGCCAGACCGCGCCCATCCGCCTGGGCCTCCTCGGCCGGGCTAAGCTGGCGTGGAGCGGTCAGGGGAAAGAAGCGCCGCCAGAAGTACCAGAACTCGTTGGGAGCCAGCGCGCCGCGTGTCTTGCCCAGCTCCGATGTCAGGTCGAAGGTGTGGGACAGGTCGCCCAACTCCTGACGAAAATCGAAGCGCGGGTCGGTCAGCAACAACTGGATGCGCGCCCCCACAGCCGGAGCGGCGTAGAAACGGGAAAGCAAGTTGGTGGGGTAAGCCAGGTAGCCGCTCTGGGCCAGCCATTGCAGCAACAGGGTGGTGCCGGAGCGAGGCGCGCCTACAATCAAGATCACCGGCCGGGTCGGACGATCAAATTGAGCCGCCAGACGCGCTTCCACCGGCCCCAGGAGGTCGCTCAGCTCCGTCAGCAGAGCTTCCAGGGCCGGGTTACGCTGGAAGGGAGCGCGACGGGAGGGGGAAGGCGTCATCTCAAGCAAACTCCCCTCGGCGGTAGGCAGGAAAATAAGCCCGGCTGGCATCACCGGCCGTCAGGGCAGCATAAACGGTCGGGTTGCCGATGCGCCCACACAGGTAGGCCGGCCGTGTTTCCGTGGCCCACCCCCGCTTAAAGCGCGTCAGGCCATCATCGGTGGTGGGGTTCAGGCCCGCCCCGGCCCCCAGGTTGAGCCAGCGCACCTCTCCTTCAGCCCGCCAGCAATGAATCACTTCCCAAAAGAGCGCAAACGAGGCGCGACAGGTGTACCCCTGGGGCGTGTAGGCCGCCAGGTGGTAGTAAGCGGCCTCTCCCTGACGCAACCAGAGGGTCATGCCTACCACCTCGCCGGCGTGCTGCGCCTGCCACACACGCAAGCCGGGGGTTTGCCACTGGCCGGCAAAGGCGGCCGGGGAAAAGGCCGCCAGGCCACGAATATGATGTCGGGCGATCAGGTGATTGTACAGCCCCACCCAGGTCGCCAGATTGGCGGCTGATGGCGCGCACTCCTGCACACGAACCTGTTGCAACGCCTTATGGGCATTACGCCGGTGGTGGGGAGCGATGACGCCGACCGGATCATGGCTCAGGTCGATGACGAAGTGGGCTTTGAAGGGGCGCACAAGGTCGGGAAAAGCGGCGCGTAAGGTAGCTACATCGTGCGCGCCCAAAGGGTCGGCCACCAGGGTGACGCTGACGAACTCCTCCCCCAGGGCCACCAGGTCTTCCTCCAGGCGCGACCAGTCACGACAGGCAAAGAGCGGGTAGCACCCCATGGCGTCTTGCCAGGGGGAGTGGGGAATGGGGCGCGCCAGCAACCAACCGCCGCTGGCCGGTAAAAAGCGCGGCGCGCCAAACTCAGCCCATGCCTGGGCATAGACCGGACTGAGATACCCCGTGGCGTCCACACCTGTTCCATGCCTTGTCATTGCGCCCCAGCCCAGCGGCTGCACCGTCCCTTTATTTTACCACGCGCCGGATCAGCGCCCACATGCTGCGCGCCTCTTGCCTTTCCAATGCCAGCCACACCCCCAGGTAGACGAGGACAAAAGGAATCCCTTTGACCGACAAGAGCAGCCAGTCGGCTCCCAGGCCGGCCAGGTCGCCGAACGTGTAGGGGTGAACCTGTGTGTTCGCCCATGTAGCCCAAAGGCGGGCTGCTCCCAGGCCGGCCAGGCTGCCCAGCGTCAGCGCCAGGGTGGGGACAATAAAGAGCCGGCGCAATGAATAGCGCACATACGGGCGCACCAGCCATAAGAAAAGGCCAATCCCCACCGCCAACATGCCATTCACCGCCAGCGCTACACCGGCAATGCCCAGCGGCCGGCCGAGCGTGTAGAGTCCGATCAGCAAAGTTGCCAGCTGCGCCAGCCGGACATACACCACCTGACGCGGCCGGCCGACCGCCAGGAACAGTTGCGCCAGCGACTGTTTCAGCGGGTCGAGCAGGGTGAAGAGCAGCATCAGACGGTAGGCTTCCAACATGGTCAGCCACTTCTCCCCCAACAGGAGACGGATCAGCTCCGGCGCGACCAGCGCCAGCCCACCCCCCAGCAAAAAACCGCTGCGCACGAGCAACGCGTTGACGCGGAAGAAAGCTTTGGAGAGGCGCAGATGATCCTCTTTCAGTTCGGCGTAGGTTCCCTGAATGGTTTGCGTCAAGGGGTTGGCCAGAATGATGCGGGGATAGCTGGCAAAGGCGTAAGCGCGGGAGTAATCCGCCAGGGGGACATTGCCCAGATATAGGCGCGTCCACAGGTCGTCGAGGTCGTTCAAGCCGCGCAACAGCAAGCCGCCCAAAAAGCTCTGGCTGCCAAAGCGTAAAAAGTAGCGCACCCCCGGCCCCGACCAGGCAAAACGAGGACGCCACGCCGGCCGCCACAGATACAGCCCCACCACCGACAGCAGCATGGCGACCATATCTGTCGCCAACAAGGCCCACAGGGTTGCCCCCCGCGCCGCCAGCGTCAGCGCCGCCGCCGTCGTGCCCAGAGCGATAGCCAGCTCCAACACCGCCAGCCGTTGTTGTTGCACCCGTCGCGTCAGCACCAGCTCACCCGTCTGGGTCAATTCCGTCACCCCCCGCACTAGCGCCAGAACGATCAGCGCCAGCCGCGTTTCGCCCTCCGTTGTCGCCAGCGCCACCAGGCTGAGCAAGGCCACCCAGGCGGCGGTGAACAACGCCTTGAGGGTGAAGTGGAGCGCCGCCGCTTGCTCCTCATCTTCTGTCTCGGCCACACGGTGCAAAAAGGCGGCCCCCAGCCCAAAGTTCGCCAGGCTGTTGGTCAACCACAGCACCGCATCGGCCGTGGCGTAGATGCCAAAGACAGATTTCGGCAACCAACGGCTGAGGAGGGTGAAGCGCACAAAGAGAACCCCCACCCGCAAGATACTGCTGGCGGCAACCCAAACGGTGGACTGGACGCTGCGTTGGGCGAGATTGTTCATGATCGGCCGGCCGCCTGCACCCACAAAAAAACCCTGACCAGGCAGGGCGGTGGAAGCCACTGAAGGGATTTGAACCCTTAACCCATCGCTTACGAAGCGATTGCTCTGCCGTTGAGCTACAGTGGCAAGTGGGGCTGATTATAACAACTGCGCAAGAGAATAGCAAAAGCGCTGACACTTACCCGCCAACAGGCTATAATGCACATGGCCTGGGGCGAACCCCAGACGGTTGGAGCACGGGAGAAACCAGCTATATGTCACTTGAGACTCTGGAAACTGAATTGAGCGAGCTGCGGGCCCGTATGGAGTGGTTCGACGAAGAGCGGCGCAAAACGGCCAAGCGGCTGGCAGAACTGGAACAACGGGTGGAGCTGCGCACACGTGAAGTGGAAACCCGCGACCAGCGCATCACCGAATTGGAACGTCAGCTGGCGGATGTCAAATCCCAACTGGGCGCTATCGCCGGCTTCCAGGTGCAGATCAACCAGACGCGAGAGGAGTTCACGCGGCTGCTGGATGAAGCAGCCACCCGCCGACTGGACGCGGAACAAGAGATCAAACGGCTGCAACGGCTGGAGATCGACAACCTGGCGCGCGAGCTGGCGGAGCTCAAAAAGCTGCCCAGCCTTCTCAGTCGTCTGGAAAACAACCTGGAGCAACGGCGCGCCGAGGAGACGCGGCTGGGCAAGCTGATCGCCACCTTGCAAAACCGTTTCCCCCCCATCGACAGCCGCCTGGAAGCGTTGGGCAACCAGCTGGCTTACCTGCAAGAAACAGCCAAACAACACAGCCGGGGCCTGACCCAGGTGGAAACGTCGTTGCTGGAAGTGGGCAAGCGCTGGGAGCCGCTGGAGACGCGGCTGGCGCTGGCGGTGAGTGGCATCACCCGCACGGAAACATCGGTGCAAGGGGTGGCGCGAGAGTTTGGCGACCTGCAACGCCAGGTGAAAGAGGGGCTGGAACAGGTGCGCCTGGCAGATTACCAGCACAAACAACGCCTGGATGAGTGGGAACGCGCCTTTGGGGATTATCGCGCCGAAATAGCCCGTTTCAACAAAGAGTGGCTACGCTTTGCCGAACAGGCCAAAACGGCCGAGACGGCGGTGCAGGCCATTGACGAATGGCGGCGGCAGATTGAACAACAGCAGCGGGAGGTGGCCGAGCTGACCCGTGTAGAACTCAACCGGATGCGCGGTCAGTGGCAAGAGTTCGTGGCCGAAAACCAAAAACAGTGGAAAGGGCAGGAAGTGGAAGCGGAACAACGCTGGCAAAGCGCCATTCGGCGCGACAACGAGCTGGCAGAGCAGCTACACGCCTTGCTGGAAAAGCTCGACCGTCTGGAGCAGGACAAAGAGACGTTGTGGCGCGTTCAGAGCGCTCAATCGGACGCCATTAAGCGGCTGCCGCTGCTGTGGCTGGAAGAAGTGGATAAGGCGATTCAGAACAACCCGCAACGCCGCCGCCAGCCCGCCCTTGTTCCGGTGCGGGAGGAGTAGGCCGCCCGGCCATCATCCCTTATGTTTGTCATTGGCACGGCCGGCCACGTTGATCACGGCAAATCCTCGTTGGTGCGCGCCCTGACCGGCATCGATCCCGACCGGTTGGCGGAGGAAAAAGCGCGCGCCATGACGATTGACCTGGGTTTTGCCTGGCTGACGCTGCCCGGCCTGGGGGAGGAGACGGGCATCGTGGATGTGCCCGGCCATCGCGACTTCATCGAGAACATGCTGGCGGGGGTGGGGGGCATCGACCTGGCCCTCTTTGTGGTGGCGGCCGATGAAGGCGTCATGCCCCAGACGCGCGAACATCTCGCCATTCTCGACCTGCTGCAAATTGGCCGCGGCGTGACTGCCCTGACCAAAGTCGACCTGGTGGATGACCCAGAGTGGCTGGAGCTGGTGACGCTCGATCTGCATGAAACTTTCGAGGGGACGGTGTTGGATGGCGCGCCTATCCTGCCTGTCTCCGCCATCACCGGCTCTGGCCTGGACACCTTGCGGGCGACGCTGGCGCAACAACTCAGCGGCGCACAGCCGCGCCCCGACCTGGGCCGGCCGCGTCTGCCCATTGACCGCGTCTTCACCCTCAGCGGCTTTGGAACCGTTGTCACCGGCACGTTGATGGATGGGACGCTGCGCGTGGGGGATGAGATCACGCTGCAACCGGCCGGCCTGACCGGCCGGATACGCGGCTTGCAAACCCATAAAACAAAGCTGGAAGTCGCCCGGCCCGGCAGCCGCGTGGCCGTGAATATCAGCGGCGTGGACAAAAGCCAGGTGCAGCGGGGGGATGTGCTGGCCTATCCAGGCCAGCTGCGCCCTACCACCCTGGTGGATGTCCAGTACCGCCATTTACCCGACGCGGACGCCCCTCTGAAGCATCACACCCAGGTTAAATTTTTCGTCGGTGCGACCGAAGTGCTGGCCCGCGCCCGCGTTCTGGGGGTGAGCGAGCTCAAGCCGGGAGAAGAAGGCTGGCTGCAACTGGCCTTGGAGACGCCGGCCGCCATAACACGTGGCGAGCGCTTCATTGTGCGCCGTCCCTCCCCCGGCGCAACGTTGGGCGGTGGGCGGGTGCTCGACCCTCACCCCGGCCGACGACACCGCCGCTTTCGCCCTGAACTGACCCAACGGCTGCAAACCCTGGCCCAGGGCTCACCGGCCGACCTATTGTTGCAGGCCGCCGGCCGGTTGGAACCCGTCAGCCGCTCGACCCTGCTGGCGCAATCGGGCCTGGAACGGCCGGCGGCCGAAGCTGCCTACACCGAACTGCTGGCAGAAGGGCAGCTGCTGGAGCTGGAGACGCACGTCATCACCCGCGCCCGCTGGCAACAGTGGCGCCAGGCAGCCCAGCAGATCATCGCCGATTACCACGCTCAATACCCACTGCGCCCCGGCATTCCACGTGAAGAGCTGCGCAGCCGGCTGAAGCTCAAAGCGCCCATCTTCAACCCCTGGCTGAAAGCGTTGCAGGCCCAGGGCATGGCGCAGGAGACAGGGGGAGTGGTGCAGTCGCCTGACCACACCATTCGCTTCACCCCGGCCCAACAGGCGCGCATCGACCATCTGCTGGCCCTCTTTCGCCGCGCCGGCATCAACTCCCCCAGTGTCAAAGAAGCGCAGGCGGAAGTGGGGGAAGATGTGTACGAGGCGCTGCTGACGCTGGGGATGTTGAAGCAGGTCAACCAGGAAGTGGTGTGGACGGCGGCTGATTATGAAAAATATATACACACCCTCTACAATTACTTGCGTGAACACCACACCATCACGGTGGCTCAGGTACGCGACGCTTTTTCAACCAGCCGTAAATACGCCATCGCTTTGCTCGAACATCTGGACGAGCGCAAAATGACGCGCCGTCTGGGGGATGCACGCGAGTGGATCAAGTGAGCGAGTCGGCGCTGCAACGCCGGCCGTCCAACGGAACAGCATGTCTTATCTGGTGGAACATCATGTCGGCCCGGCCGTTTTTGATCGGCTGGCAGCAGAGTGGGATGACCTGGCCCAACGCAGCCAGACCAACACCCCTTTTCAGAGCCTGGCCTACCAACGCGCCTGGTGGACGCATCTAGGGCCGGGCGAGTTGCACACCCTGGCAGCGCGTAACGCAGCCGGCCGGCTGAGCGGTGTGGGCTGCTTTTTCCTACACGCCGACCGCCTGCACTTCAACGGCTGCGTCGAGGAGACGGATTATCTCGATCTGATTGCGCCGGCCGAAGATGCGGCCGACGTTTGGGCCGCCATTTTCGATGTCCTGACCGCCGACACCTTTCCCACCTGGCAGGGCCTGACACTGTGCAATGTACCGGCCGCTTCCTCCTCGCGCCAGATTCTTGCTGCTCTGGCCGCCACGCGCGGCTTTTCTTTTGCCTCCCACCAGCAAGAGGTATGCCCCATCATCTCTCTGCCCGACTCCTTCGAGGCCTACCTGGAAAGCCTGGATAAACAGCAACGCCACGAGCTGCGGCGCAAATTGCGCCGCGCCGAGGGGGCGGAAGCGCGCGTCGTCAGAGTGGCGCAGGCAGAGGATGTGCCGGCCGCCGTGGATGTGTTCTTGACCCTGCTGCAAAAGAGCACCCCCCAAAAAGAGGCCTGGCTCAACCCCGGCCGGCGGGCTGTTTTCCACGCCACAGCCGCCGCCGCCCACGCCGCCGGGACGTTGCAGCTACTCTTTCTGGAAGTGGAAGGGACGTGGGTGGCCGCCCTCTTCAACTTCGACTATCAGGGACACATCCTGGTCTACAACTCTGGTCTCGACCCACAGGCGCACGCCTACCTCAGCCCCGGCGTCGTTCTGACCGCCCGCGCCATCCAACACGCCATCGAAACCGGCCACACCAGCTTCGACTTTCTGCGCGGCAGCGAAAGCTATAAGTATCGCTTTGGCGCGCAGGACACCCCCATTTACCGTCTGGATATCGACCGGCGCGCTGCCTGATACACGCTGGGTGTGCGCCCTGGCCAGCTATTAAGGAGATCAAACGTCCATGTATTATCTGGCATCCCTGCCCTCACAGCCCCGCATCGCTCTTCTCAGCCTGCACACCTGCCCGCTGGCCATGTTGGGCGGCAAGAAAACGGGGGGTATGAATGTCTATGTGCGCGACCTGGCGCATGAATTGGGTCGACGCGGCTACGCGGTGGATGTTTTCACCCGCTCCCAGGATGATTGTGTGCCCATGGTGATGCACGATCTGGGGGGGCAGGCGCGGGTGATCCACATTCCGGCCGGCCCGGAGTGTCCCCTTCCGCTGACAGAAGTGGAACGCTATCTGGATGACTTTGTGGCCGGGGTGGCGGCTTTTGCGCGCCGCGAACGGCTGGTGTACGACCTGATCCACAGCCATTACTGGATGTCTGGTCTGGCGGCGGAGGGGTTGCGCCGCGCCTGGGGCGGGGCCACTCCGATTGTGCACATGTTCCACACCCTGGGGCATCTGAAAAATGAGATCGCCGCTACACCCGCCGAGCGCGCCGCCCCAGCCCGCCTGGAAGGGGAGTATCACATTGTGCACCGGGTGGCGGACATGGTGATTGCCGCCACCGCGGCTGAAGAAGAGCAGCTGCAACGCTACTACGACGCGGACCCGGCCCGCATCGCCATCATCCCTCCCGGCGTAGATTTCGAGCGCTTCCACCCCATCCCCAAAGAGGAAGCCAAAGCGCGGGTGGGACTGGGGGCGTGGCAAAAGAACATCCTGCTGTGCGGCCGCATTGAGCCGCTCAAGGGGATTGACACCCTGTTGCAGGCGGTGGCCATGGTGGACGATTGCTGCCCGGACATTCTGCAAAATGTCTCGGTGACGATTGTAGGGGGCGACCCGTGGGCAGACAATCTGGACGCGGAGATGGCGCGCCTGCAAACGCTGCGCGATGAGCTGGGCATCACCAAGTTTGTCACCTTTGTCGGCTCCAAAGACCAGAATATTTTGCCCAACTACTACGCCGCCGCCGAGATGGTGGTCATGCCCTCCCATTACGAGAGCTTTGGCATGGTGGCGCTGGAAGCCATGGCCATGGGCACGCCGGTCATCGCCTCCGAGGTGGGGGGGCTGGCCCATCTGGTGCGCCACGGCGAGACGGGCTTCCATGTGCCCTCGCGTGACCCACGCGCCCTGTCGTTAAAGATTTACCAGCTGCTGACAGAGGAGGCGTGCCGTGAGGCCATGGGCCGGCGCGCCCGCGAGATCGCCCTGGGCTACGCCTGGCCCTTGATTGTGGATGAGATAAGCGCTGTCTACGATAGCTTGCTGGCCGGCCGACAACCGCTCATGGCCTGGCAATCCGTTCCCTGCCACCCATGTACGGCCTGAGTGCTGGGGGGATGAGAACGCTGCCATCCGCCTGCTGATAATTTTCCAGGATGGCGATCATCACACGCGGCAGCGCCAGACCGCTGGCGTTGAGGGTGTGAGGATAGTGCAATTTACCCCCGGCCTGGGGCCGAAACTTAACGTTGGTGCGGCGCGCCTGGAAATCCCGGGCGTTGCTGATCGAGCTGACCTCCAGCCACTCCTGGCAACCGGCCGCCCACACCTCGATGTCATACGTTCGGGTCATGCCAAACCCCAAATCCCCCGTCGCCAGCTCCACCATGCGATAGGGAAAGCCGAGGGCATCGCAAATGTCCATGGCGTGCTGCTTCATCGCTTCATGGGCGCCCTCACTGGCGTCGGGGTGGGTGTATTGGAACATCTCCACCTTGTCGAACTGATGTCCCCGTTTGATGCCGCGCACATCTTTGCCGGCGCTCATCTTCTCCCGCCGCCAACAAGGAGTGTAGGCCACATAGCGCAAGGGCAAGGCCGCTTCGTCTAAAATCTCGTCGCGGTGCAGATTGCACAAGGCCACCTCGGCCGTCGCCAGCCACATGAAATCTTCTTCGGCGTCACGGTAGATGTTGTCGAAGAATTTGGGCAGCTGGCCCGCTCCCTCAAAAACGAGCGACCGCACCATGAAGGGGGGGTAGACCTCGGTGTAGCCGTGGCGTTCGATGTGGTAATCGAGCATAAACTGGATCAGGGCGCGCTGCAAGCGCGCCCCGGCCCCTTGCAGGACGTAGAAGCGACTGCCGCTGAGCTTGACGCCGCGCTCGAAGTCAATCACCCCCAGCGCCGGGCCCAGGTCCCAGTGGGGCAGGGGAGTGAAGTCGAAATGGGGCAGAGGCGCACCCTGAGGGGGATGGTGGACATTGGCGCTCTCATCCGGGCCGTCGGGCACGCTGGGGTGAGGGATGTTGGGAACCCACAGCTGCAACTCACGCAGGCGCGCCTCCAGCTGGCGCAACGCTTCATCCAGGGCGCTGATGGCGTCCCCCAGCCCGGCCGCCTCCTCGCGGGCGGCATCGGCGTTGAATTGCAAGGCGTTAACCTGGGTGCGCAGGGCGGTCGCCTGCGCCCCATCGCCGCGCGCCCCGGCCGCCGCCTCTTCTCGCTCCAGCCGTTGCAGCTGGCCCAGCCAGCGCCCGATCTGTTGCGACGCCTCCTTACGCTGTCGGCGCAACGCTTCGACACGCTGCAACAGCTCGCGCCGCTGGTTGTCCAACGCCACGATCTCCTCCAGGTTGGGAACCTCGCCACGCCGGGCGATTTGCGCCTGCACCCAGGCGGTCTGGTTACGAATCAGGTTGATATCTAACATGCCTTCAACTCCTTCAACGTGACGGCGGCGGCCGCCGATCCCATAAAAAAAGCCTCCTCGTCGCTCTGGGACGAGGAGGCCCGTGGTGCCACCCAGGTTCACCGGCCGGTGGGCCGGTCTCCAACCAACGCGCTAACGGGCGAACCCGGCCGGCTTGTGCGTCTGCGCGCTTTCTAGGCCGGCGGCTCAGGAGGGGATTTCTGGTCTGGCCTGGTTTCGCTTGCACCACCCGCGAACTCTCTGCGCTCAAGGCCCGGCCGTACTCATCTCCGTCACAGCCACTGTTCTATCAATAGTGTACATTATAGACCCCTGGCCGGGGGCTGTCAACCCACCCGGCCGGACTGCCAGCCCCAGCCCTTGAAGCGAATGGGCCAATCCGCCCAGGCAGAAGTCGGGAGGGACCGAAGGCTCAATCTTCCTGAGCGGCCGGCGGCCCCCCAGGCGCGAGGGAGGGTGGGAGCAAAAGCTGCCCCAGCATAGCGCCGCGATCCGCCACCGCTGCCACTGCCAGACAATCGAGAAACAGCTGGCAACCCTCCAGATAGTGCTCCAACACGTCAAGCGCAGCCGGCGTTAACTTCCCCGGCCAGGGAACCTGCCGCTCGCGCCAGGCAACCTCGCGCCAGGCCGCCGCCCACTGCTCCAGTTCCGCCGGCGTGGCGCTGGCGGCCGGCAACGGGATGGCGGCTATCGCCGCCGCCGTGTCCGCCCACCCCAGCCGGCCGGCCAGCGCGTCGGCGCTGACCTGCAACTCCGCCACCACCGCCAGAACCGCCGGTAACTGCTCCCCTCTCCTCCAGACGTTCCAGTCTGCACTGTAAGCCACAGCGTAATTCAGAGCCAGGTCCATGCGCCAGGCCCATAACTCCGCCCCCTCGTCATCGGTGAGGGCGCGGGCGAGGGTGCGGGCGAGGGCGAGGGCGCGGGCGAGGTAGCGGGCGAGCTCGAGGTCGAGGGCGAGGTCGCGGGCGAGATCGCGGTCCAG
>DAOTXO010000141.1:0-21463 GCA_034435495.1 Anaerolineae bacterium
GCGCCTTCGCGGTTCCATCATGTTGTTCTCACCGCTGGAACGCTGATGACGCTGATGGGACGCTGATGACGCTGATCAATCGCCGCCTATGTGTTTGCTCTTTCTTGGCGTTCTTTGCGCCTTCGCGGTTCCATCATTTTGTGCTCACCGCAAAGGCGCAAAGGGCGCGAAGGTTTTTCTTGGCGTTCTTGGTGCCTTCGCGGTTCCATCGTCTCATCAACAATATGGCTGCCATCCCTGCCCCCACCAGGCCCCCTTGCAACAGGCGCTCTTGCCGCTGCGCCCGTGCCACCGCGTCGGCATAGGGGATGGTGGTGTGGGCCACCATGGTGTACAGCGGCAGCCAGGTGTGGGGGAAAAGCTGATTCAGCCAGATATCGGCGCGCTTACGCAGAACAAACCAGGGGGAGCGCAGCCGACTGCTCAGTTCTACGAAGTTGTCTTTGGAAAGCTGTGCCAGGGTGTCGGTGTGGCGTTTGCGTTCCGCCTGATAGGTCTGAAAAATAGCCTGCCAATTCAGCGATGTACCATGACGGGCGATCACCCCATTCAGAATGCGACAATCTTCCAGGGCCGCGTTCATCCCCTGGCCATAGAAAGGGTAAACAGCGTGACAGGCATCCCCAATCAGGCCGATCCAATCCTGGTAATACCAGGGCGCAACCTGAATGGTGACCAACCGGCCGGTGGGTTGATCAACAAACTGCTGAGGTAATTGCGGCATCAGGGGCAACAAATCGGCAAAATGGCGTTGAAAAAACTGTCGCACGGCGGCCGGGGTGGTGAGCGAACACAGACTTTCCTCACCTTCAAACGGGATGAAGGGCGTCAGGGTGTGCGATCCATCCACATTCGGGTGAGAGACAATTAACGCCTGGCCCCGAGGCCAGACATGCAGCGCCTCGTGCTCTATTTGTGACCGGCCGTCCGGCCCGGCCGGTAAATGCAACTCCTTGTACCCCCAGGGCAGGTATTCTTGATGAAAATCTGCCCGCTCACCGGCTTGCATCTGTTGGCGCACGGTCGAAAAGGCTCCATCGGCTCCCAGAATGACATCCGCCGCAATCTCTTCTACCTGGCCGCTGGTTTCGTCTCGCACCACAGCGCGGCGACTCTCCTTGTCCAGCATCAGGCAGCGTCGTTGGAAATGGAAAGTGACATGGGGAAAGCGCCCGGCGGCCTGCATCAGGGTTTTGTTCAGGTCATCGCGTTCAATCGAGTACAGAACTTCCTGGGGATTTTTGCCATAGGGTTGAAAGAGACGGGACCCCTCCGGTGTGTGCACCACGCGGCCGTGCATCCTGACGGCCCGCGCCAACACTTGATCGATCACCCCGGCTTCTGTCAGCGCCAGCACCCCGCGGGCGGACAGACCGAGATTGATGGAGCGTCCGGCCTCCACCCGCTCGCGGCGCATATCGGCGCGTCGTTCATACACCGCCACCTGGAAGCCATGGCGTGCCAGATAGATAGCCATCAATGAGCCAGCCAGACCGGCCCCCATGATGGCGATGCGTGGTTTACTGTCCATAGTTTGTTTTTCCCTGCCTCATCGCCTACACCAAACTGGCGCGGTAAAGATACCGCGGCTACGATGAACGTGGTGTGGTTGGTTTGTCGTAACGGCCGTAGCCCCCGTGCAAACGGGAGTGTTTTGTTTCGTTATTCCCGTGAAAGCAGGGGAGGGTACATCAAGCCTGGAGGGCGACACACACACTGTCCCCACTGACCTGCAAGGTGGTCACCGTCGGCGCGGCAAAGCCGGCCGCTGCCAGCCAGCCGGCCACCTCAGCTTGACTGTATGTTTGCGCCCCCAATAGATGGAAGAGATTGAGTCTGAAGACGCGGTTGAAACTTTCGGTGAAAGAAAAGGCCCCAGGCTCTGGTTGGGTGGCGTCGGCCGGGGTCTCTTGCGCCAGTTGTTCTAGCACGATTAGCACACCCCCCGGCCGCAAAGCTGTCGCAATCCGCCGCATGAGGGCGACATTTTCCTGTGGCGATAGGCCATGTACGATGTTGAACAGCAGGGCGACATCGTAGCCCTGGCCCAGATCATCGCGCATAAAGTCGCCGGCGCGAACAGTCACGCGGCCGGCCAGACCAGCGGCGGTGATGTTTTCCTGCCCCGTCGTCAGCGCCGTCGGCAAGTCCAGAACAGTTGCTTGTAGCGCCGGGTAGAGCCGGCAATAAGCCAGGCTATAGAGGGCATGACTGCCCCCAATGTCCAACAGCTGCCGCGCTCCTGCCGGCAGGGGAACGCGCTCCATCACCTCCGGCAAGTTGGCCCGAGCCACACTGCTGAGCATGGTTTGGAAGTCACGGGCGGCCGTTGGATGCGCCTCCAACCAGGTGTAGAAGTGGGTGGCCGGCCGGCCGTGCTGCAAACTCTTTTCCAGGTTCCCCCACAGTTCAAACAAGATGACGCTCCAAAAGCGATGCACTACCGTGTAATCATACCCCTCCCGTTCTGGCGGGAGCATCCAGCGCCTGGCGATCTCGCTATTGCCATAACGTCCATCCGCCCCGGCCTGCACATAGCCGAAGTGGGCCAACATCTCCAGCAAAATCTGCGCTCCGCGCTCATCTGTTTGGGTGCGTTGAGCGACTGCGGTCGGAGTGAGCGGCCCGGCCGCCAGCGCCTCAAAGAACCCCAGTCGTAGCGCGGCGTCGGCCGCCCGGAAGCCGGCCGCTGCCAGCAGATCCAACATCGGGGCTGGCCCCTCCAGCGTTTCCAGAAAAGCTCGCCTTTCTTCTTCCGGCAATCGTAACGGCATCCTGCGTCTCCGTTGTAACGCAATCTTGTCCCCCCGTTTTCACGTGGGCTTCGCGGTTTCATCGTTTTGTTCTCACCGCTGGAACGCTGATGACGCTGATGGAACGCTGATGACCCTGATAAAGAGCCCCCTTTGCCCTTTCTCTTGCTTTCCTTGGCGTTCTTTGCGCCTTCGCGGTTCGTCACTCCCGTGAAAACAGGCGGAAGGGTTTTCCCTTACGTCTGTTCTATTCCTTGTGTGATTTCCTTCCTGTAGCGCTCCAGTTCGGCCGCTATCAACGCTTCGACGGCTGCCATCAGCTTTTGGTTGGTCAGGCTGCGCGCCAATGTCAGTAAATAGGAGCGCAAAAAGCCAATGCGCACATCGGGTGAATCCTCATCCCGCATCAGGAAAGGCAAATCGCTATCTACCATATGACGGATAACCAACATGGGGTAGGGACTGCGCAAGGGGAAGAAATGCGGGTTGCGCAGGCCGGGGGAACGATTATCTCGATGAAATTCGCCCAACATCAGGCCAGAGCGGGTGTAGACTGGTTTGAGCGCTTGCTGCACCTTGTCGATCAGTTCCGGCGCCTGCTCTGGGGTGATGTGGGGAAAGACGATGAGCAGCGCTTTGTTGATGATCCCCAACCCCTCACGAGGTTCCAGCCCCAAAAACACCTGGTGAAAACAAGCGATCAGCTCTTCGATTTGAGCACGCGTGATATGGGGGTCCTCCACCTCGGTCAGCCAGATGGTGTTGATCTTTAAGGCGTGGGGCACATAAGGACAAACAGCCCCTGTTCGCCCCAGATCAGGATGGGGCTGGCTGAGAAAGGAGAACATCCAATCTAACGTGGTTGCCAGCGCCGGTTTCGTCTCCCGTTGCACCTTCACCTCTCGCGCTGTGTAGAGTGGGGTGGGGGATGCCGTGGGGGTTGGCGCAATCAGAGCGCTGTAGGGAGAGTTTTCCAGCCCGCTGCTTGTTGCCGCCTCCCGGCTTTTGTTGCCCCGGCGTGGGCCGGGTGTATCAGACCGAATCGCCATGTTCATTTCCCTCCTGGTTGTCAGCCATTTTGCGCCGCAGACTCAAGGGGCGCATATCTGTCCACACCTCTTTGATATAGTCCAGACACGCCTCTTTCGTGCCGCTTTTCCCCACGGCCTGCCAGCCCAGAGGAATGTCCCGGTCGGCCGGCCAGATGGAATACTGTTCTTCATGATTGACCACAACCTGGTAGATTATGGTGTCCTCGCTGCCTTCAGCCATCATCTTCTTCCTCAGGCGCCAAAAGTGTTGCCAACTTTTGGCGTCTTCTCTTGTTATGGTTTACGCTTCACCACGCACCAACGGGGCGTCGGGCATTTCACTTTCCAGCAACCGCAGTCGGGGATAGAGATACCCCACCCCGGCCAGCGCCATAATCAGCCCGCCGCCCAGCAGAAACATCAACGCAATACCCCGCCCCGGCCCCACCCCGATAACAGCCCCCAACGTGGCGGCCAGCGGCCCGCCCTCGGCCAGCAGCGGCTCAAAAACGCCATCTGCCAGCGGCCCGGCCACAAAATAAGCCACGGGTAGCAGCGCCCGCGACACCATTTCACGAAAGGCCAGCACCCGCCCCTGCCGGGCGGCCGGCGTTTTAGCCTGCCAGATGACATCATTCAGGCCCAAAATGAACGGAATGGTGAAGAAGAAACAGGGGGCCACGACGGCAATCAGCCACACCGATGGACGTAGGCCATGGAGTATCAGAAAAAAGCCCGCCAGCCCCAATGCTCCCAAGACACCCAGCACTCGTTGTCGCGGGCCGCCCCAGGCGCTGAGGACAAATCCTCCTAGCAACATCCCCACGCCGCCAATGGAGGTCAGCAGCCCCAGGACGGCCGGTGTGGTGAAAGTGAGAATCATAGGCGTGATCAAAACGCCTATGATGGATAGGATGAACAGGAAAATAGCTACTGCCGCCAGCAACCCCAGCAGCCCGGTGTGTTGGCGAGTATAGCGCCACCCGGCCGCCACATCGCGTCGCCAGAGTTGCAAGGGAGTCTCTCCGGCGGCCGACGTCGTCTCCAGCGCCTCCATGCGGGGAAAGGCCACCAGGCGCAGGGTCAGCAACGCCACGGCAAAGGTGAAACCATCCAGCAAGAGGATGCGCTGTATTTGGATGGTTAGCAGCAGCCACCCCGCCAGCGCCGGCGCCACCACCTGGCGCATGGCCTGCGCCGTTTGCATGAGACCGTTGACCCGCCCTAACTGGTCGCGAGGAACAAGCAACGGAATGCTGGCCAGGTAGGCGGGGGTCTGCAAGGCATTGCCCAGCGACATAACAGCCACCCCGACGTAGACATGCCACACCTCCAGACGCCCGAACAGAAGGAAAAGAGCCAGCCCCAGCGTCGCCAGGCCGGCCACGGTATCTCCCGCTATCATCATGCGCCGGCGGTCCACCCGGTCGGCCAGTGCGCCGGCCACAGGGTAGATCAAGACCCCCGGCAGCTCAAAAAAGAGGTAAATAAAGGCAAAGCTGGCGGCCGATTGGGTGCGTTCATAGACCCACACCCCCAGGGCAAAAGCGGTCAGCCCCGAGCCGACCAGCGAGACCAGCTGGCCCAGCCAGACAATGAAGAAGGCGCGCATCTCTTGGGCGGGGCGCTTCGACCGCTGTTGTCGGTGTGGGAGCATGGTCTGGGTTTCCTCTAGCATGATGCCGGCCGAAAGCCGGCGCTCAGTGATACGTGTTTGTCGTCCCCCCGTTTTCCTCTCGTTTTCACGGGAGGGAGGGAGGGAGGGGGCTGTGTGTTCGCTCCCGGTTTCCCAAGCGCACTAAAGCCGTTACTACGAACCACAAACGGGACATGATCCGTTGTCCGTCCGTTTTCACGGGGGCTTCGCGGTTCCATCATGGTGTTCTCACCGCTGGAACGCTGATGACGCTGATGGGACGCTGATGACGCTGATCAATCGCCGCCTATGTGTTTGCTCTTTCTTGGCGTTCTTGGCGCCTTCGCGGTTGCATCATTTTGTTCGTCACTCCCGCGAAAACGGGAGCACCTTTACTCCCAGCCCCAGGTAATCCAGGTAGCGGCGCACCAGGGCAGCATCCACTGGGGGACAGGGCAAGCCTTCGGCCGCCAGTTGACGCATCGTGGGTGTGTCAAAATGAGGATGTGCCAACGTCGGCGCGTCGTCGAACAGGGCGGCGAAGGGGCGCAAGGCCTCGGCCCGGCCGGCCGCCACCGCCTGCCGCATCCGCTCCACCCATTTACCCGGCGCTTCCACCACCAGCTCATGCCCCATCGTCTCAAGCCACTGAGCTAACTGGGGGAAAGTTACCGTGGCATGGTTATAGAAATGAAAATCGTTGCCCAGAGCAGCCGGCCGCCGCGACAGGGTTACAATGGCCTGACTGACATAATCCACCGGTAACATATCCACCGGATCTTGTTCGTCAGGGAAACTGCCCAGTTGCAGGCAGCCGCGTAGCAGGCTATAAAAGAAGTCCTCACCATGGCACGCCCCAGTCTGGCTATCGCCGGTGACGCGCGCCAGCCGGTAGATGCTGGCTGGCAGGCCGCGCTGTCGCGCCGCCTGGATCAGCTGCTCAGCCACCCATTTGCTCTGCTCATAGCCCCGCTCCAGCCCGGCGATGTCTGGCTGCACGCCTTCGGCGACTGTCTGGCCGGCGTAGGCCGGGGTGAGAAAAAGGCCCAGGGTGGAGACGAAGTGAACGGGCCTGGTGTGGCCTGTCACGGCCAGGCGCAACAGATCGCGCACGGCCCTTACATTGGGCCCCTGCAAGCGGCGGTAAGGATAGGCGAAATGCACCAGCGCGCCGTTGTGGTAGATGATCTCCGCCCGCCCGGCCAGCTCTTCCCAGGCCGCCTCTGTCAGGCCCAACCGGGGCGCGCCCAGATCGCCGGGTAAAGGCAGGATGCGCTCTTCCCAGGCTGCCTCTGGCCCCAAGCCATACTTTTCCATATTGGCGTCAAGGCGTTGCCGGCCGGCCGCCACCGTCTCCGCTCGCACCAGGCAGATGACAGTCGCCGGGGTCTGGCGCAGCAGTTCCCGCAGCAAATACGCTCCCAGAAAGCCCGTCGCCCCGGTCAACAAAACAACCTGGGGCGTGTAGATAGCAGGTATGTCCGGTATGGAGGTGGGCGACATGAACTTCGGCCAACGCGGCGTGGGGCGAGGCTGAATATCCCGCTCCAGTTGAGCTTCCTGGGCCCAGTCGATCTCCTCCCCGGCCCGTTCCGGCCAGGATACCAGGCGGTCTATCTCGGCCGCCATGCCGGCGACGGTGGGGGTTTCAAACAGCCGGGGCAGGCTGATGCCCACGCCAAAATGCTGGTTTATGGCCGAGACAAGCTGCAAAGCCAACAACGATTCCCCCCCCATCTCGAAGAAATCATCCCACACCCCCACCGACTGAACGCCCAACAGGCGCGCCCAAATGGCAGCCAGCTGCTTCTCAGTAGGGGAACGGGGCGCCGTGGTCGGGCGGGCGGCGAAGTCATCCCCCTCCTCCGGGCCAGGCAAGGCGCGCCGATCCACCTTCCCGTTAGGCGTCAGGGGGAGGTTGTCCAACCAGATGAAGGTTGACGGTAGCATATAGGCGGGCAGATGCGCGCTTAGGAAGTGGCGTAGGGCTGGCCCTTCCGATGTCTCGGCCTCACTGTGTGCCACGATGTAGGCGACGAGTCTATCCTCCCGCGCCACAACCACGCTCTCGCGCACGGCCGGGTGTTGTCGCAGGGCCGTTTCAATCTCCCCCGGCTCAATCCGGAAACCACGCACCTTGATTTGCTCATCGCGTCGGCCCAGAAACTCCAGCGTCCCATCCGGTCGATAGCGCACGATATCTCCCGTTCGATACAGGCGACCGGTGTCGTGCCGGTCAGCCGTTGCCCTCACCCGTTCCTGGTAAGGATCAGGCACGAACGCTTCGGCTGTAGCCTCAGGACGATTCAGGTATCCCCACGCCACCCCCGGCCCGCCGATCAGCAGTTCGCCGGGAACGCCGATGGGCGCTTCTTGCCAGACGTCCCCCTCCTCCCCTATCAGAGCCACAATCGCTCGAACATGGGGCAGCGGCCGGCCGATGGGCAGAGTCAAGCCGGTTATTTCCTGACCAGAAAGGGTCTGATAGAGCGTGGCGCACACCGTGGCCTCAGTGGGGCCATAATGATTGTAAAAAGCGACCCGCCCCCTTGTCAGGCGATGCCACACCGCCAGCCGATCCAACGGCACACGTTCCCCGCCCACCATCATGCAGCGCAGGCCCGGCAGAGGATCATCCAGGCCTTGCGTTTCCCAATCTTCCACCCACTGCCGCCACAACGACGCCGCCGTATCAATGGCCGTGATTCCCAGGCGGCGTCCCAGAGCACTCAGAGCCGCCCCGGTCAATTCACCGGGACGGGGGTGCAGGACAAGCGTCGCCCCACTGATCAGCGCCGGGAAGATGTCCCCCACCGAGGCATCGAAACTCAAGGGAGGAATAACCAGCAAGCGGTCGCCCGGGGCAAAGTGGTGGGCATCGCGAAAGGCCAGCGTCAGATGCAGCACGCTGCGGTGAGAAACCATGACCCCTTTGGGCACGCCGGTGGAACCCGACGTGTACATGATATAGGCCAGGGCATCCCCGTCGACTGGGGTGATGGGGCGTGGCGTGCCCTGGTCATCAGCGGTCGGGGCATAGCCCCACGGCCAGGTGATGTCGTCGTGCGGCAGCGTTGCCGGGTGTGTCGGCCAGGCCGGGATGGGCCCGGCCGTCAACAGCCGACGAGCCTGGGTATCGCGTAAGATAAAGTCAAAGCGCTGTGGTGGGGTGTTGGGGTCAATGGGCACATAGGCCGCGCCAGCCTGGAGAACCCCCAGCACGGCGATGATCATCTCCGGCCGGCGCTCCATGCTAATCGCCACGCGGTCGCCGGGTTGCACCCCGGCCCCTTGCAAATAGCACGCCAGTCGGGTAGCGCCTTGTTGCAAGTCAGCATAAGTTAGCGGTGGGCCGGCCCACTCCTCCTGCACCACCGCCACAGCGTATGGGGTGCGGGCTGCCTGGACTTGTACGAGCTGGTGGAGGGTGGCGTGATCGTCAGCGAGTTCGGGATAGAAGGTAGGTTGGCCCTGCCACAGCTGGCGCAATTGGGCGCGCTCGCCAGCCGTTAACAGCGGCAACGTTGTCACCGGCCGATCCGGGTCGTCGACCGCCCCGGTCAGGAGAGTTTCCAGATGTCCAGCCAGCCGGGTTATGGTAGCGGCGTCAAAAAGGTCACGGTTATAATCTAGCGCTGCTTCCAACCCCTCGTCCGTTTCCGCCATGAACAGGGTGAGATCAAAGTGGGCGCTCACCACCTCCGTCTCAAAAGGCTCCAGGTGCAGGCCGTAGGCGGCATCTACAACCAGCGGGGCGGCGTTTTCTAAGGTGAACATGACTTGAAACAAGGGGTTGTAGCCGGGCTGACGGGGCGGCTGAAGCTCTTCCACCAGTTTTTCAAACGGCAGTTCCTGATGGGTGTAAGCCTGGATAAACACCTCCCGCACCCGCCCGATGAGTTGACGATAGGTGGGCCGGCCGGCCAGTTGCGTGCGCAACACCAATGTGTTGACAAAAAAGCCGATGATCGGCTCCAGCTCCCGCTCTGTCCGGCCAGAAACGGGCGTTCCCACGGCGATGTCCGTCTGATTGGTGAGGCGCATGAGCAGGGTCTTAAAGCCGGCCAGCAAGACAATGAAGAGGGTGGTTCCCTCCTGGCTTGCCAACGCTTTCAATCTGGCGCTCAGGTCACGGGCCAGTCGCCAGGCGTGGCGCCCGCCGCGAAAGGCTGACGCGGCGGGGCGGGGACGGTCGGCCGGCAGTTCCACAACGGGAACCTGGTGTAACTGCGCCCGCCAATAGGCGACCAGCTCCGCCAGGCGCGCCCCCGACAATTGTTGCCGTTGCCACTGGGCATAGTCCGCGTACTGACGCGGAAGTTCCGGCTTATGGGTCGGCCCCTGCCCCAGGGCAGCCTGGTAAAACGCCAACAAATCCTGGTAGAAGAGAGAGATAGACCAGGCGTCGAAAATGGCATGGTGGGCCGTGAGCAACAGCAGATGCTCTTCATCAGTTGTCTGCGCCACTTCCAGACGCCACAGCGGCCCGGCTTCCAAATCAAAGGCCGCCTGCGCGTTTTGGTTTGCCAGCTCTTGCGCCGCAACCGACCGTTCGGCCGGCGGTAGAGCACGCAGATCGTGATAGACCAGGGAGTTTCGGCTCCCGGGTTGTAGGGGCAAACCTATGTGTTTGCCCTTTCCAGCTGGCATGAGGGGGTGGACCATTTGCTGGGGCCGGCCGGCGTGCAGGCTGAAGGTGGTGCGCAACACCTCATGGCGTTGCACGAGATCCTGCAGCGCGACGGCCAGGGCCGTGAGTTCCAGCCGGCCGCGCACCCGCATACTAGCCGACACATGATACGCTGGGCTATCCGGAGCCAGCCGGTTCAAGTACCATAGTCGCTCCTGGCCGAACGAGAGTGGCAAGGGCTGGCTGCGGTCGGCGCGTGGGATAAGCTCGCTGCTCCTCGGACGCGCAGCAGCGGCTCCCCGGTCAGGGACAAGTTGGCGGCTGGCCCTGGCCTCGTCATCCGTCTGGATCAGGCGCGCCAGGGCGGCAATGGTGGGCTGGGTGAAGAAGCGCGCCAGGCGCACATCCACCTGAAACTGCTGACGCACCCGCGCCAACATTTGGGTCGCCAGCAGGGAATGCCCTCCCAGGGTGAAGAAATCAGCCCGGACGCTGATCGCCTCCACCTGCAACAGATCGGCCCACAGACCCACCAGCGCTTCTTCCAGAGGGGTGCGCGGCGGGGTGAAGGTGTCTTCTCCATCCGTAGCCGCGGGTTCCCAGTTTTCACTGCGCGGTTCCATCATCTTGTTCTCATGGGGGCTATGTGTTGGCCCCGGCGTTTCGGTCGACAACCAGACGTGGATCGCTTTTTCTGGCTGGGCTAGCAGCTGTGTCAACACACTGGTCAGGTCCCCGGCCAGCGTTTGGATGGTTTCGGCTGTGAACAAATCTGTGTTGTACTCCCAGGCAGCCTTATAGCCGGCCGGCTCGTCCACGAGATAGAGGCTCAAGTCGTACTTGGCGACGCCGGTATGGACATCCACCTCCTCAACTTCCAATCCAGCCAGCGCCGGCCGCAGCGGGGGCATGTTTTGCAGGACGAATAAAACTTGAAAGATGGGCGCGCGCGCCAGGTCGCGTTTGACCCCCAGCTCCATCACCAGCTTTTCAAAGGGGACATCCTGGCAGCTATATGCCCCCAGGGCCACATCGCGCAGGCGTTGCACCACTTCGCGGAAGGTGGGGTTCCCCGTGAGCTGGCAACGCAAGGGAAGCGTGTTGACGAAAAAACCGATCAGAGGCTCCCATTCCTGGCGGTCGCGATTGGCCACGGGGACGCCTATGACCATATCCTTCTGGCCGGTCAAGCGGGCCAGTAGGATGGCGAAGCTGCCCAGCAGCGTGATGAACGGCGTCACGCCTTCGCGACGCCCAAAGGCGTTGATGGCCTCGCTTAAAGAGCGCGGGAGCCGCGTCACTACCCAATCGCCATGGAAGGTTTGCAGCGCTGGTCGCTGATGATCCATGGGCCAGATAAGGGCCGGCGGCGCACCCTGTAAGGCGGCGCGCCAGTACGCCATTTGCCGGCCTAAGGCTTCGGTGGTCAGATGGTGATGTTGCCAGCGGGCGAAATCACTATATTGCAAGGGGAGATAGGGCAAGGCCGTTTCCACGCCGTGTGTTTGACTGTACAGCGCGGCTAACTCATCCATCAAAAGCGTAATCGACCAGGCATCGGAGATGATGTGGTGCAGGGTAATGATCAGGTCATACACGCGCTCATCGCTGCGTATCAGGCGCGCCCGGATCAATGGCCCCTGGCTGAGGTCAAACGGCCGGCGCGCCTCAGCCGCCAGGCGCTGTTGGGCTTCGGCCGGGCGCATCTCCGACGGGAGGGAACGCAGATCTTCCACCGGCACAGCCAGGATCAGGTCAGGCGCAATGTGTTGCGCCGGTTGTCCATCTTTTTCCACCACAGTGGTGCGCAGCGCGGCGTGGCGACGCACGATTTGGTTGAGGCTATCTGTCAGGCGCGTTATGTCCAACTCGCCCCGCAGATGGAGCGCCAGGGGGATGTTGTAGAGGGCCGTTCCGGGTTCAAACTGTTCCAGAAACCAGAGACGCTGCTGGGCAAAAGAGACCGGGGCCTCGTAGGCGTCATCTGTTTGCCCATCCTGCCTGTCACCCGGCGCGATCAGGGGCCGCGATGGGGCAGCCTCATGCCAGGCGGCTGCCAAACCGGCCACCGTGGGGGTGCTGAAGAGGCGCGCCAGAGGAATTTCCACCCCCAGAGTGTGGCGAATACGCGCCATCAGTTGGGCGGCCAGCAGGGAGTGGCCCCCCAATTCAAAAAAGTTATCGTGGATGCCGACGCGTTCCAGCTTCAGAATGTCGCGCCATAGATCGACCAGCAGCCTTTCGGTGGGCGACCGCGGAGCGGTGGGGGGGGCTGGTTGTGGGTGGCCCGGCTCTGAATCCCGCGCCGCCATCAGCGCTTTGCGGTCTACCTTGTTGTTGGGTGTCAGGGGATAGGCCTCGACAAAGATGAAGTGGGCGGGAATCATGTAATCGGGCAGCTGTGGCTGTAAAAAGCGGCGCAGTTGGGCGGCCGTGGGCACCGGCCGGCTGCTGGGAATAAGATAGGCCATCAGCCGCTGGTCACCGCCGGCTGCTTCTTGCGCCACCACCACCGCCTGTCGGATGGCGGGATGGCGGCTGAGCGCCACCTCGATCTCCCCCAGCTCGATGCGGAAACCGCGCACTTTGACCTGAAAATCAGCCCGGCCCAGGTGTTCGATGACCCCATCCGACCGATAGCGGGCCAGATCGCCGGTGCGATACATCCGGCCGCCCGCCTGGTCGCCAGGATCGGGCATGAAGCGTTCGGCTGTCAGCTCGGGGCGGCCCCAATAACCCTGCGCCAGCCCGTCGCCGCCAATATAGAGTTCACCCACTATCCCCACGGGCGTAGGTTCCAGCCACTCATCCAGAATGACTAGGCGGGTGTTGGCAATGGGCCGGCCGATGGGCAGCGTTCCACCGCGGCCAGCCTCCAGATCGGTCGCCTTGACCTGATAAACCGATGACCAGACGGTTGTCTCGGTTGGGCCGTACATGTTCCACAACTCGGCGCAGCGCGTCAGTAGCTGTTGGGCCAGATCGTGGGGCAATCCCTCGCCGCCGCACAACACCTTCAGATCGGGCTGACCGCCCCACTCAGAGGCGAGCAACATGCGCCAGGTGGCGGGGGTGGCCTGCATGACGGTGGCCCCGCAGGCCGCGAGCTGGCGTTGCAGCAGTTGCCCATCCATAGCCGTTTCACGGCTCACCAACACCAGGCGCGCGCCGGTGATCAGGGGCAGGTAAATTTCCAGGACGGCAATATCAAAAGAGAGGGTGGTGACAGAGAGAAGGACATCGGCTGGAGTCAGGCCGGGGGTTTGCTGCATGGAAAGCAGAAAATTGACTACGCTGCGGTGGGTGACAGAGACGCCTTTGGGCCGGCCGGTGGAGCCGGAGGTGTAGATGATATACATCAGCTGCTCGCCGCCGCCGGGAGAGGGTTGGTCAGCCGGTGAGATGGCGGCAGGAAGAGCCTCCATCAGCAGGTGCGGCGTGGGGTGAATCGTCAACGGTGACTTGTCCCCCTTTGCCAGATGGGCCTGTGTCAACACCAACGCCGCCTGGGAGTCGGCCAGCATGTAGGCCAGACGGTCGGCCGGGAAGGCCGGGTCCAGAGGCACATAGGCGGCCCCCGTTTTCAACACCCCCAGGAGGGCAACCATCATCTCCAGCCCCCGCTCCAGGTAAATGCCCACCAACCTCCCCGGCCCCATTCCCTGCGCCCGCAACACATCCGCCAGGTGGTTGGCCTGGGCATCAAGTTCAGCGTAGGTCAGGGCCTCATCCTCCATCACCACAGCCGTGGCGGTCGGCGTGCGCGCTGCCTGGGTCTGAAACAGATGGTGCACGCCGATCTGGTCAGGGTAGGCCTGTTGCGTGGCGTTCCAGGTGTGCCAAAAACAGGTCGATTCAGCCTCGGTCAGCAAGGGCAGGGTATCAAGCAACTGCCCCGGCCGGGCCGCCGCCGCCGTCAGCAAGGTGACATAATGACCTGCCAGCCGCTCGATGCTGGCCGCCTCAAACAGGGCAGTGCTGTACTCGATTTGTCCCTCCCAATCGCGGGCACCTTCCAGCAACGTCAGGCTGAGGTCAAATTTGGCCGTTCCGTTGTCAACGAAAGTGAGCGCCAGCTCCACGGGAGCCTTCTCCGCCTCGGCCCCTCCGCCCAATTGCAACGGTAAGGGCTTGTTTTGCAGGGTGAACATGACTTGCACCAGCGGCGAGCGACTGAGGTCCCGTTCCGGTTGCAGCAGCTCCACCAGGCGGTCAAAGGGCATATCCTGGTGCTCGTAGGCCGCCAGAGTGGTGGCGCGTACCTGTTGCAGCAGATCGCTGAAGGTGAGTTTGCCAGCTAGGCGGCAGCGCAGGGGCAGGGTGTTGACAAAGAAACCGATCAGCCCCTCCGCCTGGCGTTGGGTGCGGTTGGCGATGGGCACGCCGACCAGGAAATCGGCCTGGCGGGTGGTGCGATAGAGCAAAGCCTGCCACCCCGCCAGAAGGGTCATAAACAGGGTGCAACCCTGGGCGCGGCCGACGCTTTCCAGCTGCGTCATGAGCGAGTCCGGCACAGCGAAGGTGTGGCGGCGGCCGGCAAAATCTTGCTTTTCCGGCCGCCGGCCGGCCATGGGCAGATCGAGGGTGTGGGGTGCACCAGCCAGTTCGGCGCGCCAGTAAGCTTCATGCGGGGCCAGAGCCTCCAGATTGTGCCGTTGCTGATAGGCAAAGTCGGCATAAGTCATGGATAAGGGAGGCAGGGCGGACAGATTACCCGCCTGGTAGCCGGCCGCCAGTTCCTGCCAGAAGATGCCTAATGACCACCCATCTGAGATAATGTGGTGCATGGTCAGAAGCAGGCGATGGTGCTCGGGACCCAGGCGTAGCAGTTGCAGACGCAGCAAGGGCCCCTGACTTAAATCAAAGGGCCGGCGCGCTTCCTCCGCTGCCAGACGTTCGGCGGCCGCATCCCGCTCAGCCGGTGGCTGGTGTTCCAGGGAGATCACAGGTATGGGGATAGACAGATTGGGGGCGATGATCTGCACCGGTTCATCTTCCCCGGCCGCCTGGGATACTGGATAAGTAGCAGCTGCGTGTGGCTCACCGGCCGGCCTCCAGCCGAAGGTGGTGCGCAGGGTGGCATGGCGTGCCACAATCGCCGCCACACTACGTTCCAGGGCGGCCACATCTAACGGGCCACGCATATCGATGGCGGCCGGGACATTGTAGACTGGATGGTCAGGTTGCAGCTGATCCAGGAACCATAAGCGCTGCTGGGCAAACGACAATGGAGCTACCCTTGTCTCGTCACTCTCTCCCGTGAAAACGGGAGGAAAACGGGAGCTCTCCTGTGAAAACGGGAGCGACGCGCGCTCTTTAGCCTGCGCCTGTTGCAACCGTCGCGCCAGCAGGGCGCGTTTGGCATCAGAAAGCGAGGTGGGATCACTCATGTTTCATTCTCCAGCTGTCGCCGGACCTCTTCCTCATCCAGGGCTGACACTTCGGCCAGCAGCAAGCCCTCGATTCCGGCCGCCAGATCCGCCACTACCGGCGAGTCAAACAACATTGTTAGCGGCAGGGTGAGGTCAAAACGCTCTTGCAGGCGCGACATAATCTGGGTGGCCAACAGAGAATGGCCGCCGCGCTCAAAGAAGTTATCCTGGCGACTGATCGGCCCCCCTCCCAAGATTTCTTGCCACACCTCGGCCACAATTTCCTCGAAGGGGGTTGCTGGCGGTTCAAACGCCTCCTCGCGCCGGTTCCAATCTGGCGGTGGCAGGGCCTGTCGGTCAATTTTGCCATTGGGGTTCACAGGCAGAGCAGGCAGGCAGATGATGAGCGCGGGCAGCATGTAGTCGGGCAGCATGGTTTGCAGGTATTGCTGCAGGGCGCGGGCGGTGGGCGGCGGCTCTTGCCGTGTTCCGACGTAAGCTACCAGACGCGCTTCACCGCTGCTGTGGGGATGGACGATCACGAGGGCGCTCTGAATGGCGGGATGGTGGGTGAGGGCGGTCTCGATTTCGCCTAATTCGATGCGGAAGCCGCGAATTTTCACCTGCCAGTCACGCCGACCGAGGAACTCGATGGCCCCATCTGGCCGGTAGCGCGCCATGTCACCGGTGCGATACAGTCGCCCCCCCTGGGCCGCAAAGGGGTTAGGGATAAAGGCCTGGGCTGTCAGGCCCGGCCGGTTGAGATAGCCCCAGGCCAGGCCATCCCCACCGATAAGGAGCTCACCGGCACCGCCCACCGGCGTGGGGCGTAGCCGCGCATCGACGATGTACAGGGTGGTGTTGCTAACAGGGTAGCCGATGGGGATGCTGGTGTGGGGGGGTGGTTCTGCTTCTATGGGATACCAGGTGGCGAAGGTGGTGCTTTCTGTAGGGCCGTAAACATTCAGCAGGCGGCCGGGGCGCCCATGTCGCCACACCTGTCGGACGGCGGCCGGGTCGGCCGCTTCACCACCAAAGAGAGCCACGCGTAGGCGTTGGAAGATATGAGGCGCTTCCCAGGCCAGTTGGTTGAAGAGAGCGGTTGTGACAAACATGATGCTAACGCGACAGCGCTCCAGGCTGGCGGCCAGGGTGGGGGGGGAGAGGGCGACAGAGCGGGGTATAACGGCCAGGCCAGCCCCATTCAACCAGGCCCCCCACAATTCAAAGGTGGCGGCGTCGAAGGCGGTGTTTGAAAGGTGGGCCATCACGTCGTTGGGTTGGATGGTGATGTAGTTGGTGTCACGCACCAGGCGCACGATGTTTTGGTGGGTGACAACGACGCCTTTGGGCCGGCCGGTCGAGCCAGACGTGTACATGATGGTGGCGGCGCTGTGGGGTGTGATGGGGTTTGCTCCCGTTTCGCTTTCATGGGAGGGAGTGACGGGGAGCGGGGTGGCCGGGGGGGTGTCTGGAGCAGCCAGGTCATTTACCTCCCAAATGAGCCGTGGTGGCAGGGTGGCGTCATCCAGCCAGGGGTGGTCGGTCAGCAGGGCTGGTTGAGTGATGATGAGGGCCGCCTGCGTATCCTGCAGCATAAAGCGCAAGCGGCCGGCCGGATACGTGGGGTCAAGCGGCACATAGGCAGCGCCAGCCTGCACAACCGCCAGGCAGGCCATAGCCATGGCCGGACTGCGGTGCATCAATAACCCCACATAGGCCCCGGGCCGCACCCCATGGCGCCCCAGCCGCCTGGTGAGAGCGTTGG
The DNA here is from genome assembly GCA_034435495.1 of Anaerolineae bacterium. Taxonomy (GTDB): domain Bacteria; phylum Chloroflexota; class Anaerolineae; order Promineifilales; family Promineifilaceae; genus DAOTXO01. The sequence continues at coordinate 17,191 of DAOTXO010000141.1, forward strand.
TGTGGGTCTGCACCTCACGATACGACCAGATGCGACCCGTTTCGCTATCCAGGAGGGCCGGCCGGTCAGGTGTAGCCGCGGCCTGCTGCTGGAAAAGCTCTCCTAGCGTCGCCGTGTTGGGATAGGGCGTGGCGCCCTGATTCCAGCCGTGCAGGATGGCGTGCTCCTCCTCTGGCGTCAGCCAGGCCAGATCAGCCACATGGGCGTCAGGGTTGGCAACGATGCTGAGCAACAGAGTATGGTAGAGGCGCAACAGACGTTGAATGGTAGCCGGCTCAAAGAGATCCGCGTTATATTCCGCCCCGATCCGCTCCCCGTCAACGAAGAGAGTCAGGTCAAATTTGGCCGTGCCATTAGACATCTCCTCCACCAACCGTACCTGCCCAGCCCCCAGCTGGGCGGGAGCCGTCACAGTTTGGGGAGCGAAGACGACCGAAAAGAGGGGGCCGCCCGCGCCGCGCCCGCGCGTCAGCGGCAGGGTTGGCAGCAGTGCCTCCAGCGGCACAGCCTGATGGGCGACAGCTCCCAGGACGGCCTGGCGCACCCGCCGCAGAAGCTGGCGGAAAGAGGGGTTGCCGGTCACATTCGCCCGCAGCGGCAGGTTGTTGACAAACAACCCTACCACTCCTTCCAGCTGTGGGTGGGGCCGGCCGGCCAGAGGCATCCCCACCACAAAATCATCCTGTCCCGTCAGTCGGGCCAGCAGCACCTCGAAGGCAGCCAGGAGGGCGATTGTTAAGGTGGCATTGTCTGGCCGCGCCATGCCTTCCAATGCCGCCAGCAGCGCAGGTGACAGCGTCAGTCGCTCCCGTCCCCCGCGCAGACTCGGGCGCGCCAGTCGGGGGTGATCGGTCGGCAATTCCAACACGGGTGGCAACCCCGCCAGCTGCTCTTGCCAGTAGTCGAGCAACCCGGCCAGTTTGCCCGCGCCGACCGGTGCGGTGCTGTCCAACAGCTGCGCCTGCCAGGCCACATAATCTCGAAATTGCCAGCGGGTCGGGGTCTGATTGGAGGGCAACACAACCCCCAACGACCACCCGTCGGCGATGAGGTGGTGCAGCGCCAGCAACAGCTGGAAGCGGTCATCAGCCAGTTGCACCAGCGTAGCGTGAGCCAGGTAGCCGGCTGTTAAGTCAAACACCCGGCCGGCGGCCTGGGCCAGAATAGCGGCGGCCATTTCTGGTTGGTTACGCACGTCGTGGAAGGCAAAGGGCATCGGACGCGGGGGCTGCACCACCTGTTGCGGCGCGCCGGCCTGCGTGACAAAAGCAGTACGCAGCGCCTCATGCTGCTGCACCAGGCCATCCAGCCAGGCCTGCACCTCGGCTGGGGTGAGCCCTCCTCGCAGCTCAAACAGGGCGGGAATGGTGTACCAGGGAGTGTTGGGGTGGAGTTGCTCCAGGAACCACAGTTGCCGTTGGGCCGGGGAGAGGGGGAAGGTTGTTCCCACCGCTGCGGCCGCATCGGACGGGCCCGGTGTGGGGAGCAGAGGAGGCAGTCGACGCGGCGCGCTCTCCAGCGCTTCCACCAGATCGGCCAGGGTGGGGTGTTCAAACAGGGTGGTAAGGGGGAGTTGCACTGCGAATTGTTCGTTCAGGCGCTGGGCTATCTGGGCGGCATGAAGGGAGTGTCCCCCCAATTCAAAGAGGTTTTGGTGTGGCTCGACATGCGCCACGCCCAACACCTGGCGCCAGACGGCCGCCACGGCTTCGGCCATTGGCGTCATGGGGGATGACGGAGGAGCCTCCACCAGGTGCGCTCCCGTTTTCCCCCCGTTTTCACGGGAGGGAGTGACGGGGGGGGGCAGCGCCTGACGGTTAATCTTCCCGTTAGGTGTCAGCGGCAGAGCCGGCAACCAGACATAGGCCGTCGGCAGCATATAATCTGGCAGCTGCATCTGCAACTGTCGGCGTAATCCGGCCGCCGCCGCCTCATCTCCTTCGAGATAAACCACTAGCTGCTTATCGCCAGGTGTGTCCTCGCGCAGGGCCGCCGCTGCCGCTCGCACCCCTGGCTGTTGACGCACAACGGCCTCAATTTCCCCCAACTCGAGGCGGAAGCCGCGCCACTTGACCTGGTGATCCAGCCGGCCCAGGAAGGCGATGTCTCCGTTGGCCCGATAGCGGACGAGATCGCCGGTGCGGTACATACGGCTGTGGGGCGCTGAGGGATCGGGCAGGAAACGTTCAGCGGTCAGTTCCGGCCGGCCCAGATACCCCCGCGCCACCCCGGCCCCGGCCAGGTATAGCTCGCCCGGCACGCCAATGGGGACTGGCTCCAGGTTAGCATCTAGAATGAGGGCACGTGTGCCGGTGATCGGCCGGCCGATGCTGGGGGCCTGTGTATCATGGGGTGAGATGACGGCCCAGGTGGAGTAGGTGGTTGTTTCAGAGGGGCCGTACAGGTTGACCAGGCGCACGCCGGGGTGTTGGGCCAGGATCTGTTGCGCCAGCGGCTGGGGCAGTGGCTCCCCGGCCAGGTTGATGGTCTGGACGCTGGCTGGAATAGCGCTGGCGCGCACGAGTTGGGTCATAGCAGAGGGCACGGTGTTGATCAGGGTGACCTGGTCGCGCGCCGCCAGCTGGGGGAGGTGCAGGGCGTTATGTGCCAGGATGATGCTGCCGCCGAGCGTCAGCGGCAGAAAAAGCTCAAAGACAGAAAGATCAAAGGCCATAGAAGTGGCCGCCAACACACCGGCGCACTCGGCCGGTGTGTAGACAGCCTGAGCCCAGGCCAGCAGAGCTACAACATTGCTATGGGTGATGACGACTGCTTTGGGCTGGCCGGTGGAGCCGGAGGTGTAGATCAGATAGGCGGGATGGTGGGGATGCAGGGTTGGCCGGGGTAGGGTCTGGTGGGGTAGGTGGTCGGCCGGGGCGTCCACCAGGACGCGGGGCACATCCCCCAGCCAGCCGGCCGCCTGGTGGGCGATATCGGTCACGACGACACGAGGGGCGCAATCGGCCATGATATAGGCGAGTCGAGCGGCCGGGTAGCCTGGGTCAAGGGGGACGTAGAAGCCGCCGGCCTTGAGAACGGCCAGCAAAGCTATCACCAGGTCGGGCGTCCGCTTGAGGTAGACGCCGACGGGCTGCTCTGGCCCGACACCCTGCGCCTGTAGCTGTTCGGCCAGCCGGTGCGCCCGGCCGTGTAGTTCGGCATAGGTGAGGGTCTCTCTATCGCTGACGAGGGCAACGGCGTGCGGAGAGCGCGCCGCCTGCTGGTGCAGCCAGGCGGTCAGGGTGGGCGGCGGCGCGGCGGTGTTGTCTGAAGGCGGGACGGGGTGTTGCCAGCGGCGCAGCTGGTTATGTTCGGCTGGGGTGAGGAGGGTGAGGCGGTCAAGGGCAGTGGCTGGGTTGGCTACGCCGGCCTGCAACAATTCATGACAATGACCTGCCAGACGCTGAATGGTGGGGGCCTCGAAAATATCCTGGTTGTATTGAAGGGTTGCCTGCCAGCCGTCGGCCTGAGGGCGCAGCTCAATGTGCAAGTCGTATTCACACACCCCCCAATCGAGGTCGAGCCAGGTGAGCCCAGGCGGCAAGGGGTGGTCGCTGGGCCAGGTGGGGTTATCGGCGCAGCTGATCTGGAAAAGGGGGGGATGGCTGAGGCTGCGGAGTGGTTGCAGGGCTTCGAGTAGCTGGGCCAGGGATACAGGGGCGTGGCTCCGGCTGGCCTGGAGGGTGGCTGTCGTTTGCTCCACCAACTGCGCCCAGGTGATGGGGCGATTCCAGCGGGTACGCAAGGGGAGGATGTGACCGCCGTGGCCCAGGCGGGTTGATGGGATGATCAGGCCTAGAATGTGATCGCGCCGGCCGGTATAACGGTAGATGACAGCCTGGAGAGCGGCCAGGAAGAGCGGGAGTGGTTCGGCTGGGGCTGCGGCAGCGATGAGGCTGGCGGGTAGATGAAAGCGATGGGCGCCGCCGCGAAAGGATTGGCGCGGCGGCCGGGGATGATCTTGTGGCAGCTGGAGAGGTGGAGGTGGGTCGGCCAGCTGCTCCAGCCAATAGGCCAGGGACGGCCGGTCGGCGTCGCGGGCGGACGGGATATGGGGCCATTCCCGCTGACGGGATTGGTCGACCTGTGCGGGCCAGACAGCAGCCAGAAGGCGTTGCAGGGCGGCTTCGTCGCCGGCGAGACGGTGTAGGGCGAGGAGGAGGGTGCCGCCGGCGGCCGGGTCGTGGCTATCGGGCAGCCACAGGGCGCGCAGGTATGGGCCGCGGTGGGGGTCAAAGGGCCGGCGGAGGAAGAGCTGGGCAGTGTGCTGCAA
>DAOTXO010000142.1:0-114389 GCA_034435495.1 Anaerolineae bacterium
AAGCTCTCATCCCATAGGTTGGTAATGTAAACTACGGTGTTCTCGTAAACGGCCGGGCGGTAAGGTGTGATGAGATTGTGACCCTGGTTAATAATGAACGAGCTCCAGACATCACGTGTCGCCGGGGCGACAGATGAGCCAGACATAGACCATCCCAGACTTAGCAAGCCGCCCCATAGAAGTAGATATTTGGGCGCAAGACGCCGTATGATTGACCTCATGGCGGCATCAACCTCCCGACGGGGTCGGGCAAGGATTGACCGCGTCAAGGCAGCCCCCAGGGGAAATAGGTGTTGGGCTGGGAAGGGGGGTGGCGGTGGGTAAGCCTGGGAAGAAGACATGGGCATGGTTACCATGCTGATCAAGAAACTACCCAACAACCCTGGTGCGCCGGCCGCTGCCAGCCAGCGCCCCAACCTGCCAGAGACCATCACACCCTCCTTGGGTAACGAGCCAATTGAGAGATGTCAAAGGCATCTTACGCTGAAGGAGGCCCTTTGTCAACTGTCTGGAGCGTGGTAAAAGAGTCGGCCAAAGAAAATGCCCGAAGGCGTCAACACGCCTCCGGGCAAGGACAACCAGGAAAAACTGATCGATGTCAGGACGGCCGACCGTTGGGTGTGGCCAGACTCAGTTCGGGGATGCTGGCTCCTTTGATCAAATGGCTGCCGACAGCCAGATAGTCGTAACCTGCTTGAGTCAGTATGTCGTAGTCAGGAATCATGCGCCGGCCGTCAATCACCAGGTAAGGCGGAGCTACGGTGGTCTGGATGGTGGGGGTCAGATTGCGGAACTCCTCCCAATCGGTGGAGATATAGAGCGCATGGCTGCCCTGAATGGCCTCTTCGGCTGAATCATGGTAAGTGATGCGCTCGAAGAGATGATTTTTATGCGGGGCGAACCAGTGGCGTGCTTCCTCCATCGCCAGAGAATCATAGGCGCGGATTTCGCTGACGCCGCGAGCCAGCAACGATTCCACAGCTTTTAAGGCCGCCGAGTCGCGCATATCGTTGGTGCGTTTCTTGAAAGCCAACCCCAACAAAGCCACCCGCTTATGGTTGAAGTTAAAAGCCGCTTCATGTACCGCACGGTCGATCAGGTACTCTTTCTGATACTCGTTGATATTGTAGACCGATTGCAACAGATTGGTATCCCGGCCGGCGCGTTTCAGCTGATAGATGAGGGATTGAATATCCTTGCCGAAGCAACTGCCGCCCGCTCCATTGCTGACATAGGATCCCCAGGTGCTGATGCGCTCATCGGCCGTGACACCCAACTTCAAATCCTCCATGCGGACATTGTCGAAGGTCTCGCCCAAACGTGCGCCGACGCCATTCCAAAAGGAGATGTAGGTCAGCAGCAGGGTGTTGGCGACGTACTTAATGGCTTCGGCTGTTTCCGGGGTGGTTTCAATGTAGCGAATGCGCACATGGTTGACAAATTGGGAGTAGAGCCGGCGCAAAATGCTCTGGTCTTCTGGGGTATCCGCGCCAACGACGACACGGTCGGGACTACGTGAGCCTTCAACGGCCTTGCCCTGGGCCAGAAATTCTGGGTTGGAGGCTACACCCACATTGGTCACCTGGTGCTCGGCTAAAATAGCTTGCAGCTGCCGGGCCGTACCAATTGGAACCGTGCTTTTGTTGACGACGACAACCCGTTTTCTGTTCTGGCGGTTGGCTAATACCTGTGCTAATTGGTGGGCCGCCCGCATATAATACGTCATATCGGTGGCCCCGTCCCGCATAGGGGGGGTGTTGATGGCCATAAATACCACATCCACCCCTTCGATGACGCTATTCAAGTCATGGGTGAAGAAGAGGAGCTTCCCCAGGGTGTCTTGAATAACATCGTACAGTCCCGGTTCATTCACATAGCGCTCGATGGCTTCGCGCCGGCCGCTGCGGTAGGCCTCGATGCGGGCGTGATCAATATCGTAACAATAGACTTCATGCCCATATTCGGCGCAGATAGCGCCATGCGGCAATCCCACATACCCGGTTCCCATTACAATGACTTTCATCAGACTCTCCTTAACAAGCCAGCCAACCTCGCGCCAACGGGTTGGTCTGGCACAGCTTAATCCTCCCCAAGCGGCGCTTCTCACCACTCCAGAGGATGCTTCTATTGTAACATACGTGCGGCTGCTTGCCGTCCAATCTGCACAGCAAAATTCGTCCCGCGATCCCAGGGATAGACCTGACTCATGCTGGCGAGGTAGAGGTTGGGCCAGGGGGTTTGCAAATCGGGCAAACGCTGCGATTGATGGCGCAGCGGCACAGGTTGGGCATAGGGGGAGCGAAAGAGCCAGCTACGTCGCACCCAACCCGGCTCGAAGGCCGGGTTGAAGCATGGCAGAGCTTGTACAAAGCGCGCTTCTATCTCTGCCGCCGGCCGGTGCAAATAGGGGTGATCGGGTGTCACGTAATCACCGCAGTAGATGAGATGGTCGCCGCCATAATGGGTTGGGCTGATGTAGTTGGTGTGTTCCACCAACGCCAGGAAGGGGATGGCGCTCTGGCTTTTATCTGGGGTGTCGGCCGGCAGATTGAGCCAATAGGTGCCATCTGTCAGTAGTTGGCGCCGCAAGGCCAGCACTAAAACGACAGCCCCCATGCTTTTGAGGTTGGTCAGTTGTTGGCGGTAGTCGGCCGGCAGAGTCGGGGCCAGCTGCGCCAGCAGCGCCGGGGCAGTGGTGTGCACCACCTGGTCGAAGGTAGAGGTAGCGGCATCTGTTGTCACATTGAGCCGGCCGTCGGCCGTAGGCTGAAGGTGGCGCACCGGACTGTTGAGGCGTACCTGACCGCCAGCTGCTGTCACTGCTTGTGTCAGGCGGTCGACGAAAAATTGAAAGCCCCCCTCGAAATACCCCAGGCGGAAGGTGCGGGCGTGCAGCCGCGCCCACAGCCACGCCATGTTAGCTTCCTGGTAATAGGGGCCAAATTTGCCGATCAACAGGGGGCGCCAGACAATGGCGTGAATGCGCCGGCCGTACCAGCGGCGTGTCCAGGCATCGGCCGAATCCTTTTCCAGCCGGGGCCAGATGTTGGTGTAGCGCAACACCGCCCCCACCAACCCAAAACGCGCCACATCCAGCCAGCTGAAGCCGGGGAAGCGCACCCAATCCAGCGGATTACTGAAAGGGTGCACCTGGTTCTGATACCAGATCGAGGTGCGGGGGGTGGGAAAAAAGAGGCGGTCACGAATTCCCAACTCTTCCACCAGGCGAATAATGTCGCGATCCGACTCGAAGAGGTGGTGGTAGAAATGCTCCAGCGGCCACTCCCAGGCTGGATCGCGGAAGCCAACAGCCAGGCCGCCGGTGCGGTCGGCTGCTTCCAACAGGGTGACTTGCCGGCCGGCGCGCAATAGATCGTAGGCAGCGGTGAGGCCGGCGACGCCTCCGCCGATAATCCCAACGTGGTTCATGGTTCGTTCAGCCTGTCAACGTGGGGTGGGCTGGCGGTCAGCCGCCACGCGCGCCAACTCCTGCGATAGCGCGCGCCACTGCAACCCTTGCCGGCCGGCGTAATAGAGGCCAAGCAGGGTGATGGGCAGCCATAGGGCGGCGTGCAGGACGAGCGTATAAGCCCCGGCTGTATTGGCCGGCACACCATAGAGCTTCAGGACTTCAATCCCCGGTTCGTCAAAGGTTCCCACATAGCCCGGAGCAGATGGCAGGGTCGTCGCCAGGTTGACGATGCCATTCATGAGCATGAGGGCGAAGAAACTGACCTGGAAATCGAAGGCGTGCATGACAAACCAATATTTCACCGTTTCCAGCAGCCAGATGAGGATCGAGGTGAAGAAGATCATCAGGACATGGCGGAAATGGCGCAACGAGGCCAGACCGGCTAGAAAGCGCTGTCCAAAGTCGAGCAGCGGCCGCCGCAGGCGCTGCGGCAGCGTCCAGCGAAAGAGTTGCTCTGACCAGTGCAAGGCGCGGTCGGGCATGGCCGCCAGGACAAAAAAGACCAGCAGGGCAGCAAAAAAGAGCCCGCTGGCGACAATGACGGTGGTTTGAATGCTCTGGCTGGGGATGGGCGCCAGCGGCAGGGCCACGAAGACGAAGATGAGCATCACCAGGCCGTCGAAGACCCGCTCGACGATGACGGTCGCCAGGCTGGCACTGATGGGAATGTGTTCGCGCTGTTGCAGGACGTAGGCGCGTAGCAGTTCGCCGGCGCGGAAGGGGAGGATGTTGTTGCCGGCGTAACCGATGACGACCACCGGAAAGAGGCGCGCCACGGGAATGTGCTGTAAGGGACGCAGCATGTAGTCCCAGCGCCAGGTGCGCACCCAGACGGCCACGAAGTAGACGGCGACGCTGGGGATAAGCCAGATGTAGTTAGCCTCGCGGATTTGCCGGCCGACTTCGGCCAGATGCAATCCGTCCAGGGCCAGCCAGAGGAAGATGGCGCTGACCAGAAGGCCAAGCCAGAACGGCCAGCGTTTCATACGGGAGGGTGGTTGGCCGGCCGACTGGAAACCGGCGCTGCATGGGTGGGTGGGGCCGGCCGGCTATGGGGATCAGAACCCATAGCGTTGCTCCTGCCAGGGGTCAGCCTCGTTGTGGTAGCCGGCGCGTTCCCAGAAGCCAGGTTGGTCGTCGGCGCGAAACTCCAGGGCGCGCAGCCATTTGCCGCCTTTCCAGAAGTAAGTTGTCTGGTCTTCACTGCGGTTGGGGAAGGAACCGATGACAACGCGCAAGGGGTAGCCGTGATCAGGCTCTAGCGGCCGGCCGTCGAAATGCGTCGCCAGCAGAACATTGGGCAGGAGCATGGTCTCCAGCGGCAGGTTGGTGGTGAAGCCATATTCACAATGCTGCACCACAAAGCGCGCTTCGGGTAAAGGCTGGATGGCACCAGCGTCGATCAACGCTTTGAGCGAGACCCCTTCCCACACGGTGTCAAACTTCGACCAGCGGGTGACACAGTGAATGTCCAGCGTAACCTGGGTGCGCGGTAGCTGGTTGAACGCTTCCCATGTCCAGGTGCGCTCTTGTGCTACCAGACCAAAGATGCGCAAAGTCCAGGTTGCCAGGTTGGTGCGTGGCGTTGGCCCGTAGTGCAAAACAGGGAACTTTTGGGTCAGAGATTGGCCGGGGGGCAGGCGTTTCATGCCGCGCACCTTTTCCTCTTCTTCGCGGCGGCCCATGATACGTTTGAACATGCTTTTATCCTCGTTCTGGGCGACAACCCGGTTGCCGCCGTCACATAGCCTGTCAGGCAGCCAGAATCAGCTGATGAATCTCCTGCACCAGGGCGCGGGCGCGGGTCGGCGCGGAGCCGATATGTGCCCCGGCCTGCAGTAGGTGACGTATCTCATCAGCTGGCAGATAGGTGGTAAGGCGACTGTCGGTCGCCAACAGGTCGGGTAGAGGGTTCTCCCCCTCTTCCTCCTGCAGCGCCCGCCACGCCTGCAAGCTGGCGGCGCGTAGCCAGTCGTGGGCTGTCTGGCGGTTGGCCCCGGCCCGCACCAGCGCCATCAACAACCGTTCGGTGGCGGCAAAGGGAGCGTAGCGCGCCAGGTTACGCGCCATGGCTGCACGATCCCACTCCATCTCGGCCACGACGCAGGCCGCTTTGTCCAACATCTCATCTAGAATGAGGCAGGCCTCCGGTAGAATGAAGCGCCGATTGGCGGAGTCGTCCAGCGAGCGTTCCAAAATGGCCTGGCTGGCGTTATCCCAGGCTACGGCCGGCAAAGCTGCCGCCAGTCGGGCCAGCGAGCAGATATTTTCCGTCTGGATGGGGTTGCGCTTGAAGGGCATGGCGGAAGAGCCGACCTGCCCCTGGGCAAAAGGTTCGGCCCACTCACCAAAGGCTGGCGACTGCAAGAGACGAAAGTCGAGGGCGAATTTGTGCAACGATCCCGCCAGGCCGGCCAAAACATTTAGGAAGCGCCAATCCTGCTGCCGGGTGTAGGTTTGGGTGGTGATCAGAAAAGGGGTCAGCTCCAGCTGGCGCATAGCGCGTGCTTCCATAGCGGCGGCGCTGTCGTTGCTTCCCTGGAGCGCCTCGACATAGCTGGCTTGTGTCCCGACCGCTCCCTTGAACCCTTTGGCGCGCAGGCGACGCAGCAGGCGACGCAAATCAATCAGGTCTTCCATCAAATCTTGCGCATAGACAGCCAGGCGGTAACCGAGCGTGGTGGGTTCGGCCGGCTGGATGTGGGTGTAGGCTATCACCGGCCAATCGGCGCTCGCCTCAATGCGACGCGCCAGTAGCTGCAGGAGGTGTTCCAGTTTTTGGGCCAGCAGCCGGCCGGCCGCTTGCAGGCGTAAAATATCCACATTGTCGGTGATGTCGGCGCTGGTCGCCCCCCAGTGCAGAATGCCCCCACCCAATGGGGCTTGTTCAGCAAAGGTGCGAATTTCCGCCATGACATCGTGGTGCGTCTCCTGTTCCAGCATCAGGGCCCGCTCCAGATCGACCGCCTGGGCGTGGGCTTGCAGATCGGCCAGTTGTTCGGCCGTCACCAAACCCGCCTCGTGCTGGGCTGTCGCCAGCGCCACCCACACCTGACGCATCAAGCGCCGGCGCTGCGTCTCCGACCACACCTGACGCATGGCGTCGGAGCCATAGCGCCAGGTCGTGGGTGCCAGATAAGTGGCGTGGGTAAAGGTGGTCTCCGACATCAGCGGCGCGCCTGGTAGTTGGGGGCTTCTTTGGTGATGACGATGCTGTGGGGGTGACTTTCCTGCAGGCCGGCGTTGGTGATGCGAATGAACTGCGCTTTGGCCCGTAGCTCTGCCAGATCGGCCGCGCCAACATATCCCATGCCAGCGCGCAACCCTCCCATCATCTGGTAGATGATGTCATCCAGCCGCCCTTTGTAGGGGACCTGCCCCTCAATGCCTTCGGGAACCAGCTTGCTGCGTTCGCCTGCCTGGCCGCTGCCATAGCGGTCGGCTCCGTGTCCTTGCATGGCCCCCAGGCTGCCCATGCCGCGGTAGGTTTTGTAGCGTTTGCCTTCATAAAGAATGATGTCGCCGGGGCTTTCCTCCAGACCCGCCAGCATGGAACCAAGCATAACGGCGTCGGCTCCCATCGCCAGCGCCTTGACGATGTCACCGCTGTAGCGGATGCCCCCATCGGCGATGATGGGAATGCGGTGGCGCTGGGCCTCAGCGGCGCAGGCCTGAATGGCGCTAATCTGGGGCACGCCGACGCCGGCAATGACGCGGGTGGTGCAGATGGAGCCGGCCCCAATGCCCACTTTGACAGCGTCAGCCCCGGCCTGTATCAGATCGCGCACGCCGGCCGGGGTAGCCACATTGCCGGCGATGATGATCAGGGCTGGATAGCGCCGACGCGCTTCCACCAGAGTCTCCAAAACCGATTCCGTGTGACCATGAGCCGTGTCGATGACGGCGACATCCAGGCCTGCCTGCACCAGCCGTTCCAGCCGCGCCAGCCCGGCCTCGCCCACGCCCAACGCCCCCCCAGCCAGCAAGCGCCCTTCAGCGTCGGAAACAGCCAGAGGATAATCGATCTTTTTGATGATGTCCTTGACGGTGATCAACCCTTTGAGTCGGCCCTCGCTATCCACCAGAGGTAACTTTTCAATGCGTCGCTGGTGCAAAATATCCCGCGCCTGCTCCAGGGTTGTGCCCACCGGGGCGGTGACCAGGTTCTGGCTGGTCATGTAGGCTGTCACCGGTTGATCGCCCGGCGTGACGAAGCGAATATCGCGGTTGGTCAGGATGCCCACCAGCCGGCCGGTCGCGTCGGTGATCGGCACGCCAGAAATGCGATAACGGCTCATGATGGCTTCGGCGTCGCGCAGGGTAGCGTCGGGGGAGAGGGTGATGGGGTTGACGATCATGCCCGCTTCGGAACGTTTGACCTTGTCCACTTCGGCCGCCTGCGCTTCAGGCGACAGGTTGCGGTGGATGACGCCCAGCCCACCCAGGCGCGCCATGCCAATGCCCATCTGGGACTCCGTGACGGTGTCCATAGCGGCCGATAGGATGGGGAGGTTGAGATGAATCGATCCCGCCAGACGGGTGCGCAGATGGACATCGGCCGGCAAGACAGCCGACCGCCCCGGCAACAACAATACATCGTCGAAGGTCAAGGCCAGCGGCAGGCTGGCGTCGCTCTCAGCCAACATAACTACCCGCCTTATCCACTGGTTTGACGCCTGGGTTTGGGTTTGTAGACGCGTTCTTTACGGCCGGCGCCGCCCACCTTGCCATACCGATTCAGAAGTACATACACGCCGCTCCCCACCAGCGCCAGCGCCAGCAACATGGAATAAGTCAGGGCGCTGCTACCAATAGTGGTTTGGTCAGGGCGGAAAAACTCCATCACAAAACGGCCACCGCCCCACCATATCAGGAAGAGAGCAAAGAGCGTACCCGACCGCCATTGGTCGCGGTAGCGACGGTTGAGATAGGTTAGGAGGAAGAAGCCGATGATGAGCCAGATGGACGTGTAAAGGAAAGTAGGATGAAACCGGGTCTCCACCGGATAATCAGTCAGCAGGTTGTAAGGGGGCAGTCGATAGGCGGGATCGATCACAATGCCCCACGGCAAATTGGTGGGGGGGCCGTATAGCTCCTGATTGATGAAATTACCCCAGCGCCCAATACCTTCGGCCAGCATCAGGGTTGGCCCGGCCACGTCGGCGTAGTGCCACAGTTGCAGCCGCCGCCAGCGAATGTAGATCAGGGCGACGACAAAGGCGCCCACGAAGCCGCCCAAAATGTTGGCCCCCCCGGCGCGCAAATTGATGACATCCAGGAAGGTCTGGTAACGGCTGCTGTTGCCGGCGATCACATCCAACACCACATAGGAGAGGCGGGCGAAGAGGTAGCCGGCCACCAGCACGACGATCAAGCCATTCCACAATTCGTCCACGCTCTGGCCGCGCCGGGCAATCTCGCGTGAAGCCCACACAATACCCAGCGTGATGCCGATCATGATCAGAATGCCGTACCAGTAGACGGCAAAACCATTTTCCCCAAAGGGTAGCGTGAAAGCTACCGGATCAATCTTAAGTCCATCGAGCATACCAATTTTCCCTCACAACGGTGTTTTAAGAAGCCGGTCGGCGCGCCGGTCAGTCGAGGTATCCCAAACCACGTAACTGCCGCACCAGGTCAGCATCCGTCAGGTCGACCACCGCGCCGGCCGCCAGGCCAGCCTGACCAGCCTGCATCAAGGCGGTAAACTGATATAACTGGGCGCTTAACGCCTCTGCTTCAGCGCCGGCCTGGGGCAGCTGACTGTCTAATTCTAACGGATCATGCGCCAGATTGAACAGCTCATCGGGCTGGTCATCCAGGTGAATTAATTTGTAAGGCCCCTGAACGATGGCCCGACGCAGGGCGTGACAGCGACAGCGTTCCAGCAGCTCCGGTTGCCGACTTGCCAACGCCTTGACGAAGTTCAGGGGCGGGTAGATTTCAGCGAAGGCTGTCCCTTGTTCGGGATCGACGCCATCCAGGGCCAGCGGCAACAAAGAGAGGCGGTTGGCCTCCCCCTGATGGAGCGGAGCCTCCGCCCCGGCCGCTGCCACAATGGTATGGTAGATGCGGCGGGTGCTGACTGGGGCTGGGGCAGTGTGGGGTGCAATGACGCCCGGCCAGTGGAGAATGAGCGGGACACGCACCAGCTCTTGATAGGCCACGAAAGCGTGCCCGATGTAGCCGTGATCGCCGTGCCCATCTCCATGATCCCCCACGATGAGCGTCAACGTATCTGCCTGTCGGGCGCGCCGCCCCAGAGCGGTGAAAAACTGGCCCAGATAGGCGTCCTGGTAAGCCACTTCGGCATCGTAGAGATCGCTCAGAACGCGCTCTTCCAGTGGGGTGAGAGGTTCAGCCACAGGGGCGGCCCACCGATACGCCTCGCGGTTCCAGCGACGCATCACCTGGCGGGCGGCGTTTTCCTGCCGTATGTAGGGGGCTACCTGGTCGAGAAAGGCCTGGGGGGGCCAGAAAGGGAGGTGGGTCTCCATCAGATTGATGAAGAGAAACAGAGGGCGCTGTTCCCCGGCCGGCCGCTTCTCTCGCTCGTCTAAAAAGCGCGCCACATCTGCCACCGACCGCTCATTTTGCCCTTTGAAGTTGGCAAAGCGCGACCACAGCGGGGTCAGCCAGGCGTTGAGCGAAAGGCGAAAAGCGAGGTCAGACCGGCCAAAGAAATCCTGAATGGGAAGCGAGATGCGCCACAGCAGATAAGTGAGCCAGCCGATGAGCCAGGCGATCAGCCGGGGAGCGCGCCGGGGCTGTTCCAAGGGGTTAGGAATCGCCCCCCCATAGTTGTAAAAGCGTTCAAAGCCCCGTTTGAAGCCGTTGTTGAGCACCCCCACCAGGGGATTGTTGCAAAAGGCGACAGTCTCATAGCCGGCCGTCTGCAACAGTTCCGCCACATGCGCCACATCTGGGCTGAGGCTGTGGTGAGATTGCGTTACCTGATGCAACGAGGGATAGAGACCGGTGAACAGAGAGGCATGGCTGGGAATTGTCCATTGAGCCGGCGACACCCCCTGTTGGAAGATGGCCCCCTGACGAGCGAAAGCGTCCAGGTGCGGCGTCAGAGCGCGGCTATAGCCGTAGCAACCCAGGCGGTCGGCGCGTTGGGTGTCCAGCACAAGCAGAATAATATCAGGCGGTTTCATCTTTCAGGCGGGATCGACGAACCGATACCCTACCCCACGCGCGGTTACAATCCAGCGGGGCGCGGCCGGGTCACGCTCAATTTTCTTGCGCAGGTAATGGATATATGGTTTGATATTGTCTTTTGGGTCGTAGGGTGTGCCTCCCCACGCCTTTAAGATCAGATCGGTGGTGGTTAGGACCCGGCCGGCGTTGCGCGCCAGCATGGCCAGCAGTTCAAACTCGCGGGGTGTCAGGCTCACTTCCTGCTGGTCGACGAGTACCTGGCGGCTATCGAAGTCGATGATGAGGTCGCCGTTGCCAAAGACGAGACGTTGGGAGTGTTTATCTCGCCGTCGGCGACGCAGGTGGGCCATGATGCGCGCCAGCAGCTCGGCTGTCTGATAGGGCTTGACCAGATAATCATCTCCGCCTGCTTCCAGACCAGTGACCACGCTGTCGATGTCGTCCAGAGCGGTCAGGAAAAGGATGGGGGCGTCGGAGTGGAGACGCACCCGACGACACACCGCCAGCCCTCCCAGGCCCGGCAGCATGATATCGAGCAACAGCAGGTCTGGCCCGGCCGCCAGGGCCAGGGTGATGCCGTCTTCACCGGTGTGCGCTGTCAGGGTGCGATAGCCGGCCGCCTGTAACTGATGCACCAGCGTGGTCGTCAGGTCGGGATCGTCGTCCACGATCAAGATGGTGCTGGTTGGCATGACTGTCATCTGATTCATACGCCTTGCTACATCTACGGGTGCGCGCACCCGCAGGCAATATTGAGGCCCCATTGTAGCACAGTCGGCCGCATTTTATCGAATCGCCAGCGGCGGCGCAGGTGCGAAGCCGGCCGGCCTATGCTACAATTTGAGCCGGCCGCCCGGCCTGTGAGCCAACAGGCGGCTGCATGATACGGCGGCTATGCAGATTACCCATCTTTCCCTCACCAACTTTCGCAACTATGGCCGGCTGGAACTCGATTTTCCGGCTGGGGTTGTTGTGCTGGAAGGCAAAAACGCCCAGGGTAAAACCAATCTCCTGGAAGCGCTCTACTATCTGGCGACAACCCGCTCTCCTCACACCTATCAAGATGATCAGCTGATCCATTGGGAAGCCGGCATGTATGGGGAGCCGGTGGTGGTGGGGCGTATTGTGGCCGATGTCGAGGGGGCTGAGGGGCGGCAACATCTGGAGCTACGCCTGATCCGCGAGCATAAGCTGGGGACAACCACGCTGCGGCGCGAAGCGCTGGTCGACCGGCGTAAGGTGCGCCTGATGGATTTGCTGGGTCAGCTGCGCGTGGTGCTCTTTTTGCCCGAAGATTTGAACCTGGTGACCGGGCCGCCGGCCGGCCGGCGGCGCTATCTCGACGTGACCTTGTGCCAGACCGACCGCGCCTACTGCCGCGCTCTGGCCAACTACAACAAGGTATTGGAACAGCGCAACGCCTTGCTGCGGCGCCTGGCAGAACAGGGCATGCGCGCCAACGGGGATGATCTGCTGGCGATTTACACCGACAAAGCGGCCGAGTGGGGCAGTCGCATTCTGGCGCGCCGGGCCGTGTTTCTGACGGAGATGGGGCGGCGGGTGCAACGCATTCATTACGAGGCCTTGACGGCCGGGCAGGAAAGCTTGCGCCTGGGTTATCTGCCCGCTTTGACCCCGCCGGAAGAGGTTGGCCCCGGAGAAGATGAGGCCGAAACCACCGGCTGGCTGGCGGCGCATCAGGCGCGCCTACAACCCATTGCTGCTCGCCTGCGCCAGGGGATGCATGAGGCCCAGGCGGTCGATCTGGCGCGCGGCAGCACGACGCTTGGCCCGCATCGCGACGACTGGCGTTTCTGGGTCAATGGGCGTAACCTGAGCGACTATGGCTCACGTGGTCAGCAACGCAGCGCGATTCTGGCGTTGAAGATGGCCGAGATCGATTGGATGGTGGCTGAAACGGGTGAGGCGCCTCTGTTGTTGCTAGATGATATGCTGGCGGAGCTGGATCAGGAGCGCCGTGAGCTGGTGCTGGCCTATGTCAGCCGGGCGGTGCAGGCGGTGATTACTACCACTGATTTGACCATTTTTCCCCCCACCTTTTTACACCAGGCTACCGTGCTCCAGGTGGCGGCCGGCCGCAGCCGGCCGGCCGCGATCAGTTGACGATCCACCCTATCCCTGCGTATACTACAGCATAATCTATCCGTTTTGATTGATGTAAAGGTTGGACGCGAACCCCAACGACGGCCATCGTGTGGTGGCCGGCCGGCTTTGGGCCAGACGCTATCGACCCCAACGGCGACAGGTGCTGGTGGAGGTTTTTATTCCTGATTCATTGTTGCCCTCCCCCAGATGTTGTTCACCCGATGGTTTTGGATTAGACAGGCGAGTTTGGGTTGATGGGTGTCACCCCTGGCGTTGGGTTGCGCCAACCATCCGGTGAGTTTGACGGGCTGTCATGGTGATCCATACATAGGTTATGCGGATTGATTGGGAGAGCATTCATTGAATGGCGTTATTCATCTCAAAGGGACTAAACCGGAAACCATCCTCATCATCGATGATCTGCGCGAAAACCGACAACTGTTAATTTTCAACCTGCGCCCAGGCAACTACGCCTTTCTCGAAGCGGACAACGGCTCGGATGGCGTGGCTCTGGCGCGTCGGCAACAGCCAGACCTCATCTTGCTGGATGTGATGATGCCGCAACTCTCCGGCTTCGAGGTTTGCCGGATGTTGAAGCAAGACCCGTTGACGCACACCATCCCCGTGGTCATGATCACCGCCTTGCGCGAAATCAACGACCGCATTGCCGGCATCGAGGCCGGCGCAGATGGCTTTTTATCGCGCCCCTACAACCGCGACGAGCTGCTGGCCCGCGTGCGCACCCTGGTGCAGCTGCGCCAGACACGCCAGGAGCTGGAAGTGGAGCACAATAAACTGCGTTTGCTCTACCACATCAGCCAGATCATAGGCGAGCATGTTGAAGCGTCGGCCATGCTGCAAGCCATTGTTGAGGCTACCCAGGTTGCGTTCGGGGCGGCGCGGGGCAATCTCATTTTGATCAACGAGGCCGGTGATGTCACAACCTGGATTTTGAGCCAGACAGGCTCCCACGAGGGCTTGACACTGGCGACGGCGCGGGCGGTGATGCGTCAGGGTTTCGGAGCCTGGTTGGTGCACCACCAGCAAGGCGCGCTCATTGCCGATACTGGCCAGGATGAGCGCTGGCTCCATCTGGGCGATCCCATACACTCGGCCCGTTCCGCCATTGGCGTACCCTTGTTGAAGGGTGACCAGGCGCTGGGGGCGCTGGTTTTAACCCACACCGCGGCGGCGTACTTTCAGCCTCAGCACCTGGAACTGTTGCAAACCATCGCCAACCAGGCTGCCACGGCGATTCAAAAACTGCGCTATTTCGAGGCTATGCACGAAAAACGCCTCAAGCTAGAGGCGCTTCTGGCTCAATCCTCCGATGTGGTGGTCGCCACGGATGAGGATTATCGGGTCACTCATTTTAATCGTGCGGCGGAACGCCTGCTGGGATTGGAGGAGCAAATGGTGGTGGGGCGACTGCTGGCCCACATCCCCGAATTACATTTCATCGCCCCGCTGTTCCGGCTGGCCCATCACCAATCCGTTGCCCAGGAAGTTGCTGCTCCTCCGGCGCGTACCCTCTACAGCAGCATCTCCCAGGTGCCAGGGGTGGGGTATCTGGCGGTGATGCAGGATGTGACCGAACTGAAACAGGCCGAGCAGCAGCGTTTGGAGGTGGAACGACAGGAGAAGATTCGGCTGCGGGAAACCTTCACCCGTTATGTGAGCCCCCAGTTGGTGGAAAATATTCTGGCCAACCACCACTCTATTTTGGAGCAGCGGGAGCTACGCCAGGCGGTGGTGCTGTTTGCCGATCTGCGCGACTTTACCTCGATGCTGGTAAATTTGCCGCCCGATCGGTCGCTGGGGTTGTTGAACACCTTCTTTGATCAGATGACGGAGATTGTCTACGCTTATGAAGGAACCATTTTTGATCTGATTGGGGATGAGCTGGAGGTGGGTTTCAATGTGCCCCTGTTGCAGCCCGATGCGGCTCGCCGGGCGGTGGCGACGGCCGTGGCGATGCAACAACGTTTTCGCATGTTGCGTCACGTCTGGTTGCAGGAGGTGGGGTTGACGTTGGGGCTAGGCATCGGCATCGATCTGGGCGAGGTGCTGATCGGCAATGTGGGGGCGCGCACCCACATGAACTACGCCATGGTGGGGGAGGCGGTCAATACAGCCCACCGCCTGGTGGAGTTGGCGGAGGATGGACAAATCTTAATTTCCGAAGCTGTGTACGCTGCGGCCGAGTTGGCAGCCAGCGCCGGGACGCTGGGATTTACGCCGCTGGGGACGGTTAAGATGAAGGGTATCGAGGTGTTGCGCCCTATCTACCGCTTGCAGTTGCCGTCAGAGCCTGTGACGCTGGATGAGCAACGGTTGATGCTCTCTGAGCTTTCAGAACGGCTCAGCTGGCGCTGAGAGGGTTTCAGGGCAACGGGCGTTTGGCGGGTAGGCCGGGACGGCGTGGGTAGCGCTCTGGAGTAGGAGTGACTTTGGCGGCGGTCACCACATAGCCCTCTTGCTCCATCCCCGGCCGGCGCACGGGTTGGCACTGGGGGGCAGCGCCGCCTAGCAGCGTGATAGCTGCCTGGGCAGCGGCCGCTTCTTGTGGGGCATCAGCCCCTTTTTGGGCCAGCATTCCTCCTCCTACCCGCACCAGTGGCAGCAGATATTCCGCCAGGACGCGGAGATGGGCCACGGCGCGCGCCGTAGCCCAATCGTACTGCTCGCGGTGGGCCGGGTCTTGCCCGATGACCTCCGCCCGTTCGGTGAGGATGAGAACCCCGGCCACTCCCAACCCGACCGTGACATGTTGCAGAAAACGGGTTTTTTTACCCACGCTGTCCACCAACGTCAGGCGTAAGTGAGGGAAGAGAATCTTCAGCGGCAGGCCGGGGAAGCCAGCTCCGGTTCCAATGTCGATCAAACGCCGGCCGTTGAGATCGCCGGTGACAGAGGCGCAGGTCAGCGCATCCAGAAAGTGGCGTGTCTCGATGGCGGCCGGCTCGGTGATGGCCGTCAGATTGGTGTGGCTATTCCAGGCCACCAGCTGGCGCAGATAGTAGGCAAATTGCTCCTGTTGCTGTTCCGATAAAGGCCACCCCAATTCGGCCGCCTGGGTTACAAAGTCGCTCATTGGCTGCGCTCGATATCTTTGACCACCTGATCAATGAAGTAGGTATTGTATTGCTCCCCGCCAAAAAGGGAAGGGGTGTATTGCAGCCAGACTTGTGTCAGCTGATATTCCCCACGCACAAACAAGGGGGCGATGGGAAAAGTTCCATTTTCGCCGAAGAAGAGGTTTTCCACCTGGCGGTAAAGCTGGTCGCGCTGGGCCGGGTCGGCTGTTTGGGTGGCCTGATCCAGCAGTTGGTCAGCTGTGTCACAGGGGCGTCGTGGGCGATTTTCTCCCTCGGTGCAGTGCAGCACATCGGAGAGCCAGTTATGACTGTCCGGATAGAAGGAAGCCCAGGCCAGGTCCCAGATGTCGGGGCGGCGCGCCCCGGCTTCCGCCTGGGTGTTGGCCAGCAAATTGCCAAATTGCACCTGTTCGATGATGAACTGCTCGGCGGCGCACCCCAGCGTTTCCACCCACATATCCCGCAGTGCTTCCGCCTGTTGCAGGGCGATGTCGGATGAGCTGATCAGATAGCGAATTTCACCCAACAAGCGACAGGAGCCGACGCCGCTGGCTGCCAGTTGCAGTTGGGCGTAGTCGGGACTGTAGCCGCGCCCAACTTCATCGAGGGCAGGAGCGTGCAGCACGCCGGGGGGAGTGAAGTGACGCATAGGCGCGCCTTCGCCGAGGTAGACTTCCTCGACGATCTGTTGACGGTCGATGGCGGCGCTAAATGCCTGGCGCACTTCGGGCGCGCCGAAGACGGGGCTGTCGAGGTTGAAGCCCAGATAGAAGACCTCCTGGCTGGTCACCAACGGCGGACGCAGCAAGGGGTTGTCGAGAAAGCGTTCCGCCTCCCGGCGCGGCAAGGGAGCGAGATCGATCTCTTTGTTCTCCCAACGCCCAAAGGCGTCTTCGACGTTGTCCAGGGGAAAGAAGTGAATAAGCTCGACATTGCCGCCGGGGAAGGGAATGGGCCAATGGGGGTTGCGTTGCAGGCGGATGACCTCGGGGATGGTTTCTATGTCCCAGGGAAGCAGGACATAGGGGCCGCTGCTGATGAAGGTGGCCGGGTCTTGCCAGACGATCTCTGGGTCGGTCACGCGCTCGGCCGGAATGGGGCGGAAGAGGGGCAGGCTGGTGATGGACAGTAGATAGCTGGCCGGCCGGGTGAGACGAATTTCCAATGTGGCGTCGTCTAGAGCACGCGCGCCGAAAAGCGTGGGATCGAGGTCCGCCGGGGTGGTCGATTTCAACTCGAAAAGAGGCCGACACCCTTCGATGATGAACAAGATGTAGACATCGGGCGTCTGACTGCCAGCGGCGCAGGCACGTTGCAGGGCGAAAACAAAGTCCCCGGCCGTCACTGGCCGCACCGGTTGGATGGGTACGGGCCCGGCCGGTAACGTTTGTTCTTCCAGACCACGCGGCGCAGGTAAAATGGGCGTGACCCAGGGAATGTCCTGGCGCAGGAAAAAAGTCCAGGTCAGGCCATCAGAGGACACTTCCCAACGCTCTGCCAGTTCCGCTTCGATGGCGTTGGTCACAAAGTTAAACCGGGTCAGGCCGGCGTAGAGATTTTGAATAAAGTCTTGACTGTTGGGATCGGTAGCCCGTTGAGGGTCAAGCGCCGGCAATGCGCCCAACAGACCCAGGTCAAGGGTGACGGTGACAGGTTCAGGGGGAATGGTGGGGGCCGGGGTGGGGACTGACGTGGGGATGGTTTGGGTGATGACGCGAGTGATGATCACCTCTTCCCCGGCCGTGAGTTCGACCACTTCTGTCACTACGACGGTGACGGCCGTCGGGGGTTGTTGGCAGGCCAACAACCAGCAGGCGCCGCCCACAACCACCAGTCGTCGCCCCTGTTGCCACACCCACCAGGCGACATCGTAAATGGAATGACACAACTTCATGACGGGTTACAAGCCATTTAAGCGCTCCAGGTCGCGCCATGCTACCCTATGACGCCACAGCCGACAAGTTGCAGGGGGGAAATTGCCCTAAAAATGCCACTATTTTTTCAGTATTTTGAGGGAAAAGAAGCTTAAAACGGGCTGAAAGCGTTTAGAAATGAGCACGCCGCCGCCTGGTGAAGGGTTGGAAGCGGGGTGGCGAGGGTTGGCAACAAGCAAACCCCGCCGGCGCGAGGGATGCGTCGGCGGGGTGGCAAGGAGGGGAAGAGGGCTGTTTTAAGCTGGCTGGGCCGGAGTGCGCCCCAGCCAGAAATGGTGGGGCAAAACCTGGGGGGCAGGCAAAACCTGGATGATGCCCACCTGGAGGGGACCGGCCAGGATGGCCTTATTGACGTAACAGATGTCCACATCCGCCCCATACTTTTGCTGGTAGTAGCGCGCCGCGCGCGCCACTTTTTCCTCCAGCGAGCGGTTGGGGCTGTCGTCTAACCAGAGCATACCAACATTTAGCATGGTGAACCTCCTGGGATCAGGTTGGGGTGTGGGGTGACGGGAGATCGAAGGTGACCCGCCCATCGGCCGGCCGAATGGCAAACGCACGTGGTGCGCCGTTCTCCTCCGACAAGGTGGGGCGCAGATTCAGCGGTTGAGCTTGTAGAACAGGAGTGGAGGCGCGTTGCAGGTGCGCCAGCGCCCCGGCCAGGTCGACCTCGCTCATATAGGCGGCCTGAAAGGAGGTTTGCACCTGGCCGTAGGCGGCGGCCACAAAGGCGCCCCGGCCGGCCAGCATCTCGGCCCCCGATTGACGCGCGCCGGAGGCGGCCCGCGCCTCAGCCGCATTGGGCGTCCGCCCCACCAGCCGGATGGGCAGATGCGCCTGTAGCAGTGAGTTGAGGGGGCTGCTTTGAAAATGGGTCAGGCTGAGAACAAGGTGGATACCCGCCTGGGGGCCAGCTTGCAACAGGCTGCTGAGCCGGCCGATAATGGGCCGGCCGCCCGTCGCCAGCAAAGCATCTAATTCGTCGATCACCACCAGAATCGCCGGCCGCTGCCGCCGCCGCTCCAGACGGTAGCCCATCTCTTCCACCAGAAAGGCCAGCGCTTCCTGGGCGGCCGGCCCGGTTCGGACAAGCGGCAACATCAGATGCGGCAGGTGGTGGAGCAGGTGCAACGCCTCACGCGGCGCGCCCACAGGCCGGGGGTGCATCACCACCAGCTGCACCTGCGCTTGGCGATTGGTCAACGCCAGAGAGGCTACCAGAGTACGCAGCAACGTGGTCTTACCGGCG
Organism: Anaerolineae bacterium; assembly: GCA_034435495.1. GTDB lineage: Bacteria > Chloroflexota > Anaerolineae > Promineifilales > Promineifilaceae > DAOTXO01. The sequence goes on from DAOTXO010000142.1 coordinate 19,024, forward strand.
GCCGGGCCACCGGTAATCACCAGGTGCGCCACCTCATCGGGGGCAAAATGAACTACCAGCGGGTCGCCATCCTCTCCCAGGCCGAGGACGGCCGTGACCGGGGGTAGGGGAGGCAAAGTATCCAACAGGGGCAGGAGAGAGACCGGAGGGGGAGGTGGGGGCGTAATCTGCACGCGCCAGCGCCCCTCGTGCATCCCAATGGCGACTTCTGGCACGCCAAGTGTGGTTTTTAATTCAGTCGCCGCCTGTTGCAACCGTTCCCAACTGGCGCTCAGCCGGGTGTAGAGATCGAAGCTGACGCGCCGCCCTTCGGTGACGCCGCCGGTGACTTCCGCTTCCACCTCGTGGCGCGCCATAACCCGCTCGATTTGATGCGCTTGAAGTTCTAAATCATGGCGGGGCAAGTTGTCGGACATAATTTTCAGGGCCCCCCGAACAAATGTTCTGTTCGGGGGGCAAAAAAAGAACGGCTCACGGCCGTTCCAGGCTACGCCGCCAGCGGCCGGCGCTTAGGTTTGGCGCAGCACCATCATCACCTTTCCCTGCACCTGCACCTCCTCCGGGTGGACGTGGATGGGCTTCATGGTGGGGTTGGCCGGTTGTAGACGGATGGTGTCTCCTTCGTGGAAGAGATATTTTAAGGTGGTGGCCCCGCGATCCTTCAGCCACACCGCCACCATCTCGCCATTCCGCGCTGTTTCCTGTTGACGCATGACCACGATGTCCCCATCGTTGACCATAGCGTCGATCATGGAATCTCCGTTGACGCGCAGGGCGAACAGTTCATGGGCGTTGCCCCGGATCAGGTTGGCGCCGATAGTCACCACATCCTCTTCGTCGTAGACGGCGAAGTTGTCGTGCCCCACTTCGATTGGCTCACCGGCGACGATGACCCCGACCAACGGAATGCGCAGGGTGGGGCTGAGCGCTGGTGCAATAGCTTTGACAAATTGGTACGCTTTGTCCGTCAGGCGCAAGCCGCGGGAGACATCGGAGTCACGGTCTAAGTAACCTTTTTCCGCCAGTTTGGTCAGGTTGTAGTTAACCACGGAGGTGGAACTGATGCTGACCGCACTACCGATCTCGCGGATGGTAGGCGGCCGGCGGTGGTTCGCCATGTAATCCCCAATATATTGGAGAATGCCTTCCTGGCGCTCAGATAATTTGTCGTGAATGGACATAGTGCAAACTCCGTACAACAGAATAGCCAACCCCACGAGCTATGCGCTCATTTGTTCTGAAGTATAGCACGAACAGGTGTTCGGTGTCAATATCTAAAAGAACCTATTTTCGGACCCACGAGTCAGGAAGATAAGTTTGACCAGGAGGGTGGTCGGTCGATAATATTTTTCAAATGGCGCGGATCAGTTGAACCACGCCGAAACCGGCCAGGAAGAGGGCTGAGAGATAGCCCAGCACCCGGCTGACGCGCCCCTGGCGGTCGAACTGTTCCACTGCCCCGAAGAGCAGAATGATGAGGCCCAACCCTCCCACCAGGGTGACGTAGAAACCGAGCAGGAAAAGAAGCCCGTGTGCCGGCCGGTTGCGCCAGTTTTCCAAGAGCAAGGGGCCGGCGACTGTGCTCCAAAAGAGATAAGGGTTGGGGTTGAGCAGATTGAGCAGAGTCGCTTTGAACAGGCTCTGGCGGGGGGTGGCCGGGTCCGGCGTCAGCGTTCTGGGCTGCCGCGCCTGACGCCAGGCCAGCCACGCCAGATAGAGCAACAGGCCGCTGCCGGCCAGCCGCAACAGCTGGAGCAAGCTATCCGGCATTTGGGTCAGCGCCCACAACACCAGGGCCAGGATCGGCCCATCGCTCAACAGGGGGGCTACGACGGCCGGTAGGGTGCGCCGCCAGCCATGACGCAGCGTTTCTGAGATGTAAAACGTCTGCAGCGGCCCTGGTTGGGCGGCCGCCGGAAAACCCAGCGCGAAACCTTGCAGCAACGCTGTCCACATAGCTATCACCGGGGGCAGTTATCGGCCGGCCCGCTTTTTGTCCAGATCACACAAAAGCAAGGGGGGATTTTCTTAGCCATTTTGCAGCTTGCTATTGCCGTTGTCTTCCCCTACACTACACTTATGAGCAACGAAAACCCAATCCACCGGCAGATTGCCACCCAGCACTTCCAGGAAGCGCGTCGTCAGGCGCGCCGCGAAGAGCTGACGGCCTGGCTGAAGGGCAAAAGCAGCACCTTGCTGCCGTTTGAGGCGATTCGCTCCGAGTTGCCGGCCCAGACGCCGGTTTATATGGGCGTGCAACAAATTCCACTTGACAAAATTGTGGGCAGCCTGGGGCGCTACCGCGAATTTACCCGCACCTTTCTGCCGTTGAGTGACAGTTTATACGAACGTTGGGTGAATGTCGAATCGCTGGCCCATTCACGCGGCTGGCCGCCCATCGAGGTGTTTGAAGTTGGCGGCGTTTACTTCATCAAAGATGGCAACCACCGCGCCGCTATCGCCCGCCAGTTGAACACCAAGACCATTGAGGCGCATGTCTGGGCCTTCCCAGAGCCGATCACCATTGGGCCAGATGAATCATTGGATGATATCTTAATTCGTCTGGGGGAGCGCAATTTTTTGCGCCGCACGCGGTTGGATGTCCTTTTTCCCGACCACGGCATCCGTTTCACCGCGCCGGGGCGCTATGGCGAGCTGTTATCGCAGATCGAATGGCTGCAAATGGTGCTGAGCCTGGTGGACGAAAAGGAGATGAGCTACCAGGAAACCGTCGTCAACTGGTATGAGCTGATCTATCTGCCGACAGTGCAGGTGATCCGCGAAACGCATTTGTTGGATGATTTTCCCGGCCGCACGGAGGCTGACCTTTTCGTTTGGTTGTCCCAGCATCGGCGTCAATTTGGCGAGGAGTATGGACAGTATGAAACATTAAGCGACCTGGCCCAACTGCTGGCGGATCGTCACCGCGAACGGGGGCTGGGTAAAATGGTGCGCCAGGTGCGCAATATGCTGGGGGCGGAAGCGCTGCCTCCTCTGGCCATTCCAGGCGAAGACGAAACGACAGCTGACGCCTAATCTCTCCGCTGACCAAATCGATCTGATTTTGGTTGATCCTTTCCCCATTCTGTTATAATGTTGCTCAAGTGAGGTTGTTTCCAGGCTTGCACCCGGCCGGCTCTGGTTGGGGACGCGAGCGCCAGGCTCAACCCTGAATCATCATAACCTGAGGAGAAGAAGATGAAACGTCGCACGAGTTGGTTGTTCTTGATGGGTTTGTTGTTGGGGCTTTTCCTGGTTGCCTGCGGCGGCAGCGGCAATGTTGGCCAGCCTTGCAACGAGGTTGAAGTCGATCTGAGCGGCGGCATGCCTGACCTGGATGGTTGCACGCTGCGCATTGCGGTGGAAAACGCCTACAATCCTTTCAATTTCATTGACACCGAGACGGGCGAAGCCATCGGCTACGATTACGACATTTTTGCCGAAGTCTGCACGATGTTGAACTGCCAGACAGAGTTTGTGGAGACCAGCTGGGACGCCATGGTAGCGATCATGGGCGGCGAAGGCTCCTTCGACACCTTCGATGTCGGCGCTGATGGCATCACCATCACTGAAGAACGCGCCCAACATGTGGATTTCTCCGAGCCCTACATTCAGCTGTCCCAGGTGTTGTTGGTGCGTCTGGATGAAAGTCGCTTCGCCGAGCCGGCCGAACTGGCCGCCGATCCCAACTTGCTGGTAGGCTCGCAACCCGGCACCACCAATTACGACACCGCCGTGGAGTTGGTGGGTGAGGATCGCATCGTCGCCTATGATCAATTTGGCACGGCCGTGCAGGCCTTGATCAACGGCGATGTGGACGCGGTGGTGATGGACAACGTGGCCGGCCTGGGCTACGTGGGAGCGAACCCGGACAGCGTGAAGATCACCGGGTCCCCATTGACAAGCGAAGCGCTGGGCTTCATCTTCTCCAAGGGTAGCTCCTTGCGCGATGCTGTCGACCTGGCGTTGGCGGAGATGGAAGCCAACGGCAAGCTGGATGAGTTGTTCGCCAAGTGGTTTGTGACCGAGTAACCTGGTAGGTTGTATGCTACCGCGCCGGCCGACCCCCTGCCCACCCGGAGCTTTTCCCTCCATCGGTGATGTCTGGCAGCGGCCGGTGCGTGTTCGATGACAGCGGGGTGTGTCACCAGTTGACACACCCCGCTTGTGCTTGGGCGTGGGCCGGCGTGCGCCGGCCGGTTAAGGAGTTGAGGCCGATGTCGGTTAAAACCGTTTCCTCCGTCGCTGCGCCGGGTTCTCGTCTTTCCAGTTGGGTCGACCGCATCTCAGAGTGGCCCTGGTGGTTGTTGGCAGCCATCTCCGTTGGCCTGTACATCGTCTACCAGATTTTGACCGATGATCAAACCGGCGCTATTTTCGATTTCCTCAAGGATGGCTTGTGGGTCACCGTGCGCGTCGCTGTCATGGCCTATGCCCTGGCAATCACCATCGGCCTCATCACCGGTCTGGCGCGAGTCTCCAGAAATAAGGTGATCTACAATGTGGCCTCTTTCTACGTCGAGGTCATTCGCGGCGTGCCCATGTTGGTGTTGCTCTTCTATGTCGCCTTTGCCATTTTGCCCCTCCTGGTGGATGGGTTGAACACCCTCGGTTTGCCCATCAGCACCCGCGACATCAGCTCCATTACCCGCGTGGTGGCGGCGCTGGGTATTGGTTATGGGGCCTATTCAGCCGAAATTTTTCGGGCCGGCATCCAATCTATCGAAAAAGGGCAATATGAGGCCGCATCTGCTCTGGGCATGAGCTACTTCCAGACGATGCGCTATGTGGTCTTGCCCCAGGCCTTGCGGCGTGTGCTGCCCGCTTTGGGCAACGATTTTATCGCCATGGTCAAGGATTCAGCCCTGGTGTCTGTCCTGGGTGTGCGCGATTTGACCCAACTTTCCAAGCTCTATTCCAGTAGCACCTTTATTTACTTCCAAACCTGGAGTATGACAGCTTTTATTTATCTGTCGCTGACGGTAATGTTGACGCGTCTGGTGCGCTTGATGGAGTCGCGCCTACACCGCGCCTACCAGCGTTAGCGCGCCCCGGCGAGGAGGCTACCATGCGTGACTTGCTGCATCGCCCCGGCTTTTTGGGAACGGAGGCCAATCTAGCGGCCGACGCGGCCTTGATCTTGTTGCTGTTGGGGGCAGGTCTTTTCACCTACGGTTTTTATCTGGCGCGGCGCAAACGATATGACACCCACGCCTGGGTGCAGACGACTGCGGCAACGCTTAACCTGGTTTTGGCGCTGTGGTTGATGTTGTTGCCCTATCAGTCGTTTGTGTTGCAGGATGAAGGCGGGCCGCGCCCCACTCTGTTTTATGTCACCACAACAGCCCATGCGGTGATAGGGGCAGCGGCGGTGCTGTTTGGCTGGTATGTGATCCTGCGCGGCCATGGGGTGGTGATCCCCAAAGCATGGCGCTTCAACAACTACAAGCCCTACATGCGCACTGCCTACGCGCTTTACATCACGGCTACGCTCCTGGGGGTGGCGCTGTATGTGGTGTGGTATACTATCATTCCCAACCCACCTTTGTTTGAGTAGGCAGCGCCATGTACCAGGGTGAACCGCTGCGTCTGAGCCGCTATCAGCTGGCCGCTTTTCTGGCCTGCCAGCGCCGCTTTCAGTTGCGCTATGTGACCAACACCCCCTGGCCTGCTCCCCCCACCGATGCGACGCTGGCGGAGGCGTTTGAGCGTGGGGAACAGTTTCATCAGGCGGTGGAGCAATACCTGCTTGGTCTGGAGACGCCCCTGAGCGAGACGGGCGACCCGGCCCTGCGCCGCTGGTGGGAGGCGTTTGAGCGCCATGCGCCCCATTTGCCGGCCGGCCGGCGCTACCCGGAGATGAGTCTGGCGGTGGCTGTGGGGCGTCATTTTTTGTTTGGGCGTATCGATTTGCTGATCCTGGCTGAGGGACGAGCGTATATTTATGATTGGAAAACAGAGCGCCGGCCGCGGCCGGCCGATGTGTTGCGCCAGGATTTGCAAACTCGCCTTTATCTGGCGTTGCTGACGGAGGGGGCGACGGCCCTGGGCAGCCCTCCCTTGCAGCCGGAGCAGATCAGCATGACCTACTGGTTTGCCCACGCCCCGGAGCGCTCGGTGACGCTGGACTATGACACGGAGCGCCACCATGCCTTTTGGGCGATGTTGCAGGCCACAGTGGAGCGCCTTGATCAACGGCTGCTGACCCCGCAGGCGGTCTGGCCGCTGACAGAGGATTGGCAGGAGTGCGCCCGCTGCCATTACCGCGCTTTGTGCGGCCGGTATGTGCCCCCGGCCACCCCTGATGAAACCGCGCTGGATGAGTGGCTGGAGGAGGCGGAGGCCACACCGGCGCTGGAGCCGGACGAATTGTAACCCGCGCCGACCATGCAGGCGGCTGATCTTCTTTTCTTGCAGAGCGCGGCCGGCCAGGCCCAGCTGGCGGCTCTGGCGCGTGAACCGCTGACCCCCGAAAGGCATCTGGCGCTGGCCGCTCAGCTGCGGCAACTCTTCACTCCGGCTCAGGTGCACGCTCTCCTGGAAACCGCTCGTTTACGCCACAAAGCGGCGGCTAAGTTTAGCCGGCCGGAACGTTTCTTTTTCACCGCCGCCGGGCTGGAAATGTGTTCGGCCGAGGGGGTGGCGACTTACCGTGCTCAACGCTACCGCCGCGCCGGCTGTCAAACCATCATCGACCTGGGTTGTGGTCTGGGGGGCGATGCTCTGGCTTTGGCCCAGGTGGGGGCGGTGGTCGGGGTGGAGATCGATCCCCTGGCCCTGGCCCTGGCAGAAGCCAATCTGGTTGCTGCCGGACTGGGGGAGTGTTTCACCCCGCTTGTGGGTGATCTGGAACAGATGGCCCCCCGGCCGGCCGACGCCCTTTTCTTCGATCCGGCGCGACGGGATGCGACCGGCCGGCGCTTGCACTCGGTGTACGCCTATCGCCCTCCGTTGAGCGCCCTGGAGCGCTGGCGCGCTCTGACGCCGGCGGCCGGGGCCAAGCTTAGCCCCGGCGTTGACCTGGCTGAGTTACCGCCGCAGGTGGAGGTGGAGTTTATCTCGGTGCAGGGAGAGTTGCGCGAGGCGGTGGTGTGGTGGGGGGCGTTGCACAGCGGCGTGTCACGCCGGGCGACGTTGTTGGACGATCCCATCCAGCCCCAGGCCGGCCATAGCCTGACTGACGCTGCCCCGGCCCCGGCCCCGCCGTTGGCTGTTCCCTGCGCCTATCTGTTGGAACCGGACAGCGCCATTTTGCGCGCCGGGTTGGTGGCCCAGCTGGCAGCCCAGCTGGGGGCGGCCCAGCTGGACCCCACCATCGCCTACCTGACAGCCGATGCTTTCCCTGCCACGCCCTGGGGGCGCATCTACGCTCTGGAGGCGTGGTTCCCTTTCCAACTCAAGCGCCTGCGCGCCTACCTGCGCGCCCATGGCGTCGGCCGGGTGGTGATCAAAAAGCGCGGTTCCCCCCTGGAAGTGGATAGCCTGACCCGCCAGCTCCGTCTCCACGGCTCCCACGAGCGCACCCTTTTCCTGACGCGCTGCCGGGGCGAGCCGGTGGTTTTAGTGGGAATGCCTGAGGCTGAGATGGACTCAAGCGTAACCTCTAACTCTGGTTGATCTCACAAACGTCTGGGATATGATTCACCTCTGTATTGGTTAGAGTTGAATAGCCAGCCGGCCGGCCGTCTCTTTGACCGAATAGAGGCGCAGGTGGGTGCTTTCGTCGGCGGGCCAGAGGCAGCGGCCGCTGCGCAGGTCAAATTTCCAGCCATGTTGGGGACAGGTGAGACGGTGGCGGCCCAGGTCGCCTGCCTTAAGGTCGGCGGCGGCGTGGGGGCAGAGACGGTCAAAGGCCACCGGCCGCCCTTCCAATCGCGTCACCAGGAGTTGACGCCGGCCGATAGTCACAGGCGTCAGCCGGCCGGCGACCACGCTGGCTGCCGCAAGGTTGGTGAGGACATACCCTTCAGCATCTGGCAGCTGCGATTGCATAGAGCGCGTCCCCCCAGACAAGCGGTGTTTCAGCCCTACTCAAATTCAAAGAACTCGAACTTAAGGCTGCGACTGTTTTCGGCGACAGTGCGAATAGTATGTTCATCGAAGCCGGCCGGGTTTTGCGCTTTGATCTCCAGCGTCATGGTCACCTGGCAATCCACCAGAGAGGTTAGATGTTGCACGACCTCCTGGAGCGCCTGGGTGAGATCGCGCTGGGCGCGAACTGGCTCCACCACGAGTCGCCCATAATAACGGATGGTTTTCTTCGCAAGCGGCGTTGGTCTGGTTTCGCCTGTCCCCGAAATCATCGGGCGAGGGGTGAGGGGGGGGTGCGTCTCGCCGGCCGGCGTTGGTGTCGGCGGCGGTGGTTGACGGACATGTTCGGGATGGATGAGCAAACTGCGCTCGTCCAGATAGATCGGCCCCGCCTGGCGCAACAGCAGACCGGTATGATAGCCGTTGGCGTCCTGGCCTGAAGCGTAAGCAAAGGGGGCATCCATCCGGCTGACGCCATCCTGAATGGTTTGGAGCAAGACATCCACGCCTGCCAGACGAGGTAAATAACAATACTGCGCCAGATATTCCCACAGTTGTTGGACCCCCACCGTCCAGCCTTTGCTCTCGCTCCACATATATTTATCCAGCTCCAGACGCAAATTGTCTGGCGACCAGGCCGTGATGAGCAGGCCATCTTGTTTCAGTTTGCGCGCGGCGCGTTCGTAGAAGTTATCGCTGCCTCGGATGCGGCTGTCCTGTAGCGTGACCGGCCCCAACGCATCAGGTTGTGTTGGCGTCAACAACCATTGATACGCTTCTTGAATGCGCAGCTCAACCGTTTCGTCGCTGGTTGCGAGGCTGGTTTTGACTTGTCGTCGTTGTTGAGCGTCAAGATTAAGCGGCTCTTCCTCCGCCTGAATAGATTGCCAGGCCAGAAATTCCCGCACAGACTGCACCAGATTCTCCATGCCCGTTTCATCGGCTGCCAGGAAGAGGAGCATGTTCTTATACAGGCGTTGCGCGTTCCCCCGGCGCTCCAACAGTTGACGAGCCTGGTTTTCGGCCGGCGTAATCCCGGCGATACGTTTGTGGCTCGCTTCCGGCGGCAGTACAACGATGCGGGCGCGCGAATCATCAACGACACTCCCTGTATCTTGAGGGGCGATATGATGAGCGGCAAAATCCCCTTTTTTACTCACTTTGTGCAGCCGACGGATGATCTCCCCGTTCACCTCTACGCCTGGAAACCCCATAGCGCGGTCGCGCGCCAGACGGTTGACCGTCGGGCGTGTGTCGTACCAGTAGCGACTGCCATCGGTGTAGAGATAAGTCAGCTGCGTGCTCATGCGGCGCAAGGCGTCGCCAAAGAGGGCGGTTGTTTCGCCTGGTTGGGCGCAACCCAGGCGGATGCGCACCTCCTCCAATCCGCGCACCCGTTGACCGGCGACGGAGGGGGCGCTGCCAATGAAGATGGTACGGGCAACACGCCGCGCCGCGGCATAGCGCCCCAGCGCCGGTACGTCAGCGTCAATGGTCAGGGGAATCGAATCCCGGCCGTCCACATCTCTATCGAAGACGGCCGTCCAGGTATCGGGTAGATAGCGCAGTAGCTCATTGCGCACTGTCGGCGTAGCCAGGGGCGTTGTGCCGGGCATAATCAAGAGGGAGGGGTCGTTGCGCAGCCACAATTGATGGATGACGGCCGCCATCCAACGCAAGACGCCACGGGTGCGCTGGAAGCGTTCAAGCGTTGACCAATCGTGATACAGACGGTCGAAGAGTTCCGGGTGAATAGGATAGGCATTGCGCATTCGCTCCAGATAATCGCGTTCCGCGACACCGGCCGGGAATTCAGCGGCGTTGTGACGATACATGTTGTTAAAAGCGGTCAAAACGGCATCCCGCGCCGCGTAATCCACATCACTGGCAAAAAGTCGCCGCCGCACAATCTCAAAGCTCTCTGTGGCGGTGACAGGCTTCCAGACGGATTCCAACCGGCCGACAATGTGGGAGAGGATGCCCAGGGCTTTCTGACCGGCGTCACCACCCACTTCAATATTCGATTCTGGCAGGGAAATGAGTAGCACAGAGTCGGTGGAACGTCGCACGCTTTCTGTCAGGGCCTGGATGAAGGTCATCAAGGAATCGAAGGAACCGGCCGGCAGATTATCGACGCCGTAGATGTTGCGGGCATAAGCGATAAACTCATCAACGATGATGAGGCAGGGCCCGTATTGCTCCAGGAGTTCATGCAGGGTGTTGGAGTTGGGGCTGACCCCTTTCTCATCGGCAGTTTGAACCAATTGATAAGCGGCTGCGCCGCCGAGCTGGTAGGCCATCTCCCCCCACAGAGTGTGGGTGGAGGCGTCGGCGTGTTGTCGCGGCCGGGAGGGATCGAGGGCGGTGCCCACCAGGACGGCGCGGCGTGCTTCCGGCAGGTCGCTGTCGCCAAGGTGGGTTGCCAGGCGGTCGCCGCCAGCCAGTTGATCAAGCGCCACCTGTCCCCCGGCCAGATGGTAGAGAGCGAGCATGGAGTGTGTTTTGCCGCCGCCAAAGGCAGTTTGGAGTTGCACCACCGGCTCGCCGCCTTGGGCGGTCAGGCGCAGAATGCCGGCCACCAACATCTGTTCCAGACCTTGTGTCAGGTAGGTGCGGCGGAAAAACTCGACCGGGTCCTGGTACTCGATTTCGGCTGTGCCGGCCAACACCTGGGAGAGGTCGGCGGCAAATTCAGCCTGTAAATAGCGGCCGTTGGCGACATCGGGATGGGGGCTGACAATTTCACGCCATGCTTTGAGGCCGGCGAGGGTGGTGGTCTCGGGCGATTTGTCCCCTTCAGCGTCGGCGCGGGCTTTTTTAGATTCCGCTTCAAAGCGCAGGCGCAACAGGTCGGCGGCGATGGCCTCTACCTGAGCGGCTTGGTTACCGGCGCTGATCATTTTGAGCAAGCGGGCGGCGGTGTCGGCGACGCGATACGCTTCGTCGGCGGAAAACCCGGTTTTGTTGTGCGCCCATTCGTTGCGGGCGTTGTACAGTTCGCCCACATAGGATCGGCCGACGTAGCCTAATTTGGGCTGGAAGACTTCGTTCCAGTTGCGTTGCATCAGGTTGAGGATGTTGTGCAGATCGAGATGGGGCCCCAGGGTCGTAAAATCGCGCAACGCCTCACGTGGCAACTCGTAGCGATAGGAGGTGAGAGCGGCGTCGATGATGCGCATAGCGTCGGCGTTGTACACCATGCGGTATTCTCGTAGGACGAAGGGGCCTAACCCATTGGCAGTGGCATCGAGGACACGCCCAATACGTTCTTTGTTGCTTAAAGCCATTTTGTTCCTCCAATGGTTACTATTGTACAGGCTGGCCCTTCAAACGCCTATGATAGAGCAGGCCGTTCGTTTAGCGGGTCTGTTCGTAGTTCCCGCTTGAGCGGGTGCTTTTTTAGGAAGGCGGCTGAAGCCGCTACGACGAGCCGGGGGGAGCGCGCTTTTGGCTCGTAGTTCCCACTTGAGCGGGTGCTTTTTTAGGAAGGCGGCTAAAGCCGCTACGACGAGCCGGGGGGAGAAGGGCGTTTCGTTTGTCGTTTCTGCTTTATTGGAATAGGGATCGTTGCTGATAGTTTTGCCGCAACCCGGCCGCTTGTTCCTGCCCGGCCGACCACGAGATGACGAGCGCATTGTAGTCGCGGGCATCTTCGGCCCAGTTTTTGCGTTCACAAAGACTGTAGAGGCGATAAGCCAGGTTGCGCGCTTCGGCGGCGAGTTCGGCCGGCATTTTCGCCAGCAACAGCGCCAGCCCCTGTTCCCCATGGGTGTGCAGGCGCTCAATGAGATGATGGGTTGCTTCCCAGATGGTGGCGCGTTTGTCAGTGGTGGGGTCCCAGCCGGGGTCGAGTTCATCCCAGCGCAGCAGGCGCACTTTGCCGGCCCCGGCCTCCACGATGCCGGCGTCGACCAGACTGGCGACTGCGGTGTTTTTGGCGCGTGCCAGGACATCGGCCACACCAAACTCCCCCTGGTTGAAGCCAAATTGGGCGAACCAATCGACGGCAAAACGGCTATCAGCGTCCAGGTGTCCTTCTTGTTCTGCCAGGTGTTCATCCAGCGCCTGATTGATGAGCTGAAGGGCGGTGCGCACGCTCAGGCGGTCGCCGTTAGGTTCCAGGACGCGGCTGTAGCGGCTGTAAACAGCCATGCCGGGGCCGATGGCGGCCTGGGCCAGGTCGACGGGCGCGATGTTGCCCGATTGCATGGCGTGGAGGGCGGCCGGCAACTCGCGCCGCAAGGCGTTGACAAATTCGCGCCGTGAAGTCAAGGGAGCGCTTGCTGAACGTGGACGGCAAACAAGAACGATAGATGAAGCAAGCGCGTTAACATTCTTTTTAAGTGCTGAGGTTAGTTCTGTACGAATGGGCCATGTTCCATCAATAGTGAAGTTCGCTCGAATTAACCCTTCCAACATTGTTTCCCAACCTGTGTTGTTGGCGACTTGTCCAGTCTCTGTTGAAGACACGTCGGATTGTTTGAAAGCATAAAATACTGCCAAAGGGAAATTTGGAGGGACAGATTTATTCAAGCGAGAGAATGCTTCATGGAGTCCGCGTTCAAAATGAAGATCAGCTTGTTCTTTACTACCATGATGACGATAAGGTGTAGCAATTAATTCAGGCTGTTTAGGGGTTAATAATGTGCTGAAGGTGTCTGGAAAAACACTTTGTAAACTATGACGCATCCAAACGTAAAATAAATCCGATAGATCTGAATAGCCAATATTGTCATAGTAGGGTGGATCCGTTAGTACTACCATTTGATCTTTGAGCACTATAGTTGTGACATCATGTTGATACGCTTTTCCTTCTAAAACATCTAATGGAGCGGACTCTAAAGACTTAGCAGCTTGATCAATTCCAAGGCTAAAATTCCCCGACGAGTTGCTAAAAGGATTGGCTTCCGTGTAATCCCATACCATCGGAAGGGCCTGGCGACCGAACATGCTCATCATTTTTTCAGCATTTTTGTGCCATGCACAAAGGGATGACCAATAATTTACACCTTTATCTATGGCGAAAGCGAGATAGACGCTGATGGCTTCGGCGTAGGCGCGGGCGCCGCTGCCCCCGGCGTGCAAGGGGATGTCGTCGTCGGGCCGGCCGGCTGCCACGGCCGCATGATAGATTTGCTCCCGCGCTTCAGCCACCAGATCGCTGAAGGTGGTGAGGGCGACTAATTGCCGGGGGGTGAAGAGGTCGGTAAAGTGAATTAAGCCATATAACCGACACCAGATGTCCCGTGGTTCATCAGCCAGCTCACCTTGTGGCAACCAGGTCGGTTGAGCGTGGGCAATGATGTGTTCGTGTTCGGGATTTGGCGAATGGTAATTGCGCCCATGATGGCCTTCAGTCACAATCGCCATAAGCTGGGCCCCCATGCGGCCGGCCATTCCTTCATCTTTTAGGTGTTGGGCGGGTGCAACTTCGTCACACACCAGACATCGAAAATTAGCTCCCCGGCTAACTTTGGGTGGTTGGGGAACCTGGCCTTTGCCCTGCTTAACAATGAAAGTGACCCGGCGCGTCTGGCGATCTATTTGGGGTTCCACCCATGCCTGTCGTCCTTTTTTCTTGCTTAATTCAAAGGAGGTGACAAGGGGCATGTGTGCGCCGCAGGCGGGGTTGGGGCAGCGCACGGTGCGCGCCCAGAGCCAGGCGATGACGGTTTCGCCGGGCCGGTCGGCGGCCGGGGTGTAGGTAGGGTAGAGGTGGCCGATGCGTTCCCAGGCGCGGTCGCGCATCCAGGCCCCATAGTAGCGCACATCGGCGGCCAGGCCGGCGGCCCCTTTCCAACTGTGTTGAAAGGCGGCCAGACGGGTTGCGCCGGGCTGGTTGGCGGCCGGCGTGCCCCGGTCATGGGGATTGACGGGGGGTTGGTGGGCAAATTTGGGCGGGATTTCAATCAGGGCTTTGTTGATCATCACCGCCACCGGATTGAGATCGCTGGCGTGCGCTTCCAACCCCAGCCGTTGCGCTTCCAGCGGAATGCTGCCGCCGCCGGCGAAGGGGTCCAGCAAGGGAGGCGGATTATCATCTGTGGCCAGGCGAATCAGCTGACGGGCGGTTTCCAACACCGCCTCATCCGTTGTTGCTTCCCATGTCACCAGACGCTCGATGAAGTCGAAAAGGCGCATCCGGGGGGTGTCGTGGTCGCTGGCGTTCTTGCCTTTGGGCAAAGCCCGACAGGCGGCTACGAAGGCGGGCGGAGCCTGGGGGTCATCGGGGTCGTCAACCAGGGAGGTGAAGATGACGGCGCGACAGGCAGCCAGCGGCCGGCGCGCCCACCACAGATGCAGCGTGCTGGGGTGGCCGTGGCGGATCGATTTCTCTCTCGCGCTGGCTTCGTTGATGGCTTCGAGGGGTAAAGCAATTTCAATCAGTTTTTTGCGCATCACGCTTTTCTCTCTCTGCTGGGTGTCGGGCCGGAATGTTGCCCCTGACGGGGTGTCTATCATAGTACGTCGGCGCGTCACGGCCGGCCGGCTTAGCCTGCGGTGCCTTGACGGCCGGCCGGCGTTTCATCATGCCGGCGGCTGACTGCGCGCCAACAACTCATGTAATTTGTAGTTAATGCTGGTGACGTGAAACTCTGGCTCCTGGGTGAAGGGGCGGCGAATATAGCGCGGGGGCCGCGCCTGACCGGCCTCGATTTCTACCACCGCCAGAATAAACTGCTCCGGTTGATTGAGGGCCGTTAAGATTTCATTGTGCGTCACCGTGATGGTGTCCGCGTCGGCGCGCCGCCCTTTGACTTCGATGAAGCGCAACCGGCCGGTGCGTGGATCGAAGCTTTCTATATCGTAGCCGGCGTTGTCACGGCTCACGTCCTGGGGGTGGTTGCCCAGGGTGATTTCCGCTTTCATGACTGCCCGCATGGCAATGGCTTCGGTGATGGAGGTGTCGTTCTGGGGATCGGCCGGCGGCTGGTGGGGGGAGAAAAAGCCGGCCGGAAGGATGTGCGCGCCGCCGATGACGAGGGGTGGGGTGGCGGCAATCTGGCGCTCCAGTTGCAGCTGCGCTTTGCGGCGCTCCAGGCGCTCGGCTAATTGATCGGCGCGCTGGCGGGCCTGGGTCGAGTTGAGCCGGGCGTTGGGCCGGCCGGCGCGTTCCTGGTTTTGCAATTCGTCGGCCCGTTGATCCCAGTAAAGAATCTCGCGTGTCAGTCGATCCTGAACGGCGGCCAGGGTTTTGCTGATGAGGGGGTCGCGCTGTTCGCGAATGCGCTGCAACTGACGAGGAATCAGGCTTTCGATGGCGTGGTTGATAGCCAGGGTTTCCATCTCGACGCCGGCCGGAAGCCGGGGATCGGCGGAGGAGCCGTCCAGATCGACCGGCAGCTGGCGCTCCCGCAGGTAGGCGAGTTCGTCGGGTGTGAGCGGGCGATAGTCGAGATAAGGGGCGTAGCCGGCGCTACGCACCTGACCGGTGAGGTCAATCTCGACGAAGTGAACCTCTTGCGAGATGGTGCGTTGGGCGGCGTCGCGAATACTTTGTTCCAGGAAAAGGAGCAGTCGGGGGGTAGGGCCGGCGTCGGTGGGATCCACCAGGGTTGTGCCCTGGCGCAGCAGCTGGCGATCCCGCTCCAAGACCTGGGCAATGACAGCATCCAACAAGGGGTGGCCGGGACAGAGAAAGTCAGCCAGCGGCTTGCCGGGTAGCTGGATTTGCTGCTTGTCAAAACAGACCCGGTCGTACCGCGACAGAACAGGCACGGGGGCGCCCATGTGTTCGGCGCGGTGGCGGATGACGGCCGGCACATGCGTGATGCTGTAGCGGCCGGGTTCCCGTTCCCGCAGCGCACCGCCTAGCTGCGTGAAGGCGGCCAGAAAAAAGGCGCGTATGTAGTGGGGTTGCAGGCGACGGGCAGCGTAGCGCTCCATGTCGGCGCGGATGTGTTCGATCTGGCTCAGGTCCAGGGTGTGGGTAATTAGCGATTGCGTTTCCAACATTTGACGCACCCGATCACGGTCGACCGCATTTTCGACCGCTTGTTCCAGCCGGGCGCGCACCTCAGGTTGATCCCCATAGCGCACTGCTTCCAACAGCAGTTCGCGCAGAGGCCTCTCGCGAAACAGTTCGCCCAAAATGTTGAAGACTTTCTCGTCCAGGGCGTTGCTTTCCGCCTGCAATTTGCTCAACAAGCGCTGGTAGACGTAACCTTCGCGGGTTTCCCCGGCCACCAGATTCCACAGGTGGCAGACTTCTGTTTGACCAATGCGATGAATGCGGCCAAAGCGTTGTTCCAGGCGGTTGGGGTTCCACGGCAGATCGTAGTTGATCATCAGATGGGCGCGTTGCAGGTTAATGCCTTCGCCAGCGGCATCTGTGGCAAGGAGAAAGTGAACATCAGGATGGTTGCGGAAGCGTTCCTCCGCTGCCCGGCGTTGCTCACGCGATAAGCCGCCGTGAATCTGAACAATCGTATCTGGACGGCCAAAGAGGGTGCTCATCTGTAGATACAGATAGTCCAGGGTATCCCGATTTTCCGTAAAGATGATCAGCTTGCGTCGCTGGCCGGCCGCATCCAACATGATCTGAGTTTCCTGGAGCAGGCTGGCTAACTCGTTCCATTTGCTGTGATCGGGTTGCGTCACCTGGGCCGCCATCCGTTCCAAATTGATCAGGGTGTTGATTTCTGCTTCCAGCTCGGCCACGGTTAGAGCGGCGGTGGCCGCGTCCATGACAGAGGTTTCAATCCTTTCTACTTCTTCGGCCGGCGCGTCGTCCAGGTCCTCTAACTCTTCCGCATTCAGGTTGAAGTCATCGGGGGGCCACTGTTCGAGTTGCTGACGTTGCGCCTCAACTTCTTGTAACCGCCTTTCCAGCCGCTGGCGGCGGCGGCTCAACGATTGGTAAATAGCGGCCGGCGATGAGGCGAGGCGACGTTGTAGCACGGTGAGGGCAAAGCCGACTGTCCCCCGTCGGCGATCATCGAGCAGCTGATCGGCGCGGTTGAACTCGGCGCGCACGTAATCGGTGACAGCTCGGTAGAGCCGTGCTTCGGCCGGCGATAGCTGGTAATTGATGGTGTAGGCGCGTCGTTCAGGAAAGAGCGGCCGGCCGTCGAAACGACGTAGCTCTTCCTTGACCATGCGCCGCATGATGTCACGAATATCCACCTGATGCACCCCTTCCCGAAAACGTCCTTCAAAGCGGTCGGGATCGAGCAGGGCAAGGAAAAGCTGAAAATCTTCCTCACGACCGTTATGGGGGGTGGCTGTCATTAACAGGAAGTGGCGTGTGATCTGGCTGAGTTTTTGCCCCAACTGATAGCGCCGGGTGCGCTTGAGTTCACCGCTCCAAAAGGAGGCTGACATTTTGTGAGCTTCATCAATGATGATCAGGTCCCAATCGGTGCGTTCTAACTGAGCTTGCAACCTTTCGTTGCGCGCGATGTGGTCGAGCCGGATGATGACGCGCTCTTTTTCAGCAAAGGGATTGCCGCTCAGGGCGGTCTCAAAGCTGTCGCGGGTCAGAATCTCGAAGCGTAGCTGAAACTTGTACCACAACTCATCTTGCCACTGCATGGCCAGACTGCCGGGGGCGCAGATCAAGCAGCGTCGCACATCGCCGCGCACGATCAGCTCTTTGATCAGAATGCCGGCCATGATCGTTTTGCCTGCGCCGGGGTCGTCCGCCAACAGGTAACGCAGGGGATGGCGACGGAGCATCTCGCTGTAGACGGCCGTTATTTGGTGCGGCAGGGGTTCAACCAGCGAGGTATGCACGGCCAGAACGGGATCGAACAGGTGCGCCAGGTGAAAACGGTACGCTTCGGCCGCCAGTCGAAAGGCGTCGCCTTGGGCTGCGAAAGTCCACAATTGATGACTATCCGTGACGGTCAGCTGCGCCTCTTCGCTCCGATAGACCAACTGGGAGGCTGGCGAGCCATCAGGGCGTTTGTAGGTGAGTTCGACGGCCATATTGCCATGCCAGCGGACGTTGATGATGACTACGGGCTGGTCAGGATAAATACCGGTTACCTGTTTACCTGGTTGAAGTTGTTCTAAAGTTGCTGCCATGATTGTGTATCGGCCGGGCCACGTAGTAATGAAGGCCCCATAAACGACGGTGGTTGCCCGGTCTGGCCATGAAGTGTTGGGCTGTGTCGCCAATTATGGCCTAAGTGGGGTGAAAGGCAAGCTGTGGATCAATTCCTCTCGTCGTAGCGGCCGCCTGGCTGGAAAAGCACCCGCTGAAGCGGGAACTACGAGCCAAAGGCCTTTCTCTCAGGCGGGAACGACGAGGGCGGGGCCTTTATAGTTGGTGACGGCGTGGTATCATACAGGGTGAGGCAAGGGCTTATGACACCGGATAACCCTGATTTATTTGACCACAACCTGCGCCAGCAAATTGAGCGCGAGTCGCCGTTGGCGCATCGAATGCGGCCGCGCACGCTGGAGGAGTTTATCGGGCAGGATCATATCGTTGGCCCCGGCCGGCTGCTGCGTCGCGCTATTGAAGCCGATCAACTCTCCTCTCTCATTTTCTATGGCCCGCCGGGGACGGGCAAAACCACCCTGGCCATGGTTATCGCCAACACCACCCGCAGCCATTTTGTGACGCTCAACGCTGTTCTGAGTGGGGTCAAGGAGGTGCGGGAAGCGATTGCCGAGGCGCAGGAACGACGGGCATTGCACGGCCGGCGCACCACCCTTTTTGTGGATGAAGTCCACCGCTGGAACAAAGCACAACAAGATGCCCTGCTGCCCCATGTGGAGCGAGGGGTGATCATTCTGATTGGGGCCACGACGGAAAACCCTTATTTTGAGGTCAACAAGGCGCTGGTTAGCCGCAGCCGCATTTTCCAGCTGCGCCCCCTGACAGAGCAGGATTTGTACCAGGTGGCGGAACAGGCGTTGCGGGATGCAGAGCGTGGGTACGGCCGGCGACGGGTGCAGCTGGCCTCCGACGCCCTGGCCCATCTGGTCAATGTTGCCAATGGAGACGCTCGCAGCCTGCTCAATGCTTTGGAACTGGCGGTGGAGACGACGCCGCCGGATGCTCAGGGCGTTATTCAGGTCGATATGGCAGTGGCGGAGGAGTCGATTCAGCGGCGGGCGGTGTTGTACGACAAGGATGGCGACGCCCATTATGACACCATCTCCGCCTTCATCAAGAGTTTACGTGGCTCGGACCCCGACGCGGCCCTCTACTGGCTGGCGCGTATGGTTTACGCCGGCGAGGACCCGCGTTTTATTTTCCGGCGCATGGGCATCTTTGCCGGCGAGGATGTGGGACTGGCCGACCCCCAGGCAGCGCGGGTGGTGGAGAGTTGTTGGGCGTTGTTTGAACGCATTGGGTTGCCGGAAGGGCAATTCCCTCTGGCGGAGGCGGCGCTTTATCTGGCGACGGCCCCTAAATCCAACACTGTTCTGGCTTATTTCGACGCTCTGGAGACGGTGCAACGGGAGCGGGAGGCGGAGACCCCCACCCACCTCAAGGATGGCAATCGGGACAAAGAGGGCTTCGGCCACGGCGAAGGGTATCTCTATCCCCATGCTTTTCGCGAGCATTGGGTGGCGCAGCGCTACCTGCCGGCCGCTCTGCAAGGGCGCATTTTCTACCAGCCCGGCGACCAGGGATATGAAGCCCAGGTGGGGGCGCAGGTGGCGCGCCGGCGCGAGGCGCAGCTGGCGGCTTTGCTAGAGCAACACGACGAGCCGACGGAGGTGTGGACTTATTCGCCGGCCGTCACCGGGCGGGCGGCCTGGCTACGGCGCGCCATTGAGAGCAGTGGGCGCAACCTGGAGGAGGTGCGTGACCGCCTGTTTGCTCAGCTGCAGGTGCAGCGCCACCATCTGATTTTGGACATGAAGGCGGCCGGAGGCTTGCTGTTGTGGGAAGCGGTGCGCCGCACGCCAGAAGGCGGGGTGTGGGGCGTGGTGGATCAGGCCGAACAGGCGGCGACGTTGCGCGCTCAGGCGGCGCGCCTGCCGGAGCTGGAGCGCCCTCACCTGGCGACGGATATGGCGGCGGTGTTGGCGGCCGGGGTGCGCTTCGATTGGGTCATCGGACGTAATCCGTTCACTCGTCTACATGGCAACTCCTTGCTGCCAGCGGCGCGGGAAGTGCTGCGGCCGGGGGGACGGTTGTGCGTAGCCCAGATCGCCCCTCGCCACGGTCAACGTCTGCATGAGCTGTTGGATTGGCAAGGTCTGGAAGCGTGGCACACGGCGGCCGCGGCCGCCGAGGAAACGTTGTGGACGATGCCGGCCGATCCTCTGGTCAACTGGGACATCTCCGACCTGACAGCGGCGTTGCGCCGGGCTGGTTTTGACGAGATCACGTGCGAACGTTACCCGCACCAGACGTTGCGCCATATCACCACTCAGGAGTTGGATCGCTGGTTTGGGCCGGCCGGCAGCTATCGTCACTGCCTGGAAGCGGCCGACCTGCCGCCGGCTGTGGTTTCCCAGATCGAAACCCGCGCCCGTCAGCAGTGGCGCGACCAGGCTCTCCCCTGGCAGAGCCTTTATATCATGCTCACAGCCAGGTCATGATAGCCAGAAGTACAGTCAGGAGAACGATCAAGGGATGAGCCAATCTCTGAATCGAGCGACAATATTCGGCCGATTTAAACCTTGCGCCGGCCGGGACCATCATTTTACACTTGCGCGCCAAATGGATGAGGGATTCGCGTTTATGGATCCAATCCAACGGGATGACGCAGGGGTCATGTTCTGACCGAATCAATAGTACCAAACACCTAGTTAAGATGTCACCCCTGAAGCTGGTTTTTACCCCTTAAAGGGGCCTTTGCCCCTATTTGTCACCCCCTGCCGCGATACTTTCACGATACCGACTGATTATAATTTATCCCCACGGGGTGAATGGATCACCACCAAATTATCGTAAAGGGGTAGTTATGTACCATCGCCACACTGTCACCCGCTTTGTGTTGCTGTTGGCCTTCATCGGTCTGGGAGCCTGGTTGGTCACCCGCCCGGTGACACCCGCACCCGAAGGCCTGACGCGCGCTGAGGCGCTGCGCGCCCTGGCGCCAGGTGCGGACGCTGCTGATTCGGGGGCCGAGAACGCCTCCCCCGCTCTGGGTGTGGAGCGCTCAGTTGCCGCGCCCGCCGTCGTCAATTTGCAAGAGGTTGCCATTGGTCCCAGCGCCAGCGACCCGTGGTTAGAGAAATACCTGCGGGGGGAGATCGATTTGCATGAGATCGATGGCCCGGCCAGCGAAACGGAGTTTCTAGCCCAGGTGCGGGAGTCGTTGCGCCAGAGCGTGGATCGCAGCGCCCAGGTCTACGATCCCTTTGCCAGTGTGAATGGGGTGCTCAATCTGGGGGCCAGCTTCAAAACAATTGATTACACCCAATCGCAACAGGGTGTACCGCCCGACCCTGAGATTATGGTGGGCAACGATCATGTGGTGGTGAGCGTCAACACCAGCTTCCAGGTCTTCGACAAGACCGGCGTCAGTCTTTATGGGCCGGTGCTGTTCGAGACCTTCTGGGGCAGCAACTGTGGCACCGGTTCCGCCAACATGGTGTTGTTCGACCCCTTCTCCACCTATGACGAATCTGCCAACCGCTATGTCCTGGGCATCACCGGCTATGACAGCGGCGTAAGTGGGGGCAACAACGGCTACGCCTGTATTGCCGTTTCCCAAACAGACAGCGCCACTGGCAGTTGGTATCTTTACTCTTTTGATGGCAACCCCGGCGGCGGCTCCGACTACTTCTTCGATTACCCCCACATTGGCACAGGCCAGAGCGCCCTCTACCTGTCCGCCAACATGTTCAATCTGACCAACTCGCTTTTCATTCGCAACCACGCCTTTGCCTTTGACAAAGCGGCCATGTACGCTGGTCTGGCGGCCAACTCGGTCAAGGTGGATGTCAGCTCCTCCTACTTCACCTTGCAGCCGGCCGACCTGAAAGGTTTTGCCAATGGCGGCTGGCCCACCAACTCCTCCGAACCCCACTACTTCCTGGCTTCCAGCTTTGGCACCGGCCAGACGCAACTCCAGGTCTTCCAGTTCAACGATCCCTGGGGGACGCCCTCAGTCACCCTGGCTGGCACGGTGACCGTCAACAGCTACAACCAACCGGTCAGCCAGCCCCAGTTGGGCAGCTCCGGGCAGTTGCAGGGCAACGACAACCGAATGTTGGACGCTGAATATTGGGGCGGGCGTGTGTGGGGCTCACACACCATCGGCTGCAACCCCGGCTCTGGCACGGTCAACTGCGTGCGCTGGTATGAGATCAACCTCAGCAGCGGGTCGCCATCGCTGGTGCAGCAGGGCACATTCTCCACCAACAGCGAGTACCGCAGCTTCCCCGACCTGGCGGTCAACTCCTGCGGCGATATGTTGGTAGGCTACACCAAAACGAGTACCAGCATTTACCCCGGCGTCTACGTCGCCGGCCGTGAAGCGGCCGATGCCTCCGGCCAGTTGAAGAGTGAGACCACCCTCCATGCTGGCGAGGATTACTACACCGCCTACGACAGCTCCCCCCGCCGCTGGGGCGACTACACCGGCATGACGATAGACCCGGACGGACGCACCTTCTGGTATGTGGGAGAATATTCACGCAATCAGGCGACAGCGCGTTGGTCAACCTGGGTGGGCAGCTTCACCTGGTCGGATTGCGCCGGCGGCGGGCCTACCCCCACCCCCGGCCCCTCGCCGACGCCCACCAATACGCCTGTGCCGCCCACCCCCACCCCGGCCCCGGACGGGGAGTTTTGTAGCACTGGCCCGGTGACCATTCCTGACCCCGGCTCCACCACCAGCAACATCACGGTGACGGACGGGCGCAGTATCCTCGATCTGAATGTCAGCCTGGACGTCGATCATACCTGGGTGGGCGACCTCACCTTCACCCTGACCCACAACGACACCGGCACGACGGTGACGTTGGTGGATCGCCCCGGCGTGCCCAGCAGCACCTATGGTTGCAGCGGCGACGACATCCTGGCGACGCTGGATGATGAAGCGGCGTCGGCCGTGGAAGGTCAATGCGCCGGCAGCGTGCCCACTATCAACGGCACATTCCAGCCCAACGGTCTCCTCTCTGCTTTCGATGGCCAGTCGGTCAACGGCTCCTGGACACTGACCGCCAGCGATGCTGTCTCGCCTGATCCAGGCACGGTCAACGAGTGGTGTCTGGTGGCGACGCTGGGCGATGTGGTTCCCACCCCCACGCCGACGCCTGTACCGGCCGGCGACATCATCTACACCAGTTCCACCACCAGCGGGACGGCCGGCGGCGTCTCCTTCAACGATGAGGATATCCTCTCCTACAACACCGGTTCAGGTGTCTGGGCCATGATCTTCGATGGCTCCGATGTGGCCATCACCACTGACATCGATGCCTTCACCTTCCTGGCGGATGGGTCGCTCCTGATGAGCTTCAACACCACCACCACCGTCACTGGGCTGGGTAGCGTGGCGGATGTGGACATTGTGCGCTTCATTCCTACTTCGCTGGGCAGCACGACGGCCGGGACCTTTGAATGGTATTTCGATGGTTCCGATGTGGGGCTGACCACCAGCAGCGAGGACATTGACGCCCTGGCCTTGCTCTCCAATGGGCATCTGGTCATCAGTACCCTCGGCGGTTTCACCGTTACCGGGGCCAGCGGGGCGGATGAAGACCTGGCCGAGTTCACGCCCACCAGCCTGGGGTCGACCACGACCGGCAGCTGGACGTTCTACTTCGATGGTTCCGATGTGGGCTTGACGGCCACCAGCGAGGATGTCTTCGGGACGTGGGTTGATCCGGCCAATGGGGATATTTACCTGACCACCACCGGCACCTTCTCGGTGACAGGGGCCAGCGGCGACGGCGCGGACATCTTTGTCTGCGATCCCGGTACGCTCGGTTCCACCACCACCTGCACCTTCCGCACCTACTGGGATGGTTCGGCCAATGGCTACGCCGGCGAAGTTCTGGACGCCTTCGATATTGAGCGATAGAGCTGAAGGGAGGGCGTGAGCCTTTTCCCGTCTAACCACGCCGCCCTTTAACCACAGAGGCAGTCCCAGTCGGGACTGCCTCTATCTTTGTCAGGCCAGGGTGCGCCTCTCAGGTCAGACCGGGCAGGCTGGTGGCCGGCCGGCAGTTGCTTTCCCACCAGGCCCAAATGCGCCCGCCGATGGGACGGTCGACCATGCCTTTGGCCGCCTGCACCACATTCCACAGCCGGGCCAGGTCGACGCCCGTCTCAAAGCCCATGCGATCCGCCATGAACACCAGGTCTTCCGTTGCCAGGTTGCCGGCCGCGCCGGGGGCGAAGGGACACCCCCCCAGCCCGCCCACACTGGCATCGAAAATGCGTACCCCGGCGTGAATGGCGGCGGCGGCGTTGACCAGCCCCAGGGCCTGGGTGTCGTGCAGATGCACCGCCAGTTTCTTGCGCCCAAAACGGGTGATGAGTTCCTTCATCAGGAAGCCCACCTCCAGTGGTTGGGCGTGGCCGATGGTGTCGGCAATCGCCAGTTCGTCCACCCCCATAGCCCAGATTTCCTCCGCCAGATCGATGGTTTTGCCGGCCGGAATCGGCCCTTCGTAAGGACAAACCCAGGCGGTGCCAATGTAAACGCGCATCCATACCTCATCGGCGTGGGCGCGTTGCACCAGGGCGCGGCATAGCTCAAGCGCCTGGCGCAGGGTGATGTTGCTGTTGCGCAGATTCATCGTCTCGCTGGTGAAGACAGCCGTGGCGATGGCGCGGGCCCCGGCGGCGATGGCGTAATCATACCCTTTTTCATTCAGGGCCAGGGCGCTGAGGTGGAGGTCGGCGCGCTCGCCATATCTCGCCAGGGTGCGGGTCATGACGGCGGTGGAGTCCGCCATCTGGGGCACCAGGCGCGGGTTGACAAAGCTGGTGACTTCCACGCTGGTCAGACCGCTGGCGATCAGGCCGTCGATCAACAAACGCTTTTCCCGTGTACCGATGGGAATGGCTTCATTTTGCAGCCCGTCGCGGGGGCCAACTTCACGGATGATGAGGGTCTCTTGGGTCATGGGGTATGTTGGTGGGATGGGGTGGGGGTGCGGCGAGGGGTGTTGGCTGTCTTGGACGTCCGGCCGGTGCGGCGATAGTCGAGCAGGAAGGGGTGCAAGATGGTCATGAAGTCAGCCAGACGCTGGCCAACGGTGTGTTGCAGATCAACCGTCCAGGCCGAAGCCGACATTAACAGGTACACTTTGGCCCAGCCTTTGTCCCACGGTTCAGCCTCCACCTCCGGCCCCAGCTGGTCTTTGATCTCCACCAGCCGCTGTTGGAAGTAGCGCAACAGAGCGGCATTGGCAGCGGCGTCGCGTTGTTCAAAGTGCAGCCCCACTTCCAGGGTGTCGGCCGGCCGGGCGCGCCCCACCTCATAATGGACGGTTGGCTGCTGGTCATATAGCTGCACCAGCCAGACCCACGGCTGACGCACCTGCCAGCGCCCCAGTTCGGGCGGCAGATGCGGCCACACCTGCTCCGGTAAGCCGCGTAGAAAGTGGGGAAATGTAAGAGGCTTTGTCATGTTGGTTACGTTTAATGTCAGGTAGGCTTCGCAACCTTCCCAATCCCTATTGTAGCAAAGATGGCTGGAAAACACGCGCTGACCTTCGGTGAGATATGCAAGAGATAGAGTCTGCCCGCGCCCGACTGGCGACATTAGCTGCTGTGAGCGCCCAGCTGGGGGAAGATTTGCCGTGGCCCGATCTCTTGCAACGGGTGATGGAGGCCAGCATTCAGCTCAGCGGGGCGGAGCGCGGCTGCCTGGTTTCGCGCCCTCCCGCCACGCGCCAATGGGAGCTGGGAGCGGCTTATCCCATGACCTGGTCACCGCTGGAAGAGACGACCGGGGCTATCGATCAGGCCCTGCTGGAACAGGCGGCGACGGCCGGCGCGCCCCTTTTGATGACGGCCACCCATTCGGGCGTCGATTCACAGCGCCTCGCCAGTCTGTGGATTCCCCTGCGCCTGCGCGATCAAACCTGCGAGGTGATCTATCTCGACAAACCTTTGACACAGGGTGCTTTTAGCCAGTTTGATGTGGATGTGTTGCTCATTTGCGCCCATCAGGCGGCTGTGGCGCTGAACAACGCCCGGCTTTCTGCCCAGAGTGCCCCGGCGCTGGCGCGACGGGTGGAGGAGCTGACGCTCTTTCAGCAGATCGACCGCCAGTTGAACCAATCGCTGGAGTTGGCCGGGGTGCTGGAGCAGACGCTGGATTGGGCGCTGCGCCTGGCGCACGCCCAGACAGGCGCGGTGGGGTTGTTGCACGACGATGAGCAGGGGCGGCCGGTGGTGCAGATGACAGCGCAACGTGCCGGCCGGCCGCACCCCACGCCACGCCTGGATATGCAGCACCCGCTCCTGGCGCGCCTGGCGCATGGCCGACGCCCGGTGCAGGCCTCGGCCGACCTATCCGGCCCCAGCGTCCAACTGGCGACGCCCATCTGGCGCGAGGGGATTTTGAGCGGCTTCATCTGGTTGGAACGCTACCAGCCGGAAGCATTCACGGCTGAAGATATTATTCTGTTGGAACGGCTGGCGGATCGGGCGGCCGGGGCGATTGAGAAGGCGCGCCTCTATCAGGCAGCGCAGGCGACCCATCAGGCGCAGACCGGGTTTGTAAGTATGGTGTTGCATGAAATGCGCAATCCGATCATGATTCTGCGCGGTTACAGTGAGTTGCTGACGCTGGGCACGGCCGGCGAATTGACGCAGGAGCAAAGCGCCCTGATCCAAACCATGGCGCGCCAGGTGGATAAGCTGGAGCTGTTGTTGCGCGATTGGTCGGAGCTGGCGCAATTGGAAGCTGGCGGAGAGTCGTTGACGCTGGCCCCCGTTGATCTGGCGGAACTGATCCGCGAGTGTGCGGCCCTCTGGCGCGACGCCTGCCAGCGGCGACGGCAGGGGTTGGTGGTGGCGACGCCGCCCGATCTGCCGCCGGTTTACGCCGACCGGTCGCGCACGGCCCAAATTTTGACCAATTTGCTCAGCAACGCCCACAAATATACGCCAGAAGGTGGTATGATTACGCTGCGCGCCGCGCCTACCGCCCGACAGGTCGAGGTCATGGTCAGCGATACCGGCATTGGCATTGCCCGCGCCGACCAAACGCAGCTGTTCACGCGGTTCTTCCGCGCCGAACATGCCTGGGTGCAGCAGCAGCCGGGTTGGGGCCTCGGGCTGACAATTGTCAAACGCCTGGTGCAGGCCCAGGGCGGCGCGATTCGTGTCCACAGTACCCCCGGCCAGGGCAGCATGTTTGTCTTTACGCTGCCCCGGCTGCCGTCGGAGATGCGGGAAGATGGATGCTGAGCGCCTGGAAAAGTTGCGCCAATGGTTTGCACGGCAGGCGGCCTTTGCCGCCACCTACTCCCCGCTGTATGCAGCGCTGTTCACCACGTTGGAGAGCTGGCTGGCGCACCCCACGACCACGGAACATCCTATAGCCGCCTGGTTGGTAGCCACCAGCGCGCCACGCGCCATGTTTGATGTGCCGTTGCTGTTGCTGGCCGGCCTGCACCGTGAGGTGCTGACCGGTGCGCCGGCGGCCGCACAATTGGCTGCCTTTTATTCCACCGTGGGAGGGACGCGCCGGCCGGATGATCCCAGTCTGGGACCGGCGTTGCAACAGGCTATTTGGGAGCGGCGGGAGATGCTGGCTTCTTTCATCCAGAGCGCGACGGTGCAGACCAATGAGACGGGACGCGGCCTGGTGTGGCTCTTGCCTCTGTTGGCGCTGGATTGGCCGGGGGTGCATCTGGTTGATCTGGGGGCGAGCGCCGGTTTGAACCTGGTCGCTGACCAGCGCGCCTTTCGGTTGCAGGACACGGCCGGCCGGCGCCTGCGCGATGTGGGGTTGGGCGCGCCGGTGCAGTTCCAGGCGCGCTGCGCCGGGGATGTGGCAGCTGTGCCCCACTTACGGCCGGCGCCGCCGACTATCTTCAGTCGGCTGGGGTGCGACATCGCCCCCTTCGCGCTGGCGTCGGCGGCGGATGAAACTACCCTGGCCAGCTTCATTTGGGGCGACCAACCCCAACGTCAACAACGCCTGCGCGAAGCGCTGGCTGCCTATCGCCTGGCCCAGGACACATTGGCTCCCATTCAGCTTTTCCAGACTCGCCTGCCAGAGGAGTTGCCCCACTTCCTGCGCCACACGGTGGAGCCGCGCCTGGCCCAGGATGCCTGGCCGGTTGTGCTCTACAACACCTACATCCGGGTCTACCTGCCCGACAAAGGACTTTCGCTACGGGAACACATCGCAACCTGGGCGGAGCGCCAGACGCGCCCGGTGCTGTGGCTGCAATGGGAGCCGCCCTATGACGCCCAAACCCCGCCTCAGTCGGAGTGGTGCGCCTGGCTGGCGACGCTGTGGCGCGAGGGCCGCCCGGTCAGCTGGCAAATCGGTTGGGCGCACCCCCACGGCGTCGCCTTGCAGTTGGCCCCCGGCTGGGCCCAGGCCTGGGCTGCCTGAGAACAACGCCAACCCATCCCGCCATTCCCTACCGGAATGGACGCCTCCTCGTTATACTTCAGCCCATTGACGCCGGCCGGCGTTATTTCTGGAGATCATTCCCTATGTCCCTTTCAGCTTCCTCCACGCCTGTTCAGGCGGAGACCTATAGCCTGTGGCGTGCCGCGCGTCTGGCAACTTTTCAAATTGGTTCGGCTATGGGTGAGATTTTAACCGCCAGCGTTTGGAACCGCGTCATGATCAGCGACCTGGGTATGTTAGCCACGCCGGTGGGGTTCTTGCTGGCGTTGCAATATGTGCTCATTCCGGTCAGTCTGTGGGCCGGCCATCGCTCGGATGTTGCCACTCTGTGGGGTTGGCGGCGCACCGGTTACATCTGGTTGGGGCGGGGATTGATGCTACCGGCTTTCCCGCTCTTGGGCTTGAGCATCCGCGCTTTTGAGGCCGGGCAGATGACGACCGGCTGGGTTCTTTCCACCCTGGCCTTTTTACTCTTTGGGGTGGGCAAATTGATGTCGGGCAGCGTCTATCTGGCGCTGGTACGGGAATCGGCCCCACCGGCGCGTCAGGGTTTGTCCATTGCCCTGGTGGAGACGGTGCTCATCACCGCTATTCCGATAAGCGCCTATGCCTTCAGTCGCTGGATGGAGCAGTACGATCCGTTGATCTTTTGGGAGATGATCCTGGGCGTGACGCTGGTGGGTGGCTTTTTCTGGTGGTTGGGGGTGGTGCGGGTGGAACAGCGTACCTCTGTCGCACCGACTAACCCGGGCCGGCCGGCGCTGGGCCACACTTTCCGCGCCATCTGGGCCGATGGGCGCGCCCGCCGCTTTTTCCTCTTTCTGGCGCTGGCTACCTTTGCCGCCTGGATGCAAGATAACATCCTGGAACCATTTGGCGGAGATATTTTGGATCTGCCGGCCGGGGCCACCACACGCTTCACCAGTTATTGGGGTGGGGCGACGGTGCTTGTTTTACTGGCCTGTTTTTTCATCTGGCGGCGCCGCCGGCCGGAACAAACCAAAGGCATAGCTGGCTGGGGGCTGGCGGTTATGGCGCTGGGCATGTTCCTGCTGGCCGGGGTGGCCTGGACGCATCAGGCGCAGTGGGTCACGCTCTGCCTGGTGGTCTATGGGGCGGGTTTTGGCCTCTATACCTTTGGCGGTTTGAACCTGATGGCGGTCATGTCGGGCGACCGGGATGCCGGGGCGTATCTGGGGTTGTGGACGATTGCTGTTCTATTGTTCAAAGGGATGGGAACCTTCAGCGGTGGGGTGGTGCGCGATCTTGTCTTTGGCGCGTCTCCCACCCTGGCCTACGCTCTGGTTTTTGGCCTGGCCGGGTTGGGGTTGGCTGCTGCCATTGTTGTGTTGCGCCCTATCGACATTGTGGGCTTTGGGCGGGATTACGGCCGGCCGCTGGATTGACGTTGCGCCAGCCGTGTCCAGTTCATCCAGGCTGCATCTGGCTCATAGCCTGTCTTGACATTGGACGCCCTCACACTTTTCAGTATAATCTGCCTGCTTGGGGCGCTTAGCTCAGTCGGTTAGAGCGCTTCGTTTACACCGAAGAGGCCGGGGGTTCGAGTCCCTCAGCGCCCATTGGCCTGGTTGGGTTGTCGTTTGCCTGTGTTATTGCCGCTGAAGGCGAGTTTGTTTATAATTTGGTTTGTGACAAAAAGCACAGACCGTTGCAATTGACGCACCATACCGGCCTGTCGTAGCGCCTTGATTTGGATTTTAGGAGTTGAGCATGATGGCAGAAGCAACCGCAGCAGCGCCTGGGGTGAGTAGACGGGAATTCCTCTATTACATCTGGGGCGCGTCGATGGTTCTGTTCACGGGTGAGCTGGGTTATTTGCTCTACATCTTCCTTTTACCCCGCTTTCGGGAAGGTGAGTTTGGCGGCGTCTTTCGGAAGGAAGTCGAGGTTGTGCCGGCCGTCAACGCGCCGCCGGTTCCTGACCGAGAAGGACGTTTCTGGCTGGTCAACCTGGACTCTTCTCAACCCAATCGCCGTATGTTCCAAAATTCTGATGAAAGTGCCATCCAGGGAGTAGCGGCCATTTACAAGGTGTGTACCCACCTTGGGTGTATCTACGATTGGAACGACGCCAACGACCGCTTTGAATGCCCCTGCCACGGCTCCAAATATCGGTTGGACGGCCGGCGCTATCAAAATCCAGCTCCCCGCACCCTGGATCGCTTTAAGCTGCAAGCTGTCGATGCCAATGGCAACGTCCTGGCTGAGTCCCCCACCGGCCCGGATGGAGATTATTTACCACTGGTGTTACCTGATGGCACAGTCGAGTTGTGGGTTGATACGGGGGCGCGTAAACAGGGGACATCGGCTGAGCTGTTGGGCCTGGAACCGGCCACCCGTCCCACCGGAGAGGGCGCTAACAACTAACCGGTTGGCATTTGCCTAGAGGATAAGCACAGGAGCACAAGCACTATGGCTACGTTTATCGATCAAGTGCGCGAGATCGGCGTCAAGCAAGCTACCATTGCCAAGCTGGATGAGGTGGTGGAACGCATGACGGCCGGCATGAATATCACCGATATTCGGGCTGCCTTGCGCGGCGACGAACCGCGCCGTCCCAACCCCCGTCTGACCCCCCACGCCGACGGTTTCTGGTTTCACATTCGCCCCAGCTTCTACCACGCTGAGGTTACCCACATTTACCCCACCTTCCGCCTGGGCTGGCTTTCCACCTTTCTGTTTGTTTGGGAAACCATCACCGGCATCTTCCTGATGGTTTTCTACACCCCAGAGCCGGGCACAGCCTACAATGACATGTGGAACATCATGAGCAATGTCCCCCTGGGGCAGCTCATGCGCGATATGCACCGCTTTGGAGCGGAAGTCATGGTGTTGGTAGTAGCCTTGCACATGTTGCGCACCTTCATCACCGGCAGCTACAAGAAGCCGCGCCAGTTCACCTGGCTGACAGGCATGGTTTTGCTATGCCTGACGCTCATCCTCAGCTTCAGCGGCTACCTCCTACCCTGGGATCAGCTGGCTTATTGGGCCGTCACCGTGGCTGTCAGCGCCACCAGCGCCGCCAACGAGATTCCTGTGATTGGCTCCGACGCGCTGGCGCAAAACCTCGACCTCCTGGTGCGCGGCGCGCCCTCGATTGGGGCGGGCGGTTTGT
The DNA here is from genome assembly GCA_034435495.1 of Anaerolineae bacterium. Classification (GTDB taxonomy): domain Bacteria; phylum Chloroflexota; class Anaerolineae; order Promineifilales; family Promineifilaceae; genus DAOTXO01. The sequence continues at coordinate 50,662 of DAOTXO010000142.1, forward strand.
TGCGCTTCTATCTGCTGCATGTGCTGGCCTTGCCTCTTTTGACCGGCATCTTCATCTTTGTGCACTACTACAAGGTGGTGCTGCACGGCCACTCGTTGCCGCCGGGACGCGAAGCTATTGGCGAAGATACCGCCAAGCGCGTACCCAGAGAGGAGCGCGTTTACTTTACGCCCGATATTTTGACCAACGAATTGATGTGGACAGCCCTGACGACGCTGTTCCTGGTTCTTGGTTCGCTCTGGTTCTATGACGCGGCCATTGAGCACCACGCCAACCCCCAGGTGACCCCCCTGCATGTGGTAGCCCCATGGTATCTCTCCTGGTCGCAGGGCTGGCTGAAATTCCCCATTGAGTGGTTTGGCAAACCATCAGCCTTTTGGGTAGCTATGGTCGGCATCCCGGCTCTGGCGACCGCTTTCTTTGTCATGCCCTACTTTGAGGTGGGCAAAAGCCGTCGCTATATCGACCGCCGCGTTGGCCTGAGCATCTCGATGATTTTCATCGCCTTCATGCTTATTTCCAATTTCATGGGCTCCCCCAAGTACAAAGTGCGCGGCTCGGCCGACCAGGAAGTGGCCCAGGAAATTTTGCCCCAGGAAGGGCATAGCCCACTTCTGGAAGTCCCCTACGACGATTTGCGGGTGGGCGTGTACCTGCCTGGGCAGGAGATTGAGGGTAACCCTGAGCTGACGCACGCTCTGGAAGAGTTCTTGCACGCGATGGATAAATTCAGTTGTCGGCTCAATGACGCCAACTCTCCCTATCGCTCCTGCCGGGTGGTGGTGGATGATGAGGGCAAGGCGCGCTACGACAACTGGTTCACCCAGGGGGTGATGCCAGACCCAAGCGCCACCCTGGTCATCTCGCAGTATCAGCACAACATGGTGCAGCTCGATCTTGTTTTTAAGGTGCAAAACCCCGCAGACCCGAACGGTGAGCTTCTCTTCGACTACACCCGCACCTGGTATCGTCACGCCGACTCCGCTTATGAGGAGTATTAGGCGCTGGCGCGCGCCTGAATCATGCCGCGCAGGGCGCTGACGCACGCCAGCGCCCCGCTATCCGAAAGGTTAAACTATGCAGGTCAAAATTATCATCGGCACCGTGGCGTTCATGCTGACCATGATTATTCTGGGTTTGGTGGCCTTAACGGAGCCGGCGCGTTTGGAAGCTTTTACCCTGGCCTTTGAAGGGCGTTCCGTTGAAAGCGGCGCGGCGCTGTTTGCCGCCAACTGCGCCACCTGCCACGGTCTGGATGGCAAAGCGGAGCTGTGCCTGGATGCCAATGGAGAGCAGATTGGTTGCCAGGGCCGGCCGCTGAACAATCGCAACCTGGTGTGTGGCGACCCCTCACGACGCATGACGGAGTTTCAATGGGGCGGTTCTAAGGAAGCCTTTGTGCGCGACACCATCGCCAGCGGCCGGCCGCAGAACGGTATGCCCACCTGGGGCCAGCAGTATGGCGGCCCGTTGCAGGAAGATCAGGTGCGGGATTTGACGCTTTTCGTCCTCAACTACGAGCATGAAGAGTTGTGCGCCGTAGCGCCTTTCTTCTTCCCCTGGCCGGGGTTGTTGGAAGGGGACGCCCCACGGCCTGATGCCTTCGATGAGTTCCTGACCATCACGCTGGCGGCCATCACTCTGGAAGAGGGACAGGAGATCAACTTCACCCTACCGGTGACTTACCCAGGGGACGCGGCGCGGGGCAAGGAGCTGTATAACCTGACCTATGGGTGTAACACCTGCCACGGCGACCCCGAAGGCGACCCCAGCACAGCCACAGTCGGCCCCTGGCAGGGCGACATCGCTAATGTTGGCGCAACACGCCAGCCGGGGTATTCGGCCGAGCAATATGTCTATGAGTCCATTCTCAATCCGGCCGTTTTCATTGTACCGGAGTGTCCAACCGGGCCGTGCGGCAACGCCATGCCCAACACCTTTGCCGACCGCATGAGCGAAAACCCGCAAGACCTGGTAGACATCATCACTTACTTGATGCAGTCAGGTAACGAGTAAGGTTGTTCAACCTGATAACACAAAGGCCCGGTTAACGCCGGGCCTTTTTTGTTGGGGAAGATGGGAGACAGGGGACTGTTTTTTACCGGCCGCGCAGGCGCAGGCGGTTGGCGCGACAGGTGGGGCACTCCAGATCGCGGTATTCGCGGCCGCAGGTGCGACAGACGCGCACTTCCAACGGGGTGTCATCCGCCATAGAGCCGAGGATGATGGTCACTTCCTGGTCGGCGTGTTGTTCCAGCCAGGCCAGAAGGTCATGGCTGCCAATACGCCAGCGCCCGTCCGCCTGGTGCTGCACGAGACCTTGCATAACATCCAGCTTGAGTTCATAGGCGTTGGCCGCCAGTTTGAGCAATGTCGCCCGGCGGAGGGTTGAGGACATGGGGTTGTTCCTGAACAAGTTTTGCCGCTTTCACCGCATTCGCCTATTATAGCAATGAGTCCGCCCGACCTGGGAGGTCGGCGGTCATTGTCAGCTATTCCTCATCCGCCGGCCGGCGGCGGAAGGTAAGGAAAGGTGTAGCATGTCAACTTCTGGCGTGGATAAGCTGGGGCATGATCTGACCATCTTGGAAGCATTTGCGGCCGAGATGGACGCGTACTTGCGGGCGGATGCGCTCTTTCGCCCCATGGGGCCTTCCCTGCCCCAACTGACCCTGGGTGGGTATCTGATGCGGCAGCACCGGCTGAACAGCCTGCGTGACCAGTTGGATGGGCCATCCCAACAGCGGTTGAAGCAGGCTTTGGGGCAATATCAGGCGGCGTTGGTGGAAAAGGTGGTGCGCTTTGAGGAACGGGCGCATCGGGAAGTGGAGGCGCGGCTGCGCCAGTGGCAAGAGTATTTGCGCGATCTCCAGTCTGAGTCGGCGGCGGCTGCCCCTTATTACGCCACTGCGGTGGAGGCGCGCCTGATGTTGGATCTCTTGTTGGAGGAGTTGCGTCTGCCCCCCTACCAGCTTGACTCTGATGCGCCGCGCCGCCTGCAACCGCTGGATCGTCATCTGCAAACCCGCCTGCGTGGCGATGCCCTGATCTGGCCGGAGGCGTGGGAACCGGCTTACCCGCGCTCACACTTTTGGTATCTCTACGGCCGGCCGGCTTGAGTTGATGCCTCTGGCGACGGAGGAATGTGTTCCAATTGGGGGAGTTGGTCAGGGGTGTAGTTGGGGTCGCGCCAGCGTGTCAGACGAATCACATAGCGGGCTATGCGCCAACCCAGCCGCACCAGCCAGGGGTAACGCAACATATAGGCCAGTCGCGCCAGGCGCACCCGGATGCGCAGCTGCCCAAACAGCGGGTCGCGTAGCAGCTGCTCGCGGTAGGTGTCGAAGCTGAAATCCTGGCGCGCAAAGGCATCTTGAATGGCGGCGGCGGCCGGCGCTCCATAGCCCAGGGCGATGGAGATGCCTTCCCCAAACAGCGGATCCGCCCCGGCCGCATCCCCCACCAGGATCACGCGCGGAATGGCAAACTTGCCCCGGTGGTCGAACCAACGGATGGGGTGTCCTTTCAGCTCATAATCATCCAGGTTGCGCGCTCGTTGCGCCAGCATGGCGCGCAACTCCTGTTTGAGGTCTGGTTTGGGGTATTCCGGTCGCGCCCGGCTATCGAAGACTCCGCGATTCATCATCGGTTGCCCGTTGACATAGCTGGGAAAATCCCAGTAATATCCTTGCAAGCCGTCGGTCATATGGCTGAAGTCAAAGACGGCCACGCCCTCCCGAAACTCCCAGCTTTGCTCTGCCTGTTCCGGTGTTAAAATTTCTAGCAGGCGCGCTACCCGCGAATCATCTTCCCACTTCAGCCGTTGACGCACCAGACTGCGCGAACCATCGGCCCCCACTACCACCTGCGCCTGAATCACCCGTCGGTTGGTGACGACGCTCACATAGTCGGGGTGCAGTGTAATGTCGCGCACCGCTTCCCCTTGGGAGACGCTGATGCCGCGTTGTTCCCCCACCTGCACCAGCCAGTGATCGAACTCATCGCGGCGCACAATGCGAAAGACAGGGTTGCCGTGAAAAGAGTAGGTTTGATCCTGGTAGATGAGGCGCACTTCGCGCACGGGAAAATGGCGCGGTTCGAAGGATAGCCCCAGACGGGCCAAAATACGTTGCCCCAGGTGGGTGACGCCGCCGCCGCACAGTTTTGCTCGTGGATGCACCGCTTTGTCCACCACCAGCAGCCGGCCAGCCCAGGTGGGGTCTTGTTGTATCAGATGCAAGGCGGTGGCCATGCCGGCCGGCCCAGAGCCAATAATCAACACATCAACCTGATGAGCCTCGGTCATACAAACGTCTTCTCCATGCAGCCTGGTCAGTCGCGGCTGTCAGCGCCGCACGACAGGGAAGTAATAATCAAGGAGATAGGGCGCCGCGTCCTCCAGGCTGAGGTCGCCGGTGGGGTCGCCCGTTTCCACATTGCCCGCCACATCCACCGCCCGTGAGCGCAGCCAATAGTTGCGGCTGTCGGGCGGGGTGAACAGGGCGCTGGTGTCTGTTCCACTGTACCACACCTGCCAGCTGCTTTCACCCTCCGCCCGATATTCCACCAGGAAGCCACTGAGACCGGAGAGCGTGTCGGCCCCTGTCCAGGTGACGAGGTATACATCACCTGGGGCCTGCTCCACCAACCCGACCAAACTGGAGGTGGGGGGCGTGGCGTCAAGACGGAAGAGGGCGGCCGGGGCGTTGAAGAGTTCGCCCAGCACGGTGGTCACATTCACCCGCCAGTAGAGTTGGGCGTAATCCTGGCTGAAGGTGTGGCTGTGGAGCAACACCGGCAGCGCAAAGGTACGGTTGATGAGCAAGGTGGTGAAGGCCGGGTCCGTTGCCACCTGGAGCTGCAAGCTTGTCACCGCTGCCAGAGCCTCCACTGTCCAGCGGAAGGTCACGGCGCGATTGGCGCGCCATCCATTGTCGATGGGTTCCTGGGGTTGCGCCGGCGCTCCCAGATAGGGGAGCGCCTGATCGCCGGTGATGTCGGGACGGGTGTGAGGCGCTTCGGCGTTGCCGGCCACATCGTGGGCCTGAACGCGCCAGGCGTAACGCGCACTGGGGTCAGGCGGTGTGAAGAGAATGGGATCGCCTGCCAGGTCGTCACTCCACACCTGCCAGCTGGCTTCTCCCACCACCTGATACTCCAACGTCAGCCGTTCGATGCCCGACGGGGCATCGTCAGCCTCAAATTGCAGTTCATACGCGCCGTCGGCTGTGGTGTAGGCGTCGCTAACACGCGATGTAGGCGGTGTGGCGTCCAGGCGGAAACTGGCGATAGACGAGGTGAACTGTTCGCCCAACACCGTCGTCAGGGTGAGCCGCCAGTAAAGTTGGGCGTAATCCTGAGTGAAGGTGTAGGCGTAGGTCAGCCCTGGCGTCAGGGTCGTCACCAGTAGGGGGTTGGTCAGGTTGGCGGTGGTCGATGCTTCCAATTGCAAGCTGGTGACCGCCTCCAGAACGGGAATGTCCCAGGTGAAGTTGATGAGACGCTCTGTTTGCCATGCGTTGCCGATGGGCGCCAGCAGGCTGGCGGGTTGCCCCAGATAGGGAATGGCATCATCTGTGGTGGCGTCCCCGTTCGCTTTGATCGATTCAGCATTACCGGCTCGATCCATTGCCTGAACACGCAGCCCATAGACGGCGTCAGGGTTGGGTGGGCTGAAGACGGTGCGGGTCAGGGTGGTATCCGCCAGCAAGGTGATCCAGGCGCTGCTGGCCGGCGGACGGTAGGACACGGTGTAACTTTCCACCCCGGCCGTAGCGTCGCTGCCCTCCCAGGTCAGCTGATAGTCACCGCTGGCGGTCTCATAGATGGAGGTCATGGTGGAGGTCGGCGCGATGGCGTCCAGGTGGAAACGGGTGGGGTCGGAAAAGAGTACGTTGCCGTCGGTGGTGGTGACGGTGATGCGCCAATACAGGTTGGGGTAATCCTGGGTAAAAGCGTGGGTGTAGCTGACGGCAGTGGGTTCCAGCGATTGGGCCACCACCAGATTGGCAAAGCCGGCGTCAGTGGCGACTTGCAACTGAATCGAATCTAGCGGCTCCGAATGATTCACCTGCCACACAAAGGTAACGTCGCGTTGGGTGAGCCAAAGGTCAGCGGCCGGCTCCAGATTGATCAGCGCTGTTTCCAGAAAACGCAGGCGGATAGCGTCGAACCAGATCAGCCGGCCGTTTTCCTGGGTGGTCAAGTCGCCTAACCACAGTGAACCGCTAGAGCCGCTGTTGAAGGTAAAAGCGCCCAGGGTGACCCACAAACCTAACTGCTCTTCCTGGTCGACGACAATCGTATCCACCCCATCGACGTGGTGCACCTTGTAAATCGCCTCTTGGGTATCCAACTCCCCGGTGTTGCAGCGTGGCACATACACCCCCAGCTCATACAGCCCATTGGCGGGAATAGTGGGACGCCATTCGCCCCAATTGACCGCCTGTGCTGGGTCGGTGGTGGAAAAGGTGTAGTAAGCGTGGGTATCCAGGCCACATTGCAATGGCCCGTCGTACCAGTTGGCGTTGCTCAGGGTGAAATCGTCGCTCAGGTCGTCGCTGTAGCTGTAGGCGGTGGTGAAACCAATGCGCTCGTAGATGCGCTGACGAATCTCCGGCAGCAACAGATGGGCCGTAGCGCCGGGGCACACCGTTGTGCCATAGACATCTCGATGTCCCACCAGATGCAACAACCCCCAGTCGAGGTCAGGTAGTTGCGAGGCATCCAACAGATCCAACCCTTTTTGATCTGTTTTCCAGGCCAGCAAATCCGCCAGGGCATCGATCATGGGCTCCGGCGGCGACTCAACGCTGAAGGTTCCCAGCAGGGCCACCCCCATGCTACCGCGATTAGCCTCGCTGGCGTGGGTTCCTACGACGTCATCTCCCCCCAGATGCCCCTCGTAAATGACGCCGTTGGGGTCGACCAGATAGTTGTAGCCAATATCCCCCCAGCCGCGCTCGAAGGTGTGGTAATACCAGATGGCGCGCACGTTGGCTGGCCAATCGGTGTTGTTGTTGCTGGAGACGGTGTGGTGGATGATCAGATGGGTTACCGGGTAATATTCCAGCCCGTCGCTGTAGACGCAATCGGGGTGGAAGCACCATGCTGCGCGGCTCATCACCGACGGTTTAGGGTAGGCGTCGCTGGGTTCCACCAGGTGGGTGGTGGGAGTGGGTAGGGGGCCGGTGGCCAGGGGGCCGGCCGTGGAGTCGATGTAGGTTAGTTTAACGCGCAGCAGGGTGGGGGAGGCCCCATCTTCCCCTGGCAGCAAATTGGCGGCTATCTCCACCCGTTGATGTAATGTCCCCTGCCCTGGGGTGGCGATGAAGTCGCCGGTGATCAGCTCGTCGCCGGGCAACGTCAGGTCGTGGTTCTCTTGCAGCCGATACCACTCGGTCCAATCGCCATCGAGCGCGGCTGTGCGCAGAAAAAGCTCCAGACGACTCCCCGCCGGAGTGGCGGCCTGCCAATGGGGCACGATGACATTGAAGGGAAAAGGGGCTGTCTCCGCCACCACAAATTGCCCGGCGCTGTCGATCTGGATAGCCGCATCCAGGGTCACACCGGCGCTGGTGATGGCAACCCCCTGCCCCACCCCCGACTGAATAAAGCTCTGGCTGTCCAGGGTGACGCTCTGCCCTTCAACCTGAGAAGTTGTGGCGGCCGCGGTGGGCGGTGCTTCTCGCTGACCTACGGCCGGGCGGGGCTGGACGATGCTGCACGCCACAGTCGCCAGGGCAGTCACAAGAAACAGAGGCCAGAGGAGTCGGTGCATAGGTGGCTTTGGGAGTCCTTCACGCGTCTTAAAGGGGATTATAACATCATTTGCCCTTTGTCAAGGCCGGGGGTGGGGCGGCGTGGCTGATGCTCAGGGGGTTGGGCAGGCCTCCACGACGATACTCCAGGCGTTGTCGGACAGGGGCGCGCCGGCCGCATCGACAGCTGGAAAGCGCGCGCCGCTGACGTAATCATAAACCGCCAGCACCAGCCTGGGGGTGACGTCGGCCGGTGGGGTCAGCTGGCGTTCTTCCTGGATGCGCCAGCCCGATGGCAGGTGCATCAGGTCGGGGCGCAGATCGAGCGGTGGACGATCCGCCTGGGCGACGACGGTTCCCTGAGCGCTTAGCAGGTGGGCAGCGACGCTGAGAGTGGGAGGGAGAGGCGTTGTGGTGGCCGCACTCCATACCAGTTGCAGGGTCACCCGGCCGGCACACCGCGTCGCCTGAGCCTGGTGGAGAATGTAGGGACCAAGCTGCGCCAGCGGCGGTGAGTTGGCAGCGGCCGGCGGGATAAAATGCCCCACGGCTTCCATCTCTGGCCCATCGGCGGTGTAACGGGTGAGTAAGATGGCGCTGCCGGCCGGTGCCCAATCGGCCGGAATGGGCATCAGGCTGGTTTCCGCCTGAACGCCATAGCCATAGCCGGGGTCGCGCAGCAGATCGTCCACGCGAATGGCGGCCGCCGGAACGGATCGCCGCAGGTTGTGGTCGACCCACTCGGCAGTGAAAAGGTAATCTCCCAATTGGGCGACCAATTCCCCCCCTAGAGGGTAGGTGTTGCGCAGCGGCGCGAACCATTGAGGTAAATTGATGAACAGCAGACCGGCGGCGGCCGGTTGCGTGGCCGCCGTCTGGCGCGCCAGGGGCACGCCGGCCGTCAGGCGCTGATAGGCCGCCAGGCGGTCGCGCACAAACTGAGCGTTGGCGATCAAGAGCAAGAGCAAGGCGGCCGGCCCCAACCAGCGCCAACCTCGCCCTTGGGGTGCAGTTGGAACGAGCAGAGTGGCCCACACCAGCGCCAACCCCACGCTGCTGAGGTAAAGCAGGCGTGGCCCATTAAGCAAATAGCCGGTGGGTAGGGGGAGAGCGATCAGCAAGGAGGCCACACCCCACCAGCCCCAACCCAGCAGCAGGGCCCGCCCCGCCTGTCGCCGGCCGCGCTGCCAGCTGATCAGTGCAGTCAGCCCAGCTGCCAGACCAATCAGAGAAGCGGCCGGCCCCTGAATCAACCCTGTTGATAGCAGGGGATAGCTGCCACCCTGCAATAGGTAGAGCCACTTGAGTTGCCAGCCCGCCTCGGTCGCTACCGCCTGGGGGGCGCGGGTGATGGGCAAGAACTGGTAGAGCAAAGCATAGGCCAGACCGGCCAGGGTGAAGAGAAGCGCCGGCCGTAAACCTGCGCGCCAATCGCCACGCTGTGGTGTGCCCTGCGCCTGCACCAACCCCAACAGAACGCCGGTTACCAGGGCAGACTCGTGGCTCAACAGGCTGAGTAGAAAGAGCAGGCTCATGCCCACCCAACCCCAGCGCCGTCGCCGACCGGTTGCCTTGAGCGTCGTCAGATAAAGGTGCAGGTTGAGCAACAACAGGCCGGTTGTGGTGGGGTGGACGGCGTGCCCATACACCGCTACCGCCTGGTAGGAAAAGGGGAAAAAGGCCAGCAGCAGACCGGTTGCGCCGGCGCGCCAGCCATTGCCCCATAGTCGCCAGGCGAGCCAAGCCGCCAGGACTGTGTTGAGGGCGTGCTGGCCGATGTTGAGGGCGTTGAGTAGCAGCGGAGGGTAATAACCCCACAGCTGGCGGATGAGGATCAGGGGCAGAAAGGTGAGGGGGCGGTAGAAACCGAAAGCTTCGGTGGGTTGCCAGACGGAGAGCAGATCCAACTCTCCGGCAATGCGAATGTGGAGCAGGGTGTCATAGATGAGCGGCAAACGGGCGGCCGGCCCATACAGCCAGATGGCCGCCCCGGCCGGCAACGCCCACCACCCAACGCGTGTCAGCCAGTTTATCAGGGAGGTGAAACGAGGCCGCAACGCCACTCGCCTTCCTTACAGGCGTCCAAACTCCCGCGCCAGCTGCGCCACAGAGAGATGGATGAGGGTGGGCCGGCCGTGCGGGCAGGTGTGGGGATTGTGACATTTTTCCAGCTGGCGCACCAACGCTTCCATCTCGGTCGGCGAAAGGGTCTGGCCGGCTTTGATGGCGGCCGTCTTGCACACACGCCGAATGAGGCGAGCCTCGATTTCGCCTGCCAGCGGCCGGCCGCCCGCCTCCAGTTCATCCAAAACATGGATGACCGCCTGGGTAGGGTCTTGTTGCGCCAGTACGGCCGGCACCGCCCGCAGCATGAAGGTGTGGGGGCCAAACGCTTCCAGGTTGAACCCTAACTGATTGAGTCGTTCCATCTGCTCTTCCAATAGCGTGGCCTGGGTGGGGGTGAGGTGTAAAACATGACCCGCCACCAACCCCTGGGATGGCAGGGCGCGGGCAGCGTGGGCGGCCATAAACTGTTCGTAGAGGATGCGCTCATGCGCGGCGTGCTGATCGATTAGAAAGAGGCCGTCTGGCCCTTCGGTAATGATGTAAGCCGCCCCCACCTGGCCGATGACGCGCATGATCGGCAGGCGAGTTCCGCCCATCATTGTTGGGGGTTCGGTCGGACGAGGCGCGGTGGTTTCGGCCTCGGTCGCCCGACCGGTCAAAGCCACAGGGGGCGTCGGCCAGTCGAGGTCGAGTGTTCCGGCGACGGCCGGGGGTGGGTCGTCGCTGCGGTGGAAGGCGGCCGGCCCCAACGCGCCGGCCCAACTGGCAGCAGCCGATTGGGTCAGCTGCCCCAGCGGGCGGATGGGCGTGGCCGCCAGCAGCACGTTACGCACGGTGCGCTGTACCTCGCTGAACAAGTGATTGGGATGACGAAACCGCACCTCACTTTTGGTCGGGTGGACATTAACATCCACCTCCTCTGGTGGCAGCTCAATGAAGATAAGCGCCATCGGATAGCGCCCCACCGGTAACAAGGTGTGGTAGGCTTGCACCACAGCGTAGGTCAGGTGGGTGTCGCGCACCCAACGCCCATTGATGAAGAAGGTGATCTGGTTGCGGTTCCCCCGGTGCTGACTGGGAGGAGCTACATAACCCCTAACCCGAATAGGGGACACCCCTTCCTCGTTCGGACTTTCAGGATTGCTGATGGACAGCATGTCCCGTGCCACTTCCAACCCGTAAACCTCCACCAGCACATCTTGCAGCTGTCCCTGACCGCTGCTCTGGAAGGTGATGCGACCATTATGGCTGAGGCGAAAGCGGATGTGGGGATAGGCCAGGGCGTAATGGGTGACGAACTCATCCAGGACACGCCGTTCGGCGGCGACGGATTTGAGAAATTTGAGTCGGGCCGGGGTGTTGAAGAACAACTTTTCCACGGCTATAACCGCTCCGACAGGGGCCCCCACAGTGTCGCGCCGGCGCACCTGTCCCCCTTCCAGCACCAACCGCAAGCCGGCCGTCGATTCGGCCGTGCGCGTCACAATGGTCACTTGACTGACGGACGCGATGGCTGCCAGCGCTTCGCCCCGGAAGCCCAACGTGGTGATGTGCGACAAGGCGTCGGCCGATTCCAGCTTGGAGGTGGCATGGCGCATGAAGGCCAGTTCCACTTCTTCGGGTGGGATGCCACAACCATCATCCGCCACCTGAATCAACTCCCGCCCGCCCTCGCGAATCTCGACAAAGATGGCGCGCGCGCCGGCGTCAATGCTGTTTTCAATCAGCTCCTTGACCACTGAAGCGGGGCGTTCCACCACTTCGCCGGCGGCGATTTGGGAAGCGAGTTGTTCCGGTAAAATCCGAATGCCCATTGTTTGGCCTGGATAGCGGCCGTTGGCCGGTGGGGATAGGTAAGAGCTTTCCCCTACCCGTTCACGTCTGCTTAAACACCTCGGTGGTGTGGTAGATGGTTTTGCCGTCAGGTCTGACAAATGGCTCATCGAAAAACAGGCGCTCTTCTTCAATCACAAAGGTGAAAGTTTTACCATCCCCTGTGCGGCGAATCAACGGCGCTCCCTGGCGGTCGCGGGTATATTCCAGCGAGGCTGGCAGGGGGTAATAGCGGGTGAGGTCGCCAAAGGTGCGGATATCAGGGTCGGCAATGATATTGTCGCCGAGAGGGAAGAGGGGTTGGCTCATCGAACATGCTCCTGGAAAAAGGGGCGGACTTATTCAGTAGCGCTGACCTGAAAAAACAACCGCCTCCCGGTCAGGGGAGGCGGGGCGCTACCGGGCGCTTCAGGCTGAGGGACCTGGATTCGAACCAAGACTAACGGGGCCAGAACCCGTCGTTCTACCATTAAACTATCCCTCAGAGTGAGGTTTATTTTACCAATACTCCCCCTGCGAGGCAAACACGGCCCGGCCGATAACTGTTCAGACTTACTTCAAAACTGGTCAGGGGAAGCGGGCCAGACGAGGTTGGTTAATGGTGCGTCGGGACCCCCTGATGCTACAGGAGCGTTTGCATCAGTTCAAGCAGCTTCTCCAGGCGCGCCAGCGTGCGTTCACGCCCCAGGGCGAGCATAGACTCAAACAAGGGAGGGGAGACATCTTGTCCGGTCAAGGCATAGCGCAACAACCCCAGGAAGGGGCCGGCGTTGCCCTTGCCGGCGACCGCTTCGCCGATGGCGCGTACGCCTGTTTCCAGCCTGGCCAGATCCCAGCTGTCACTGGCGCGCACGAAAGCGTGCAACTGGGTCAGGCCGGCCATGACGTCGGCCGGCGTCAACTGTTTGTGGCTTAAACGGGAGGGGAGCGGCTGCCACGACTCATCCTCAAACAGAAAACGCAACAACTCCACCGCATCTGTCAGGCGCTTGAGTCGCACCCTGAGGGCTGGCATGATGGACAACAAGGCGTCAAGGTTGACCTCATAGCCGGCGCGCTCCAAGAAGGGGCGCACAGCCTGCGCCAGTTCCAGCGGCGACATCTCCTGGATATATTGCCCATTCAGCCAGTCCAGTTTGCTGAATGGCAGGTTGGTGGGGGCCGGGTTGATGGCCTCCAGGGTGAAGCGGGGCAGAGCCTCCTCCAGGCGAAACTTTTCCACGTCGTCCCCATACGACCAGCCCACATTGGCCAGGAAGTTGACCACTGCCTGAGGCAGATACCCCTCCCGTTCGTATTCATGCACCATGACCAGCACGTTCAGATTCCCTTCCCGAAAAGCCTGGTCGCGCTTGCTCAGTTTACCCCTCCCGCTGGGGCTGAGGATGACTGGCAGATGGGCATAGATAGGTGGCTCCCATCCAAAGGCGGCGTAGAGATGGACATGCAGGGGGGCGGTGCTGATCCACTCGTCGGCGCGCAAAATGTGGGTGATGCGCATAAAGTGATCATCGACGACATTGGCTAAATGGTAGGTGGGATAGCCATCCGCTTTGAGCAAGACCTGATCGGCGATCTGGTCGTTGGGAAAGGTGATGGGGCCGCGAATCTGGTCGTAGACAGTGGTGACCCCTTCCACCGGCGCTTTGAAGCGAATGACATAGGGAATGCCGGCCGCCTCTTTTTCAGCAATCTGCGTCAGCGTCAAACCCCGCTCCCGGTTGTCGTAGCCCACCGGCAACTTGTTCGCCAGCTGGTGGGCGCGCAGTGTGTCCAGCTCCTCGGAGGTCATGAAGCTTTTGTAGGCGCGCCCCTGCTCCACCAGCCAATGCGCCCATTCGCGGTACAGCGCCAGCCGCTCGGATTGAGTATAAGGGCCATAGGGGCCGCCAATATCCGGGCCTTCATCCCAATCCAGTCCCAACCAGGCCAGAGACCGTTGAATGTCTTGCAACGAGTCGGGGACAAACCGCTTTTGGTCGGTGTCTTCGATGCGCAAAATGAATTGCCCCTGATGCTTGCGGGCGAACATCCAATTGAAGAGGGCGGTGCGCGCGCCGCCAATGTGCAGATAGCCAGTGGGGCTGGGAGCAAAACGTAACCTTACACTCATACCGTTGTCCTGATTAGATAAAGAACGGAACGTAGAGGGCGATAGGGCGGCGACACATTCTGGTGACGGGACTGGCAGGTCGGCGCAAGCATCCAGGGCGTGAATAGGCGCCTCAGGCGCACTCCACGTTCTTCATGAGACTTCTATTATACAGACAAAAGAGAAGATCAGCCGAACACCTGGTTGCGATTGTCAGAACGCTTCAGGAGGCCTGTCAAGGGGCGTCAAAGAAAGAGGGGATCAGCCAAATTCCTGTTTGCGGTGGCGCATGAGGACGGATTCGACAATGCCGATGCCGACGTAGAGCGTGACCAGGGCGCTGCCCCCATAGCTGACGAAGGGCAGGGTGAGACCCGTCACCGGTAGGAGCCGTACATTCATGCCGACGCTGACGGTGGTTTGAAAGAAGAGGATAGCGGCAATGCCCACACATAGATACCGGCCGGCCGGATCAGGCGTGATGGAGGCCACGCGCAAAATTCGCAGCAGGATGAAAGCCATCAACCCCAGGACGACCAGCGAGCCGAAGAAAAAGCCCATTTCCTCTGTCAACATGGAGAAGATGAAGTCGGTATGCTGAACGCGCAAAAAGCCTAACTGGCTTTGGGTTCCGTTGAAATACCCTTTGCCCCACCAGCCACCCGAGCCAATGCTCACCAACGCCTGCTCGATGTTGCGCGCCTGTTCTGGATCAGCTTCAGGGTCGAGAAAAATGGTGATGCGGTCGCGTTGATACTCCGCCAGGCTGGGAAAGAGCAGGACGCCGGCTATCAGACCGATCACCAGCAAGGTGAGAAAGTGGGATAGAGGCAGGCCGGCAACCATGATCATCATAAACCAGATGACCAAAAAGAGAATCGTCATGCCCAGGTCGGGTTGGACAAAGATCAGAGCGATAGGCAGACCCATATACGCCAGGGAGAGCAGCGTGTTGGAAAAACGATGAAGCTTATCCTGGCGGCTGGCAAGGAATTTGCCTAGCGTGACGGCAATCAACACGCGCCCCAACTCGGATGGTTGAAACTCCAATGGGCCGAGGGGGATCCAGCGATTGGCGGCGTTGTTGACGGTGCCGATGACGAGAACGGCCAGCAGCAAGAGCACCATGCCGCCGTAGATGTACCAATGGGCAGAGGTTAAGATGCGGTAGTCGATGCTGGCGACAGCCAGCATGGCGGTGATGCCAACGAGAGCAAAGATGAGCTGGCGTTGTTCATAGCCCACAAAGGCGGGCGCGCCGGTGATGGCGCTGCGAATCATCAACACGCCATAGAGGGTGAGCAAGATGACGGCCGTTGCCAGCCAGACATCAAAGTAGCGCCAGACAGAGAGTTGTTGTCGCACAGCGGGTGCATCACTCCAAAAACGTTGTTGCCAGGGTAATCCTAGCCGCAGATGGCCTGTCTGCCAAGCGCCGCCGCGCCTAGCCTGAGAAAGAGGTGAGGGCGACCGGGTCAGGGAACGCGCAAACCGGTGATGACAAAGCGGTCGTCGACAGCTTGTCCCGTTTCATCCAGCAGCGGCAACCGACGCAAGTCTGCCAACAGATACCAGCCAATGTAGACCTGATAAGAGCCAGGGGGCAGATCAGGAGGCAATGGCACCACATAGCTGTCGCTAATACGCTCGCCTGGCGTCCATTGACTGGTGGGGTAGGTTCCTTGCACCGGCCAGGCATCCACCTGTCCCACCATCGTCTCGGCCATGTCCAAGAGCTGAACAAACACGGTGTAATCCTGCTCCAGAGGCGCCAGGGCTTGCCATGTCAGGTTGACTTCCAGCTGTCCACCCGGCGTCAAGTCATGGGGAATGGCCTGGGCATCCAGGAGCGCAATCTGGTCGTTGAAGTTGACTGCGCCCGGCGGCAACGGCTGGCCACTGACTGTCAAGGTTCCCAGCACGCAAGCCGTTGTCGGCCGACGCAACCAGCCACAACGGGCGGTGTGACCGGGATGCTGAGCTAACAGGGGATAGTCGCCGGCAGGCCAAGGGGCGGTCAGGTTTTGTTGCCAGGCAAAGGGTTGAAATTCCGTCGTCAAAGAGGCGGATGTCGGTTGGAAAGCGACCGACCCAAATGGTCCCAACCCCAATTGCAAGCCGGTTGCGTCTGGAGTCTGGTAGCCGACCATCAGGATGGAGAGCAGCGCGCCCGGCCGGCTGTGGGAGGGAAAGGTAACGCCTGTCAACCAATACCCCCCCACTTGTTGTCGCAGGGGGGCCGTGCCGTTGACAGTGGTGGGCGGCAATTCGACTGTGACGATGTTGTGCCAGACCAGTTGCTCTGGGGGTGTAAAAGGAGGAGCCCAGGCCACTTGCAGCCTGGCCGTCACCGGAAAGGGGGCTATGGGGCGGTCAAAGAGGTGGAAATCGGGCACCATCTCGCCCGCTTGCCAGGCGGTGGTGGGGTAGTAGTTGTTGGCCGGGTGTTGCGCTGGCGAAGGCAGGGTGTGAAAGCTATCCCCTTGCCAGCGCACCTGCACCTGTTCTAATGTGGTAGGTTTGGCGTCGGCCTGCCAGTACAGGGTGACGTGCGACTGCCCGGGCCCCAGGGGCGAGGTGGGAGCCAGGTGATAGCCCACCAGCTGGAATGCGCCGACCGTCAGCCGGGCCGGGGTGGCGTCGGCCGGTCGCGTGGTCTGCGGCGTGGGGCTGACTTCGGTCAAAGGCCCCAGACTGCGCAGGTGATAGGGCAGGCGCGGCAGGTAGCGCGCCAGATAGACGGGCCGGCCGGCCGCCAGACGCTCTTCCAGAGCTGTGCGGTAGGCTGCCTCGTCGGGCAAGACCATGATCTCCAGGTCAGGGCGCACCCCTTCTGCCTGTTGCAGATAGTACAAGGGGGCGATTTTCTCGCTGTCGGCCAGAATGGTGGCCCCGGCCGGCAACGGCAGCTGCAACACCGCCTGGCCCCACGCCAGCAAAGGGTTGGGGGAGGAGCGATCCACCTGGGGCCAGACATTCGCCAATGCTGTCCACAACATGAAGCCGGCCGCCAGGGCAAAGGCGACGCTCTGGCGACGAATGCCTACCAGGACAGTCAGCGCCTGACCCAGAGCCAGCGCCACAATGAGCTGCGCCGGCAACAGAAAGACGCGCAAATCGGGCACATGGTAGTTGAGGGCGTAGAAGATGTGAGCCAGCCAGATGAGCGCCAACGCCAGGGCCAGCCGTCTGTTGCGTCGCGCCAGCCTGAACCACCCCACTCCCGCCAACCCCAGCCACAGCCATGACCACTCATCCTGCACAAGCCGCCCCACAATGGCGTAGCGGGTGGGGTCTTGCAGCCACGCCTGCCATTGCAGCGCTCCCTGAAACCGTCCCCCCACCACCCAATCGATAAAGCGCCCCCAGCCCATGGCGTCGCCGTTGACCGCTTGCCAGCGTAGCGGCAGGTAGAGATAGAGCATTAGAGGGGCGAGGCTGGCCAGAGTGACCTGACCCAGGGTGCGCCAACGTTGCGCCGGCGACCAGGCGCGTCCGGCCGACCAGACTGCCAGGGCAGCGGCCGGCGCAAGGAGCAGGGTGGTCAAGTGGTTGGTCAACCCCAGACCCAACCAGGCGGCCAGGGCGATCACAGTGGTGGGCCGGCCGGCCCCCTCCGTCTGAGATAGCGACCGCGCCATCAGCCACACCGCCCCGGCGACGATAACGGCGTGCAAGGTGTAGACTTCCGCTTCGATAGCCTGGCTCCAATAGGTGGGGCGCAACCCCAGAGCCAGCGCCGCCAGCAACGCCCCCAGCCAGCTGCTGCCCAGGGCGCGGGCCGCGCCCAAAACCAATCCCAACGCTGCCACGCCGTAGACAAGCGTGCCCAGGTTCAAGCGCCAGGCGACCGAGCCGAACGGTAGCCAGGTCCACGCTTTGCCCAACAGGAGGTAGAGAGGGTAACCGGTGGGGTGGGCAATTCCCAGGCGCGGCGCGACGACTTGAAACTCGAAGGTATCGGCCGCTCCAAAGGTGGGTGCCATGGTCAGGCCGTAGATGCCCCCCACCAACAGCGTTATCAGCCCCATGCCCCAACCCCAACCAGGGTGCGGCCGGGTCAGACCCACCACCAGCGCCGCTGCCAGCCACACGCTGCCCGCCCACACCCCAACGACTAGATGGGGTGGGGCAGTGGGGTTGAAGAGCGTCAGCGCCGGCCACAACAGGGGGATGGCGGCCAGGAGACAGGTTTCCCCCCGGCGCTGGCATTGTCGCCGCAACCCGGCGTAGGCCAGACCGGCGCTGAGGACAGCTATTCCCAAAACGACAGCTGGTTGATTCAACCAGCCGGCGTAAGGGAAAAACAGGCTGTAGGCGCTGTGCGCCGCGGCGGTGCCGCTCAAGCCGACCGATAGCGCCGCCGCCAGCAATCCAGCCCGGCGGGGGAGGAGATGGGTTGGAGTTGTCATAAGCAATCTGCGCCAATTATGGCAAAACACCCCCTAACTGACTACAATCTTCTTTGAGACAACCGGCCGGCGCGCCGGCCCGTCTACAATCGACACATGGTGAGACCCACAGCGATGAGCATTCACTCCGATTTCCACCTTGAGACGCTGGCCGTGCACGCCGGCGTTGAACCAGACCCCACCACCGGGGCGGTTATGACCCCCATCTACCAGACCTCCACCTACGCTCAGGCCGATGTGGCGGTTCACAAAGGGTATGAGTATTCCCGCACCGACAACCCCACCCGCACCGCCTTGCAATGTGCCCTGGCGGCTCTGGAAGGCGGACGTTACGCCCTGGCTTTTGCTTCCGGCATGGCGGCCATCGATACTCTGCTGCGGCTGGTGCAGCCTGGGGAGCATGTGTTGTGTGGCAACGATGTCTACGGCGGTTCCTACCGTCTGTTTGACAAAGTGTTGGCCGCCTATGGCATCCAGTTCAGCTATGTGGACACCTCAGATTTGGCTCAGGTAAGGGCCGCTCTGCGCCCGGAAACGCGCCTGGTGTGGCTGGAGACCCCCACCAACCCCCTGTTGAAGATCACAGACATTGGCGGCGTGGCCGCTCTGGCGCACGCCCAGGGGGCATGGCTGGGGGTGGACAACACCTTTGCCTCGCCTATTTTGCAACGCCCGCTGGCGATGGGGGCGGACTTCGTGGTGCATAGCACCACGAAATACCTTGGCGGCCATTCGGATGTGGTGGGAGGAGCGTTGGTTTTGAATGCCCCGGCCGAATATGAACGCCTGAAGTTCTTGCAAAATGCCATCGGGGCTGTCCCCGGCCCTATGGATTGTTTTCTGACCCTGCGCGGCTTGAAGACGCTGGCTTTGCGCATGGCGGCCCACAGCCGCAACGCCACCGCTGTGGCCCACTTTTTGGCTGATCATCCCCTGGTGGAAACCGTTATCTACCCAGGCTTACCTAGTCATCCCCAGTATACCCTGGCGGCCTGTCAGATGTCAGCGCCGGGGGGCATGGTTTCCTTTTTGGTGCGAGGCGGAGAAGCCGCAGCCCGGGTCGTGGCGCGCACGACGCAACTGTTCACCCTGGCAGAGTCACTGGGTGGGGTGGAGTCGTTGATCGAGCTGCCCGCGCCCATGACCCATGCCTCGGTCGCCAACTCCCCTCTGGCTGTGCCCACCAATCTGGTGCGCCTGTCGGTGGGGATTGAAAACAGCGACGATCTGGTGGCGGACCTGGCCCAGGCGTTGGCAGCGGCCGGAGCCGCCTGAGATCAGGAGGAAGGTGACGATGGGTTTGAAGAGCTTATGGGAATTGCTCTATGCTGCCTACCGCGCCTGGAAGGCGGATAATGCCTCCACGCTGGCGGCGGCGCTGGCTTTTTACGCCGCTCTGTCGTTGGCGCCTCTGTTGGTCATGGTGGTGGCGGTGGCCGGGTTGGTGTATAGCACCGCCCAGGCCCAAAGCGAACTCCTGGCCTTGATGGGTGAGGTTATGGGGCCTGATGGGGTGGCGGTGGCGGGCAGCGTTTTGGAAGGGGCTGCCCGGCCGGGCACCGGGAGCCTGGCGGCCGGGGTCAGTCTCATGCTCTTACTGTTGAGTGCCTCCGGATTGTTTGCCCAACTCCAGGCAGCCTTGAACACTGTTTGGAAAGTACCACCGGAGCAGTTGACCGGTTGGCGGCGCACCATTCTCAATCGGTTGATCTCCATGGGCATGGTGCTGGGGCTTGGCTTTTTGCTCCTGGCGTCGCTGGTATTGAGTGTGGTGGTCTCCGCCCTCAACCGCCTGGCAACCAACCTGTCGCCTGTCCTGATTAATGTTTTGCCCTCTTTGGATCTGGCGATCTCCTTTCTTGTCTTTACCCTGCTCTTTGGCTTTTTGTTCAAACTCTTGCCGCGTGTCCGGGTTCCCTGGCGACGCATCTGGCCGGCCGCGGCGCTGACCAGTGTCCTATTCATTGCGGGCAAATTTCTGCTCAGCATCTACCTGAGTCAGGGCGCCGTGGGGTCGGCTTACGGTGTGGCCGGCTCGTTGCTGGCGCTGTTGGTGTGGGTTTACTATTCGGCCCAAATTATGCTCTACGGCGCGGAGTTTGCTTATGTCTACAGCCGGCCCCCGTTACCCGCCCCACCGGAGACAACGGTAACGCCGGAGATAACCGTGACGCCAGAGATAACCGTGACGCCAGAGATAACCGTGACGCCGGCCGTCTCAACCCCCAATGCGCCTCAAGCCATAGCCGGCTGCCCTCCCGCGCCAGCCTCGCCCTCGACTTCTGTGTGGCAGTGGGGCATAGCGTTGGGGATGCTCATCGTGGGTGTGATTATCGGGGCGCGGGACACGCGACGCTCATGACGGGTATGCCTCTTTACAAGCGCCTCATGGTGTTGCTGGCGGCGTTGGGAGTCGCTTTGACCCTGACCTGGATGGCGGCCGGCGCGCCTCAGGAACAGAGTACCGGTGACAATGGCCTGGATGTAGTCGCCCATCTAGGGGGGGCTGTCACGCAGGTTGCCGTCTCCGACTCTATAGCTTATCTCGCCTCCGGGCATGAGCTGTCCCTTGTGAGCCTGGTAAACCCGGCCGACCCGGTGCGGGTCGGGCATCTGGTGTGGAATACGCCGGTCGTGTCCGTGGCCGCCCATGACCAGGCGGTGTATGTGCTGGCAGATGCTTTGTATCTGGTGCAGGCAACGACGCCCGAAACCCCGGTTGTCGGCGCATCTTACCCTGCGCCGGATACGCCGCATTCGGTGACGGTTGATGGAAGCACTATTTACCTGATAACCCAATCACCAACGGACGACCTCAGCCAGTTACACATCTTGCAGGTTGAAAATGAGACCTTTGTCTGGCAAGCCACCCTCCATGTCGCCGGTCTGGTTCAGGCAGCGGCCGTGCAGTGGCCTTATGTCTACCTGGCCAATGCCCGACACGGGTTGCAGATCGTGCAGGTGGATGCGCCGGCCGCGCCATTTTTACTCAGCCAGCTGGCCATGCCGACCACCCCCACCGCTTTGGCCGTTCAGGGGGAACATGTGTATGTGGCCCAACGCACCTGCGCCGCCGGTTGCGCGGGACAGGTGAGCGTGGTGGATGTGGGGGTGGAGGCTGAGCCTGTTTTGCTGGCAACCGTCACAACGCCGGGGGCCGCTCTGGATGTAGCGCTGGTGGCCGATTATGCCTTTGTGGTCGATGCCGACGCTGCGTTGGTTGTGTTTGACATAGCCAACCCATTGGCCCCAACTTTTGTCACCGCCTACGCCGCCACGACCGATCCCCACCGTCTGACGTATGCGTCCGAGACGGTGTATCTAGCGGCTGGGGCGGACGGATTGCACCTGATCGATGTCAGCACGCCAGCTGCGCCGCTGGCCCAGGGTCACTACGCCACCCTCTACTCCCTTTTCGATGTCCAGGTGCGGGACGGGTACGCCTACGCAGTGGAAAAAGAAGACGGCTTGCGCATCCTCGATGTGCATGATCCGACGCGCCCAGTAGAAATCGCTGGCGTGGATACACCCGGCTTCGCCCGTGCGGTGGCTTTGGGAGAAGCGTATGCCTACGTCGCCGATGGCATAGGTGGCTTGCGCCTTATTTCCATCTCCGACCCGGCCGCCCCTTATGAAGTTGGCGCGGTGTTTCTGGGAGGGTATAGCTACGATGTGGCGCTGTATGAGCAGGTTGTCTATGTGGCGGATAGCCAGGGCAGTCTGCACGTGATCGATGTGCAGGAGCCAACTCAGCCTGTGTTGTTGGAAACGTTGCCCATGTCTGGCGGGGCCTGGAGCGTGACAACGGCTGATGGCTACCTATACGTTGGGAATGGCGGCATCCAGGTGCATATTCTGGATTTGAGCGATCCCACCCAACCGATGGAGGTCGCCCAATATGAAACAACCTGGGGTGTCAGCGATGTGCGAGTGGCCGGGACAGTCTTGTATGTGGCGGATGACCTTGGCGGCCTCCATCTGGTGGATGTTGCCGACCCCACCCAACCCCAACGCCTATCCGTCACCCCCCTGTTAGGGCGTGTTTACCATCTGGATGTGGTGGAGGATTTTGTTTACGCGGCGACCTGGTCTTCTGGCCTGCGGATCTACGATGCCTCATCGCCCACAGCGGTCGCCGAATGGGCGCGCTATGAGGGGCTAGCCTACGCCTTCGCTGTGGCTGTGGCCGACGGCTATGTGTATGTGGCCGATGGCGGCGGTGGGTTGTTGATTTTACAGGAGCGCTATGTCCTCATGGGAGAGGTGCAGGGAGTGAATGGGTTGCCGGTCAGCGGCGTGACGATGGGCCTCAGCGGGGGGATGATGCAGACAACAGGGGCGACCGGCCACTACCTGTTTGAAGAAGTGCGTGTGGGACATTACAGTCTGACTCCCACCCTGGCCGGGGTACGCTTTGAGCCGCCCGGGCACACCGTAACCCTGCCGGGACCCAGCGACGGGTTCGATTTCATCGCTCTGGCCGCGCCGACAGCGGCGACAGTGACGGCTGACCTGACGACCACCCTGTCAGTGACCGATACACAGGGGTTGACCACCACGCTGCTGATCCCGTCGGGGGCGGTGACAACCACTGTTGTACTGACCCTCACGCCCGTTTTACCTTTGCTGGTGGAGGACTACCAGGATGCTTTCCACGCGCTCACACTGGCAGTGCAGCCGGCTGTGGTCTGGCAACGCCCCTTGACCCTGACCATTACCTACAGCGATGCCGATGTGGCTGGCGTCGCAGAGGAGAGCTTGCTGCTGCTGTGGCAAGAGGGGATGTGGGGGGATGCGGTGGAGAGTTGCGCGTCATCAGGGGACTATGTGCGCCGGCCGGATCGCAATCAGCTGCAGCTCCAGGTGTGTGCTGTCGGGCAGTATCAATTGATGGCGCGCCACCCCTCGATCTATCTGCCTGTGATCCGCTGCCCCTAACCTCACGCCAACCGGTTAACATGAAAAAAGGCGTTCCCTTAACAACGGGGGACGCCTTCACAAGCAGACGGTAGTTGAGCAGGCGGTTGGAGAACTTCCTCTAGGGTTGTTCGATGAATCTTTGCCTGCTGGTCTCCAGTCCCAACGCGCAGGCTCCGAGTGTCATATCAACCACCCCCGATCTGTGATGGGGGTAAACCTGTGTTACCGTACCTCTATATTTTCCCCCTCATTGCCCTGTTCGTCAAGTAATCCGCACAACTTTCACCCTCTGTTCCCCTCACGCCAGCTTTAAGAAGCCCGTGCAGGGTGGTTATTTTTCCCCACCCGCCGCTATAATTGCGGTCGAGGATGGATGACTGACAGATCGACCTATGACCTATTTGCCCGGAGAAATTCTCGTTCAACGTTATCGCATCGTGCACCGGTTGGGCCACGGTCAGTCGGGCGCTGTCTACCGGGGCTTCGATATCAAGGAGAAGCGGCATATCGCCATGAAGGAGTACCGCGACGCTTCTTATGATACCCAGCGCCTCTTTCGGGCGGAGGCGCGTCGCCTGCTCCAGCTGGCTCATCCCCAACTACCTACCCTTTATGATCACTTCTGCCTCGATGGTGTGGGCCAATATCTCATCTTTGCCTACATTGACGGGGTGGATTGCCAGACGCTGGTTGAGGAGTATGGCCCTTTGCCCTCCGCCACGGCCATCGCCTGGTTGCAGGCGGCCTGTATTCCGCTGGCTTTCTGGCACGAGCGGGGCCAATTGCATTTAGACCTCAAGCCGGCCAACATACGCGTGACGCCGGCCGGCGAGGTGTTTGTGGTTGACACCGGGTTGCCTGGGTTAGGGCTGGCCCCCGGCCCATCCGGTTATGCCGCCCCCGAACAGCAGACGCAGGTGGGCGCAACGCCAGCCAGCGATATTTACAGCCTGGGGGGCGTGCTCTATTGGTTATTGACTGCCCAGCGTCCGGTGGACGCCGTGCGACGACAGAGCGGCCTGGATGTGCTGCGGGCGGCCCGCGAGGTCAACCCCGATGTGGAACCGTACCTGTCGCTGGTGGCGAACCGGGCGCTTTCGTTGCGGCCGGATGCTCGTTATGGAAGTGTCTTGGACCTGGCGCGGGCGCTGGAGCGGCCGGCCGGCCACACCACAGTCGTTGTGCCGCCCACCTCCCGGCCGGCCACAGAACCGCCGCCCATACGACGCAGCATCAGCGTCCGCCGGCGACAAATTGAGCGTCGCGCTATCTGGGGATTGAGCCTGGTGCTGGCGGTTGTGATTCTGCTGGGGGTTGTCTTTGGGTTGCTCAACCGTGATCGCCCCTTTGGAGTCGACCCGGAGATTGTCACCGCCACGGTACGTTCCCAAGTCATTGCCGCCCTGACCGACCTGGCCCCCACGCCCACCTTCACGCCGGCGCCCACTGCCCCACCTTCTCCGACGCCTGGCCCGTTGCTCGAACCGCTCAGCGGCGCGTCTATGATCTACATTCCCGGCGGCGTTTTTCGCATGGGCGATGACGAGGAGGAACGAGACGCCGGGCCATCTTTCGTGACGCGCCTGGATTCGTTTTACATAGACGAAACGGAAGTGAGCAACGGACAATATGCCCGGTGTGTGGCGACAGCGGCGTGCCGCCCTCCCCAGCGTCCCAGCGCCACCTACCATCCCTCTTATTATGGTGACCCGGCCTACGATGACTACCCGGTTATTTTTGTCACCTGGGATGACGCTGACGCCTTTTGTCGCTGGCGTGGCGGCCGGCTGCCGACCGAGGCGGAATGGGAGTACGCCGCTTCTTATGATCCGGTCACGGCTCAAAAGCGCCCTTACCCCTGGGGGGATGTGTTCAACGGCGAACTAGCGAACTATTGTGATGTGGCCTGCACCCTGGCGGATCGGGACCCAGCTTTTGACGACGGCCATAAAGACACCGCCCCGGTGGATAGTTATCCAGAAGGCCGCTCGCCATTTGGGGTGTATAATATGGCGGGGAATGTGTTTGAGTGGGTGAATGATTGGTATGATCCCACGGCCTATGCCGGGGCGTCAGATATTAACCCGATGGGACCGGCGACCGGCATCACCAAAGTGATGCGCGGCGGCTCCTGGCTTTCTGCCGCTGAGGATTTGAAAACCACTCAGCGTGACTTGTTCGAGCCGGCCGTCGCGCGCGCCAATCTCGGCTTTCGTTGCGCCATGACACCTCCCTAGACGCAGCGCCGGTTGGTACAAGGAGTTCCCTATGACGCGAGCAGATGGCCGGGCAGCGAATCAGCTGCGGCCGGTGACGCTCCAGCCCCAATATACCAGGTGGGCAGAAGGTTCCGTTTTAATCCAGTTTGGCGATACCCATGTGTTGTGCAACGCGACGCTTGAGGATCGCCTGCCCCGCTGGTTGCACCAGAGCGCCAATCGACATGGTTGGTTGACCGCGGAATATGCCTTGCTGCCTCGTAGTACCCAGCAGCGTAGCCCACGTGAACAGCAATGGCCCAAAGGCCGCACCCAGGAAATTTCCCGCCTGATTGGTCGTAGTTTGCGCATGGGGGTGAATTTATTGCTGCTGGGTGAACGACAAATCATCGTTGATTGTGATGTCTTGCAGGCGGATGGCGGCACGCGCACAGCCGCCATTACCGGGGCTTGGGTGGCCGTGAAGTTGGCTTTGCAGCCTTTGATAGATGGGGCGGTGATTCCTCCCCAGGTGATCAAACGCCAAATCGCTGCCGTGAGCGTTGGGCTGGTGCACGGCCGGCCGTTGCTCGATCTCTCGTATGCCGAAGATGCTACGGCCGACGCCGATCTCAATATTGTCATGGCTCCGGGCGGTCAGTTGATTGAGGTTCAGGGCACAGGTGAACGGATTCCCTTCTCCCGCGCCCAACTCGACACCCTCCTTGATCTGGCAGCCGATGGAATTGAAGAGCTGTTTCTACACCAGGAGCTGGCTCTGGCGCGGTAGCCCAGGCTGGATGTTCCCGATCAGAAAGCAACAGGATGCGTCTGGTGGACGAATTTCAAAACGTGCAGGTTGTGGTTCTGGCCGGCGGGGTTGGTGGGGCCAAGCTCGCCTATGGTGTGGCGCAATGGGTAGCGCCTGAACGCTTGACGATCATTGGCAACACCGGGGATGATTTTGTGCATCTGGGGTTGACGGTTTGCCCTGACCTCGACACTTTGATGTATACCCTGGCTGGCCAGGTCAACCCAGAAACTGGCTGGGGGCGGCGGGATGAAAGCTGGCAGGTGATGGCTGAGGTGGGCGCCTTAGGCGCGCCGGATTGGTTCCAATTGGGAGATCGCGACCTGGCCACCCATTTGACGCGCACCCATTTCTTGAACCAGGGAGAGCGCCTGACGGCTGTCACCGCGCAGCTGTGCGCCCGTCTGGGAGTTCAACCCCGCCTCTTGCCCATGAGCGATCAGCCGGCCCCAACGCTGCTGGAAACCGAGGATGGGGTGTTGCCATTTCAAGAGTGGTTTGTCCATCGGCGCTGGCAACCGCTGGTGCAGCGCGTGCTTTTGCCCGACGATGTGCGCGCCTCACGTGCGGTCATCACCGCTCTGGAACAGGCGCAGGTGGTCATTTTAGCTCCCTCCAATCCTTATGTCAGCCTGGACCCGATTCTCAATGTTTATCCTATTCGGGCACTGTTAGCGGATGTGCCCGATGTGGTGGTGGCTGTCTCCCCCATTGTGGCTGGCGAGGCGGTTAAAGGGCCGACAGCGCGCATGATGCGCCACTGGGGATTGCCGGTCACCCCCTGGACGGTAGCGGAACATTACGCCGGTCTGATCACCGGCTTTGTCCAGGATAGCCGCGATGCTGGCCGGGAAGAAGAAAATTTGCCCACCCTGGTGGTTGATACCTTGATGCAAACTGAGGCTGATCGCATCCGGTTAGGTCGGGATGTGTTGCGCTTTGCCCTGAATCTGCCATGAACACCGCGCCGGTCTGGGTTCTCATCCCCGTCAAGCCCTTGGCATTAAGCAAGAGCCGATTGGCGGCCGTCTTGTCGCCGGCCGAGCGCAGCGCCCTCACCGCCTGGTTGCTCGATCGATTGTTACGCTTGTTGACGTTTCGGCCGGGTGTGGGGCGTGTGGTAGTTGTCAGCCGGGACCCAGCTGTGGCCAGCCTGGCGCACACCAGCGGAGCGGAGGTTTACCCAGATGAAGCGCCGCTGGATTTGAACCTTGCCTTGACCGATGCGCTGAGGCAGGCCCTGGCCCAGGGAGCAGAGTCAGTGTTGATTTTGCCGTCAGACCTGCCTTTTGTGACGACCGACGATCTGGAGCAAATTTTGCAGACTTCGGGTCGGGTCACGATTTGCCCCGACCGTCATGCTCAGGGCACGAATGCCCTGCTGTTACGCGCTCCCAGTGGCTTTACTTTTCACTACGGCCCAGGCAGCTTTTGGCGACATATTCAGGAAGCTGAGAAACTGGGGTGGCCAGTACAACCGCTGTTTTTGGAAGGGTTGGCCTTCGATCTGGACACCGTGGAAGATTGGCAGCTTTTCCAGGCGCAAACACCTGCCTAAGGTTTAACCGCCGCGCCAGGCGATCTCCAGGAAGGGTGTCAGGCGCACCAGAAAGTCGTGGATTGGCTCCATTCCCAACCCCACCAGCGCCCACAGCGGAAGGTAATCCCAGCGAATGTAGGGGTTGATGGCCCAGCGCCGGCCGGCCGCCTGGTAATCCCAGGGGCAACGACCTGTTAAACGGTGCAACAGCCATCCGCTGCTGTGTTCCACCAGGGTGAAGCCCACGGCCCAGATGAGGGCGCGTAGGGGCCAGGGGTGGAGACGAATGGCGTCGTGCACTGGCTCAAATAGCGGCCCTAGCAGCCCATAAATGGGGAACATCCACAGGTAGGTGCGCCCCATCAACCGCCCATCTCTGGCCGACAAGCTACCCGTCACGGCGGTGAAGATGATCTCGCCGCACCAGCCGCCCATACCATAGAGGACAAAACGAATCCACATACGAGCTCCTCGAACGCTGCCTGGTGCCCCACGGACAAATATCGGCCGGCTCGTCCAACATCGTCTTGGTCATGCTGGGATCAAGCTCGTCGTTGCCAGTCCTGCAGCCTTCTGATACACTGACAGGAACCCTTGTGGGGAGAGAAGTCACATGCTCAGTTGGCGCTCAATGATTCTGGCAGGCGCATTATTATTCTTTTTGGTCACCATTACCGCTTGTGACTTGCTGCCTTTTTCCCAGTCTGTCCCCCGGTTGGGGTATGAAGCGAACCCTCTGTCCGGGCAGGCTTATCTGGTGTGCAGTCAGGCGTGCCGTGATCGCGGTCAATGTGGTGAGGTAGTCGCTGGCCCCGAAGCCCCTTTCACGGCGGTGATGGTCAACGTTAGCGGCCCGGCGACGCGTAACCATAGCAACATTGCCAGTTTTAACTCCCTGGTCACCATTATCGAAACGCGAGATGAGACGGTCATTGCCGAGCCGAATAGCCAGAACCAATTCATCCTGCGTTTTTATCATATTAACGTTCCCAACCTCAATCTGGATGGCTGGGTGGCGGGTTGGTGTATTGCTGATCGCCCAATTGAGTAAGCTGGTTTAAGCCAACGATTGGAGAAACTACCCGCAAGGGTGGCCGGCCGCTGCTTCAGCCAGCGCCGGCTCATTTCCCAGCCGTCAATCACCCGTTCCCCCCGGCTTTATGCTTCCTCTGACTCACCTCGAACGCGCCCAGGCAAATGGAGCACTCGATAGCCCCGGTTCCAATAGATCAGAGGCGGTTGTTCGGCCCCAGGAGCGGCGCAGGCCTGCACTTCCCCAATGTAGACGGTGTGGGTGCCGGCCGGATAGCTGGCGAAGATGGTGCAATCGAGCCACGCCAGGGCATCGGTCAGAATGGGTGCGCCGGTGACGGCTGTCGCCCAGGCCCCTTGCAGAAAGCGGTCTTCGTTCTTCACCCAGGCGAAACGGTTGGAAAGCTCCATCTGATCTTGCCCCAAGATGTTGATGGCAAACGTAGCGCCGGGACGTTCCAACAAGGCGTAGGCAGTATGGCGGTGGTCGATGGCCACCAACACCAACGGCGGCTCAGGTGAGACGGAGGCAAAGGCGGAGACGGTCAGGCCATGAACTTCACTGGCATGGTGGATGGTGACGATGGTGACGCCAGAGGGAAACTGACGCAGGGCTTCGCGAAAAGCTTCAGATGAGACAGGCATAGGGATCGGTCAAGATTGGCGCGGGCCGGCTTGAACTGATGTCGAGTTGGTGGCCGACCAGCCTAGAAATTGACGCACAACGCGGGCAATATCGGTTAAATCGTGAATGTCGCCGGCCCAGCGGGCATGGTCGCGGCCCACCAGAATGGTGGGCACCGGGTTGCGCGTGTGGGAGGTGAGGCTTTTGTCTTCCAGGTTGCCGTGGTCGCTGGTGATGATCAACAACCCGTGTTCATCCTCCCAGCCCTCTACCAAACCCCCGATAGCCTCATCCACCGTTTCCAGCAACGCAATAGCTTCTTCCATCGGCCCACGATGGCCCACGATATCTGTTGGCCAATGGTCGAGAAAGGTAAAAGCGTATTGTTGGGCCAGCCTGGCTAATCGCCGGCCGGCTTCGTAGGCGGATAGGGGCGGAGCGTTGAGGTCGCCCACCCGTTGCCGCCAGCTTTCATTGCTGAAGCTGGGGCTGAGGGCGCGGCCGGCATAGAGATCGGCGCTGGTGAGCAGAGGCAGGCCGGCCGCCACCACAGCCATCGGGATGGAGGAGTACATGCGCCGGCCGCGAGCGATGGCTTCAAAATAGGGTGGAGGATAGGCGTTGAGGAGGGCGGCCGGCGCACGCTGCGCCACTGCTTCATGAAACAGCGAGCCTTCTTCCAGAATAGCCCGAATCGCTTTGCTGGGCCAGGGGCCAATGTGGGCCTTAACCAGTTGGGGAACGTTGCGGCCGGTTAAGATGGCCGCCTGACCACTGGCGCTTTGGGGCCGGCCGGCCACCCCCAAATTGGCGTCGGTTGGAACCAACGACGCCCGCCCCCTGACAATTAGGCCGCGCCCGTTGAGATACCAGTGCGGCCCAAGCAAAGTGGTCAGATGCGGCAGATTTGCTAGGACAAACGGATTAGCCTCCGGGTCAGCCTGGCCCAGTCCGACGCCATCCAAAAACAAAATCAGACAGTGACGTTTCAGATCATTCATAACCACGCTACGCACCCCAAGCCGAATGAGGCGCTAGATTGAACATAACCAACTGGCAATAGAGGCCAGCTGATTGTCTGCGTTGAGATTCGCGGCATTGGTGAGCCTGTTGCTTGGCAAGGCGCTCCAGATTTCAGTCGCCATTTTTCTTTCAATAGCCGCTCCAATAAAGAAAATCGACGGCGCGTGTCCAACCGCTGCAAAAGCCTGGCTAATACGTTCCAGAGCAATACGGGCTGTTTTCCAAGGCTCATCTGCCCCAGCCGGATCGATCCCGCCCTTTAGCTCGCCTAAGGCGATGTAGGTTGCTGATGAAGGATGGTTGGATTTCTCCACCTTTCTCCAGACGTACAGGCACTTACGCAATGTTTCACGCCCATGCTCACCCATTTGTTGACTACTGTTGCCCTTGCCCCCCGGCAACATCAGGATATTCTCGATAAAGAAACCCAACTTTTCGGCCATGGCAGACAATATCATATCCACAGAAATACTGGCTCCCGCATAACGCACGTTATCATTAATCATCAATAGGGGGGCATTGGGTTTGAGAACCCTGGCGCATTCCGCTATCACACAAGCCATTTCATAAAAATAGCCTCGCACCATGCGTGGAATACCATTGTTGTTTAATAAGCCGGCCGCCTTTTGCCCGTCTAAGTATCCAAGGATAGCCTGGAGCAGACTTTGTTCGTCGGCAACTTGAATAGCCTCAGCCCACTTGGGATGCATGGTTAACAAATCCTTCGCTCTATTTTCCACCGTGCAACTTAACATCTGTTGTCGCAGCTGAAGCAAATCTTTTTCGCCGATACCCAATAAAGCCAATTCAAGGGCGTAGGTACAGGTGTAGTCATAGCGATTGCAGTAAGGCGGTGATGTGATGATGGCCGTGTAGGTGCAATCGGGCAAAGTTGGCATAATTTCCAGGCAGGAACCGGGGTAGAGTCTAATAGCGCGCTGCAATCGGACAGGGGGAAAAGGTTTAACTGGCCGGTCCCAGGTTGTAAATCAGCCACGATCTCAGCAATTTTTTCCGACAAGGCCTGTTCTAGTTCGAGTATCGGGCCTTTATCAAACAACTTTGCGCCCTGACTGCGCCCGGAACGATGATCCCATCGAAGATATTGTCCATCTTTGCGTGTATAGCTAATGCTCTCCAGGACACATAATAAGACGAAGCGCAAAACGTACTGTAGTTTGCTGTTTTCTTGTTGGCACGCCCCCAAATATTTTTCAATCGCTTCTTGGGTTGCTGCTGGATAGGCCCCCCGTGTAATGCGTAGTTCTGGCATAGGCGCACGCTTTTCAACATGTCGCCAGGGGGTGGCCTGGGCCCACTGTCGGAGCGTGTTGAGATCGTCCGCGTTGAAATTCGTTTCCAACAACTGTCTGGCAGCAATGATGTGTTGCCCGATAGGCAACAGTTCAATCCCGTCCGACGCTATTCCCAGACGACTGGCGGCAAATAAAGCTGTGCCACTCCCGGCGAACGGATCCAATATCTTCCCAGCTGATACCGCGTATTTGTGAAACAGGTCTTCAACCAAAGCAGCTGAGAAAGCCTCTTTGAATTTATACCAACGGTAACCAGGTTGGGCCTTATTGCCTTGAAAGCTTACCAAAGAGCGGGTCAGGAAGGGCTGAACGAAAAATCTGGGCTGAAAATAGTGCTTCAAATCTTGATCAAGTTGTTCAATATCCCTTAACGTCAACGCCGGCTCCAGAACATCAGGCAAAGGGGCGGAATCTTGCATTGGGTTGCTCGTAAAAGTAGCGTCTCTCTTTGGAAGCTAAAAGCCTTCCATCGGCAGGCAGAAGCAAGGAATTGTCCACTTGCGTTATTGTACCTTCTTTTAATTAACCAAACTGTAGGGTGGAGTATCGCACTGGATGGGGCTTTGGGCAACTCTGGCTTGACTGAGTTGCCGGCCGGTTCGGCCGGTTCGAAACTGTTTGCGACTCTCATAGAGACATGTTATACTGTGTGACCCACGGTGTGTGGGAGGGATGGCCGAGTGGACGAAGGCAACGGTCTTGAAAACCGTACCAGGCTTTGCCTGGCGGGGGTTCGAATCCCTCTCCCTCCGCCTGAAATGGATAACTGATTGGGGAGGTGCCAGAGTGGTCGATTGGGGCCGCCTGCTAAGCGGTTACCGGGCTTTAAAACCCGGTCCAGGGTTCGAATCCCTGCCTCCCCGCCTGATGCGTAACCCTTGTACAGTTGCAGGGTCAGGCATATAATAGGGGTTGTTGAACTGTATACGCGCCCTTAGCTCAGCGGATCAGAGCGACTGGCTACGGACCAGTAGGTCGGGAGTTCGAATCTCTCAGGGCGTATAGGCAAGAGTTGTCGCGAGCACAGCGCGGCAACTCTTTTTTTCGGCCGGTGCTTGACAAGCTGCTGCTCCCCTCGATGAGGGGCGTATGGCTTCAATATAAATTGTCAAGGGCAGGGCATGGTGATGAGGTTGATGTCGCCGGTGTTGTTATGCGATAACAAATTTTATGAGTCCATGTGAGGGCGTGCCGCCGGGGCTGGCCTACAGTACAATGGAGGCATGAAAACGCCGGCCGGCCAAGAGTGCCGCTTTTACTATGAAAACTTTCACCGTGGACGTTCCGACCAGGCGTGCCGCCTGATCGAGAACAACGCTCGTTCACCCCACTGGCGTCCCAGTGACTGTGCTGTTTGCCCTGTCCCGGCCATTCTGGCAGCCAACAATAACCCTAACATGGTGTTGGAAGCAACCGTAGACAAGGGCTTTCTCAGTCTGGTGGGACGGCGTGTTAAGGTGAACGCTTTCTGCACCCGTCATCTGGTGGATATCGCCACGCCACAGACGGGTTGCCCCCAGTGTGCGCGCGAGCGCCCTGGTCTGCGTGAACTGTTTGGCGGCGAGCTGGATTGAGCTCTCAAGCCGAGGCCCACGTTCAGCTTGTGTCTGATCTGCCTGACTACTGGCGGCCGGCCCTTCACCTACCCTATGAACCATGATGAACTTGCAAGCGATTCTCTTCGACCTCGATGATACCCTGCTGGGTAATGATCTGGAGCGTTTCACCCAGCATTATTTCGCCCTTCTGAGCCAGTACGCCGCCCAAAAGCCGGGCCTGGAAAATATGTTGCCCGATCTCATTGCCAGCACCCGGCAAATGCTGGGCAATAACGACCCCACGACCACCAACGCCGATGTTTTTTGGGAGGCGTTTAGCCGGCGCACCGGTCAGACGCGGGCGGAGCTGGAACCTTTTTTTGAACACTTTTACCGCGAGCATTTCCCTCAACTGCGCAGCGTGACCCAGATGCGGCCGGCGGCCCGCCCGCTGATCAACTATTGCCTGGCGCAGGGGTGGCAGGTGGTCATTGCAACCAACCCGCTCTTTCCGCGCAGCGCAATTGAACAACGGCTGGCCTGGGCCGACGCGCCGGCATCGGAGTTTCCCTATGCGCTGGTGACGTCCTATGAGAACATGCACGCCGCCAAGCCTCACCCGGCCTATTACCACGAGATATTGGCAACCATCGGCTGTCGGCCGGAGGCGGCGCTGATGGTGGGAGATGATTGGCTGAATGACATCCAACCGGCGACCACGGCTGGTCTGCGCGCTTATTGGGTGACGGAGAACGGCCCGCCGCCCGATCCCGCTTTGGTGGTAGGGTGGGGATCGCTGGATGCTTTGTACACAGCCTTGGTTCAGGGTGTTGAGAGCGCCGTGCCCGAGGTTCGTTCATCTTGATGGGCGGCCGGCCGGGCCTGGAGTGGGTGGCGTTGGGGCTGTGGGCGCTGGTTGGCTGCCGGGCGGCCTGGCAACCTGAAGTTGCCCCGGCCGTGGTGGTGGAGTCAGCTGTTATAGCAGCTCCGCTCCCAACGCCCATTCCCTGGCCCACCCCTCAACCAACCGCGCTTCCCACGTCTGTCCCTCCGGCCACCCCTACCCCCCTGCCTGCACCTACCCAATTGTCGCCCACCCTTGCGCCTGAAGCCCGGCCAACCCTGGAATTGACCCGGCCGACAGTGGCGCCCCTTGCCACGTTACTACCCACCCCAACACAGCCCGTGTCGCCGCCGGGGTCGGTCTATTTTCCCTTGGGCCTATCCAGTCAGGGGTATCCCATCGAAGGCTGGCAACTGGGAAGCGGCCCACGCCAGCTTGTTCTGGTGGGGGGCATCCATGGCGGGTATGAGTGGAACACAGTCCTGCTGGCCTACGCCATGTTGGATTATTACACCCAACGGTCGGCCGAGATACCGGCCGATGTTACCTTGACCATTATTCCTGTTGCCAACCCCGATGGTTTGGTGCGTGTCATCGGTCACGCCGGCCGGTTTCAGGGCGCCGACGTGACAGAGCCAACTGCCCCAGGGCGTTTCAACGGGCGTGCGGTCGATCTAAACCGCAACTGGGATTGCGCCTGGGCGCCCCAGGCGCGGTGGCGTGACCAGGTTGTTTCCGGTGGAGAAGCGCCTTTCTCCGAGCTCGAAACGGTTGCCTTGCGCGATTTCATTCTGGCTACCCGCCCGACGTTGGTTCTGTTTTGGCACAGCGCCGCCCGTGGCGTCTATCTGGCGCAGTGCAATGGGGTGCAGGCGGCCAACACTCGCCCGCTGGCCGAGATATACGCTGCTGCGGCCGGCTACGCCCTCAACGCTACCTTCGATGCCTATCCCATCACCGGAGACGCCGCCGATTATTTGAACGGTCTGGGCATTGCTTCCTTCACGGTGGAGCTGAGCACACATGATGGGGTGGAGTTCGAGGTTAACCAGGCTGGGGTGCGGGCTTTGCTGGCCTGGCTGGCTGCCCCGTAGGCTAGGGGGCAACGGCGGCGTAAGCTGCCAGCACCGCCAACACAGCCTCACGGTTCCGCTCCCAATCAGAGACGGTGTAATCGGGCAACAAAACAGCGATGGCAGGAATGCCCAAGGCATCGAGCCAGTTAACACTGTCACCATTGAGCGTCTGGCCGGTCAGGCTGTCGTAATTGGCGCTGGGGTAGCCGGCCGCCTCAGCATACAGGCGGGTTAAGGCGTCGGAAACCTGGGGCGTCTCGCCGCAGCTGCCCGGGGACACCAGGCCCTGACTGGCTCGCGCCAGCCAGAAGATGACCCCGGCCGGCTCCTCTTCCAGAATGAAGTCTCGCAAGGCGTTTGTTTCAGGCTCCGAGAAGGGGGCCTGACCACCAGCGCCGACCACTGTTTCACCACGCCAGATCGGGTCGGCGACCCAGTTACACCCCCAATTACGGTTTAAGTCCACCTGCCGACTGTTGAGCCGCCCCTCGTAAATACCGGGCATGGCCAGGCTGTCGGGATTGGCATTGGGCAAAATATCCAGCGTCACGCTCGCTGGGATGGCGGCCGGATTTTCCTCCAGGTAGGCGATCAGCTGGTTCGCCAGCGCCACCGTGCCGGGGGCATAGCCGGCGTGCAAGCCGCCGATGAAAACCAGTCGCGTTGGGCCGTGACCGAAGCGCACAACTTCCAGCGACCGGCCGTTGATGGAGCGCCCAATGCCGAAACGTTGTGCCAGGGGTGGGGTGGGTGTAGCGGTGATGCGCTCTGTCGCGGTGGGGGCCGGGGATGGCCCATTCTGGGGCGAGGCAACCGCCTCTGATTCAGAGGTGGGCGGCGGAAGCTGGGAGGTTGCCAGGGGGGAAGTATTGGCGGCCGGTTCGGGGGAGCGGCCGGCCAGTAGCGCCAGCCACACCAGGCATAGCCCCCCCAACAGCGCGGCGCTGATAACAGCTGCCATGGGCAGGCGCGGCGGCAGACGTACCCGGCCCGGCACAGTGTGTCGTCCACCGGTGGAGGAGCGCACCACGATCTCAAACTCTATGTGTTGGGCGCGTCCTACCCACTTCCGCTCCGTCGCCTGCACCCTCACGGGCAATCGAACACTTTCACCGGCGGGAACGTCCTGGGGTGCGCCAGGTAGAGTCACCTCCACCCCATCTGACGGGCGCGCTTGCGCCAGATAGCGCAGCGCCACATTGCCCTCGTTGTGAATCAGCAGTTCAAGTTGCCCTGGGCGTTTGAGTTGGGGCAGTTCCAACGTCAGGGAAAAGCGTTCCAGGGGCAGGATGGTGAGCGTGCCGGCCACGCCGGCCACCGGCTGACCACTGGACATGGCGGTCGCCAACAGGCGAAAGGGATAGGGTCCCACGCGCGTCTCACCTCCCAGTGGCGGATGTAGCCCCAGGCTAAGGGTGCGTGATTCACCAGGTTGGAGGGTCACAGGTTGGGCCGGTACAGTCATCCACCCGGCCGGCAGCTGGCTGAGCGTAATCTGATAGGTTTCAGGCTCAGGGCCGGTGTGACTCAGGTGGAGCTTCAGGCGCGCCAATTCTCCGGGGGTCAGGGTTGGGTACGGGTGCTCCAGTTGCAGCCGGATGGGGATCAGGGGTAGAGGGTCTGTGGGTATGATGGGGTCCGGTTGCGCCTCCGCTTCAATTTCCCCCTCGCCGGAAAGGGTTCGCGACGCCTTCGCTTCTGCCTGGAGCTGCACCATCAGGCTGGCAGTGGATTCGGGCGGTTCCAGGGTGTTGAGGGTTGCCGGATCGAGTGTCGTTGTCGCCGCTCGTAACGCTGCTGCCAGGGCTTCACCTGTCTGAAAGCGCTCGTCAGGGCGGCGCGCCAAGGCCTGTTCCAGCAGTTGCACCAGATGGGGCGGCAGGCCAGGACGGTGGGTGGCCGGGGAGATGCGTTGCCCCTGGCGGTGATAAGTGATGACGGCGGCCGGGTTGTCGGCCGGACATGGCAGCTGACCCGTCACGAGTTGATACAGCATGACGCCCACCGCATACAGGTCACTGCGTCCATCTACCTCCGGGCCCAACACCTGCTCCGGCGACATATACGCCAGCGTTCCCATGAGTTGGCCCGGTTGCGTTTCCAGGCCCCCGGCGTGCAATTTGGCCAATCCGAAATCTGTAGTTACGGCACGCAAAGCTGGTTGGCCCGGCCTATCTGGTTGCTCCAACGGTTTGAGCAGCACATTGTCGGGCTTGATGTCCCGATGGATGATGCCCTGCCGGTGGGCGTAGGCGAGCGCCTCAGCCACCTGGGCCAGAAGCTCCAGCACTTCGCCCAGGGGCAGGTGTTGTTGATGGGCCTGGATCTGGCGCAGATGTCGGCCTAAACTGCCGCCAGGCACGTATTCCAAGACCATGTACAGAGGCTCAGCGGCGGCGTTGAAGGTGAAAAGTTTAACAATCGAGGGGTGATCGAGCTGGGCCACAGCACGCGCTTCTTGTTGGAAGCGTTGTTTGAAGGTTAGTTGTGCCGCAAAGTGGGGGTGCATCACCTTCAGAGCTACCGGCCGGCCGAGATAGGTGTCCCGGGCGCGATAGACAGCCCCCATGCCGCCGCGGCCTAACAGAGCCTCAATATGATACTGGTCAATGCGCCGCCCAATCCAATCGGTCACGCTGGCATCCCCTCCTGCGCCACTGCTTCAGCGTAGCGTTAACGTGCCCCAGGTGGTGGGGTCGGTCAGGGTGCGCGTCGGGACGTGGGATTTCATCACTTCTTGCCGGCCGGTATTGGGAGTGTCGTTGTCGTTGATGTTGAGAGCGATACCCAGGGTCAGGTTGAGGGCGGGCGTCAAAGCCAAATCGCGCCAGGGGATGGCGGCCTCGATCTGATAGCCGGTAGCAGTGGGAAGGGTGGCCAGTTGAATGGTATGGCCGGGCTCATCCAAAATACGCCCGTTGGGCCGGCCGCGAAAACGCCACACGCTGGGAGGCAACCCGCTAAAATCGCCGGGAGATAGCGTGATTTGATAATCATCGGGGCTCAGGCCTGGCCCCAGGTCGGCTTCGCGTTGCGTGTCGATCTGCAGATCGACGCTGTCCCCTCGAAAAATCTGGTTGCCGCTCTGGGTCTGGACATGCTGATCATCGGTTACGACGACAGCGACATACAAAAAGTTATCATCCCAGGCCAGCTGCCAGACACCGCTGAGATCGTCGCTGCCATCCCAATCTTGAATGGTGAAGACGGTGAAGGGGGCCAGATAAGGGGGGGTGTTGCTCCAATCCTCCAGCTTGCCATCCAGGGTGGGGGGGGTGGTCACGCGCTGAGCGGTTACGTGTGGGGTGGTGGCCGGGGTGGGTGGCGGGTTGGTGGGGGTGGGGATGGTCGTGGCGGTAGGGCGCGTTGTGGCAGTGGGCGCAGGGGCCAGCGTCGCCGTCGATGGGGCCGTTACTTCGGCAATGGGCGTGGCATTGTCGTCGCCGCCGGCCAGCAGCGGTCGGAGGACAAAAAGACCCAGCAACCCCAACAACAGCAGCAGGCCGGCCGCCCCCAGCCCGACCATCAGCCAGGAGAGGCGTGGAGCCAGCAAAAGGGTGGCGGGGAGCTGTTGCGGGGGGGGCGTCGGCCGGCGTCACCACCACCTGGAAGGGATAACGGCGCGTCCGCCCCAACAGCGGATGTGAGTGTGGGGTTTCCAGCACCAAACGGACAACTCCCTGAGCGCCGGGGGCGACTTCCAGCGGGGGTTGGTTAGCGCTGCGCACCTGGTCGCTACTGTCCTGCACATGGACGCTGTACCGGCCGGGGGTGTTGCCCTGGTTGTGGATCGCCACTTCCCAGGCCTGACCTGGGCGGACGGTGGGGGAGAGTAACTCAACCCGAAACGCCGCCTGGGCCGGCGTTTGAAACCAACCCTGAGCTGTCCCTACAAGTTGTCCGGTGGTTGCGTCTAGCGCCTGGATC
This sequence comes from Anaerolineae bacterium, assembly GCA_034435495.1. Classification (GTDB taxonomy): domain Bacteria; phylum Chloroflexota; class Anaerolineae; order Promineifilales; family Promineifilaceae; genus DAOTXO01. Next base: position 89,676 of record DAOTXO010000142.1, read on the forward strand.
GCCCATGCCTGCCGGCCGGCCGGCAACGGCGCATCCGGCGGAATGGTCACCGTGAGCGGGATGACCAGGGGCGTCCCCGTTTCCAGGCCAGGGTTGGTCAGGGTCAGTTGCACCCAGGTTTCGGGCACGCCGCTGACCTGCAACGTCACCAGACGTGGCGCGCCGGCCGTTTGGGTCACGGTCAGGGTGGCGCGGGCGGTGAGGCCGGGAGCTATGGTGAGCAGCGCTGGATTCAAGGCCAGGCTAACGTCGCTGCTATCGACGGGCGGAGCAGCCGTTTCCGCCGGAGGCGGGGTGGGTGTAACCGGTGAGGGCGGCGAGTCACCGGCTCCGGCCGGGGTGCGCTTCCCCAGCTGCGTCATCAGGCTGATGGTCGACCCTGCCGGAGCAGCAATGGGATGTTCCCCACTCTGAAGGCGGTCAGCTACCTGACGCATGGCTCGCGCCAGCGCCTCGCCGGTTTGATAGCGGCGCTCCGGCTCCCGCGCCATAGCTGTTTCAATCAGGCCGACGACCATGGCCGGCAGGCCGGGGCGGACAGCGGCCGGCGAGGGGGGTATGGTGTGCAAATGCTTGAGTACCGCATCGGTAGGCGAGGTGGGAGTGAAGGGGAGGTGTCCGGTGGTCAGTTGGTAGAGAATCACCCCCAGCGCGTAGAGGTCAGCGCGCCCATCCACTCCTTGCTCCAACACTTGCTCCGGGGCCATATAGGCCAGCGTTCCCATGAAGACGCCGGGTTGGGTGGCGGACGCCGCATTGAGCAGTTTGACCAGCCCAAAATCTGTCACCACTACTCGCAACGGCAGCGTTTCCCCGGCCGGAGGCTCATCCAGCGGCTTCAGCAAGATGTTGTCGGGCTTGACGTCGCGGTGTACCATGCCGCGACGATGCGCGTAGCCAAGCGCTTCCGCTACCTGAGCCAGAAGGCGCAACGACTCCTCCAGATGTAGCAGCTGGTTGGCCTGTTCCAACTGGCCCAGATAGGTCGCCAGACTGCCCCCACTGACATACTCCATGACCATGTAGGCCAGGCCGGCCTCCAGGCCAAAATCATGAACCTTGACGATGGAAGGATGGTCAAGCTGGGCGATGGCGCGCGCTTCCTGGGCAAAGCGCTCCTGAAAGGCGGGCTGGCTGGCGTAATGGGCGTGCAGAATTTTGATGGCTACCGGCCGGCCGAGCGTTAAATCGTGCGCCTGGTGGACGGCGCCCATACCACCCTGGCCGATCAAGCGCTCCAGGCGGTAATGAGAGATTTGGGTTCCTTCAGGCAGGGTCATCGTGTTTGCTCCCTGGCGTCAGACGGGTGGTCAAAAGCGCGGGGTGTTTTGGAAAATTGCCCACCGGTCGGTTATACTCGTGTACGCTGGCACTGTTTGCAAGCAGCGGAGGGTGTGGGCGGGTTAACCTGACCCACCTGTGGCAACTTGAACCATTGGAAGAGGAGAAATCTATATGCCCCATCACACGCGCTCATTGATCTGGTTGGTCGTGGCCCTCAGCCTCACGGTTTTGGCTGTTAGTCTGGCGCATAGCGCGCCGGCCGCTGCTTCCCCTTATTATACCGCCATCCCCACTGATGGCGTGCAACTGGCGTCGCCGGCCGGAACGGCCGGGGCTACGCCCGAAGCTGCGCCCAATTTGTTACCCTATACACCTTCTGGGTGGAGCGCCGCCATTGTGCCCTCCTCCGTGCCCGGCACACACACCACCGACACCCTATACGTGGGTCAGCCAACCTACCTCGATTGGGCAGTAGCCAACCTGGGTAATGCCACCGCCAGCGGCACCTTTTACATCTGTCTCTACATGGATGGGGTGGAGATTGCTCGCTGGTACACCAGTGACCTGGCGGCGAACTATTACACCTTTGTTGAAGATTGGAGCTTCACCGTCAACACCCCGGGTGAACACGTCTTGCGCTTGCGGGCGGATTGCACCCGGGTGGTGTCGGAGTCGCGTGAGTGGGATAATGGCGTCCGCCTGTTCTTTACCTGGCAGGAGGAGTCGGGTCAGTCAGGCGTGGTGATCAGCGATCAACAGGGTTTTGACAAATGCGCCGCCGCCACTTCCAGCGAGATGCAGACCTGGTGGAACAGCAGCCCCTATTGGGAAGCCAATATCTACATCGGCGGGGCTAACCGCGCCTGTTCCCAACCTAACTTAACCGCCTCTTGGGTTTCAGCTGTCTGGGGGCAGGGTTGGAACCTCATCCCCACCTGGGTGGGGTTGCAAGCACCGTGCACCACCTACGGATCACGCCTGAGTTGGGATCCAGGCGTGGCCTATACCCAGGGACGGAGTGAAGCCGACGCGGCCTTGAGCGTGGCTGCCAATCTGGGGTTGTTTGGCGGTGGATTGGACAACACCATCATTTACTTCGACATGGAAGCGTATAACACGGCTGATACCGCCTGCCGCGACGCGGTTAATTCGTTCATCTCCGGTTGGGCGGGGCGGTTGCAGGAGTTAGGCCACCGCGCCGGGGCCTATGGCTCGGCTTGTGGTTCAGCTATTAGCGATTGGGCTTCGGTAGCCAACGTCATTGACGATGTATGGGCGGCGCATTGGATTTACTCTTCCTACAATGCCAACGCGACGGTGTGGAATGTGGCCTGTCTATCCGACTCGCTGTGGAACAACCATCAGCGCATTCGACAATACGCCGGCGGCCATGACGAAACGTGGGGCGGCCTGACTTTTAACATTGATAGCAACGCTCTGGATGGGCATGTGGCCGGCGTCAACCCGCATTTGCTGGTGGGTGAGACGGAGATTCAGCGTACCCCGGCCGCAACCCGAATGCAGCTGATTGCTCCTGGCGTGGGTTGGCTGGTGTGGGATAACCAGCTGCAATGGAGCGCCGATGGCGGTCAGCGCTGGCGCAACATCACGCCTGTTGATGTGAACCAGGTGGAGGATGTCTTTTTCCTGGATCAGCAGCAGGGGTGGTTGGTCGGCGCGCCGGCCGGCTCCGACGCCCTGGCTATGTGGCGCACCCTGGACGGAGGCGAGACGTGGGCCTTATGGCCGCTGGCGATCAGCTTGCCGGCCGGTCAGGGTCTCGCTGGCGCATACCTGCACTTTGTCGATAGCCAGACAGGCTGGATCGCCGGGCGACTGGCTTCCAGCGCTAACTTCAACCTGGGCGTCCTGTGGGCCACAGTGGATGGGGGCCAGAGCTGGGAAGCGCGCACCCTGCCGGTGGGCGCGCCGGTGACGTTTGTGGACGCGCAGACAGGCTGGACGATAGGCGGCCCGGACGGGCAGCAGATGTACGCCACCGAGGACGGCGGGCGCTCCTGGCAATGGGTGGCAGAGGGCGACCGGCCGGCGGTTCTGACCGGTGGGCGGGGCCGACCGGAAGTTTCTCTCCAACCCCAGCCGCTGTTGGCGAAAGCAGATATGACCATGCTCAGTTGGACGGCCTCGGCTGAAGCGTGGGGGCAGCGGGTCGATGGCAGTTGCCAGGGCAACAAGAATGCCGGCGAGCGCATTCACTGTCTGTCAGAGGCCAGCTTGTGGCGCACACTGGACGGCGGGCGCTCCTGGGTGGAGATAACACCGCCAACACGATAAGCGCAGCGTTCGTTTCAACAGGAATACCACGGCCTGGAAATGCTCTGTTTCCAGGCCGTGGCTGTTTTCAGCCTTTGTCAAGATCAGGGTCCGGCTTGCCTCGTTAGGGCAGCCGGCAGCCGGTGATGATGCCTTCGACCACCGCATTGGCTCCGCTGGTGTATTCCAGGATTTCATGCTGCGCCTGGGGCACATATTGTATTTGCCAGTGGCTTTGGATTGCCTGGGCATAGAGCATCCCCAGTGGCCCGGCTTCAGTGCAGTCGTCGCTGGAGCTCAGAAAAAGGATGTTGGTGTTGGGGTAGGTATAATCACCCAGCGGCGAGACAATGCTGTCCAGGTAGAGGAGTTCGCGGCCGGCCGGGTCCTGCGAGCGACATGGGGTTTGGGGGACATAAGCAGAGTCGATGTGATCCAAAGCGTTGCTGTGCCGATTGTTAAAGGTACAGGTCAACGCGGGTAGGTTGGCCCCACCGCACTGATTACCTGCTGCCACCAGGGCCGGGCATTGCTGTTGCCAGGCGGTATCGTTGGCCCCCAGGCAACCCAAATCAAGCCGGGACATGGTGGGGCCATTGCTCAGCAGGGCAAAATCCAAGATTTCTTCCCGCCCATAGTGCGTCAGGGCGTAGCCAATTTCAGACGCCCCGCCAGAGTTGCCATAGGCGCACATTGCTCCCTCCTGCCCAAAGGTGTCATGCACCCAGGTTAGCAGGGTGGCGTAGCGGCAGGCCGAAGCCAGCATTCCCTGCGAGCCTTCTTCCCAGGCGGTGTCCCATTCACGCTGCACCAGACGGTAGCCTTGTTGCAACAGGGCTTGCATGGCCTGGCCGCCATAGTTCGTTGTTTCAAAGCGCCCATCGCCACCCCCGCCGGAACCGATGAGAACCGAGCCCAGGACAGGAATCCCCGGCAGGGGATCGGAGATGAATACTTCTCCTTCGATAGCTGCCAGCCCTGGGCACTCCACCACCACGCGAACGCAACGGGTGTTGGGTAAAACCGTTCGACCGCGACACCCCTGGTCAGAGATAAGTGTCTGCCCCAGGGCGCGGGGCGGCGGCGGTGTGGGGGTGGCCGGGAGTAGGCTTGGCGTGGGGGTGAAGGGCAACCTGGTGGTGGGTTGGGGCAGGGATGTGCTATTGGGAACGGCGGTGAAGCTATTATTGGGACGCCCCGGCGTGGGCAGCGTCAAGGTGGGCACGCCCGTGTTGCGCGTCGGTTGCGCCGGGCGGGTGGCGCGACGCAACCCACAGCCCACCTGTAGCAGAATGGCGATCAGCATGATCACGAGGATAAGCGGTTTGGATTTAGACATAGGTATCTTTCCTGGCGAGAGAAGTGAAAGGGGTTCAGGTGCGAGTCAATGCGCCGGGGTCGTTGAATTGGGCCGGCGCGCCGGCCAGTAGAGCGTTGACAATGGTTTGCATCAGGTGCGCCTGGGCGTGTTCGGCCAGACTTTCCAACCAGGGCCAGTTGCGTTGCGCCTGGGTGTAGGCATTGATCAGCTGTCCACTACCCTGGAACCCCAGCCGCCATATAAAGTTGGGTTCAATCTCCAGATAACGGGCCAGAGTTGGGCTGACGGTCAGACCGACGAATTGGTTGAGAAAGGTGCGGGATTGTAGCAAGCTGCCTCCCATGAGGGTAAGCCACAGAGGCATGTGGCTGGCCCCGGCCGCAATGCCCCCCACCGTATGTTGGAAAAGCTGCACGGTGTCAGCATCGGGGGTGTAATGATATTGCATACAGTCGAACAGCGCGGCCTCCTCGGCGTGATTGGGGGGCAAAAGCGCCAGCTCCACCCCCATCAGATACCCACCATAGCGCCACAGAGCGTGGTAGGATTCTTTCTCCTCCTGCGTGACGGTGATGCCCAACACCTCCAGGGCGCGAATGACCCCATGCGAGAAGAGCATGATGGCGGCGGCCATCGATTCCTGGTTGATGGGTTCGTCGTAGCGGGCGGTGTCATACCCCTGACGCCGGCACAACTGGCGCACGCGGGCGTGCAGCAGACGTACCTGGAGGATGGCTTCAAAGCCGGGGGCATTTTCGCGCAATCCACCCGGCCGGCAACAAGCCAGGGTGAAGTGGGCTGTTTCCACGGCGCGGCGGAAAGCCGTTTCATGGCTCAGGCGGCCGGAGGCGGTTAGCACCTTATTATCTTTATAGCCCCCATAGGAGGCGACCAGAACACTGATCCCGATCAAAAAGGTGAGAACGCCATGTCGAAAAAAAAGCTTCTGCCCGGCCGTAAAATCCTCAAAGCAAACCCAGGCCGGGACCTGTCGCGTTTCGCGTAGGAAGGCGAGGCAAGCCGGCCCCCCTTCGAACGCTTTGTCCCGCACGGCCCATAGCAAATGGGTGTAGCCGGCCGGGTTCAGCCCGCGCGCCTCAGGAGCAAAGATTTCCGCCACGGCCGCATCTGCCAATGGATCACAACGCTGGCGAAACGTGGCGAGATAATCGGGAGTAAAACGGTCGTGAATGGCTGTGGCGCGCGCCGCGCGTGTTGTGGGGTCGAGAATGGTGATCATGCCGGATTCTCCTGAAAAAAGCTTAAGTTGCCACATTGCTCAGGAGACTATCCTACCGCAAGATCGACTAAACGTCAGGTTTATGGGGTAACCCGGCAGAAGTTCTTAATTTCCCCTGCTACCTGCCGGCCTGCTTCCGGCGATTGCAAGATGCGATGGGGCGCGCCGGCCACAAAGGCAATGTTGGTCTGGCTGGTGATGGCGCGAGCGTAGAGCAGGCCAAAGGCGACAGTCTCGGTACAATCCTGGGTCCCATAGAGGAAATGCACCGGCGTATCGGGGTAGTCGAGCTGAGCGTCAGGGGCCAGAATGCTATTGCGCAGCAACTCCGCCCGGCGTTCGTCGTTCATCAGGCCACATGGCGCGTCTGGGGAAAAGGCCCGATCCACCCAGGCGGGTGCTAAGGGCGCACGATCCTGGAAACTACACGATTGGGGCACAGCGCCATCCAGCCGGCACTCGGTGTTGTTTTGCACCAGCGCCCAACAGCGGTCGCGCCAGGTGGGGTTGTCGCCATCCAAACACGCCATGTCGATGCGCGCCATGGGGGGGCCGCTGGTGATGAGGACGAAATCCAACAGCGACGCCCGATCCCAATGGGTGAGGGCATAGGCAACTTCGTCCGAGCCGCCAGAGTTTCCCATGGCGCAAAAAGCGCCGGCCGAATGCAAGCTGTCGTGAATCCAGGTTAACAGGGTGGCATAGCGGCAGGTGGCCGCCACCATGCCGAACTCACTGGCCTGCCAGGAGCTGTCCCACAACCGTTGCACCACAATGAAACCGTCGTCGACCAACTTTTGCAGCGTTTCGTCCCCATAGCGCATATCTTCAATGGCTTCCAGACCATCACCGCCCCGCCCAAAGACAACCATGCCCTGCGGTTGGATGCCAGCCGACGGCTCTGTGATGCGCACCACGCCGCTGATGGGGTCGAGGTAGTCACAGGTGACTTCGACATTCAGGCAACGGGTGTTGGGCAGAAAACCAGGGTCGCACTCACCTTCCAGCAAGGTTACGCTGCCCAATTGTTTGTTTTCCAGGTCAAACGTGGTCTGGGCAAGATTATATTCCGACGGTGGAATGTAAATATCAATCGGTTTGGTGGTGGCCGTAGGTTGGGGTGGGGCAGGTGTGGTTGTCAGTTGGGATAAGGTGGGTTCAGCAGCGCTGCAATGCGCCAGCAAAAAGGCAAGCGTTGGTAGAAACCACACCAGAAGCAGCAGTCGTCGCATGATCATTCGCAACGCCCAACAAATGGCCGGGCTGACGGGTAACCATCAGCCCGACCGACCTCGTTGAGCGCTAGAAGCGCATACTTTCCATCAGTTGTTGCAGGCGTTCGGCCGGAGGGCGTAGCTTCTCAACCGGCAGGTCCGCCAGGGCGTTGTCGTGCAGGTGATTCACTTCAGCGAAGGTGGCGCGCTCAGGATCGTAGTAGATCAGGCCGGTGATAAACTCCTGGTGCGCCTGGGCCCATTGCAAGCGATGCAGCGCGCCTAGCTTATCGGTGGGATCGTAATCCTCATCCAATTTCTTCAGCCGAATGATGGACCCGTCGTGGAGCTCTACTTCTTTAATCGTCCCCGGCTCGTAATCTTCGATCATGATCTCATCGCGCACAGGAATCCAGGTGATGTCGTGCAGCGGCGCTTCATGGTCTTTGCCGTAGGTGTAGCTCTTGGAGGAGTCGGGTTCGTTGTTGAAGGCCACGCAGGGGCTGATGATGTCGAGCATCGCCAGTCCATTGAAACGGAAGGCGGCTTTGAGCAGCTCTTGCACCTGTTTGGGATCGCCGGAGAAGGAACGGGCCACAAAGCCGCAACCGGCAATGATGGCTTCCATGCACAGGTCGGCCGGGGGCAGTTCGTTCACCCCGGCGTATTTGAGCACCTGCCCTTTGTCGGCCGTGGCGGAAAATTGCCCTTTGGTCAGGCCGTAGACCCCATTGTTCTCCACAATGTAGATCATGCGCACATTGCGGCGCATGATGTGTTTGAATTGCCCCATCCCGATGCTGGCGGTATCGCCGTCGCCGCTGACGCCGATCCCCAATAGCTGATGGTTGGTAATCAACGCTCCGGTCGCCAGGGATGGCATCCGCCCGTGGAGACCGTTGAAGCCATGGGATTGCCCCAAAAAGTAAGTGGGGGATTTGCTGGAACAGCCGATACCGCTGAGTTTGACGACCTGGTTAGGGTTCAACCCCATCTCATAAGCGACAGCGATGATCTGGCTAGAGATAGAGTTGTGACCACACCCCTGACACAGGGTGCTGGGGCGTCCTTTATAATCGTCGCGGGTGAGACCGATGAGGTTGGTTTTTGCTTCTCTGGACATGCCGCTTATTATCCTTTTGCTTGAAGGCGCGTCGATTAGCGCGTTTGCTGTTGCAGAACCTGTTGGGCGACAAAGGGGCCGGTGAAGGGCAGCCCATCCAGGTAGGCCAGGGATTGGAGTTTGGAGGCCAGGGCGGGCAGTTCGGCGCGCAGAATGGCGCATAACTGGCCGTCGCGGTTGTTTTCGATGACGTAAATGCGCTCGTAGCGCTCAATAAAGGCCGACAGAGCCTCGTTGAAGGGTAGGGCGCGCAGCCGACAAGCGGCGGTCTCCACACCGGCCTGGCGCAGAATATCTCGTCCTTCATTGATGGCCGGCCAGGTCGTGCCGTAATAGATCAAGCCTACCCGCGCTTCGGGATTGTCGTCGATTACCGGGGGTGGGACAAGATGGCGGGCGGTCTCAAACTTGCGCGCCAGACGCGTCATGTTGTCGGCCCAATCGTCTGGGCGTTCGCTGTACAGGGCCTTGTCGTTGTGGCCTGTGCCACGCGCAAACCAGGCAGCGGCCGGGTTGGGGTTGCCAGGCAACGTGCGGTAGGGGATGCCGTCGCCATCGATGTCTTTGTAGCGGGCGAAGCCCTGTTGTTGTACCTGCTCAGCGGTCAACACTTTGCCGCGCTTGATGGGTTCGGCCGGCATCTCAAACGGACTGGTCATCCAGTAGTTCATCCCCAGGTCAAGGTCGCTGAGAACCAACACCAGGGTTTGTAACTCCTCTGCTAGATTGAAGGCGACGCCGCCAAACTCGAAGCACTCCGCCACGGTGCCGGGCAGTAGTACAACGTGTTTGGTGTCTCCGTGCCCCAGGTAGTAGGCGAAGAGCACATCACCCTGGCTGGTGCGGGTCGGCAGACCGGTGCTGGGGCCAACGCGCTGAATGTCCCAGATTACGGCCGGTATCTCGGCAAAGTAGCTCAGGCCGGCAAACTCAGCCATCAGGGAGATGCCGGGGCCAGAAGTGGCGGTCATAGCGCGCCCACCGGCCCAACCGGAGCCGATGATCATGCCGGCCGCGGCCAATTCATCTTCAGCCTGCACCACAACCAGCGAACCTTCGTCGCGCAATTTCCCCTTGTGATCGTTGATGGCATCCACCAGGCTGGTGGAGGGGGTGATGGGATACCAGGCCACCAGGGTGACGCCCCCCACCAACGCGCCAATGCCGGCTGCCTCATTGCCGGTGATGAGAATCTGGCCGGCCGTTGCGTTCATGGGTTCAACATAGAAGGGGTCGCGTTTGGTCAGGTTGTTAGCTGCCCAATCGTAGGCGCGCTGCGCCACATCCAGGTTGCTGTTGACCAGCTTGCGCCGGCCGCCGAAATGGAACATCAGCGCCGATTCGATCCGTTCCATGGGAATACCCAGCAGGTAGGCGGTCGCGCCAACGTACACCATGTTGGTCAGATAATCCTTGATCTTGCCTTTAGCATCCACCGAACGCATCAAGGTGTTGACAGGCACTTTGTAAAAGGTGATGTCACGTCGGTCGGGGTGGCCGCGCCACTCTTCGGGCATGATGCACACGCCGCCGGCCGGCAACTCTTGGATGTCCTGAATCAACGTGGCCTGGTTGAACGCCACCAACACCAGCGCCTCCTGGCGGCGGGCGATATACCCGTCGCGACTGACGCGAATTTGGAACCAGGTAGGCAATCCCTGAATATTGGAAGGGAAAAGATTTTTGCCATTAACCGGAATGCCCATTTTGAATAGAGCACGCAGAATGGTCATATTGGACGTCTGACTACCTGTTCCATTAGGTGTCGCCACGTTAATGGAGAAATCATTGATAACCGGGGTTACCCCTGGTGGAACAGTCGTCGGTTGGGGTGTTGCAACGAGGGTCATACGAAGCTCCGCAAATAGAAGAGAAGTGAAAATGTGATAGCTGCGTCAGTGGGTGGGATGATGTCCATCACGCACCATGAGTAAGGGTGATTGGGGCAGCAAGTTGAAATGCTCGATCAGCAGCGCCCGCCCCTGATCAAAGGCCTGATTTTCCAGCGCACTGACAATCGCATCATGATAGCTCCAAACCTCAACCCAATAATAGTAACTATTGTAGCGCGTGATTTCGCTGGCCTGATACGCTTCCCAATAGACGCTTAATAAACCAGTCACCAGAGGGTTTTGCAGGCGGCTGAAAATGGTCAGGTGCAGATCGCGGTGCTCCGCGAAAGGAATTTCCACCTGGGCGGCCTGTAACTTGGCCTGGGCTGCGGCTACCAGCGCGCGCAACTGGCGCAGGTCTTCTGGCAGCAGGCTCTGCACCGCATCCTGCCACAAACTGGTCTCCAGCCCACGCCGCAGCTGACTCAACTGCTGAAAGGTGATGTCGCCTGTGCTCAGGCCAAACAGAACGGCCGGCAACATGATGGCGGCGAAGTCGAATGGTTCCCGTTGCATTCCCACCCTGGGGCGCAGGGAGACCAATCCCCAGGCACGCGCCAGGCCCACTTCCTCGCGCAATTTGCCGATGCTAACGCCCATCTCGTGGCTGATCTCCGCCAGGGTGGGCAGGCGGTCGCCAGAGAGGACGCCATTTTGCACCAGATAGGTGAGGAAAGGAGAGTCAAGTTTCAGGGAAGACATGGGTTCCATTGATCCGATAAATTTAATTTATCGGATAAGTGCTATTATATCACCAATGAAAGCGCTTAACCAGTTGCCGGGGCCTTATTCAGCGATTTGAAATAGGCCACGACCAGACTCAAGCCCAGGCCGCATCAGGGTTGGGCCCGGCGCTCCAGCCAGACCTTTTAACTGGCTGAGGCCTCCGGCAGATAGGTTGGGAAGAGCAAAAAGAGTAGTCGCTCGCGTTGCAGAACTTGTTCCCGCAGCTCGGCATCGGCGTAGAACGCCCAAAAGTCTGGCGCTGGGGTGGTGGAAGCGGTGACATTGATCCGCCCCAAGGTGGAGATGAAGCGTAACTCTGACTCGGCAAAACCCAACGCCTGCAGAGCCTCTTGCAACTCGCTACTCAGCTGTTCCTGGTGGATAAAGTGAATCGGCGGCATGTCCTGGCGGTATTGTTGGCGTTCAAGATAAGCGGCATCCAATTGCGCCAGCACCGACTCCGGCTCTCGAAAGTAAAATTGGATGAATTGGATGGTGTGCAAACCCAGGTCTGATGGCGGGGTGATGCCGCGCAGGCGGTTTTGCCGGCCGTAGGTGTGCATCATCGCCATGTACTCGGCGAAAGAGAGATCGGGAAAGTGGGGATAGAGACGCTCAATCTCAGATCGTGAGACGGGGGGATGCTTTTCCCACCAGCGGAAAAGATAGGTGGAAACGTAGCGGGAAAAAGGGTTACGCGTGATGCTGAGGACGGGTTTGTGGCGGTGGGCAGGTGGAATTTGACGCCAGCTTCCATGTTGATCGCGGATGGCGTAATCAAGCGCCTCGTCTATTTTGGGCACTTTGAGGTCGAGTACGGCCGGCCGCCGCCACCCCACAGCCGTGAGCGCCCGTTGCAGCCGGGATTCTCGCTGTCGGTATAGCCGACGGATTACCTCCCTGGCAAAGGAGCTGCCTGTTTTAGGAAAGTTCAACATGACAAAATCGTCGGTGATGATCACGCCGCTATTGTAGGGCCAAAGGCGGCTTACGCCAAAGGCATGGTCGGCGCACAGGTCTGCTCTTGACGTATGCCCGACGGTGTGCATACAATCCCAGGTTGTGAAGCTGATCATCCAGATTCCATGTTTGAACGAAGCAGAGACCTTGCCGGCCGTTCTGGCCGATATACCGGCCGCCATTCCCGGCATTGATTGCATTGAAACGCTGATCATCGACGATGGCAGCACAGATGATACTGTCGCCGTGGCGCAGGCCCTGGGTGTGACCCACATCGTGCGTCATGCCCACAACCAGGGGTTAGCCCAGGCTTTTCAGACCGGTTTAAGCGCCTGTTTGCGCCTGGGAGCCGATGTCATCGTCCACACGGATGCTGACCACCAATACCCGGGTCGGTACATTCCTGATCTGGTTGCGCCGGTGGTAGCCGGCGCGGCCGATATCGTCATTGGCAACCGGCCGATTCATCAGATTGAACACTTTTCTCCGTTGAAAAAGCTGTTACAACAACTGGGCAGTTGGCTGGTGCGCAGCGTCAGCGGCACTGATGTGCCCGATACGGTCAGCGGCTTTCGCGCCTATTCACGCGAAGCCGCCTTGCGTTTGAACATCCTGACCCGCTTCAGTTACACCCTGGAGACAATTATCCAGGCAGGTAAACGGGGCCTAATGATTGTCAATGTGCCCATCGAGGTCAACCCCCCCACCCGTGCTTCGCGGTTGCAGCGTAGCGCCTGGCATTTCATCAAGCGCCAGGGGGCGACAATTTTGCGCCTATACGCCTTTTATGAACCGTTGCGCACCTTCAGCTATCTGGCGCTGCCTTTCCTGCTGGCCGGGTTGGCCTTGTTGCTGCGCTTCTTTTATTTTTATGTGACGGAAGGGGGCGCCGGCAAAGTGCAATCCGTTGCCATTGGGGTGGGGCTATGCCTGGTGGGGGTGATTGTGGCCCTGTTTGGCCTGCAGGCAGACATCGCCAGCAAGCACCGCCAGTTGACAGAAGAGACCTTGTATCGCTTAAAAAAGTTGGAGTTTGACCAGGGACGCCGGCCGGCGCAGGAATGAAAGGCCCCGCCCCTGGTTGATAGAAGGAGAGCAACTGTATGACTTTACCTGCTGTCGCCTTACAAGATAACACCCGCGCCTTTGTCGAGCGCCCCCACCGTTTGTTGATTAACAATGAATGGGTGGAGGCAGCCGATGGCGCGACCTTCCCCACCCTGAACCCAGCCACCGGTGAACTTCTGACAGAGGTAGCCCTGGCCGGCGCACCTGATGTTGATCGAGCGGTGGCTGCGGCGCGCCTCGCCTTTGAAAAAGGCCCCTGGGCGCGCTTGAGCGGCGCCGAGCGTGGCGAGCTGTTGTGGAAAGTGGCCGACTTGATCGAGCGTCACGCCGACGAGCTGGCGGAGTTGGAGACGCTGGATAATGGCAAACCGTTGCGCGTCTCGCGCCATGGGGATGTGCCCTTTGCAGCGCGCCATTTCCGCTACTACGCCGGCTGGGCCAGCAAGCTGGAGGGCAGCACCATTCCGGTCTCCATCCCCAACCAGTTTGTCTACACCCGGCGCGAACCGATGGGGGTTGTGGGGTTGATCATCCCCTGGAACTTCCCGCTCTTAATGGCGGCCTGGAAATTGGCCCCGGCCCTGGCCAGCGGCAACTGTGTTTTGCTGAAGCCGGCCGAAGAGACCCCTCTGACAGCTTTGCGCCTGGGTGAACTTTTTATTGAAGCTGGCTTTCCGGCCGGCGTGGTCAACATTCTGACCGGGCCGGGCGTTCCCACCGGCGCAGCCATCACCGCCCACATGGATGTGGACAAAGTGGCCTTCACCGGCTCCACCGAGGTGGGACGCATCATCATGGGAGCGGCGGCCAACAGCAACCTGAAACGGGTCAGCCTGGAACTGGGCGGGAAATCGCCCAACGTTATCTTTGCCGATGCTGATCTGGAGAAAGCCATTCGCGGCGCAACCTGGGCTATTTTCAGCACTGCCGGTCAGGAGTGTGTCGCCGGCTCGCGCCTGTTTGTCGAGCAACCCGTTTACGAGCAAGTGGTGGAAGGGCTGGCCGCTCAGGCGCGGCGCATTCGGGTCGGCTCCGGCTTTGACAAAAGCCACATCGGCCCGTTGGTCTCAGAACGGCAGTTGGAGCGGGTGTTGGGCTACATTGCCAGCGGCCGTTCGGGCGGGGCCGCTATGGTAACGGGTGGGGAGCGTCTGGGGGGTGCTCTGGCCGGGGGCTACTTTTTATCTCCCACCATCTTCACCCACCAGGATGACTCTCTGGCGTTGGTGCAGGAGGAGATCTTTGGGCCGGTGGCGGCGGTTACTTCCTTCGCCAGTTGGGATGAGTTGGCGGCGCGCGCCAACGCTACCCGCTATGGGCTGGCGGCCGGCGTCTGGACGAATAACATCAGCCAGGCGCATCGTTTTGCCCAAATAGTGCGCGCCGGTACGGTCTGGATCAACAACTATGGCCTCTTCGATGCGGCCGCTCCTTTTGGCGGCTACAAGGAGAGCGGTTTCGGGCGCGAGATGGGCAAAGAGGCGCTGGAACTGTACACCCAGATCAAGACTGTGTGGGTGAATCTGTAACCGTGACCATCCTTCAGCTGCACCCTGAAGTTGCCGGGGCCGTGGCGGCCGGCCGGCCTGTCGTGGCCCTGGAAAGCACCCTGATCACCCATGGGTTGCCCTACCCGGACAATGTCGCTACCGCTCTGGCGATGGAGACAGCTGTGCGCGCCGGCGGCGCGACGCCAGCCACCATTGCCATTTGTCAGGGGGAGATTCGGGTGGGATTGACGCCGGACGAGGTGGAGCAGTTGGGGCGCTTGCCGGCCGGCGTTGTGCGCAAATGTTCCCGACGCGACCTGCCCATTGTGATGGCGCGAGGGGAGTGGGGCGCAACCACAGTGGCGGGAACGATAATTCTGGCTCACCAGGCCGGTATTGAACTGTTCGCCACCGGCGGCATTGGCGGGGTACATCGCGGCCATCCCTTCGATGTCAGCGCCGATCTGCTGGAGATGGGACGCACACCGATAACGGTGGTGTGCAGCGGCGCTAAATCCATTTTGGATTTGTCGGCGACGCGGGAGGTGTTGGAAACGCAGGGCGTTACCGTGGTGGGGTACGGTGTGGATGAACTGCCCGCTTTTTACACCCCCACTAGCGGTCTGGCGGTGGATGTGCGGGTCGAGGCGCCGGCCGAAGTCGCTCGTCTGGTGCGGGCGCGACGAGCCTTGGGGTTGTCGTCTGCCACCCTGGTGGCGGCGCCGCCCCCACCGGAAGCAGCGCTGGATAGCATTCAGGCTGAGGATGCCATCCGGCAAGCTGTTCAGGAGGCAGACGCCCAGGGGATTCACGGGCCGGCCGCAACTCCCTGGCTTTTGCAGCGGGTGGCTACCTTGACGGCCGGGGCCAGTCTGGCGGCCAACACCGCCCTTTTGCGGCGCAACGCCTGGCTGGCGGCGCAAATTGCCGTGGCGCTGGCTGCGGCCGATTCGTCAGGTTGAGGATAGCGGGGTGTCCGGGCCGGCCGGCGTGTCGTGTTGCCTCTCCGGCCAGGTCAGAATGTGAATATCTCGCTGTGGGAACGGAATCGGAATCTGATGCGCCTTGAAGCGGTCCCAGATGCGATAGCGCAGCTGACTCTGGATGCCCGCCGTATCCAGTGGGTCCTCCAGCCAGACCAACAGCCGAAAATCGAGACTGCTGGCCCCAAAGTCGATGAACTGCACACTCGGCGGCGGGGTTGACAAAATGGGCATCCCTTCCGCAGCTTCCAACAATGCCTTTTCCACCAGGCCCGGTTCCACACTGTAGCTGGCCCCCACCACCACCTCAACGCGTACTCCTCCATCGCTACTGGAGTAGTTTTCCACCGTACCTGATACAAAAGCGGAGTTGGGGACAATGATTTCCACATTGTCCAGAGTGCGAATGCGGGTGGCGCGGATGCCTACGTTGGTCACCTGCCCAAAATGATCATCAACGGTGATCACGTCCCCCGGTACAATCGAACGTTCCATGAGCAAGATGAACCCGCTGATGAAATTGCTGATGACATCCTGCATGGCAAAGCCCAAACCGACGCTCAGACCGCCGAGGATGACCGTCAGGGTCGTTAGTTCGATGCCCGCATAACTTAAGGCGATGGCGAAGCCGACCAGGACAATCACATAAGCGGTGAAGCTGGCGATGATTTGGGTCAGGGAGGGGTGGACGCCGGCGCGGGGCAGAACATTTTCGCCCAGCAAGGTGCGCGCCGTTTGGGCTAACTGCCAAAACACATAAAAGATGAGGAGGGCGACGATCAGCGCTCCCAGAGTAAAGGTGTGGCCCTGGATCGTGACCCCCCAACTCCACACCTTGTCAAACAGGGTCAAGGCGTGAAGCGCTCCCGCTGTGATCAAAATGGGGCGCACCAGTTGTTTAGACCAGGCGCGAGCTCGTTCGGGCGTCATGCGCCGTTCCAAGAGAGCGGCGAATCCTCGACTGACAAGCCACAGGAGGAAGAAAGGCGTCGCCCAGGCTAGAAACTCTGTGGCGTAGCCGCTTGCGCTCAGCGCCCACATGCCCAGACGGCTGAGGAGATAGGTTGTCGCTGGCCAGCGAATGTTGACCAGCAGCGCCGTCAAGTCGTCCAGCCCAGGCGCAGCACGCACCAGGGTTATTTTGCGCCGTTGCCGATCCAGCCGGTTGATCAAACGTCGGGTGAGGGGTTGTAACAGGGCGCCCAGCAAGAGCGCCAGCAGGATAACGCCTACTTGCAGCCCCAGGGCCAGGGTTAGCAATGCCATCAATTGGGCGCGCACTTGTTCAAGCCACTGGGCGATATCGATTTCAAACATCGCGATGCAACTCCAGATGAACAGGTAAGGGGGCCAGAGGCCTCTTGGTCGGCATGATCACTTTTTCTTTATCTCTTTTCTATTGTACCTGATTGTACCTGCAGGTTACCGGGCCGACACACCCTGGCCGCCCCGGCAACACAATCCCACAATCCCCAAAATGGTTGACTATCGATGTAAGGTGGTGTATACTTTATGGTCTTTGTATCATATGTATGCATGTTGCGAAGTGACGTCTATAGTGGGGTGCGGCTGATTAGCTGCACCCCTTGTTGGCGTCACGTTTTTGTATTATCAGGGAGCAAAGGAACCAGATGGCCTACTTGCGCACCAAGAGCTACGCGTACAACAAGGATCCATTGGAGTTGCCGCGTCTGATTGACGTTCAGCTGGACTCGTTTGAGCGCTTCAAGACGGAGGGTCTGGCAGAACTGTTTGAGGAGATTTCTCCGATCACCAGTTTTAATGGGGACCTGAAACTGTATTTTCCCTGCAAGCATCCTGAAGCGCAAGGCTTTGACCTGCGCTATTGGTTTGGCCCCCCCAAATATTCGGTGGAAGAGTGCATCGAGCGCGACATGAGTTACGCTGCGCCGCTGTCTGTCTCAGTGTTACTCTACAACACGGAGCTTGATCAACCCCATGTGCAGGAGATTTTCTTTGGCGATTTCCCGCTGATGACCGACGCGGGTACATTCATTATCAATGGTACGGAGCGGGTGGTGGTCAGCCAGTTAATTCGCTCCCCTGGTGTCTATTTTGAGGTGGATGAAGAGCGTACCACCGGCCGGCCGCTCGCCATGAGCAAGCTGATACCTGACCGTGGGGCCTGGATGGAGTTTGAAACCCGTAAATCAGACTACATCACCGTTAAGTTTAACCGCAAGCGTACTGTTCCTGTCACCCTCTTCCTGCGGGCGATGGCGGCGGTAGATGATCGTTTGGGCAACAAGTTGTTGCAGGTTGGGTCGGACGAAGAAATCCTCAGCCTGTTTCAAGATGTCGATACCAACGGCGATCATCTCTATATTAAAGGCAGCATTCAGCAAGAACTCGTTTGGGACGCTGACAAACCGCTGCGCGAACAGGCCCTGATTGAGTTTTACAAGCGGATGCGCCCCGGCGACCCGCCTACGCTTGATAATGCCACGGCCTATATGTTTGAGCAGCTTTTCGATCCCCGACGCTATGATCTGGCGCGGGTGGGGCGTTATAAGCTGAACAAGCGTCTGGGTTTGCAGAGCGTGGTGCCTTTGGAACACCGCACCATCACCCAAAATGATATTGTGCGCCTGGTCAAGCACATGATCTTGATCAACAACGGCCATGAATCCCAGGATGATATCGATCACCTGGGCAACCGCCGTGTCAAGACAGTGGGTGAACTCTTGCAGGCGAAACTGCGTGTGGGATTGCGTCGCATGGAGCGAGTCGTCCGCGAACGGATGTCGATTCGTGAATCGGACACCGTGACGCCCATCTCCTTAATTAACATCCGGCCGGTCGTAGCGGCCATCCGTGAATTCTTTGGCAGCTCACAACTCAGCCAGTTTATGGAGCAGGCCAACCCGCTGTCGGAACTGACCCACAAACGCACCCTCTCTGCTCTGGGGCCGGGTGGGTTGCGCCGTGAGCGGGCCGGCTTTGAGGTGCGCGACGTTCACCATAGCCACTATGGGCGCATCTGCCCCATCGAGACGCCAGAAGGGCCTAACATTGGTCTCATCGGGCGTCTGGCTACCTATGCTCGTGTCAATGAGTATGGTTTCATCGAAACACCCTATCGACGGGTGCGGAAAACCCTGCCGGCTTCGAGTTCCGACTTGCTGGGACGCGAAGTCCTGGAAAATATTGTGCATCCAGTCACGGGCGAGATTTTGGTCAGCGCTGGCACAAGTCTGACCGACGCGGATGTGGCGGCGATTCGCAGCGCCGGGTTTGAAGAAGTGCCTGTCCGCCCTTTCATCACCGACGAAATCGAATATATGTCGGCCGATGAAGAGGATCGGTATGCCATTGCCCAGGCTAATATGGATGTGGATGGCCGGGGGCAACTGCTAGGGACCCGTGTCTCGGCGCGGCGCAATCAGCAGTTCTTCTTCACCAATATCAGCCGCATCGACTACATGGATGTTGCCCCACGCCAGATTGTGGGAGTATCGGCAGCTTTGATCCCCTTCCTGGAGCACGACGATGCCAGCCGGGCGTTGATGGGTTCCAACATGCAGCGCCAGGCCGTTCCCCTACTGAAGCCGGATATGCCGATTGTCAGCACCGGCATGGAACGGCAGGCGGCGATGAACACCGGCCAGGTCGTTTTCAGCCAGGAAGATGGCGAAGTGGTGAGCGTCTCAGGCGACCGCGTGACGGTTGTGGGCGCGTCTGGGACGCGCATTTACAATTTGCGCAAATACAACCGCTCCAATCAAAGCACCTACGTCGATCAGCGCCCGGTGGTGGTCAAAGGACAACGTGTGCGGGTCGGTGATGTGCTGGCAGATAGCTCGTCTACTGAGTCTGGCGAGCTGGCGTTGGGTCAGGATGTGGTGGTGGCTTTCCTATCCTGGGAGGGCGGCAACTTTGAGGATGCGATCCTGATCAGCGAGGCGTTGGTGCGCGAGGATCGCTACACCTCGGTGCATATTGAGAAGCACGAGGTGGAAGCCCGCGATACCAAGCTGGGGCCGGAAGAGATCACCTATGACATTCCCAATGTCAGTGAAGATGCCCTGAAAGACCTGGATGAACGTGGGATCATTCGCATTGGCGCAGATGTGAAAGAGAACGACATCCTGGTGGGTAAAATCACCCCCAAAGGGGAGAAAGAGCTCAGCCCTGAGGAGAAGTTGCTGCGGGCCATTTTTGGCGACAAAGCGCGTGAGGTGAAAGACTCCAGTTTGCGCTTGCCGCACGGCGCCAGGGGGAAAGTGGTGGATGTGCAGGTCTTTGATCGACAACAAGATCGCGACCTGCCGGCCGGCGTTGAAACCATGGTGCGGGTGAGTGTGGCGCAGCGCCGCAAAATTACCCAGGGCGACAAAATGGCCGGCCGCCATGGCAACAAAGGCGTCATCTCTAAAGTAGTTCCGATTGAGGATATGCCTTTCCTCCCCGATGGCCGGCCGGTGGATATCATTCTCAGTCCCATTGGCGTGCCTGGGCGTATGAATCTGGGTCAGATTCTGGAAACGCACCTTGGTTGGGCGGCGCATCACCTCGGCTTTCGCGCCATTACCCCTGTTTTCGACGGCGCCAAAGAGCATGAAATCCGGGCCGAACTGGCTCGCGCCTGGTTGGTGCGGCGCGCTGTTTCCAGTGCCACAACCTGGGCCTGGGACTGGTTAAAAGAGATTGGCTACAACCTGAGTGACATTGGGGATGAGCACAGGGCGCGCCAGCTCTTTATCAACGCCTGGTTGGGTGACCAGGGATATGACCCAGAACGCCTGACGAGCGACGCCAATTACACCAGGTACGCTATCGCCTATGAGTGGTTGCGCAATCAGGGTTGGGATCCCGAACAGGTTTTCCTGGCTGATGAGACTGCTCCGGTACATAAAAAGGAGTGGCCCCGTTACGATCAAAAGGCCATCGAGGTGTGTACGCGTGAGTGGTATCGCTTCATGTTGGATACGCATGGCAGCGAATTACCTGAGGAGTACCACATCGACCCGACAACGACCGACCTGGATTTGGTGTTAGCCAATGCCAACCAGATCACTTTGTTGCTGGGTATTCCCCTGCCAACTCTGGGTAAGGAGCAGCTCTTCGATGGTCAGACCGGCGAAGCGTTTGCCCAACCGGTGACGGTGGGCATCATCCACATGCTCAAGCTCAACCATCTGGTGGAGGACAAAGCCCACGCCCGCTCAACTGGCCCATACTCGTTGGTGACCCAACAGCCTTTGGGCGGCAAGGCGCAGTTTGGCGGTCAACGCTTCGGCGAGATGGAAGTCTGGGCTTTGGAAGCGTATGGCTCGGCTCACACCCTGCAAGAGATGCTGACTGTCAAGTCAGATGATGTTCAGGGCCGGGTCAAGACATACGAGTCCATTGTCAAGAATGAACCCATCGAAGAGCCGGGTATCCCGGCATCTTTCCGCGTTCTAGTCAAAGAATTGCAGAGCCTGGGGCTGGCGGTGGAGGCAGTGACCGACGGCGGTGAGGTTATTCGCTTTGGCAAGGAAGACGACAAGCGCGCCCGGAACTATGTGGGCACCGGACTGATGGATCTGGCGCGCGGACGTTAACCCACAAGGGTTTGCACCCTGGTTGTGACGAAAATCACAAATCGGGTGTTAGACAATTGACAAACGGCCATTCTATGGTAGAATGATTCGCTGTGTACCCGCGGCCCAAGAGCAATCTGGCAGTAAATAGCCAGCCTGCTACAAGGTTGATTTTGCATTGGAGGCCATCGAAGTGCATTTCGGTGGCCTCCATTTGTCGGAAAGTGGCGGAAACACAGCTTTTATCATGTTAAAAACTGCACGCTGATGGTTTATTGAGAGGAATGCCTCACGTAATCTGATAAGGAGAGTTCGAACGTGCCGACCATTAATCAGCTCGTACGCAAAGGGCGCAAAACCAAGTCTCAGAAGAGCAAAGCGCCGGCGCTGCAATATTCTTTCAATTCCTATAAGCAGCGGCGTACCTTGCAACCAAAAGGCGCCCCCCAAAAACGTGGGGTTTGCACCAAGGTGGCTACCATGACGCCCAAAAAGCCCAACTCCGCTTTGCGGAAGATTGCGCGTGTGCGTCTGTCGAATGGCATCGAAGTCACGGCCTACATTCCTGGCGAGGGGCACTCATTACAAGATCACTCGGTCGTGCTTATTCGTGGCGGTCGTGTCAAGGATTTACCCGGCGTGCGTTATCATATCGTGCGGGGTACTTTAGACGCCACAGGCGTGGACAAACGGCAACAGGGACGCTCCAAATATGGAGCCAAACGCCCCAAGCCCGGCGCGCCAACGGCTGCTAAGAAAAGATAGGTTATCCAGGGAGTTTGAAAGATGCCTAGACGTTATACCCCGGCGCAACGGGTTGTCGACCCGGATCTGAAATATGGCAGCGTGCATATCGAGATGTTGATCAACCGTTTGATGCGAAACGGTAAGAAAAGCGTCGCTCGTACTGTTGTTTACGATAGTCTGGAGATGGTGGAGGCGCGTACCAAACGGCCCGCCCTGGAAGTCTTTGAAGAGGCTCTCAGGAATGTTATGCCTCAGGTGGAAGTCAAGCCCCGACGAGTGGGCGGCGCTACCTACCAGGTGCCTACGGAAGTGTCGGCCGAACGCCAGGTCACCCTGGCCATGCGCTGGATATTGGCTGCTGCGGGCTCGCGGGGCGGCAAATCTATGTCCGCCAAGCTGGCGAGTGAATTGATGGATGCGGCCACCGGTCAGGGCTCAGCCGTGAAGCGTCGCGATGACACGCATCGCATGGCCGAAGCCAACCGCGCTTTTGCCCACTTCAGGTTCTAAGAACTAACCTTATCTGACTTACGACCCAATCCCATAGCCTGGAGAACATGTCTTGGCGGCGTGTGTAGCTGCCAGAGTCAGATCAAGCCTGAACAAGAAACGTATGGATTCTCAACTTGAAAATATCCGCAACATTGGGATTATCGCCCACATCGACGCGGGTAAAACCACAACCACAGAAAGAGTCCTCTACTACACGGGCGTTATTCATCGCCTGGGTGAGGTTCACGAGGGCACCGCGACGATGGATCACATGATCCAGGAGCAAGAGCGGGGCATTACGATTACATCGGCCGCTACCACAGTGTACTGGTTGGATCATCAGGTGAACATTATTGACACCCCCGGCCACATCGACTTTACGGCTGAGGTGCAACGCAGTTTACGTGTTCTCGATGGCGGCGTAGTGGTCTTTGATGGCGTGGCCGGTGTGGAGCCGCAATCGGAGACAGTGTGGCGTCAGGCTGACCAATACCATGTCCCCCGGATTTGCTTTGTCAACAAGCTCGACCGCGTTGGCGCCGATTTGACACGCACCATTCAGATGATTCGCAACCGTCTGAAGGCTAACCCAGTGTTACTCCAATGGCCTATTGGGCTGGAGGGTGGTTTTCGCGGCGTGGTCGATCTGCTGACAATGGAAGCGCTGGTGTGGTACGCCGAGGACTTGGGCGCCCACCCCGTGGTCACCGATATTCCGTCCGATCTGGTGGAGACCTGCGAGCAGGCCCGGCAAGAAATTTTGGAAAACATTGTCGAAACGGATGACGAGTTGATGATGCGCTACCTGGAAGGCGAAGAGATCTCCGTCGAGGAGTTGCGCGGCGCTTTGCGCCGGGCCACTATTCGCGGACAGGTGACGCCTGTTCTATGTGGCACGGCGCTGCGCAATAAGGGCATCCAACCCCTCTTGGATGCCGTGGTGCATTATTTGCCCTCACCGCTGGATCGGCCGGCTATTGGCGGCATCAATCCCATCACCGAGATGGCTGAAACGCGCCCGGTGGACAGCGAAGCGCCGCTATCAGCCCTGGTGTTTAAGATTGTTACGGATCCCTATGTGGGTCGTCTGGCCTATGTTCGGGTGTACTCAGGTGAGTTGCACGCTGGCGCTGCCGTTCACAACAGCACCAAGAGGCGTAAAGAACGCGTTGGACGTTTGATCCGAATGCACGCTGATGACCGTCAGGACATCGATAGTGTGCAGGCCGGCGATATTGCCGCTATCTTAGGCCTGAAGCACAGCTACACGGGGGATACTCTGTGTACCCCAGACGCCCCTATCATTCTGGAATCCATCCAATTCCCCGAACCGGTCATCTCCATTGCCATTGAGCCCAAGACCAACCTGGATCAAGACAAGATGGGAATTGCGTTACGCGCCCTGGCGGATGAAGATCCTACCTTTCAAGTTCGCTTCAATGAACAAACTGGTCAGACTGTCTTGTTTGGCATGGGTGAGCTGCATTTGGAAGTGTTGGTGGATCGGATGCAGCGCGAATTTCGCGTGGGGGCTAATGTGGGCCAACCCCGCGTGGCCTATCGTGAAACCATTACGCGCACTCTTGACAAGGTTGAAGGGCGCTTTGTGCGCCAGACGGGTGGTCGAGGCCAATATGGTCACGTCTTGGTAAAAGTGGAACCGGCCGAACCCGGCACAGGCGTGGAGTTCAAGAATGAAATTATCGGCGGCGTGATTCCCCGCGAATACATTCCGGCTGTTGAGCAAGGTGTTCGCGAAGGCACAGAAAGCGGGGTGCTGGCTGGTTACCCGGTAACGGATATTCGCGTTACCCTGTTCGATGGCTCGTACCACGAAGTCGATTCTTCGGAAATGGCTTTCAAGATAGCGGGTTCAATGGCTGTCAAAGAAGCTTTGCAGCGCGGCGGCCCCGTTTTACTTGAGCCAATTATGTCAGTCGAGGTTGTTACGCCTGAAGCTTATACGGGCGATGTCATTGGTCACCTGTCATCCAAGCGGGGCACTATCGAGGGACTCGAACTCCGCAGCGATGGCTTGCAAACCATCCGGGCCAAAATGCCATTGGCAGAAATGTTCGGTTATGCCACGCGGTTACGCTCTATGACGCAAGGCCGGGGAACCTTCACGATGGAATTCCATCATTACGCTCCGGTTGCCGAAAGCGTGGCCCAAAAAGTGATCAAAGGAACGAACTAATCACATTTTATAAGGACGACCGCCATGGGTAAGGAGAAATTTGTACGCGAGAAGCCACACGTCAACATCGGGACCATCGGTCACGTGGATCATGGCAAAACGTCGTTGACGGCGGCGATCACGAAAGTGCTGGCGCTGAAAGGGTATGCGGAGTATC
>DAOTXO010000143.1:0-7493 GCA_034435495.1 Anaerolineae bacterium
CCCCCCCCCCCCCCCCCCTCACACGGTACAACCTGCTTTTTGCTGTCTAAGGTGTTCTCTATGGCTCAACGTGATAGGGTTATCTTCAGCCGCACCGCCGATTGGCTGGCGTGGCTCCTGCCCGCCACCCACCATTTCCCCCGCGCCCACCGCCACACCTTCACCCAGCGCCTGCTCAACGCCGCCTTTGATTTTAGCGGGGCGCTGGAAAGCGCCAACCTGCGCCGGGGCGAAGCGCGCCGCGAGCAGCTGCGCCGCGCCGGCAGAGAGCCAGCCAACGGTTAAAGCGGCGTGGTTGGGAAACCACGGCTACAACGAACGCAAGCGGGCGCATTTGAGAATGCGCCTTCCTCTGTTTGTCGCAATGGCTCTTGTCTGGCTGGAAAGGGTCGGATTCGTCCCCCGGGGCCGGCCGGTCGCCGGCGCTGCGTCTGAAAAGTACCCTTCTGTCTGCTATGAATGGTACAATACCCGCCATCCTCGAGCTTTGTGGAGGCAATTATGGCGACGGTCAAAGCGTGGCATCGGTACAATCAGGATGTCGAGACAGTCTTTAAGACCTTTGTGGATACCAACTTTCTGCTGGCTAAATACCAGGCCCTGGGGCATCGCCATGGCCAGGTGGTCGAAAACGGTGTGCGCGGCGGGTTGCATGTGGTCAAAACCCAGCGCGAAGTGCCGGCCAATGTCCCCAGTGCTTTGAAACAGTTCATCGGGGCCTGGAACAAGGTGGTGCAGACGGAAAAGTGGAGCGCAGAAGCCGGCCGGCCGCGCCGCTGCCAGATCACCATCGAGACCCCCGGCATCCCGGTCACCATTGCCGGCACCTTAACCCTGCGCCCCGAAGGGACAGGTTGCGTCAACGAGGTGCAGCTCGAAGTCAGCTCCAGCATTCCCCTGGTGGGGCGCGCCCTGACCAGCTTTGTAGCCGGCGACACCGAAAAGTCCGTCGCCGCCGAATACAGCTACATCAAAGGGCAGCTCGACCGCGCCTAAAGATCGGGTGGGCGCTGGCGGGTGTACGCCTGATGCAGCGCCTGGGTGGTTGTCAACCAGGCGTGCAACGCCGCCTCATCTTCCTCTATCAGCAGGCGCAGCAGGGCATCGAGTTGCCCCTGGTAGGCGCGCAGGGCAGCCACAATCGCCGCCTGGTTGGCGCGCACAATGTCCGCCAGCATGGTAGGGTTAGAGCCGGCCAGCCGCGTCGTATCCCGCAAACCGCCGGCGCTGACGGTGTAGAGCAGCGGCTCCATCGTTGCTGCCTGCGCCGCCTGGCGCATCAACCCGGCCGCCGCCAGATAGGGCAGATGGCTGGTCACAGCCACGATGGCGTCGTGCCGCTCCGCCCCCACTTCTACCTCGTTGGCCCCCAACACTGCCAGCAAGGCGCGCACCCGTTGTTGTAAGGCGGGCGTGGTGCGCGGCGTGGGACACAACACAAAAGGGCACCCCTGGAACAGGTCCCCCCGACCCGCCTCCCACCCACTTAACTCCCGGCCACACAGCGGATGTCCCCCCAGAGCGGCAAAGGTGGGGGGCAGTTCCATCATGGCGGCGCAGATGGGGGCTTTGACGCTGCCGATGTCCAGTACCTGACAGCCGGCCGGGGCCAGCTGCGGCAGACGCGCCAGCAACCTCACAATCGTTTGCACCGGCGTTGCCAACACCACCAACGTCTCCGGCGTCAGGGGAAGTTGCGCCAGGTCGGCAACCACAGTGGGCAACAGCCGGCCGGCCGCTGCCCGCGTGGTCGGGTCGGGATCAACCCCCGCCAGATCAGACACATAAGGTTGCCAGGCGCGCGCCAGCGAGCTGCCCATGAGCCCCAGGCCCACGATGACCACCGGACGGTCTAAAGCGTTCATAGCCACTTCCATTGTCATTAACTACAAATGATACCCTATGTTACAATACATGACGCCAACACTCCGACGCTGCCTGGCCGCTGCCTGGCAAGATGGAGCCGGGTCAGGCGTCGGCGGCGACTCAGGAGTAATAACCCATGCCCAACGACTTTATCTTTCGTGGTTCCTTAGAGGAGCTTGATCCTGGCGTGGCAACGCTGATTGAGCGTGAAACGCAACGCCAGCGCAACAGCATCATTCTCATCGCTTCGGAGAGCGAAACGCCGGCCGCTATTCACGCCGCTGTTGCCAGCAGCTTCGGCCACATCTACGCGGAGGGGTATCCCCGCGAGAGCAGCCGCCAGCAGCGCGAGGGGGAGATTTTAGACCTTGACTATGAACTGGCCTATTACCGCCGCCACAGTGATCCCCGCTACTACAAAGGGGTGGAATACGCCGACCTGCTGGAGGCGTTGACGCGCCGCCGGGCGGCCGAGCTCTTTGCCGCCAACGGCGTGCGCCCCAACCAGCTGTGGGTCAATGTGCAACCCCTCAGCGGCGCGCCGGCCAACAACGCCGTCTACACCGCTCTGCTGCAGCCGGGGGATGTCATCATGGGGTTGAGGCTCAACAACGGCGGCCACCTGACCCACGGCGCGCCCGTCAACCGTTCCGGCCAGGTGTATCGTTCTGTCAGCTACACCCTTGACCCCCACACCGAGCGCCTGGATTACGACGCCATCGAGGCCCTGGCGCTGCAAGCCCGTCCCCGGCTGATGGTGGCCGGCTACTCTGCCTATCCCCATCAGGTGGATTGGGCCCGCTTCCGCGCCATAGCCGACAAGGTGGGGGCCTATTTGATGGCCGACATCGCCCACATCTCCGGGTTGGTGGCGGCCGGGGTGCATCCCAGCCCCATCGGCATCGCCCATGTCGTCACCACCACCACCCACAAATCATTGTGCGGCCCACGCGGGGCGCTCATTCTGACCCATGACAGGGCGCTGGGTAGCAAGATCGACAAAGCTGTTTTCCCCGGCGAGCAAGGAGGGCCGCATCTCAACACCATTGCCGGCATTGCCGTGGCCCTGCGGCTGGCCCAGACGGAAAGCTTCCGCGCTTTGCAGCAGCGCATTGTGGACAACGCCGCCCGCCTGGCGGCCGGGCTGGCGGCGCAGGGGTTGCGCATCGTCGGCGGCGGAACCGAAAACCATTTGGTGCTGTTCGACTGTAAAAGCATTCGGGTCAATGGCGTCCCGCTCTCCGGCGACATGGCGGCGCGCATTTTGGATCGCGCCGGCCTCGTCGTCAACTACAACACCATCCCCGGCGACCGCAGCGCTGTCAACCCCTTTGGCATCCGGCTGGGCACAGTCTGGATCAGCCAGCGCGGCTTTGGCCCGGCCGAGGTGGATCACCTGGCCGAGGCTATGGGGCGCTTGCTGCACGGCATCACCCCCTTTTACTACATGGGTTCCGGCGGCAAAGAGTTCCGGGCCAAGGTTGACCCGGCCGCCCTGGCTCACGTGCGCCACAGCGTGCGCCAGCTGTTGGGGGTGGAACGACCGACGCCCAGCCTGACCACGGTGGCGGTGCGCGGCCCGGAGGCAGCTCTTTTTCTCGATCAGGCCTTGACCTGCGATGTTCATGGCCTGGCGGATGGGGGGGTGCAGGCGACCTGTTTGCACGGGCCTGATTTTACCGGCGAGGCCGCGTTGCAGCGCCTTTCCTCCACCCTCTACCATCTCCACTGCGCTAACCCCCTGACCGCCCAACAGGTGGCTGAGTGGCTGGCGGATTTGTCCGATGGCTATGTTCACTTTGGTGATCTGCACGCCAAACTGGCCGGGCCGGTCGCTGTGCGTCTGGTGGAAGCGGCAGCTCCCCCTGTGCCGGCCGGCCCCTCGGTGCAGCCGACCAGGCCCTTCTTCATTGGTCAGGCGGCCTATCCCCAGGCCGAGGCGTTGCCCTCCTTCACCTGGGAGGAGCCGGCCGACGCCCCCCTGCGACGCACCACTCTGCACGCCACCCATCTGGCGCTGGGGGCCAAAATGGTTCCCTTTGGCGGCTGGGATATGCCGGTGTGGTACACCTCCGTCAGCGAGGAACATGCCGCTGTGCGTCAGACGGCCGGCTTGTTCGATGTCAGCCACATGGGCGTCTTCGAGATCAGCGGCCCCCAGGCGGCCGGCTTCCTCGATACTGTTACCACCAACGATGTCTCATTGCTGGCGGTAGGACGTTCGCACTACACCTACCTGCTCGATCCCGATGGGCGTGTTATCGACGACCTCCTGATTTACCGCCTGGGGCCGGAAACCTTTCTGGCGGTGGTCAACGCCAGCAACAACGACAAAGATTGGGCCTGGCTCAACGCCGTTAACGAAGGGCGGGTGCGGCTCGATCACCGGCGTCCCTGGGCGCGTATTGTGCGGCCGGCGCGGCTGCGCGATTTGCGCGATCCTCAGTGGGGAGAGGAGCAGCGGGTTGATCTGGCCCTGCAAGGGCCGCAGGCAACCACCCTTTTGCTGGCCCTGGTGCAGGATGAGGCCCTGGCCGGCCGGCTGCGCAAGTTACCCTGGGCCGGTCTGACGCAGGGCCGGGTAGCCGGCCTGGATGTGATCATCTCGCGCACCGGCTACACCGGTGAGCGCACCGCCTATGAGCTTTTCGTGCATCCCGACCAGGCCCCGGTTTTGTGGCAGGCGTTGCTGACGGCCGGTGCGCCACATGGCCTCAAGCCCTGTGGTCTGGCGGCCCGCGACAGCACGCGCACCGAAGCGGGGTTGCCTCTGTACGGGCATGAACTGGCCGGGGCGTTCGACATCAGCCCCAACGAGGCGGGCTTTGTCAGCTATCTCAAGCTGTGGAAACCCTTCTTCATTGGGCGGGATGCTTATCTGGCGCGTTATCTCCACCAGGAACGGGCGGTGGTGCGCTTCCGCATGAATGAGAAAGGGGTGCGCCGGCCGGAAAACGGCGACCCCATCCTGGATCGGCGTGGCAAGGTGGTGGGGTTCGTCACCAGCTGCGCCATTGACAGCGAGGGGTATCTGCTCGGTCAGGCCATCGTGCCCCTGGAGATGAAGAAAGAGGGCACATCCCTGGCTATCTACCAGACTGGCGGTGGAACGCGCAGCCTGAGTTTACCCAAAGCGATGACCCTGGGAGCGCGCCTGCCCTCGCCTGATCTGGCGACGGTGCTCTCCCGTTTCCCCGCCTGACGCCTTTATCTGTGCCACGGTGGAGATGCGCACTTGGGCGTCTCCACCTATCCCATTCACCCACCATGGCGGACTACCAGGTTTATTTTTCCGACGAACATGAGATGTTGCGCCAGAGCGTGCGCCGTTTTGTGGCCCGCGAGATTGCGCCCTATGTGGATGCCTGGGAGGAGGCGGGCGAGTTTCCGCGCCAGCTCTACCGCCAGGCGGCCGCCCTGGGGTTCAGCAGCATTGGCTACCCTGAAGAGCTGGGCGGCGCGCCGGGCGACCTCTTCATGCAGCTGGTGGTGTGGGAGGAGATGGTACGCGCCGGTTCGGGAGGAGTGGCGGCCGGTCTTGGCTCCCTCCACATTGCCCTGCCTCCCATTGTGCTATTGGGCACGCCGGAGCAAAAGGAGCGCTTTGTGCGCCCGGTTCTGGCCGGCGAGAAGATCGCTGCCCTGGCGGTCACTGAACCCGGCGGCGGCTCCGATGTGGCTGCCCTGCGCACCACTGCCAGGCGCGACGGGGAGGATTACATGGTCAATGGCAGCAAGACTTTCATCACCAGTGGTTGTCGCGCCGATCAGGTGACCTGCGCCGTGCGTACCGGTGGGCCGGGGCCGGCCGGCGTCAGTTTGTTGGTCATCGAAGCGGGCACGCCAGGGTACGCCACCTCTGCGCCGCTGCGCAAAATGGGGTGGTGGGCCTCCGACACCGCCCAGCTTTTTTTCCAGGATTGCCGCGTGCCGGCCGCTAACCTGATCGGCCCGGAGAACATGGGCTTCTACGCTCTCATGGCTAACTTTCAGCGCGAACGCCTGCAGCTGGCGGTCATGGCCAACGTGACAGCCCAGCTGGCGCTGGAGGCGGCCCTGGCTTATGTGCCGCAACGGGAAGCGTTCGGCCGGCCGCTCGCCGGCTTTCAGGTGACGCGCCACAAAATCGCTGAGATGGCAACCCTGGTGGAGGTGAGCCGCGAGTTCACCTATCGCGTGGCAGCCCGGCTGGCGGCCGGCCTCGATCAGGTGACTGAAGTAGCCATGGCCAAAAACTTTGCCACCGATGTCAGCGACAAGGTGACCTACGAAGCGGTGCAGCTTTTCGGAGGTTACGGCTACATGCGTGACTATCTGGTGGAGCGTCTCTACCGCGATAATCGCCTGCTCTCGATTGGCGGCGGCACACGCGAGATTATGAAGGAGATCATCGCCCGGCGGTTGTTGGCCTAGACCGTTCCCGGCGGGTGTGTTGACAGCCCTCGTGTGAAGGGGTAGCATTGGCAAAAGTGGCGTAGAAGGTATATCCATGATTCCCATACGTGATGTCAATCCCACCCACCGCGTGCCTGTGGCCATGCTGGCGATCATTGTTGTCAATGTGGTGGTCTTTTTGTTGGAGTTGGGCGTCGAAGCCCAGGGGCAACTGGCCGCCTTTTTCGATCAATGGGCGGTTGTACCGGCTCAACTTATCAGCCGGCCGGAAACCGAGTTCTTCACACCTTTCACGGCCATGTTTCTCCACGGCGGCTGGTCGCACCTGCTGGGCAACATGCTCTACCTCTGGATTTTTGGCGACAACATCGAAGATCAGTTGGGCGTGGGGCGCTTCTTGATTTTCTACTTCGTCTGTGGCCTGGCGGCTACGGTGGCCCAACTCGTGATCGACCCCACCTCCCCCATTCCCATGCTGGGGGCCAGCGGGGCCATCGCCGGCGTGTTGGGGGGCTATCTGGTGCTCTTCCCCCAGGTGCGGGTGGTGACGTTGATTCCCATTGTCATCTACTTTCGCATGGCGCACATTCCCGCCTATATCGTGTTGGGTTTCTGGTTTGTGCTGCAACTCTTCAATGGGGCCGCCGCCCTGGCGACCGTGCAGATGCAGACGGGCGGAGTGGCTTTCTTTGCCCATATTGGCGGTTTTGTGGCCGGTTTGTTGTTGGTGCGTCTGTTTCGCCGCCGGCCGCAGGCTTTTGATTGGAGCAGGGCATTTTAATCCCCCGGCTCCTCCAGACCTGGGGGCGCCTGGATGTTCTTTTCTCCGCCGGTGGGTTGACCTATTGCGCCCACGACCGGCGTGATGACTTTAATCGAGATGCAAGGAGGCAAAGCCCATGGGGCGGGAAATCCTGACCTGGAGTGATGTTGATAAATTGATTGATTACCTGGTGCCACAAATCCACGGGCGTTTTGATTCGATGGTCATCATCACCCGCGGCGGCATTGTGCCGGGTGGCATGCTGGCTCAGGCGCTGGACATCACCTACATTTTAACCGCCTCCGTCCGTTTCCCGGCCGACCTGAGCGGCATGGCGGTACGTCCGGAGGATCGCTTTGCCCTGCCAGAATTTATCCAATTCCCCGATGATGAGCTGCTGGTGGGACGGCGGGTGCTGGTGGTAGATGATGTCTGGACGCGCGGCCGTAACACCATCACCGTCGCGGGG
>DAOTXO010000144.1:0-3248 GCA_034435495.1 Anaerolineae bacterium
GCCAAGAACGCCAAGAGAGAATCTTCGCCCCCTTTGCGCCTTGGCGGTGAAATCCCTTTCCCATCTGCGCCTTATCTGCGTCATCTGCGTTCCCTTTCTTCGCGTCCTTTCCGCCTTGGCGGTGAGAACAAAGCATTTCCGTTTTCACGGGAGGTGAAAACAAAACGCTGGCAGCTGATGCTGTATTGTGTTTCCATGTCTATGTCCCGGTTGACTGGAACAAAGGCTTCTCATCCCGCGCCCGCACCCGCCAGGCGTAGTAAATAGCCAGCAGGGCTGCCAGGGCGACAACATAGTTGGCCATCTCCCACATCCGCTGCTCATTAGGCTCCAGGGGGTCCAGGACGCGCGTCACATTGCCGCGCGAGCGGATGGTCAGCAAGTCCAGGTCCTCGCTGGCCCAATCGACGATGTTTTGCACCAGCTGTAAATTGAGGGTGAACCGATCCTGATTGAAGCGCGAGGAGATGTCGAGTACGAAATCATCGACAAAGGAGGCGCTGCCGATGACAACCAGCCGACTGCTCTCCGGCGACTGCGGGATGAGGGGCACGGTTGGCGAAAGCGGCGCCGTGACAGTCTCGGTGATGGCGGTCGGCGGGGCGTCGAAAAAGCTGGTGAAGCGCCCCTGGATGGCAGCCGCCAGGGGATAGGATTGGATCGTCTCTCCCACACCGAAGCCGGTATCAGGGTAGAGGCCGAAGTCGGGTTGAATGCCGGGGCCGGGGTTGAGCCAGGCGTTATCGCTGGAGCGCAACAGCTGGGTGGTGGTGCGGTTAGTGTCGGCGGCTTCGGCCACCTCCACCGGCGATACCCAGTTGAGGGTGACGGCCGGCAGGTTGCTTAAGATGGGGCTGTCGGTCGCCATGCCATCGGGGCGCACATCGACGAAGAAGGGGTAGTCGAGGGCCTGAATCTCTTGCACCTGAAAACCTCCCACGTCGCGCAGGGTGGCGATGGGGAAGGGCTGGTTCTGGGGGTCCATGACATAGGCGTTGCCCACCGTGACGCCGTGATGCGCCAGCCAATCGGTCACATTTTGAACGTCGGCCGGGAAGGAGGTGAGGGTGCCGTTGAAACCATCCACCAATACCTGGTTGGGGTTGAAGGCCAGAACAAGGCTGCCGCCTCGCATCAAGTATTGGTCGAGAGCGAAGAGGTCACGCTCGGTCAAGCCCTGGGGGGCCAGCACCAGCAACACATCCACATCGGGCGGGACGCCCTCGGCCGGCGTTACGGAACGCACCTCGTACTCCTGGCGCAGGGTTTCCTGCAGGTTGTTGTAGGAGGTCAAGGGTTGCATCTGCCCACCGAATTGCTGGGCCAGGGCCGGGTCGGGCGTCCAGACACCCACCACCTTCAGAAAGCCGGTGGAGGTGCGTTTCAGGGCCGACTCGATGGCGGCGCGGATATCCGCCTGAGTCAGGTCGGTGGCGGGGAAGAGCGCCTCCCACTGCTCCCCATTTTGCAAAATGAGATGGGCGTAAAAAGTGTCGGTGGCGAAGAGACCCACGGGAATAGGCTGCAAGGCGTAGGTCTCTTGCAACACGGCGCGGGAGGCCTGGCCGTCGGGGGCATCGAGATCGATGACCTGGTAGGTCAGTTTGCCTTGCGCCTCGGCGGCAATCTCTTCGGCCACCTGCCGAATGGCAGCTTCCACCTCGACGAAAGGCGTCGGCAAGGTGTTGGATGTGACATAATAAGTGAGGGAGACGGGTTGCTCCTGCGCCGCCAGCATGGCGGGCAGGCTCTGGAAGCCAAAGACGGTGCGCTTGACGGCCCGGGTCAGGTCATATTCCAGGTTGCGCAGACTGACATCGATGTCGCCGGCCGGGGTGCTGCTCACCTGGATGATGTCAGCAAAGTTAACCACCTCACTCTGGTCGCCATAGCGCACCAGAATATCAAAATAAGCATTGATGATGGAAGCCTCGTAACGCCCAGAGACCCGGAAAGGAGAAGGGCGAATGCCGTAGGTCTGGTTGGCTTCCGCTTCCAGATCGGGGTCATCGGCGGGATCGACGAGTTCGGTTGTCACCTGCCCGGCCGAGGCGATCTCATATTCGCGCAGCATGTCGCGCACCTGGGGGATGAGAGGTGTCAGCAACGGGTGGTTGTTTTGGCTGATGTAAGCACGAATCAGCAACGGCTCCGGCAGATTGGCGAGCAAGTCGCGGGTGGTGTCAGAGAGGGTGTACTGGCGCTGCTGGGTCACATCCAGGCGCAGGCCACGCAGAGGGTAGAGCCAGACATTGAGCAGCAACAGATTGGCCCCCAGCAGGCCGGTAGTCAACCACAGACGGCGGCGGTAAGCTGTTTGCTGATCGCTCCAGCGCAGACTGTCGAGCGAAACGACGTTGAGCAAAAGGAAAAAGGCCGTCAGCGAGACATAGTACACCAGGTCGCGCAGGTCAATCACGCCCCGTTGGATGCTCTCAAAGCGGCTGCCCGTCCCGAAGGCCCACAGCAGTTCGCTCCAGGCGCCACCCACAAAGTCGGTGATGGCGCGTGTGCCGATGAGATAAAACAAGCCGCCCACCAGCGCGGTCAGGATGAGAGCAACGATCTGGTTGTCGGTGCGCGAGGAGATGAAGAGGCCGATGGCGGCGTAAGCGCCGGCCAGCAAGAGCGCCGCCAGATACCCCCCAATGACCGGCCCCCAGTCGAGGTTGCCGATCACGGCCACGGTGATGGGCAGGGGCAGTGTCAGCCCCAGCGCGACCACAATCAGGAGCATGACGGCCAGAAACTTGCCCAAGACGAGGGCCAGATGGGAAGCGGGCAGAGTCAGCAATAGCTCCTGGGTGCCCGAGCGTTGCTCCTCGCTCCATTGGCGCATGGTGAGGGCTGCCAGGAGCAAGATGAGCAGTAAGGGTAGGGCATTGAAGAGGGGGCGCACGTCGGCGATGCCGCGGGCGAAAAAGCCCTCGTAGGTGAAAAAGAGGAACAGGGTGGCTGCCAGAAAGACGCCCAAAAAGATAAGCGCCAGCGGCGAGCCGAAGTAGTTGTTCAGCTCTTTGCGGGTGATAGCTAAGATTTGTTGTTTCATACGTGTTTGTTTATGAACCGATTAGACCCTAAACGTCTACCAGGCATGTATCGCCCGGACGTCGAACTTTGTTCTCACCGCCAAGGCGGAAAGGACGCGAAGAAAGGGAACGCAGATGACGCAGATAAGGCGCAGATGGGAAAGGGATTTCACCGCCAAGGCGCAAAGGGGGCGAAGATTCTCTCTTGGCGTTCTTGGC
>DAOTXO010000145.1:0-89630 GCA_034435495.1 Anaerolineae bacterium
GCACTTGACCAGGGTGGATTAAAAGCGGGTGCGGAAACTATCAAAGATGCTTTGGGCAGCCACGCCCCCCAGGCCATTCGCCATATGTATGACCAGGGCTTGTTCCGAGGCATCAAGAGCTTTGGCGAGTGGGGAGATATTCTAGGTGGTGTGCGACAAGGAGCCGAGCTGGAAGTCCATCATATTGTAGAGAAACGTTTTGCGGATAGTTTGGGAATTAATAGAACAGATGATATGCTGTCTATTGTATTAACGAAGGACGAACATCGAGTCTTTACAAATGCTTGGCAAGACTTAGTACCATATGGAACGGACTACGCTGCTCTGACAAAAGATAAAATCTGGGGATATGCACAAGATATCTACGCTAATCATCCAGAATTGTTGGAAGCCGCTCGACAAACTATTTTTGGACAATAATCATGAGAGTCAAATACCGAATTGGGTTTAGAAAGTCAAAATCTCAAGAATTGATGGCTGTTATCGAGCAGCACAATATCAAGCACAACAGCCGTGACTTGCCCGGCAGCACAGATCCTTTAATAACCTTTGATGTTTATGATACCCATGTGGCATGGGAAACAATATCGGATTTAGTAAGTAAAAACAGGATTTCTCACCTCCATACAAATGTCTTTACCAAAAAAGAAATTCGCTTTGCCCAATGGTGCCGCGTTAAGTTAATTCATCATGTGGGATATCCTCAACCAGAAGATGAATGGCTTTCAACGCGGTTTACTTATGCTAATTATGATCCAGAGAGCCGAACTTTCTCTCATCAAGTTGAAGACTTTAGAATAAAACAGGAACCCCGATTAAAGAACAAGCATTTTATGGATTTGACTTGGCCTTATGAAATATTTGCCCGAATAGAGGTCATTGAAGAATTAAAGGCAGCTAAGGTTAAGGGGTATATAGCGAGGGATGTTCTCATTCATGATACGGGTAAACCATCAAAAGAAATACAGCAAATCGTTATTCCGAAAATCACACAGGCCAATGCAATCTTAAAAGATCATCCAATATCAACATCAAGCGATAAAGTTATAAAGTATATGCCCCATACGCATGGCATCTTAGGATTTACCCCTGAATTGTTAGCAGAGTCCGTAGACTTTGTTTTGTCCAAAGAATGGTTTGGAGACAAGAATGCTTTTCGTGAGATATTGGTTTCTCAAAAAGTTGCCAATCTTATCTTAGATAATAATTGGAAAGGAATATCTTTAGAACCTGTTCAAATTGACGATACCTTCCCCCAAAACAAAAATAGCATAAGTTGAGCGGTTGTGTAAGCTACGGGTTTTTACCGACCAAGGAAAAAATTCCGCAACCACATAACCACTCAAGATGGATATTTTAGCACTTTTACAACATTTGAATCCTATTGTCTCCCAAACGACTCTACGGCACATGAGTCTCATCATTACTCTGATTTCGCGTAAATGATAGTTGTTCCGTGGATAGAGACGGGACCCAGCCCGTAGTCTTGCGCCTGGTCCCCCCGGCCGGCAGCGACGGCCTCTACTACCTGCACACCGACCACCTGGGCAGCCTGACCTTCATGACCCTCCCCAGCGGTACGCTCCACAGCGACGGCACGGCCCGCTACCAACCCTTCGGGGCCTTCCAGCAAGTCCCCCCACCAACCCTGGCCTCACCCGCCACGGCTACACCAACCACCAGCATCACAACACCGGCGACGGCGACATCGGCCTCATCTACATGAACGCCCGTTACTACCTCCCCGGCCTGGCCCGCTTCGCCTCCCCCGACACCCTCATCCCCGACCCCGCCAACCCCCAGGCCCTCAACCGCTACACCTACACCCTCAACAACCCCCTCAAGTACTCAGACCCATCAGGACACACACCTTGGGACGTAATTGATGCCATTTTCTTTGGTATTAGCACCTATCAGTTCGCTGTCAACCCGACTTGGGGCAACGCAGGCTGGTTGGCGGTGGATGCTATTAGCCTCTTACCCATCTTGCCTTCAGTTAGTTGGCTCCGCTATGGGGATGAAGCAGGTCAATGGTACAGTAGCATCAGCCGCGCCGTTACCCATATTGGACTGGAGGGTGGGCAGAATCTCCTGCGAGTCCTTAATCGCTTTGATGATGGTGGTCAACTGGCCCTTGATTTCCTCAAGATAGCCGACATTCCTGGCGCGCAGAAGATTGCCGAAAATCTAGCCAATGGTGCCTGGCAGACGGTGAAAGGCTCGCGCTTTGAGTTAGAATAGGCTGTTAGCTATGCTGATGACATTGCCGAAATCGGCCGCAAGCTGGGCGGCGGTCGGGAAATCGACTTCCTTCTAAAGAATGGCGGCTTCGTTGATGTGAAGAATTACGACTGGGCATCGGAATATTATCAGAATTCTGGCAATCTGAATCGGACCATTACTGGATTTATAAATCAGGCTAACGAATACTTGAAGCATACCGATGTAGTGACTTTTACTTTCAAAGGAAGTGTCCCCAATGCAGTACGGGCAGCTTTAGAAGATAAAGGTGTAATTGTTGAGGTGATCCCATGAGCCGATATTACTTAAATGTGGTGTTCCTTTGCTCTGAAACCATTGGGCAACTGCAAAGTATAGAATCGCTGCTGGATGACATTGAACAGGCTAATTATAAGATTAGCGGACCGATGGTTGGTGACTGGGTCACAAATAGATTTGCTTTCTGGCGACATTATGATGAGCAGGCCCGCCGGGAAATGGGCATTGCCTATGAAAAACAGCACCTATCATTTGGTGCTGTAGAGGAGGTAGTCAATGGTAGTATCATTCTTAGTTTTGATATCAGATGGTTGACTGCTAAAGGTGAGCCATCTGGCGGAGTCGGCTGGCCGTGGCATCGTTGGCAAGTCGAGAGCAGCGGCTGCACGAGCATTGTCGAAGCGCATACAGATGACACCGCCATGTTTACTCAGAAGCAATGGAATCCTGAGGATAATGCCAGCCGACTACTAGAACTGGCGAAAGTCATCTACAACACCATTCAGCCTCGCTTTGCCTGGATCGAACGCTGTCACTGGAAAGGCTACACAAGGCCGGAAGACGTTGCTCAATTGCGCCTACCCCATCTCTACTGGGCCAACTTCTTCAGCCCGGCCTATGTGGAGAAACTGGGGCAAGCGTTCCTATTAAATGCGCCTGGATGGAAGAAAGAATCATTGCCTGACGGGGGGCTGCTGTACGTACTCAGCCCCAGTCTGGCAGGGACAGGGCCAAAGGCAACGGTAACAGCTGTGCAGCATTACTTTGGCGTCTCCTCTGTCCGGCGCAGGGTGTAGGGCGCGTGCTTTCTGGACACCTGACAGGTGTTAACTTGAAGCTTACTTCGTCAGGACGCAGCCGGTGGCCTTGCGCGTGATTAGCAACCCCCCGCGTCACTCCCGTGAAAACGGGAGCCGCCAGCGACGGCCTCGACTACCTGCCCACTGACCACCTGGGCAGCCTGACCCTCATGACCTTCCTCAGCGGCGCCCTCCACAGCGATGTCGCAGCCCCCTATGAACCCTGCGACGCTTTTCAACACGCCTCACTTGTCAATTAGCGGCTGCAAGGTACCAGTAGCAGCCAATTGCGCTGATGATTTGCGGCGAGCAGACACAGCTTCTAGTGGGAATAGGAACAGCTGAACCTGGCTCAGTGGCACCGCCAGATCAACGCCTGGTTGCGACAGCTTAAACGGCTGCCTGAGTCACATCGATGATGGGGCAACCACTATCCGTTCGGTAACAGTTTGTTTGGAAGCCATACAGCTTTAGCGCCCTTCTTCACCAGACACACCATTCCCGGCCGCTTTTCTGGTATAATCAGCCCCGGCTGTGCGACGCCCAACATACCGAGGAGAAGTATCATGCGAGCCTTCGTCACCGGCGGCAGTGGCTTTATCGGCCGCTCCCTGATTCGTCAACTGATTGAGCAAGGTCACACCGTCCGCGCTCTGGGACGTTCGGAAAGTAGTCTGAACACCGTCCGTCTGCTGGGCGCAGAGCCAGTGGCGGGTGACATCACAGACAAAGAGTCGATGCGCGCCGGCATGACCGGTTGCGACACCGTTTTCCATGTGGCGGCCTGGTATGAAATTGGCTCCCGCGATTGGATAACAGCCGAACGCCTCAACATTGACGGGACGCGCCATGTTCTGACGCTTGCCTTTGAGCTGGGTGTGCCGCGTATTGTCTACACCAGCACGGTGGGCGTTTTTGGCGATACTCGCGGCGCGCTGGTGGATGAAAGCTATTACGCCGAAGGCCCTTTTCAGAATCTTTATGAGCGCACCAAATGGCTGGCGCATTACAAAGTGGCTGTCCCCCTCATCGAGCAGGGCGCACCGATCATCATCGTTATGCCGGGGGCGTCTATGGGCCTGGGGATCACAGCATCATCGTGGACCTGATGCGCCTCTTTTATCGGGGGATGCCAGCGCTGGTCGGCCCGGAGACAACCTTAACCTTTGCCCACGTGGATGATGTGGCGGCCGGCCATATTCTGGCGGCGGAAAAGGGCCGGCCGGGTGAAAGTTACATTCTGGCCGGCCCGGCCGTCCCCTTCGATGAGATGGCCGATCTGTGGGGAAACTTGCTGGGCCGCCGGCCGCCCACCCTTACCCTGCCCACCCGCTGGCTGCACCCTCTCGTTCCGGTCGTGGAGCAGATCGAACGCTGGGCCCCCCTGCCGCGCACCTTCAGCTCCGAATCCATCCGCACCCTGGGCACAACCTATATGGCACGCGCCGACAAAGCGCGCGCCGAACTGGGCTGGACCACCCGTCCTCTGCCCGAAGGCATGCAAGAAACCCTGGACTGGATTGCACGCACCACCCCACCCCCAACTTTCGATGCCCGTCAAGCGGCCGGGGCCGCCTTGGGGTTAGCCGCCACCCTGGCCGTCGCCTGGCTGTGGAACAGCCAACGCACCCCCCAACCACCCGCTGTCGGCGGAGAGGAAGAATCATCGCCCACAGCATAAGCTCGCCTTACGTTTTTCGCTCCTCAGTCTGGCGCAGTTGCTCCCGATAGAGTTCCACTTCCTCTCGCAGACCAGCCCGTTCCGCCAGCTCAATCGCCCGCAGCAAATCCTGGCGCGCTGGCCCCAACCGCCCCTTCTGCCGCTGCACCATACTCCGCCAGTATAAAATGACGTGTTCCTGCAACGTGGCGGCCGGGTAGCCCGCCTGCCGGGCCGCGGCCGCGTAGCCCAAAGCGTGATCTAGATGTGTTAGAGCTTCATCGCGCTTTTCCAGGTCCAGCTGGTACAACCCCAGCAGGCGATGAGCCACAGCCAGACGCACCGGCTGGGACAGCCCCAGGGTGATGGCTTCGTGCAAGTGTCGGGCAGCGTCAGTTGGAATACGCCGGCGTTGGCTGGCGATGATCATGCCCAACAGATAGTGAGCCTCGGCCGAAGCAGGCCAACGACGCACCACCTCCAACCCCTGTGCCAAAGCCGTGTGAGGGGCCTGGCCCTGCGCCTGGTGGCGCAAAAGTTCCAATTGGGTCTCCAGATGGGTCGGCGTGCGCTGTGCCTCCGCCCGCAACGCGCCGTACTGCTCTGCCTCATCCAGACTCTCGTGCGTGACGCGCTCAAAGCCCCCACGCCACTCCCAGCGCCACAAAGCCCCCAGCGCCACGGCGTGCAACAGTGCCGTCACGCCGCTGAGAGCCGGCGTCTCGCGGAAGTTATAAATGATCCGCCAATCCCCAAAGGCGAAGAGGGCCGTAAAGGCCGGGTACAACACGAGGGCAAACAACAACTGAAAGCGCAGCGTGCGCAGACCGGCGTATTGCCAGACGGGGGAGGCGCTGCGCCGCGTCACCAGCCACACCCCCACACCAAACAGCAGACTCATCCACGTGCCGGCGCTGCTGATGATCCATTGGGGGATGGGTGGGAAAGGGCGATCAGGCAAGACATACCCCCAAAAGACAAAGAAGCCAAATTCCACCACCCGCCCCCCAAAGAACCACACCGCCAGGGCATGTCCCAACTCATGGAGCAAAATACTCAGCGGCGTCGCCACATAGATGGCAGCGTCGTCTAGCAAGCTGCTTTTCCAGGCCGTCAGCGGTGGGCTGCTCAGCTCTGACCAGCGCTGACGCGCCTGCCGCAAGATGCGCACGGTATGGCGCAGCTGCGTCAGGGAGAAAACGGTGAAGAAAATCCCCAACAAGTTCTGCTGGAGGAAAAGAGCCTGATAGGCCCGTAGCACCGGTTCCAAAAAGGTCATGTCATGTTCCAGCCGGCCGGTGTTTATTCGATCCAGGTGC
This sequence comes from Anaerolineae bacterium, assembly GCA_034435495.1. GTDB lineage: Bacteria > Chloroflexota > Anaerolineae > Promineifilales > Promineifilaceae > DAOTXO01. Next base: position 6,279 of record DAOTXO010000145.1, read on the forward strand.
CGGCCGTGCCATGCCAGGCGCGAGAGATGTTCTCAGGGTTGGTGATCAAGGCCGGCTTGCCGGTGGCCTGGACAAAGGCGATGCAAGCCTCGATCTTCGGCTTCATGCTCCCCGGCGCAAAATGTCCCTGCGCCATGTACTGTTCAGCTTCCGCCACACTCATGCGCCCCACAGCACGCTGCTGCGGGGTGTTGAAATCCAGCGCCACGGCCGGCACAGCCGTCGAGATCAGGAACAAGTCCACCTGCAACTGCCGCGCCAGGAGGCTGCTGGCGCGATCCTTGTCAATGACGGCAAAAACCCCTTTGACATCCCCATCAGCCTCCACCACAGGAATGCCGCCGCCGCCCACCGTGACCACAATGTTACCCGCGTCAATCAAGGCGCGAATAGCCCCCTGTTCCACAATCCGCAGGGGGGCAGGCGAAGCCACCACCCGCCGCCATCCCCGGCCGGCATCCTCCACCACGTGCCAGCCCTCGCTCTCAAAGCGGCGTGCCTGCTCTTCCGTCATGAAACCACCGATAGGTTTGGTGGGGCGTCGAAAGCCGGAGTCCTCCGCATCCACCACCACCTGGGTGATGATGGAAACAATGGACTTGGAACGCCCCCGACGCCTCAACTCATTGTGCAGCGCCTGCTGCAACATATAGCCGATAGAGCCCTGGGTGTGCGCCACAATAATGTCGAGCGGCAAGGGATACAGCTCATGCGCCGCCAGTTCGCTGCGCCGCAGGTTAAACCCCACCTGCGGCCCATTGCCGTGGGTGATGATCAGTTCCCAGCCCGCCTCCACCATATCCGCCAGATGGCGGCAGGTTTCATGCACCGTTTCCCACTGTTGGGGAATGCCGCTCGTTGTTTTAGGGTTGATCAAAGAGTTGCCGCCGATGGCAACCAGGGCTGTGCGTGGCATATCGCCTCCATGGACGTTCAAGGTATCATCGAGCATCGGCCGACCATGCGCGCCGGCCGACAGCGGGAAAATGGAATCATACCCCAGGCCCAAACAGCCTTCAAGCCCCTTGCCTCAAGGCAGCGGCCCTGGCTGCACCGCAAGCGTCAGGAGAGGCCAGGCATCCCGTTTCTCCCCTGTCGGGGCTGTGATGGGCAGGCGTTGGGTGGGGTCGTCCACCCGATATAGGCCCACCAGTAGAGGATAATCGCCGGCCGGCAAATCCAGCGGGATCAGCAGCCCATATCTGTCAACCACTGCTGTCCCTGGCCCCCAGTTATGCGTAGGGGCCAGACCTCCCTGCGGTTCGCTGTCTTGCTGGGCCACCGGCCGGCCGTCGGGTCCGGCCAGATGCACAAACACCTTGTAGCGCTCCACCACCGGACCGGTCGCCTCCCAAAACAGCGTCAGGGCCAACACCTCCCCCGGCCGCGCCATCGTCGCGCTGAGGGCGTAGCCACGCAACACCACCACCTCCCCCAGACTCAGGTTCAGGGGGTGGGTCAGCTCATCGGGCGCCACAGGCGGAACAGCGTAGCGCACCAGGCGCACCTGCCCCACCCAGGTCGCATCCAGCTGGTAGGTGTGGCGATTGAGCCACCCTTCTACCAGGCCTTGCGGGTCTTGTTGCTGCTCTCCCCAAAACAAAACATACAGGCGGTCATGTCGAGCGGCGATCTGCGCCAGTTCCGCTTCCAGAGTAGCCTGATCCGGCCGGCCGCGTGGCAGCGGATAGACCGGCGCACCACTGGTATGGTAATAGGTGAAAACTTCCCACTGGTTAGGCGCGTTGAGAATGATGCCGGCGTCAGGGCCGGCCTCGGTCGCCAGGCGTTGGGCCAGACCACGGTAATCGTCGCGGGCGTAGCGCGGGTTGACTGCCAGCTGGCGCACGGCCGCCATCAAACCCACCCCCAGCAAAAGCAGCAACACCCCACCCACACCCCACGTCAGGCGACGCACCCCATTCCGCCGTGGCGCCCGCAAGGCCACCGCCATACCCCCGGCCAGCGTCAACCACAACCAGGGGACGGCCGGCAAGGCCAGTTTGTAAAAAGCGGGGTCAGTAGCACCCAACAGCGCCAGAGCGACCGGCGGCCACAACCCCAGAAATGCCAGGCTGGCGGCCGGCCGCGCCCAGCGCCACACCAGCCAGATCGCCACGGCCGCGCCCAACCACAGCCAGACGGCCGGCTGTTCGGTCGTTGGCCCCCACCACAAAAATTGCCCCACGCCGCGCACAAAATCAGGCCAGGGCTGGGGTGCGCCACGACTGCCTCCCAACGGGCCCAAAGCCACCGGCAGCCAGGGCAGGTAGAGCAAACCGGCCAGTGCCAGCCACCCGACCCAGGCGCGCCAGGTCGCCAGGCTGGACGACAGCCAGGCCAACACAAAGGCCTGGCCCACCACGATAGCCGGGAAAAAGTAATGGGTGTATAGACCAGCTGCCAGCATCAGGGCATAAGCTCCTCCCCACACCCAGCGCCGCTGCCGCTGCCACACCAGCAACAAGAGGGTGGAGCCAGTCGCCAGCAGTGTCAACAACAGATACATGCGCGCTTCCTGGCTGTAATAGACCAACGGCGGACTGAGTGCTGCTCCAGCGCCGGCGATCAGGCCGGCCGGTCGGGCCATGGTCGGAGGGTAAAGACGACGCGCCAGAGGGAAAAGGCAGGCCACCGTTAACACCCCGGCCAGAGCCGAGACGGCGCGCAAACTAAATTCACTCGCCCCCACCAGAGCGCGCCAGCCATGCAACACCACATAGTACAATGGGGGGTGAATATCGCTGGCCGTCCCCTCAAGAATCAGGCTCAGCGAGCGCTCGCTGAGGCGGGCGCTGTTGCCCTCATCATTCCAAAAAGATTGCACCTCCAGGCGATGCAGGCGCACGCCGGCCGCCAGCCACACCACCACCAGCGTCAACCCCCAGGCAACCCAGCGCGACCGGCTCATGGGGCGTCAGGCGTCGAGGATGGTTGCAGCGCCATCAGCAGACTCAGGCAGGCCAACGCCAGGCAGGAGAGAAACAGCGGCCTGCGCCAGATAGCCGGCGTTTTGACCCCCGGCGGCGGCGATGGCCCGTTGGCATAGTCGCTCAGGGCGTGGTAAGCGGGATAGGGGGTGAAATCTGGCTCCATCAAGCGGAAATAGTAAAAAGGTTGATCCTTTTCTGCGTCAGTGGCTCGTTTGAAAAACCAGTAGTTGACCACCCCGACCCAGGGCCACTCCGTCTGGACGCGCTGATACAACTCCACGGCGTAGCGGGCGCGCTGCTCCTCCCTTGTCCGCCCAAAGAACTCCCCCATCCCCGGCGGCGGGCTGTTCCAGCCCACCTCGCTGATCCAGATGGGCTTGTGGGCATCCCCATTCTGCACCATTACATCCCGCAACAACAGATGATGGGGGTAGTTGATCACCGTGGGGCGCAGCCGTTGGTCGCTCGGCCCGGACCAAAAACCATACCCCTGGGCGGAAAAAATGTCAAAACAGGCCCCGTAGCCAGCCTGGTAGGCCCGCTGGAGAAAGACAAGATCGTTGAGGTTACGCTCGCTGATGTCCACTGTCGGCGCCAGAGCCGCCGCCACCATGACCGCCTGCGGGTTAACCTCCCTGGCCCGTCGATAGCCCAGACAGGCCAGCTCCACAAAACGCTCCGGATCGGGCGGTTGGTTGCCCCACTCCGGGAAGATGTTGGGTTCGTTCCACAGCTGAAAATAGGTGATGCGGCCGGCGTAGCGCTCCACCACCGCTGCCACAAAGTTGCCGTAATCCTCCAGGTCATCTGGTGGCCCGTGGGCGTCCAGATTGTCCGGCCCGTTGCCCACCGCCCGGCTCCAGGCTGGCGGATTGTCCAGACGGGCGATGATCGTCAGCCCATGTTGTTCTGCCAGCGTCACGATGTTGTCATATTTGGCCCAGGCGTCCACCAGCCCTACACTCTCCAGGTTGCGCCGATCTTCAAAGTCACCCCGCCCATGAATTTCAATGTCCTCCCAAGGGAACTGTTGGCGCACAAAGTCGAAGCCGGCCGCTGCTATCAGGCGCAAACTCTCATCCCGCACAGCCACCGAGGGTTCCTGCTCTAAAAAGATGTTCATGCCAAAAGGCGAAACGTGTGTCTGGGCCGGGATCGCCTCTGGAGCCAGTTCAGGTTGGGGACGAATCAAGCTGTTGAGCCAATGTAACACCCCACGCACCTGCCCCGGCCAGGCCTCCTCGCCCGTTAGATCATAGAGGGAATCGGCCGGCGGCCAGGCCGCCAAAGCCAGACCAACAAGAGTGAGTAAAAACAGCCACCACATCCGTTTCACAGGTGAACCTCTGATCTACCCAATTCGGCCGGGCGACATTGGTCGCCGCGCAGCAAGCCGACCATTCGCCCGCCATTATATCCCTGGCCGGCCGACTGCGGGATGGTTTAGTACTAACTTCTTAATGGACAGCGACTTATTTCATGCTATAGTACAGGCATTATGATTGGTTTGGGCTGTCATTTATTGATTTGATCCATTGCTGTATAACCTTTTATCGAGTAGGTCAGGACTCATGCAACTTCATACACCGCAGGTAGTTGCAGCCTATGACCTGAGCGGGGAGCGATTTTTAGCGGAGCTGGTGATAGAATCCAGCACCAATCCCAATACCTATCGCTTTACCATACCAGGCGGGCGGCGCAAAGTTTTGTGGGACATCTGGTTCCGCGGACAATCTTTTCTCATCCGCAACACTCAAGGGGCTTGGGCGCGGGTGAATGTGGCGTCGTTTCCTTATCAGAGTGACGCACACGGCTATCTCCGCTTAGAAACCTGTCGTCCCCAAAGCAGTTAATCGACCATCCGGCCGGCCGCAGAGGTCGGTCAGGCGAATCGAATACCATCTTTTAATCGGCCGGCCGAAGCGATGCCGTGTTTCCCAGCTCCGGCCGCCTGATTGGCTCCACTCTGACGCTGCATCTCATAACGCAGTGCGTAATTTCTTTGCCATCCCCTCTCTTGTCTGGTAAACTTGCGCCCATCGAACCACCATAGGCTGCCCTGGCCCTGCAACGGGGCGACCTCCTGGAGCTGCTTATGTTAACCCTCGTCGAGAAAATCCTGTTCCTTGTTCTGGCCGGGGCCATGCTCTACCTGACGACCCTCACCTTTGGCCGCATGGCCCAAGTCATTGGGCGGGGGCAGGGGCTGGACAAACTGCGACTCGATCAACTGCCGCAACGGGTGTGGATCGGCCTGGTCTCTTTCATCACCCAGGGCGGGATCATCCGCAACCGCACCTTCACTTCGTTGCTGCACTACGGCATCGCCTGGGGCTTCATCTTCTATTTTCTGGTCAACGGCATCGATACCCTGGAAGGGTATCTACCCCATACGTGGCACATTTGGGACGCTGAGCACAATTATTGGTGGGGCAATGTCTACCGCCTGCTGGCCGATCTCTTCACCGTCAGCGCTCTGGTGGGCACGGTCTACTTTTTGCTGCGGCGCTTTGTGGCCCAGGACAAAGTGCTCACCACCCATGAACAAGTCCCCCTGCTGGCTCAGGTGCGCCAGGGAGGCATCCGCCGCGACTCCCTGATCGTGGGGGCCTTTATTTTGCTCCACGTGGGGGCGCGCTTCACTGGCGCGGCCAGCGACATCGCCCTCAGCGCCGCCGACGCCTGGCAACCGTTTGGATCCCTCTACGCCGGTCTGCTCAGCGGGCTGAGCCCCACTGCGCTGACCATTTTGCAACACGCCGCCTGGTGGCTGGCGTTGGGTTCCATCTTTGTTTTTCTGCCCTACTTCCCCTACACCAAACATGCCCATCTTTTCCTGGGGCCGTTGAACTTCATGACCCGCCCGGAACGTGGCGCGTTGGGTGCCATGACGCCGCTCAACCTGGAGGATGAAACCCAGGAGAAGTTTGGCGTCGCCACCCTCAGCGACCTGAGCCAGACGCAAATTCTGGATGCCTTTGCCTGCATCATGTGCAATCGTTGCCAGGAAGCGTGCCCGGCTTACACCACCGGCAAGCAACTCTCGCCGGCCGCTATTGAGATCAACAAGCGCTACTACATCTGGGAAAACTTCACCTCCCTCGCCAGCGGCGCGCCCGACGACAAACCGTTGCTGGAGTACGCCCTCAGCGAGAGCGCCCTGTGGGCCTGCACCACCTGCGGTGCGTGCAGCGAAGTGTGTCCGGTGGGCAATGAGCCGATGATGGACATCCTGGATATGCGCCGCAACCAGGTCTTGACTCTGGACAAATATCCGGCCGAGTTGACCAACACCTTCCAGGGCATCGAGCGCCGTGGCAATCCCTGGGGCGCTACCAATAGTCGCCTGGAGTGGGCAGCGGCCTTGCCCTTCCCTGTTTATACAGTGGAGGACAACCCTGACTTTGAGTATCTCTTCTGGGTGGGGTGCGCCGGCGCATTTGATCCTGGGGCGCAAAAAGTGGCCCAGGCCGTCGCCACCATTTTGCACGCGGCCGGCGTCGGCTTTGCCGTCCTGGGAGAGCAGGAAAGCTGCACCGGCGACCCGGCGCGGCGTGCGGGTAACGAATATCTCTTCCAGGCCATGGCCCAGGCCAACATCGAAACGCTGCACCAATATGGGGTGGAGCGCAAGCGCATTGTGACCAGCTGCCCCCACTGTCTGACAACCCTGGGGGTGGAGTACAAAGCGCTGGGCGGCGATTTCACCGTTTTTCACCACACCCAACTCATCGCCGATCTGGTGGGCAAAGGCAAGCTACGCCTGAATGGCAATCAGCTAGAGCATGTCACCTTCCACGACCCCTGTTACCTGGGGCGGCACAACAACATCTACGATGATCCGCGCCTGGCGCTGGCTGAAGCAGGTGTCACCCTGTTGGAGATGGATCGCACACGCCGCAACTCCTTCTGCTGCGGGGCCGGCGGCGCGCAAATGTGGAAGGAAGAGGAACACGGCAGCGACGCCGTCAATCTCAATCGCTACCGCGAGGCCCGCGCCACCGGCGCTACCACCCTGGCCGTCGGTTGTCCCTTCTGTGCTGTCATGTTGCGCGACGCCAACGGCAAACACGGTGAGGCGATGCAGGTGCGCGATGTGGCGGAAATTGTGGCGGCGCGGCTGGCCCCGGCCGGGGAGCTGGTGACGGCCGATTGATGGCCGGTTACCCCGGCCCAAACCATGTTACAATTGTGGGGCGAGCTAACTCGCCCCTTTTGGTGTATCCTGGCGAAGATCGCCCCGTTGCCTATGTTTGAGGAAGATGTATGATCGGTAAACAACAGTTCACCTGGTGGTTGGCGCTGATTCTGACCCTGCTGGCGGTTGGCTGCCGCCGGTCAACTGAACCCTATCTGGAAACCTTTGATGAACCCGGCAACTGGCGGGTGGGGCCAGATGTGGACGCGGAAGGACGGATAGCGGACGGACGGTATGAGATGTTTGTGCGCTCGCCGGTGGGTCTGAACTGGACAACGGCCGGCCGCAACTTTGCCGATGGTGTCTATCAAGTGGAGGTGCGCCAGACCGAGGGCCCCATCGACGCCGGCTACGGCCTGATGATTCGCGTGGATGAAGGGGAGGAACCAGATGCCGGCGCCGGCCGCTCGGATGATGCCTTCTACCTCTTTGAAATCAGCAGCGATGGCTTTGTCTGGATCGGGCTGTGTCAGGCTGGCTGCGACGAAGAGCGCGTTTTGGTGGGGGAGCATTGGTTTGAGTCCAGTGCCATTCAACAAGGCCTGGACGCCACCAACACCCTGACCATTCGCGCCGAAAAGGGCAATCTGATCTTCCTGGTCAACCAGGTTGAAGTTGGGCGCGTTACTGACAACACGCTGGCGGCCGGCGATATTGGCCTGTTGGTGGAAACGATAGGCAGCGGTGGGGTGCGCGTCGCCTTCGACAATTTCCAAATCTCACCTCTGACGCCTTGAACAAACCCGGCGGAAAGTTGATCAACCTGCCGCCTACCCGCTACAATAGAAGCCACACCGGCGCCTACCCTTCTATCATTTAACGCCAGGCCGGCCAGCCCGCACTATGGTTCGATGTTGCCCCATCGAACCTCCTGGCTGCCTGGACGCATGAGGAGCACACGCTATGATTCAAACCCCAGACCAGAAGCGAGACGTTCTCGCCCAACTGACTGTGCCAGAAATCTTACACGATTACCGTTTGGGGTGGGAAAGTCGTCATACCAGCCTTGTCGGCCGGCGCGAAGTGCTCAGTGGACGCGCCAAATTTGGCATCTTTGGGGATGGCAAAGAAGTGGCCCAACTGGCGCTGGCTAAAGCGTTTCGGCCGGGGGATTTCCGGTCAGGCTACTACCGCGACCAAACCTTGATGATGGCCCTGGGGCTGCTCGATGTTCCCCAATTCTTTGCCCAACTCTACGCCCACACGGACCTCGAAGCGGAGCCGCATTCCGGCGGCCGGCAGATGAACGCCCATTTTGCCACCCGTAGCCTCAACCCAGATGGCAGCTGGCGCGAATTGAGCGCCATGTACAACAGCTCGGCTGACCTGTCCCCCACCGGTTCCCAGATGCCGCGCCTGGTTGGGCTGGCCCAGGCTTCCCGGCTCTACCGCGAATTGCCCGAACTGCGCCACCTGACGCGCTTCTCCAGACAGGGGAATGAGGTCGCTTTTGGCACAATTGGCAACGCCACCTGCGCTGAGGGTCTATTTTGGGAGAGCGTCAACGCCATCGGCGTCCTGCGCGCCCCGGTGGTACTTTCCATTTGGGACGATGGCTTCGGCATCTCGGTTCCCAATGAGTACCAGCTGACCAAGGTTAACCTGTCGGAATTGCTCCAGGGGTTTCAACGCCGGCCGGACAACGACGAAGGCTTCGACATCTACACCGTGCGCGGCTGGGACTATCCCGCGCTGGTGGAAACTTACCTCGCCGCGGCTACCCGGGCCCGCGCCGCTCACATTCCGGCCATCGTTCATGTCGTCGAGGTCACCCAACCGCAAGGCCACTCCACCTCTGGTAGCCACGAGCGGTATAAAACACCGGAGCGCCTGGTCTGGGAGAAAGAGTACGATCCCCTGCTGAAAATGCGCCAATGGCTGGTGGCGGAAGGTCTCGCCTCGCCCTCCAGCCTGGATGAGATCGAAATGCAGGCGCGTGAAACCGTCTACGCGGCCAAAGACCAGGCCTGGAACGCCTTTGCCGCGCCGATTCAAGCGGATAAAGAGATGGTGGCCGGGTTGATCGAACAGGCGGCCGCCCACTCGATCGAGGCAGATGCCTTGCGCCAGATTAAACAGGAGATGTTGAGTCGGCGACTGCCGTTGCGGCGGGATATTTTGGTGGCTGTTCGCCAGACGTTGGTGGCAACCCGCCAGGAAGCGGCCGCTGCCCCGGCGCGCCGCCAGCTGATCGAGTGGCGTCAACGGCATGAACCGCTGTACCGTCGGCTCTTCCACACCCACTTGTTGAGCGAATCGGCCGAGGCCGGCCGGCGTGTGCCTGCGGTGGACCCCATCTACCCGGCCCAGCCGGAACTGGTCAATGGCTTTGAACTGCTCAACGCCTGTTTCGATGCCATGCTGGCGCGTGACCCCCGGGTTCTCTTCTTTGGCGAAGATGTCGGCCGGCTGGGAGATGTCAATCAGGGCCTGGCCGGCCTGCAAGAGAAATATGGGCCGCTGCGCGTCGCCGACACCGGCATTCGCGAGGCGACCATCATCGGCCAGGCCATCGGGCTGGCGCTGCGCGGCCTGCGTCCGGTGGCGGAAATCCAATACCTGGACTATCTGCTCTACGCCCTGCAAATTCTCTCCGACGATCTGGCGACGCTCCATTGGCGCACCGTGGGAGGGCAAAAAGCGCCGGCCATCATTCGCACCCGTGGACACCGGCTGGAGGGCATCTGGCACTCCGGCTCTCCCATGGCCGGGGTGATCCATTTGCTGCGCGGCATCCATGTCCTTGTGCCGCGTGATATGACGCGGGCGGCCGGCTTCTACAACACCCTGCTCCAATCAGACGAACCCGGCCTGATTGTCGAAGTCCTCAACGGCTACCGCCTGAAGGAACCCCTCCCCCTCAACATCGACCGCCTGACCATCCCCCTGGGCACACCAGAAATTTTGCGCCCCGGCGCGGATGTCACCCTGGTCACTTATGGAGCTTGCTGTCAAATTGCACGCGAGGCCTGCGATCTGCTGAGCGAAGTGGGGATTGAGGTGGAGCTCATCGATGTTCAATCCCTGCTGCCGTTCGACATTCACGGCCGCATCCTGACCTCGCTGCAAAAGACCAGCCGCATCGTCTTTCTGGATGAAGATGTCCCCGGCGGCGCTACGGCCTATATGTTGCAACAGGTGATCGAACACCAGGGGGGGTATCATTGGCTCGACAGCCCACCCGTGACGATCAGCGCCCAGGCCCACCGGCCGGCTTATGGCACAGATGGCAACTACTTCTCCAAACCCAATGTGGAGGACGTTTTCGAGACCATCTACGACCTGATGAACGAGACGGATCCAACCCGTTACCCAATCTTTTATCGTTGAGACCTGGGAAAGCAAACAGCCACAGGAGAATCTGGCTATGGCATCTAAGATTATTTTACCGGAAATGGGCGAAGGGGTTCAGGAAGCCACGATTGCCCGTTGGTTAAAACAAGAAGGGGACAGCGTGGCTCCCTATGAGCCGGTGCTGGAAGTGGAAACGGACAAAGTGACGACGGAGATCACCGCCGAAGCGGCCGGCGTGCTGCTCAGAATCCTGGTTCCCCAGGGAAGCACCGTCGCCGTGGGGTCGATTCTGGGCACGATTGGCGCGCCGGGCGATCAGCCCACAGCACCCCCGGCCGCTACCACCCAACCGGAGGCCGCTGAGGGTAGCCGCAATGGGGACGTGGCTTACTCGCGCCAGTCGCCGGTAGGGCGCATTAGCCCCGTGGTGGCGCGCATTGCCGCCGAACACAACGTCGATCTGAGCCAGATCAACGGCACAGGGCGCGACAACCGCATTACCAAAAGAGACATTCTGGCTTATATCGAAACCCAGGGCGTAGCGCCCGCTCCGCAACCCACCCCGGCCGCCCCTCTGCCCATGGCGGCCCCCGTTACCCCCACGTCGGCGCCGGCCGCTGCGCCGCCGCCAGCCCCTAAACCTCAGCCGGCCGTCGCCCCACCCTCCACACCCACACCGCTGCCGGCCGGCGAGCTGCTGCCCCTGACCAACATCCGCCGCGCCATTGCCGAGCACATGATCCTCAGCAAGCGCACCAGCGCCCATGTCACCACCGTTTTCGAGGTGGATTTCAGCCGTGTTGCCGCCCATCGACAGGCACATCTGGAAGCCTTTGCACGCGACGGTGTGCGCCTCACCTTCACACCCTATTTGGTGCAAGCCACCGTAGCCGCTCTCAAAGCACATCCTTTGGTCAACAGCACCTGGACAGATGAGGGCATTCTGTTGCGCCGCGACCTCAACATTGGCATGGCCACCGCCATTCCCCAGGGCTTGATCGTCCCGGTTATCAAACAGGCTGACAATTACAATCTGTTGGGCCTGGCGCGGGTGGTCAACGATTTGTCCGAACGCGCCCGAAACAACCGGCTACGTCCCGACGAAGTGCGTGATGGAACCTTCAGCCTCACCAACCACGGCGTCTCCGGCAGTCTCTTCGCCACCCCCATCATCAACCAGCCGCAGTGCGGCATTCTGGGGGTGGGCCTGATTCAAAAACGGGTGGTGGTGGTGGAAGATATGATCGCTATCCGTCCCATGGCCTACGTCAGCTTCACCTTCGACCATCGCATTCTCGACGGCGCGTCAGCCGACGCTTTTGTCAGCCACATTAAAAACAGTCTGGAAAACTGGGATTAAACAGGCCGGCCGGACAGACCTTCCCCTGAGTCTGTCTGGCCGGGCCGCAGACTATTCAGCGCTGCGCCAGTTGTTGCGCGTTCGCTTGTTCAGGGCCGCGATCTTATCTTCATAATGCCCCTTGAGTTCCGCCACCAAACGCTGGCGCTCAATGGCAAAGCGGAGCGCACGATACAACATCTGGGGATCGACCCGCGTCTTGAGTAAATAATCTTGCGCCCCATCCCCAATCGCCTTGATGGCCACTTCTTCCTCATCAATATTGGTCAGGATCACAATCGGTGTATCGTGCGCCTGGTCTTGCAGACGCTCCAGCGTATCCAATCCATAGCCATCTGGCAGTTGTAAATCTAACAAGATCACATCCGCCTGGTTCCAGGCCAGCCATTTCAGGCCATCCACCAGGCTGCGCGCCGGCGTAACCTCAAACCGCGCCTGATGAATCTGCAACAGATATTGACGCGCCATGTTGGCTTCGATCACGTTGTCTTCAATCAACAACAAACGGATAACGGGTTTATCCATCTCGCCCTCTTCTTGCGCGGCCGCTTGTGGAACTCAACGCAGCCGCACCAGGTGAAATTGCCGGCGCCCTTTGCGGAGGACCACAAACTGACCGTGGAGCGCCTGCTCTATAGACACCCGCTGCTCGACATCCGTCACACGCTGATTGTTGAGGTAAATCCCCCCACCCTGAATGGAACGCCGCGCATCCCCTTTCGAGGAGACCAGGCCGGCCGTTGTCAAGAGGTCGCCCAGCCACACCCCTTCCCCGGCCAACGCCAGGTGCGCCACTTCGCTGGAGGGCACATCGGCAAAAATCTCGTCGATCTCGCCGGCCTCCAGGCCGTCCAGGTCGCCACCGAACAGCACCCGAGATGCCCGCTCGGCCTTCGCCAGCGCCGTCTCCCCATGCACCAGGCGCGTTACTTCCTGCGCCAGCCGGCGCTGCGCCTCCCGTTGCTCCGGCCGGGTGGCCGCCAGCTGCGCATACTCCTCAATATCTGCCTGGCTCAAAAAAGTGTAGAAGCGCAGCCGTTGCACCACCTCGCTATCTTCCGTGTTGTAAAAGAATTGATAGAAGCGATAGGGGGAAGTGCGGCCGGCGCTCAACCACACAGAATCTCCATCGGCTGTCTTGCCAAACTTGGAACCATCGGCCCGCGTGATGAGCGGGTAGACCAGACCGTGTGCGCTGTGGTTGCGCACGCGCCGGATCAGCGTCACCCCGGCCGTGATATTCCCCCACTGATCACTGCCCCCCGTCTGTAAAGCGCAGCCATAGTGGTCGTGCAGATGCAAAAAGTCATACGCCTGCAACAGCATGTAGCTAAACTCGGTGTAAGACAGGCCATCCTCCCGCTCCAGGCGAGATTGAACCGAGTCTTTACCCAACATGTACTGCACGGTGAAATGCTTGCCCACGTCCCGCAGGAAAACCAGCGTATTCAGACCATCCAGCCACTCGGCGTTGTTCACAATTCGCGCCGGGTTGCTGCGCACCTCAAAATCCAGGATGGACGCCAGTTGCCCCTGGATGCGGGTTACATTCTCCGTCACCATCTCGCGGGTTAGCAGGGTGCGCTCGGTAGAGCGGCCGCTGGGGTCGCCGATCAGGCCCGTGCCGCCGCCGGCTACGGCAATGGGGTGATGGCCATAGCGCTGCCAGCGCGCCAGCCCCACCATTGGCACCAAATGGCCCACATGCAGGCTATCGGCCGTTGGGTCAAAGCCATTGTAGAGGGTGATGCGCTCCCGCTGTGTTAACTCGCGCACCCCTTCCGTCGCATCATAGATCAGGCCCCGCCAGGTTAACTCGTCCAATAAGGTTTGCTTGATGTTCATCTCCCCTATTATCCGCCAATCCCCCTGTTTGTAAAAGGCGGATCAACCCCCGGCTAAAAACAAGCTTTTACAAAACGCTTTGCAGTTTTGCGCCAAACACCGCTGGCTCGCTCTTCTCGATCTTGAGACCCATCGCCCCATGCCAGGCCATGAAGTCGCGCATGGCAGCAACCACCCCGGCCAGCAGCTCGTCATCCAGCTCGATACCCGGCTCCAGGTAGAGCGCATTCAGATACAACAGCCGTGCTTTGCGATCCAGCTTCGGGTCAAAGCGCCCCACCAGGCGATCCTGGTGCAAAATCGGGAAGCAAAAATATCCATAGACACGCTCTTGGGCAGGCTTGTAGCACTCCAACACCTGTTGGAATCCCCACAACAGGGCGTCCCGATCCGACGCCCAGAACAGGGAGTCGAAGGGGCTAAGAAAAGTGGTGCGTTCCGCCCGGATATCCCCCCCGGCCGCCCGCTGAAGCAGCGGCAGGTTATCCCGATGCACCATCCACGTTTGGACCCCCTTCATCGACTCACCTTGAATGGCGACCAGCGCACCTTCCTTAATCAGTGCCGTGATGAGCGATCTGGCCGGTGTCGCGCGCATGTACGCGTAAAGGGTGAGGTGGCGCGGCTCGAATACACCGAGCGCCTTCGCCGCCTGCTCCAGACAGAAGCGTCGCCCTTCATCGGGGGTGACAGGGGTGGTATCGACCCACTCTGGCAAGACGCGCTGTGTGACATCATACACGCGCTGAAAGTTCACCCGATTGGCCACCATCACATCGCCCCAAGCAAACAGCGCCTCCAGGGCAATCTTGGACGGCTTCCAGTCATACCATGCGCCGCGCTGGGGGCCCTGGTGCTCAAAATCCCCCACGCGCATCCCACCGGTGGCGCGAATGCGCTCCAGCGTTTGCATGACCAGCTCGCGGTTGCCGTCCTGGCTGACCCAGTCGTGATAGCCGGGGTTGAAGCTGAATTGGCGTTCCGTGCGCCATCTGTGGTAGCGATAATGTTCCAGGGGGATGATGCTGGCGGCGTGACCCCAGCCTTCGTAAAGCTGCCGACGGCGGGGCGCGTAGATCAGCTCACGGAACACATTAAGATCATACGCTCCCAGGCGCGCCCACAGGGTGACGTCATGGGCGCGGTTGACCACATGCAGGGTGTCGATCTGCACGTAGCCGAGCGCCTTCACCAGATCGACGATTGTATCCGGGCCGGGGGCCGGCGATGCCTCATAAGGCGGTGTGAGACGCTGGACATGCAACACCATCGCTCTGAGAGCGGATAGGGGATAGATCATATCAGAAGCTTTATGCGCCATAAACTCCTTCATTGCACTTCGCCAGGTCATTGGCGGCCCTTTGCCGGGGCGAAATGGCCGTCTTCATTGCGAGGAGCAATCCAGGCACAAATCAGACTTTTGGCAATATTCGCCTGATCCATCATCCCAATGGTTATCTCGACCGGAATTTCAACGGTCGGAATCGGCATCTTTATCCAGCGCCGCAACGACTCAAAAATGGGGTCTTGGATATGCCTCAGCGTAGGGTGCTGCGCCCATGCGTCAAGGATCATAGCAATTTCTCACGTGGGCCCCCACGGCAGCGAAATAAGCCGCCATCGATTGAGACAAGGGCCGCCTACCAAAAGTTTACACCAACAGCCATGAATTTCCGAAAACCAGCGCGGTCGGCTGTCTTGAGTTGTTGGGCGGCACAGAGCTGAACAACGCACCTTGATTCCAATTGGACAAACCCAAAGGCGTTCAGTGCTTATCTTCCATTGGCGTGCTCATTCTCCAAACAGCTACACCAGCGGGCAGGATGTACAACCCCAACCAGGTGCGCCAGGCCAGGCCCGGTAACAGGATGCCCCATTGAATTTGCTCCCCGGCTATGAAGAATAAGATGAGTAAAACGATGGGGAGATGCAACACGATTCGATACCCACGATAGCTGGTCTGCTGGGCTTGAGTATCGACTTGGCCCCGGGCGGCAGTCTCAATCCCGATCATCACGCCTGCAAGAATCAGCACCAAGGTCACGTCGAGAACGCCGATCCACGACGGCCGGGCGTTATCTGGCAACAGACTGGCCAGCAGCGGAAACGCTAATGAAACGGCGAATAACGCCGTACCCAGAATGATGAGCGGTCGTCCATACCGCACGACAAATGAGTTGTTTGGCATATTCCTCCTGTGTTCACCCGGAAGCAATCGGCGGCCGGCCACCCAACCACTTGCAGCCGAGCTACTTGTTAGCCAGCGCAGATATGAGCCAGCCCCTAATCCTAACACATGTCCCCTCAACCATCCGTTGACACAGGCTTTTCCCTGGCAGCTGGTGGGATCAACGACCATGTAATCTTGCCACATTGATGCTTCTCCGCCCCGGCCGGCCTCAACGGATGCCAGGCGCACCCCTTCCCAATCTGACAAACGAACAGCTTCCCCCTCTTGAGGCCGTGGTGCGGCCCAACGGTTGCGCTCACCCGCTTTGCGAAGCAAAGTCGGGTGCAGCGCGTTGTTAGGTTTTGCTATTTTGTTCCAGAGTTATGACTACATTTCCCTTCTTGTGTCCTGTTTCGACATACCTGTGCGCCTCGGCAATCTGTTCCAACGGATAGCGCCGATCAATAATCACTTTAATCGTTCCGGCCTCAATCAGCTCTTTGAGGGCAAGCAGATTATTGACCGTATAGCCTGCTGACCAAGGGATTACTTTCTTGTTGCTTCTCTTCGAAATCCATCGCCTTCGAATCCCACCGAACCGTCCCAGGTTGGCGTTTAGATAGATTCCATTTTCCTTGAGCGATTGTAAACTACCTGAAAACGAGCTTTTGCCGATCGTATCCAGGATGACATCATAAATCTGGCCAAGGTTGGTGAAATCTTCTTGAGTGTAATCAATGACATGATCTGCGCCGATTGAGCGCAGCATTTCCAATTTCCCCGGTTTGTCCACGCCGGTCACTTCAGCTCCGTAGTGCTTGGCCAGCTGTACTGCGTACGTGCCGATACTACCGCCAGCGCCAACAATCAAAACTGTTTGTCCTCGCTGGATATTTGCCTGTCGAAGGGTATGCAACGCTTCGAGTCCACCAAGTGGTACGGCGGCAGCCTCCTCATAAGTTATATTGGCCGGTCTTTTTGCCATCACACTTGCCAGACCTGAAGGTCTTTCGGGCAGACATATATACTCCGCATAGGTTCCCATACGGAGGCCGGTATATCCAAAAACCTGGTCACCCGGCTTATAGCGGGTTACCTCTTTGCCGGCGGATACAATCTCCCCGGCGAACTCCGTCCCAAGTATCGTTATTCTGGTTGGTTTTATTAGACCTAGATATAGCCGCAGGGGGATCGCAAACAAGAGAGGGAGTTTGAGCCTTCGGAGCTCAGTGTCCGCTGTTGATGCGGTTACCGCATGTACTTTGATCAGTACCTCATTGTCCCTGGGGGTAGGTTTTGCTACCTGCTGGAGCTGAAGACCATCTGTTGAGCCATATTTTGTCCACACGACCGCTTTCATGATCTCCCTCATCCTGACTGGGTTTTGTTATTCTGTTCCACCGTAATGACAACTTTTCCTTGGGCGTGTTCTTCGATAAGATACCTGATAGCCTCAGCCGTCTCACTCAACGGGTAACATTTGTCAATAACAGGGACCACTTTGCCCGCTGCAAGAAGTTCTCCGAGAACAAGCAGGTCTTTCTTGGGTGTTGTCGCTATTCCCATGAAAACGTGTTTCTTGTTTCCGAGCCGCGAGATTAATGGCCCCAGAAGCATCGCCTGGAAAATTTGAGACATGGAACCTCCAGCCACGACACAAATTCCCTGGGGGGTTAATGCCCTCCTGTAATGTAGAATTGGATGGTATCCGTTAACGGCTAGAATGAAGTCATAACGCAATCCACTTTTGGTGAAATTTTCTCGCGTGTAATCAATGACGTGATCTGCCCCAATGGATCGCATCATATCCAGGTTCCGCGTGCTGCATACAGCAGTCACTTCAGCGCCGTAGGATTTAGCAATCTGCACGGCAAATGTCCCCACGCCGCCAGACGCCCCGTCAATGAGAACCTTTTGCCCTGGCTGAATCTGTCTTTTGTCACGAAGACCCTGCAAGGCGGTGAATGCCGCCACAGGAACGGCTGCTGCTGCCTCGAACGATACATTGGCTGGTTTCAGCGCGAATTTACTCTCGCCATTACACACATACTCAGCAAACGCGCCCGGAGCTACCCCGAACACCTCGTCCCCTGGCTTAAACTCCGTAACACTGCTGCCAACCGCTTCCACCGTCCCCGCGACATCAACGCCGACCTTCGGGTTTTTGGGCTTGAGAAGCCCGCCTCTCATTAAGCGAACGAGGAGCGATGGCATCGTGAAGCCTCGCCAATCAAGCGCATTGACGGACGCCGCATGCACTTTGACCAGGACTTGCTTCTCCTTGGGCGTAGGTTTTTCTACCTCTGTGAGCTGAAGCGCTTCCGGTGGCCCATATTTTGTGTAGACAATCGCTTTCATTAAATTTCCTTCCAGATTGCTATGATCTGGCGATCTTGATTGTGGTTCAGCACAACCTGTCCCATAAATTTGCAAAACTTAACGTTCACTTGAGCGGCGGGCGGATTGGAAAACTACATGCGGATTCCCCAGAACCTTGAAATAGTCCCGATCTCGCCCGTCCGTTCCAAGCGTTGTTAGCACGCTGACCAATACAGTAGGCTGCTGCACTCCGTTTAAGTTTTACGAGAAAAAACGCTCATATTCATCATGGTTTCCACTCCAGAACCATGTAACCGTATCTTCATCAAGAATACCAACTGCACGATACCCCAGACTCTCACTGACCAGATGTTTTCTTCGCTATTGATGCATTTGAAGTGTAAAGATGGGTGAAAGGGATTTTGCGCCCATAAGTGGTAGGCTTTTCTGGCTCTCCGCCTGATGCTTTTATCAAGAGACTCGTAAGCTTTCCAAAAAGAGGGCAAGGTGGCAGATTTCATAACTGATCATAATCCATTGGCTTCGCTTGACCTGCCGTAACTTCTTCCCTGGCCCGCTGCGCGGCTGCCACCAACTGCGTTTGTGTTTTTTTGAACAAAGCATCCCAGCGAGTTTCATCCTGCATTTCAGCAATGAATTCCCGTAAATGTTCCACTGCCTGCTCCTGCGCCGATTCAGGCAAGGTTTCCATCATTTTTGTTATGGTGACAATCGCAGTAGATGACATTATTAACAGCTCCTTTTAACGGTTTTTTTGCCCCGAACTCATCGGAATCTTGTTGTTCGTCAGTTTATCGTTTTATCGTTGGCGGCGTCAAGAAGCTGGTAATCAAGCACTCTGTAGTCCGTCAATCTCAACCTTAACTCTGATTTCGTGTAAATAAATTTGTTATGTAGATGGTGGAAAGTTCTTGAAAACATCGCTTGCGATTTACCCAAGTGAAATTGCGTTAGGGCGCGATCTATTTTCAAGAACTACCGTCGGCTTACGTAGGAAACGGTAAATTGCTCAACTTGCTAATAATGCCTGAAAAACGCGCCGAGTCCCAGCCGTCCGGTGCATGTTATGTTGGGCGGCGCTTACAGTCTGCATCGATATAATAAGAGTTCGCCGTCTTGATGAATAACTGCTTTGATAAACTCCCAACCTAAGCGTTCCAGGATCCCGGCTGCCACGACGGTTGTTGCAAAGAGAGTCTCATACCCTTGCTCGTGAGCTACTTTCATGCCTGCCCGAACCAACTCTGTAGCGATGCCATGACCTCGATGCGACTCCACGACATATAATCCCCCTAATTCCGGTTTGAACTCTGGTAAAGTCTCGCTTCCGTGCTCCCGTAGGACAATCGTGCCAGCCAGCTCGCTGGACTCGAAGGCAATCAGGCGAATGGGAAGACGATCACGAGAAGCGTCTGAAAGAAAATCCTGCTCTATCTCTTCTTGTAACATGTCAGCATAATAATCAGGCCATTGGTTGCGGAACCATTTTGCCAATGTGGGTATGGCATCGAGATAATCTGCAAGGAAACCAATCGTGATCATATTCTGCTCAATCAGGTTATGAGACTTGCCGCCCAACGATGCAGTTCAGCCGCTCGCGTTCCGCTACGCTTCACGCGAGTCGGCTGCAACTGTATACTCTAATTGCTAAGCTGTTTTGAGCAAAAGCCTTTCAAAATACACTCCAAGAGTTTGATCACCACATCACACAAAAGGAGCATAAGATGAAAGGCTTAACCGATTATATAACACATTCAGCTTGGAGTGATATTCTGACCGTGTCATACGTTCCGGTTGATGATAGTCATCAGGCCATCCGCCCCGGCTTGAGGTTGCGACGGAAATTTGCCCCGCAGGAGACACCTGAATTCAGTGATAGCGAAGTCATCACCATCGCCTTGTTTGGTGAGATGGTCTTCAAGGGTGATGAGAACAAGACCCTGCATGTCATTCGCCAGTATCATCTGGATATGTTTCCCCAGTCCAAACGCCAGCCTCCCAAGGACTCGCGCCAGCGTCGGCTGCATGGGTTGTTAGGAAGCAAAGAGTTTTTCAACCTTTATCGCCTGTTGATTTTGTCTGGCAAGCCACAAATCATACTGGGTCTGCTGATTGAGCCAACTTTCAGCCGAAGTGTCAAAAGCCATCGAAAGTCGAATGGCCATTTCGGGACTAATGCCTGCACGGCCATTCAGAATTGCCGATAACGTCTTGCGACTAACGCCAAGCGCTTCTGCGGCTCTCGTCACCGTCAGTCCTAACGGTTCCAAGCATAGTTCTTTAAGGATTTCTCCGGGATGTGGGGGATTGTACATCTGCATCATCTTACTCACCTCAGTGGTAGTCTTCGTAGTTAACAACTGTAGCATCTGGACCATCAAATCGAAATGTCACGCGCCAGTTGCCACTTACTTTGACAGACCATGTGCTTTGTCTATCGCCTTTTAGCTCATGCAAATACAAACCGGGCAGGTTCATATCCCGCGGACTGGTTGACGCATTTAATCTACCCAAAATAAGGCGCAATTTGCTTGCCTGAGCGGCCTGTATTCCTGCTTTGGAACCAGTCAGAAAGAATTTTTCCAGACCGTTGTGCTTAAAATCTTTTATCACAAGAACAGTGTAACTTATAACGTTACGGGTTGCAAGTGTGAGGGGCTGTTTTCTGAGACAGGCGCTTTATGCTGGGAACTGGGTCGCTCCTAACGGTGGGCTTCACCGGCGTGAGTAGCGCGAGTCATTGGCATTTGCAGAACCGCGTGCGGCGAAGCGTCCAGTGCAAGCCGGGTTGGGCGAGCCGTCGAAATGTGGACTGCGCCCGACCGTACCGACCGTTACCGCAACTTGCAACCCCACCGATGACGCTCGCACTGCGCGGCGTTGGCGATGAGACGCACCGTTGCTCCGCAAGTGTTCGCTTGCCCAAGCAGAGCAGGTGCGGTGCGGCGGCCCGAGACCTGAGCCGTGAACGGACAGTCCCCGCCGCACCTGCGGGCCGCGAAGTCCAAAGCGGCGCACTGCTGGCCTCGCTGAGCCGGTCCGCGCTCGAAGCGCGGGGGGTTCGGCGTACCGATGGATGGAACCGTTGCACCACCGACCGCCGCTGATGTCGAGCGCGCCATTAAGAGTGGGTGCGCCCGACTGTACATATCGAGCCCCGCGCCGCTGACTGCCTATGTACCGCGCGGTCAACGCTTTGTGACAGAGCCGTATGCCCCGCGACCGCACGACCAAACTGTGACAGCCTCTGCCTTCAGATGAACGGCCCAACGCGTTGTTGGACTGCCACGGCGCCTCGCCTTGGCTGACGTCCGCATCGATCAAACGCTGTAGGTCCGACCGCTCAGCTCAGATATCGCGCGGAAATCTGGTTTGAAGGGTGCGTCCCTAAATTGGGGTAGGTTTCAAATCCAGTCGAGTGCAACGCATTGGCCCATACGGTTCAGTGAGCATCCCAGTGCTTTATCAGGTGCATCACACTTTCCTTCCCCCAAAATCTGGGACGCACCTGGCTTGAATATGGTCTTGACCATTAAATATGTAAATGGTAGACTAATTAGAGTGATCGTTCAATCTAAATTGCAACGACCTTATCATATGACCGCATCAGGTACTAGCATCCATTCAACCGAGCGTTCCCAGCTCATTCTTGAGGCAACGCTTCAACTTGTCGCAGAACAAGGTCTTTTGAACACGAGCATGAGCAAGATTTCTAAGCGTGCTAAATCGAGCCCGGGCATTGTTTATCATTACTTTGGCAGTAAAGACGAGATTATGGATACCCTGTTTCTTGGCATTTTCCGCGAGATGATGGCGTATATTCTCGATGAGGCAATCCTGCAACAACCTATTTTGGAACGTTACAAAGGCCTCTGGCTCAGAAAATATCATTTTCATTTTAATAATCCAGAAAAGACTATTTTTATTGAACAATATAAGAACTCGTCTTACTACACGGCGGAACGGGAGCGAGAGAGCCAGAGCGAGATGATAGGGTTGTTGAGGATGGGTCAAAGTGATATTGATCAGGGGTTGGTAGTCCGCTTGCCGCTCGATGTGATCTATACCATGACGTTCACGGTTGCCCTTAACCTTGCAAAGTCGCACATCGAAGGAAATCTCAGCGTAGATGCCGCCACATTAGACACAATAGCTGAGCGTGTCTGTCGTAGTGTTTTGGCGTAAGCAACATTTTTTTACTTGAATTAGAGCGAACATTCAGTCTAATCAATAAGGAGATTACAAATGAAAACAATCGTTATCACTGGTTCAAGTTCTGGTATTGGTAAGGCGACCGCCAAACATTTTGCCATGCAAGGCTGGCAAGTCGCTGCCACCATGCGCAAGCCGGAAAATGAAACCGAGTTGGCTGAAATCGAAAAGGTCAAACTCTACCGACTCGACGTCACCGATCAGGCCTCTATCACCAAAGCCGCTGCCAACATCCTGAACGATTATGGGACCGTTGATGCCGTACTGAACAACGCCGGATATGCCTTATCCGGCCCATTTGAAGCGGCTACTGTGGCTCAGATTCGTCATCAGTTTGAGACGAATGTCTTTGGGTTGATGGAAGTGACCCGCGCCTTTTTGCCCCATTTCCGCGCCAACAAAACGGGACTGTTTATCAATGTCTCCTCGCTCGGTGGGCTTATCACGTACCCTTTCACGAGCTTGTACCACAGCACCAAGTGGGCAGTGGAAGGGTTTTCGGAGGCGTTGGCCTATGAACTAGGCGAACTGGGCATTCAGGTGAAGCTGATCGAGCCAGGCGGGGTGGCGACCGACTTCAGCGGACGTTCGATGGATTTTGCTATGCCGGATGCCGTGCCCGATTATGCACCAGCCGGTCAGAAGTTTATGGCCGCATTAGCAAAATCTGCTCGGGTTCCCAGCCCAGCCGAGGAGATTGCAGAAGGCATCTATCGGGCGGCAACCGATGGCAAGCAACAACTGCGCTACCTGCTGGGCGATGCGGCGCAAACATACGCGATGCGTATAAAAGTCGGTGACGACGCATTTATCGCCGGTATGCGTCAGCGTATGTTGGTGTAAGCAAACGTCTTTATCAAGAAGTAATGGAGAATCAGGTGACAATGACAAAAAACAGGGAGACCCAAGTGGAAAGACTTATGCGGTTTCTGCTGGTGGGGCTGAAGTAAGGCTGTTCAGCAAAATAACTGAGAGACTGTCTGAAAAGTAGTGGCTGCCGGCTAAGTGGTGGTATTAGTTGTGGTTATGAAGACCCGACTGTACCCAACCGACCTGAGCGACAGCCAGTGGGATTATATCAAGGACTTGATCCCACCGGCCCAAGTAGGCGGACGACCGCGCACCCTTGATATGCGGCAGGTCGTCAATGCGATTCAGTATCTGGTGGTAGGTGGCATCCAGTGGCGCATGTTGCCGCGCCAGTATCCCAACTGGAAGAGCGTCTATCATTACTTTCGCACCTGGCGTGATGCTGGGGTCTGGCAGCGCATCCATGATACGCTACGCGCCTTGTTACGGCGACGCCAAGGGCGGCATAAACATCCCATAGCCGGCTGTCTGGACCGTCAAAGTGTCAAGACCACGGCGATTGCGGGCCTGCGAGGCTACGATGCTGGCAAACAAATCAAGGGACGGAAGCGGCACTTGCTCGTGGACACCCTCGGCTTGCTGCTGGTCGTAGTCGTCACGGCGGCTTCCGTCCAAGATCGTGATGGCGCACGCCTGCTCTTGCGTCGTCGGCCGGGCGCCTGCAAGAAGCTGCGCCGCATCTGGGTGGATGGCGGCTATCGCGGCCAATTGCTGGACTGGGTTGTGGAGCGCACTTTGGCCTGGCTTAATCATCACCGCCGACTCAGCAAGGACTACGGGGTGCTAACCTCCTCGAGCGAAGCTATGATCTACATGGCCATGATTCGCATCATGGTGCGGAGGTTAGCTCCCGCCTAACCTTTTCAGACAGTCTCTTAGGTTGCAAACACAGCAACGCGCACCGGTCGTGGTTCGGCAAAAGCCAGCCGATGTAATTTGATCCGCTCGATTTCGTGCAATGTTGCCGCTGTTAGGTAGCTTTCACCACAGTGGGGACAACTGACCACAGGCACATTTTCGATAACCAGCAAGTTTTCACCTTCGCCATAGCTTCTAGAGACATAGCGAATTTTGACGCCCGCTTTGCCACAAATATCACATATCAATGTTGAGTTTTCACTTTTGCTCATTATTTCCCTTCTAGATAAACCGTGATGACAACCAGCTTGTTCGTAACGCTCAATTTGACAACGATGGTGATTTCATCACCATGAATTGCTTGACCAATAACCACATACTTCCATTCCCCTGTGTGGTGATCTTCTTGCCGCTCCGTAATCTCCCCTGTTAGAATAGCTCTCTCAACATCGAAAATGGAGAGGCCATCGTTATTCATTTCTTCTTCCGCATGAAGAGTCATCACATATTGCCGGATGCGAATTTTCTCTCGCATCTGGCGTAAAACACGCTTGTACACAACATTCTCCCAGGAAAACAGCAACCGTTTTCAATGACTCGATTATATCAGATAGCAACAAGTGAATCTCAGGTAAAACATTACGTGTGTCACGCTACTAAACTGAAGAATCCCGCTCGTCCTCCCAACGGTGCTAACGGCTGCGTCAGTTGCCACGAGAAAAAACTGGCGAAGCTTCGCCTCAAACCGACAAGACTTCGCACACTTACTACTTTGACAATGTTAGATTCAAGGGCTACGAGCCTTTTTAAGCCGAGACCTGGGTGAGCGAGTACGATTGTCAAGATGTTTGACGATTAACTCAGCCGCTTCGTATGGCGATAGCTGAGGCAACGGCAGGACAGCTCGTAGCAAGGCGCGTACATTAACAATCGATAAATTAGGCAAGACATCCGTTTCATATTCGGCCAACAAAGCCGGGTCACGGGGATGGTTTTGCGCCCAGTCGAGTAAGGTTTCGGTAATGAAGCCACTGGCCATAATCGTTAAAGCCAAATGGTGGGTCCAAGCGGGATACTTCTGGGCTTGAAATTCATCCCAACCCAGTTCGGATTTTGCATCCTGATTGGCTCGTTCAATGAAATAACGGTGCGACTTGTGTTGGGCCATCGTCCGTAGGTCTGTGTCAGGCGTAGCATTGCTCAAAGAATAGGTGACTTTGCCTTTATCCCGCCGAATCAGCAGCCATTCCTGACGAGAAGCACCATCTTCTCGCACAGTCCATACTCGTTGTCGCGCCAATTGGGCAGTTAGGTGGCCCCTTTCATGGGGACGTATCGTGATGTGGGTAAAAGGAAGTTCATCGCCAACTCTTTTGGGCGTCGTTTTGCTGCCGATAACGGTTAGCTGGATATTCTTGCGCTTTTGTTCTTTGATAACTTGTGGCTTTTCCAGGTAAAGCGTGGTGTTGTCGGGAATATCAGCATAGTATTCAACTTGGAGTTTTTCCAACTCATCACGCAGCCACCCGCTCCGGCCATACAAACTGTCACAATCGAAAGCGACAAAGGGTATACCATTGGCTATTACGCGCTTGACCATGACCAAAACCAATTCGATTTTGGTTTGAAATTCGCGGTCATTGGGAATTGCCAATTGTTGGCGCCGTTGGGCATACGCCTGACTGAACCATTGCTCAGGCAGATACAGTTCATCATCTATCCAGGTGCGATAGCCATCTTTGGCCAGGGCCAGAAACACGCCTACCTGACTCATCTCGACTTTGCCCAAACGACCATTATGTTGCCGACTACTACCCGCACTATTTGGACCTGCTTTCTCTTCGGCACTTTCATCGGCAATGAGAACACTCCCCTGCTGATAATGTGTCAAGTGACCAATATCTTGTTGTAAGACGGCGATCAAATCCTCGCCTGGCCAAGGGGAATCGGTCATGAATTGTTGTAGGTTCTGCTCCTCTATTCCCGCCACACGAGCAATGCCGTTGATATGTCAGTTGCTTCCCATTCGTAACAGACCACTCAAATAATGATAGCCGTATTCGCTGGTGTCTCGCGTTTTGGTTTTCATCCAATAACGATACCGTTGATGGTATTGTCTAAGTCGTTCGCCTAATTTATTGATAGTTTCTTCATCTAGGCCCCATTGGGCTAACCGTGAAGTTTTTTCGTTTTCATTTCCATATTTTACTGACGATGGCTCTCACAAGCCTAATCTAACATTGTCAAAGTAGTTTCCTGTGTTTTTTCGCTTTTGCACAAACGAACATTATCGCCCCACCTGAAGTTGTAAGTTCGAGAAGTTATCTTACAAGTTTTGGGTGACGTATAAAATTCTGGGAATGCTCCATTTTCCTTCGATTAAACACATCAACTCCTGAAAGTCTCGATTCCATCAAGCGCGATCTTTTCTCTGATGCATGGGCGCAACGAGCGGGCTAACGACCAGCATAACCCGCGCGGCAGGTGCGTGGAAGACACCTTCGCCAATAGACTAACTGAAAGTGCGTGACCCCGCCGATCACGGTGGCGCTAGCCGCGTCGGGTTGATGCAATGTTGGGCGCATTTGGGGCTAAATATGCCATCGGCAAATAGATTTATCTCTACTTCCAGAGAATAACCATTTTCCATTGTGGGAAAAAGTCAAGCAAGTGACCCCGTCTTGATGTTCTGAAATACGATCAATTATCTCTCCTGTTTCTACGTCCCATATATATATCAGTCTATCATACCCTCCACTTACTACCCGTTTGTTAGATGGATCAAAACACAATCCTACGGCTGGCCCCTCGTGCTTTTTCTTTTCCCATCGCCAAGCGTACCGAGTTGTATCCCAAACTCGAACAACTCCCTCACTATCTGTAGTTGCAATCATCTTACCATTGGGAGAATAGGCAACTGAACGTATCAAATTATTGGGAATTTGGAGAATACGTTCATAGGATTTATCTGCCAACGACCACAAATTACATGTTCCATCTTCACCACAAGATACCAACTTGTCACCAGTAGGACTGAATGCAACCCGGCGCACTTCCGCTGTATGTCCCTCTAGCGTGAAAGTCAGACTAAGACTTGGCATTTCCCACAAATGAATTTTGCCATCCCCCCCACCAGAAGCTAGTAACTCACCAGTAGGAGAAAAGGCCACAGTACGACAATCTCCTTGATGAGCGCCCTGTTTAGCTACAAGGGTAAAGGTGTCAATATTCCAAAGTTTGACGGTTCCATAGCCCTCTGAAGTTGCTAGATATATTCCTTGGGGAGCAAATTGAACAGAACCAACCCATTTATCATGCTTAAGAACGGCTACAACCTCCCCTGTTTCTACTTTCCAAACAATAACATTTCTATCACCACTACCTGAAGCCAACAGAATATCGTCTTTGTAAAGGCTAATCGAGTTGATGTGATAAGTATGCCGTAGATACTTGTGTTCTAAAATGCCAAGTTTTTTTGAGAATACCTTCTTTCTTAGATTCTCTTCCAACTCTTTATAACTTCCATAAACAATCAAATCACGCCCGCCTAAATCGGTAGGAGGGATTACACCTTGTTGAAGTAAGAGATATACAGGTTTGTTTTGCTGTAATGCAATTCCAAGTTCTATAAAGACATTTGGGCGACTTTGGCTAGATATTTCAAAAATGCTAAACTCACATTCAGAAATAAGAGGTGCTATTTTATCAAACAAAATGTGGCCACTAACTACTTTCTCATCAGCATAGATGGGTTGCCATATAGTGCCTTCTGCAGCTCTGGCAATACAATCTCTCAAATCATCTATTTGTTGTTTGTCGTATACGTGACCCACAAAGAATTTCCGTTTAGGAGTAGCCGGTGATTGAGCGGGGTCTTGCTGTATAGAATTTGCATTTTTTATCAAGAACATTGATGCAGGATCAATGCCAGTTCGGGTTACCAGCTTGGGAGTATTTTCTGCGGGAATACCCTCAAGCAATAATGCTGCTACACCTTGGTCAAAAGCTTCTTGAACAGAACGCCCAAAACCAATAGCGCGATAAAACGAAGCTGCAAATACATTTGCAGCCTTATCACCTATTGCATCGTCCATTCCAATCGCACAATCAATAACGCTCACAATTGCATCAGCCTGAATTCTTGAATAACAAGCATTCAAGATAACTATTCGAATATTGTCCTTCAAAGTTGTAAATAGAGTCTTAAGAGCCTGTGCGGTAACTGGCTTGGGGGTTCCAAGATTATCAACAAGAATGATCTCCCCTGTAACACTTCCATGTCCGCTAAAATGTACAATGTGAGGGTGGTGTTGATTCAGTGCTTGCAATAAATCGTCAGGTCTGACCGCCCACAGAGAGATTAAATTGATCATATCCCGATGCTCTGAGGCCCGGATTTTTTCAGTAATTGCTCTAATTTCTTCGTCGAGCCTAAGCTGTGTAGTTTTTGCAGGGTTAGCCGCAATAAATACTGAAGTTATTTTATTCATTTACGATTTACCTCAAACTATGGGCTCTGCTGATTGATGCTGCGCCCAACGCCGCGTTAAGCGGCCGCGGGCCGACAACGCATCAGGAAACATCGAAACATCTCCCCGCGGTCCGCTTGAACGCATAGTTGGGCATCACCCTCACTGATTGTTGCATGGTGTACTGTTACCAGCCCTAAGGTCTGCCTCTTTGAGAAGACGTGAGCGCTCATTATCGTCGCGGTGCACACAGATGCAGTTGACCCCATTACGCTTTGCACAAGGCCACTTCTCATGCGTGGGAATTCTTGCAGAGAGATCTCCCGTCTCCCCGATGTAAAGAAGCGTGTGCGTGCCCTTATTATCAGTGCCTACGACGCGCTTGGTAAAGATGTACACAGCACCGACAGAATTGAAGGTCTGGTTCGCCGGGTATACCTCAAAACTGTACTCACCCTTCGCGCCCTTGTGCAATCTTCGTCATAGCGATACCTCCTCCTGTGATGCCCAACGGCTGGCGTTAGTGGCAACTGGGCGGGACGCGCGCAATGCTTGAAAACGGAATCTTGCTGAGGCGTTGAAAACTGCCAAAAAACGCGGCGATTCCCAGTTGTCCACTGCACGCCGTGTTGGGCCGCTTTGTCCGGATCAGCATCATGCTGGCTTCCCAACTCAATACGCTCATTTCTTGATTGACTTCCGCATGAAGTATCTCTCATGACCTTCTGGGAAGTCTTCCAGTTTCCCAAACACCTTGTAACCACAGTGCTCATAGAAGGAAGGCGCCTGAAAGCTGAAGGTGTCGAGGTAAGCACTATGGCACCCTCTCTTTCGGGCCTCTTTTTCTGCCTCTGCCAAGAGCCTACGCCCATGTCCTTTACCACGGATACCGGGGTGTACCCAGAGTGTCAGGATATGAAGCCATCCTCGACCCGCCTTGGCGAGGAGACCTGCGCGTATCGCTCCTGAGGGTTGCCGGAGGAAGACTCCAAAGGTATAGTCCTTGTTCGAGGGCACATGTTGCTCGTTGTGATACCGCAGACCATCCCAAACAACTTGCTCGTCGGCGGAGGATGGCGACAGGTTGATCTCAAGCTTCAATATAGTCTCTGCCATGCGTTTGTTATCCGACAAAAAGGATGTAAGCGGCCCAACGGTTTGCGTTAGCCGCTGGTGGGCGGGCATGGATTCGACTGGGGAGCAGGAAAAACCCGAAGCCAGAAAAATGCCTGAAAATGCGGCAGAATCCCACCAGTCGGCTGCACGCTGTGTTAGGCAGCGATGCTTGAAACTCATTTAAGGGCGGTGAAGACAATTTCTTCATGGTCGGCAGTTGCCGACTCCTCTTTGTAGTCACCGCATACAGTAATATCATGAAAACCCGCGACTTTCAACATGAGTAGCAACTCATGCTTGAAATAGATGTTGCCACGCAAAGTATATTCTTCAAACTTATCTGGTTTTCCTTCAACCCACTTTTCAAGACGAACTTCACGGACATAACTTTGATTCAATGGATCAAACGCGACGAGACGGAACTGACCAAAGTGCTCGCTGCCATCCGACGCAATCCGACCTTCTCCCTTTTCTGGGTAAGGTGCTGGAAGTGACTTTCGTTTTTCACTTAGCCACGTACTCCACCAATCAGGGTCAGAATAATCTGCCTGAATGTTGACCACCAATGCTCCGCCATCTTCCAAATGCAGGTGGCAACGTTTAAGAGTTTCGAGGTCATTATCTCTGCTGCCACTTAAACCAAATGAGTCGCAAATATAGATTAGTTTATATTTACGAGGAATGTCAAAAGCATGCATTGAAGACTGGTAAAGGTTAGGACTGAAACCTGCCTGTTTTGCCTTTTGACGGCAGAACTTCAGCATATCATCTGAGACGTCACATCCATCAATGTCAACACCTTTATCTAATAACGGTAGGAGAACGCGTCCAGTCCCACATGCCAAATCAAGAACAGGTTGCCCATACTGTTCGATTTTGCTAAGGAAATATGGCACTTCACGGGCTTCATTATTGAATTCAGCCCAACGTTCCGCCATCAAGCCATAATGCCAGACAAGTGGATTTTCAGTCATGATGAGAATATCTCCATATTAAGGTGCGGTGACTTCACGCCGCCTAACGAACGAGCTCAGCCGCGCCGCGTTAGCGGCGTCGGCTGCAGCCCTTTGTTGGGCGGTTTGTTACTCCAGATGACTCCGTAACATCCAAGCATTTTTCTCATGAATGTCCAGCCGCCTTGTGGCCAAATCCACGCTGGCTTGGTCGCCCGCCGCCTCCGCTGCTTCAATGACGCGCCGAGCTGACGCCGCGACCGTTTCCTGATCTGAAGTCAATAATCGGATCATCTCTTTGGCTTCTGGGCGTCCGGTTTCTTCTTTGACCGCACTGAGCTTGGCGAATGCTGAATAGCTGCCTGGTGCGAACGCACCTATGGCGCGAATGCGTTCGGCAACTTCATCGACGGCAGTCGCAAGTTCCGTGTACTGCGTCTCGAACAGCGTATGGAGCGTCGTGAACATTGGGCCTGTGACGTTCCAGTGGTAATTGTGCGTCTTAAGGTAGAGCGTATAGCTGCTGGCAAGAAGGCCTGAAAGAGCCTTTACGACTGCTTCGTTGCTCTGCTTTGTCATGCTTTTCTCCTTTGTCACTGAAGTTAAGGGCCGCGATGTGCCGCCCAACGCTCAGCATCAGCGGCGGCGCGAAGCGCCGTCCGCTGCATGCTGTTGTTAGGTTGCATGGCTAGCAAGCACATGTTTCGCCTTGTTTGGGCGGACACCTTACCGTGCCGAAACTACAGAACACACAGCAGTCTCCGGGTCTTGGGCGGAGCATGGCTTTGCAGCCGACGCACTCATAGAAGAACAGGCATGAATCGGTGGGCATCGTCTCGGTGCGCTGATGGCCGCAGGAAGGGCAAGTGATGGTGGACTGGCGCTGCACGGACTGCGGCGCGCAGGCGGCACACCTCCAACCCTCGATGGTGTTCCAAACCGCAGCCCCCATCAGGCCAGCCAAACTTGAGAAGACCAGCACCTGAGAATGCGCGACGTTGAACGAATAGAAGATGCCCGCTGCACTTGCCGCCGCCATGGTCAGCGGCCCGGGTTTGCGATGGGAGCGGAACCCAATGACGGCACCAACAACGGCCAGCGCAACGAAAGCCTCAAGAACGTAAAGCAAGGCTCCCTGAAACTGCCCCAACGCGCCCAAGCCGAGAGATGCGCCGACGGCGGCAAGAAGCGGCAAACAGCAAGCAGGAGCTGCGGCCAGAACACCGAGAATGGCACCAATGGCACCGAGCTTCTCAAGATGAAGTTTCATATCGCGGGTTCCTGTGGTTCATGCAACCTAACGGTTTGCGTTAGCCGCAAGTGGGCGGGACGAGACTCGGCTTGGGAGCAGTATAAACCCGAAGCCAGGAAAAGGCTCATAAATCGCGCAGAATCCCACTTGTCGGCTGCACGCTTTGTTAGGCGCACCGTACCACGAAATAAATTAACCTTCTAAGACTCCTTTCCAAAATAGCAAGACAGCACCTGCAATTTGTAAAATCAACGCAGACCACATCGAAACAGCAATTACAAATTCACTGACTATAAAGATTGGATGTTCCTTCCCAATAGTGAGAGCACCATTTATTGCAATCGAGAATATTGAGGCTATTAGCCCCATAAGTGCAAGACGTTGTTTTTTATCATTCAGTATTTTGTAAAGACGGAAACGAGTTGCGCTGATTGCTTGAATGCTTACTGGCGTTCCATCCCTTATTTCTTTGTGCAAGTCTAGTGAAACCCAGACTTCATTGTCTGATCTGAACTGCTGAATCTCACGCTTGAAATATCCAACGAATACCTTGTCTGCTTTTATCTCTAAATATTCAGGGGGTGTTTCATTTGTACTGTTTTGTGGAAAGAAAGCAACGAATTGTTCTTTGACTTTCATATTATGATATAAAACCCAATTTTGTGACATGCTATACTTCCCTGGAGTTTCGTAACTTAATCTTCACTAAATCGTACTGTATCCATAATAATCTGGAGAAATTCTGGTAGATTTTCATGGGGTATAACGTAAATCCAAATCATCCAACAAGCCAAAGCTAAAAGGGTTTTTGCCCTTGGAGATTTTTCTATTTCTTTCATTGTGTCACGAACTTCTTGTGGAGCACCATCAAAACTAAACTTGGTTCGTTTTGCTAACCTGATAAGATCATGTTCTGCGTTACTCCATCTTCCAAAATAGTCTAATGATTCGTTTTCAATCCATTCTACTGGAATGAGCTGAGCATTTCGATTGAAGAAGTCACGGAGTTGTACAAGGATTTTTGTTGTGGGATCAACAATTGCAGATGCCGTTGATGCCACTAAGGACGGCACACACAAAATACAAAGAAAATCAGGACCATGACCACTTATATTTCTTTGCCCATGATGACCGCATACCAATGAATGGCAGGATTTGCAGCAACCTAAGGGTTCATTAAGATTTCCCAATGGGTTTCCAATGGATTTTCCAGTTACCAAACATACAAGACATACTGCTCCACACATATTGATCTCCTTTCAGCACCTATATTATATTGTGCAGCGCCTAACGGCGCGGTTCAGCCGCTCGCGTGGAGCGAAGCGGAACGCGAGTCGGCTGGAACCGCTTGTTATGCGCCGTTGCGTTTCTATCAGCTTAGTTGACTTTTCCTACGTTGAATTTCGTCCTTCAGTTTAGCCACCATTAAGTCGTATTCGGATTCAGTCAATCCTAAGTGTGAAGCGATGCGTTTGAGTTCAGCCCAGTTGATTCGCTTCCCTTCATTCAAAGGTGTTGCTCTCAGCCACAACACGTTCCAGTAATCGCGGAGAAACTGGGATATCTCTGGATGCCGAATGTAAACCGCAAGCTCGTCTGCTGGCGACTCGGCAGGATAGAAACCACCCAGGTAGAAGTGCTCCTCATCGAAGGACATCATATTTAATAGGGGAATCGCTTTAGGGGGTGCGTCATAATAACGTATGAAATACTCGAACCCTTCATACGTCAGTAACTTGCGTAGCACTCCTTCAAATCTTTCCTTATTGAAAATCACCTCTACTCGCCTGAAGCTTATATCACCCTGCCGCACACGCTTGTCAAGAACCTGTTTATACTGCCTTTGCGGATCATCAATGCCAGGCAGCGATTCATAGTTGAGCGCAGTGTCCAAGATGAATCTCTGCGTCTTGGATATGCTTTGCACAAGATGTTGTGGAAATGACCCCTTTGATTCGAGGATTGTAACCTCTGTGACACCTACTGCTTCTCGTAATTCTCTGATTTCTGAGGCTCGACGGGATGTTTGAGCGATTACCGCGCCCATCAGTAGTCCAATACCCACGATTACGATTTGCAATAGTTGATCGGTACTTAGATTTAGCCAGCCGACCAAGTCCAAAATGCCAATGAAGATTGCTGCGAGAGCTGTTAGGCTCAACACCCAGCCGTCGAATCCGAGGTTGCGTATGAATTGCTTTAGTTCAGGCATTTCAGGTTCCCTCTCATGGCGAAGGCGCATAACTATTATTCTGCGGAATCATTCCGCCTATCTGCCCCAAATGGGGCTTGATTGCGGAAATTTTTCCGTATATAATGTGATAAAGTGATGGTATGTGGATGAATTTCTGTATATCACCCATTTTAGCTTAGAAACTGCCTTCTATACAGAAAAATGCGTCACGCTAGAATCAATCAGCCGAACTGATAGATACATCATAAAAGACTTTTCCACGCCTGTCAAGGAGGCAAAAACCATGGCTCAACGTCCCCAAAAACTGCTGGAACAGGTCTCCGAAGCCATCCGCCGTAAGCATTATTCTTACCGCACAGAACAAGCTTACATCCAGTGGATCAAACGCTATATCTTTTTCCATAACACCCGCCATCCTGCCGAAATGGGCGTTCCCGAGATTGAGGCTTTTCTCACCCACCTGGCCGTGGAGGAGAAAGTAGCGGCTTCTACCCAGAATCAAGCCTTGTCGGCGCTGCTTTTTCTCTACCGACACGTGCTGAAACAGAAGTTGGGGCCGATCGATGCCTTGCGTGCCAAGCAGTCTAAACATCTGCCTGTGGTGCTTTCCAAAAGTGAGGTGACAAGGTTGCTCAATCAGATGACGGGCACTCATGCTCTGCTGGCCCGGCTGCTCTATGGCAGTGGTATGCGCCTGGCCGAGGGGCTGCGCCTGCGCGTCAAGGATATTGATTTCGAGCAGCATCACATTCTTGTCCGGGATGGTAAAGGGGAAAAGGACCGGGTGACTCTCTTGCCCGGCACGCTGCACACGGCTCTGCGTGCCCAGCTTGTCCACGTCCGTCGCCTGCACGAGGAAGATTTGGCCCAGGGTTTGGGGGCTGTCTACCTGCCCTATGCCCTGAGCCGCAAATATCCTGACGCCCAACGGGAGTGGGGCTGGCAGTATGTTTTTCCTTCGCACCGGCTTTCCATGGAGCCGGGCACGGACACGATGCGCCGCCACCATCTGGACCCTAGCGGGTTACAGAAGGCGATTCGCAGCGCAGCCCAAGCGATTGGGTTGGTCAAACCGATTGGTCCCCATACTTTACGCCACTGTTTTGCTACGCACTTGCTGGAGGCGGGCTATGATATCCGCACCGTGCAGGAGTTGCTGGGACACAAGGATGTGAAGACGACACAAATATACACCCATGTGTTGCAGCGGGGGCCGCTGGGGGTACGCAGCCCTCTGGATGTATAAAGGCAGTCGCTGCGGCTGGGAGGGCCAGGATGGGGACTGTTAGCCGTTGGCGAGGAGCTGATCGACGGCGGCGGAGAGTTGGGCCAGGTTGCGGACGATGAAGAGGCGGTCGCAGAGGGGTTCGTATTGGAGCATGTCGCTGTCCCCGTCGTTCCACTGGGCGCGCATCTCAGGAGTGAACCATAACAGCTGTTTGGCCCGCTTCTGTAAATCTTGCACCAGATCGATGCGTGGGTTGTTGTAGTTGTTGCGCCCGTCCCCTACGATGATGACGGTGGTGCGCCGCGTGACGGCGCTTAAGTACCGGGCGTAGAAAGTGTCGAGGCTGTGGCCGAGATCGGTGGCGTAGTGGCCGCCCGGCAGGGTGCGGCGAATGTTTTGGAAAACGTGATCGGCGGCAGTGGCATCGTCCAGGAGCTTGATGATCTGGGGATCGACTTCGGTCAGGTCGGCGTAAAAAGCAAAACTGCGCACTTTGGACACCTGATCGTGTAGCTCGTGCACCAGGCGCAACATAAACTCACACACCGTCCACATGGAGTTGGACACATCGAGAATCATCACCAGACTGGGCTTCAGTTTGCGTTTCTTGAAGCGCAGCTGCATGGGGACGCCGCCAAAACGCAGGTTGGTGCGGATGGTGCTTTTGGAATCGAACTTGCCATCCTTGCCCTGCCGTCGGCGCAACGCGGCCCGGCTGCGCAGCTGGGCCACCAGCCGGCCGACTTCGTGGCGCAAGTTCTCCTTCTCATCACCGCTGAGCGAAGCAAAGGGTTTGTGAATGATGTCCGGCCCATGCAAGGCATCTGAACCTTTGCCGCCTCCCCGGCTCTCCGCCCGGTCACGCGCCACCTCCAGCCCCACCGCCTGAGCTACTTGCTCGCGCAACGCCTCGGCGTTTTGCTCCACAATGCCCATCAGGTTGCCGATAGATTCCGGGCGCATCCCCATCTGCTGCAACAGACGCGCCAGTTGGGCCAGCTGATCCGGCAGGTCGCCAAAGCCCATCTCCTGCATCATGCGGCGCGTGATCCAGCGCGACTTGTTGGGGCTATCCTGCCACATCTGGCTCATGCGCCGGGCCAACTCTTCCAACTGTTCCTGGGTAGGGCCATCGCCGCGTGTCAACCAGTCGAGCAACCGTCGGGTACGCTCTTGCAACGAACGCAAGGCCTCCTCCAGCATGGCCTGTTCCTCATCGGTGAACCCCTCCGTGGCATCCTGCAAGGGGGGGCCACCGCTGCCGAAGTAGAGCGGGAAGAGACGATCAAAGATCGGAAAATCGCTGACCTCTTTGACCAGCGTGGCGCGCAACGATTCGCGAAAGACATCCTTGTCGGTGATGCCCATCAGGGAGGTGGCCTGGAAGGCATCCAGCGCTTCGGCAATGGAGACGCGCACATGGGCGGCGCGCAAGCCACGTACAAATTCTGTAATCCGATCATCCATGGCAGAGGTGGAGGGGATGGAGCGTTAGACCCGGCCGCCGGCCGGTCACCGATCCAACTCCCCTAATTATCCAGGCCGCGATAGCCGCGTGTCTGTCCTTTGCCGCCCATCATGCGCCGAGCTTTGGCCAGGTCGGTCTCATATTTGAGCAGGACAGTCAGCGTCATACGCATCGTCTCTTCGTCAATGGCGGAGGCGTTGAGGGCCACCAGCGCCCGCGCCCAATCCAGCGTCTCGCTGATGCTGGGCAGCTTGCGCAAATCAATGTTACGCAGTTGTTGCACCGTCTGCACCGCCTGGCGCGCCAGTTCGGGCCGCAGATCGGGCACTTTCAGGCGCACGATCTCCATCTCCTGTTCAAAGGTGGGGTAATCGAGGTAGAGATAGAGACAACGCCGCTTGAGGGCTTCGCTCAGCTCGCGGGTGTTGTTGCTGGTCAGCAGCACCATCGGTTCGTGGCGGGCGGTGATCGTTCCCAGCTCTGGAATGCTGACCTGGTAGTCACTGAGAATTTCCAGGAGGAAGGCTTCAAACTCCACATCGGCGCGGTCGATTTCATCGATCAGCAAGACGACGGGTTCCGACGACATAAGGGCGGTGAGCAAAGGGCGGGGGAGCAGGAAGTTCTCAGAGAAGAAGACATCCTCCTCCTGGGCGATACGCGCTGCCGCCACAGCCAGCGTCTCAGCATCTTGTAGGGTGTGGCGCAGGGTATCCCGCAACAGTTGGGTGTAGAGCATTTGCTTGGCATACTCCCATTCGTAGAGCGCCTTGCTCTCGTCCAGCCCTTCGTAACATTGGAGCCGAATGAGCGGCCGGCCGAGCGCTTTGGCCCACACCTTAGCCAACTCCGTTTTGCCCACGCCGGGCGGCCCTTCGGCCAGAACCGGTTTGCACAAATTTTGCGCCAGAAAGACCACCGTTGCCATTTCAGGCGACGCAATGTAGCGTTGCTGGCTTAAGCGTTGCTGCGTCTCTTGGATGCTCTTAAACATACCTTTTCCTGATGTCCTATCCAATGCCGGCCGAAGACACACGCTCCGCGACCGGCTGGCGCTCCCGATCCCCAGGTGAAACGCCATGACTGCGATGCCTGCCCCGCCGGCGCTGACTCAACCTGGTTGCCCCATGGCGAATGAGCGCCGGTGGCCCTGGCGTGCGCCAGAACACACGTTGCATTGTAGTGAGGAATGCGCCAGTCGTAAAGGGTCTGGGGAAAACTCTTAGCTCAAAGCGGAAAACGACGGGCGTTCAGGCTGCGGTGGGGGCTTTTTGCAGCCGCGCCAGGAGACGGGGCAACTGGTTGCGCCGCACGAGATATAACAATAACTGCCGGGCGCGCGTCTTCTTGGGGCCATCGCCCAACTCCTCCCAATCCACTCCCAGGTCGGCGGCAATGGCCTGGAGATCTGCCAGGGTGTAGTTGGCGACCAGGAATTGACGGATCAGGGTGGGGGGGGATTCAGGCGAGAGCTTTTCCAGACGGGGCAGGTGTTGGGCTGGCAGGGGTTTCAACACCCGCTCCACCGCCTGCCCCAGCGCGGCCAGACGCCCCAGACGCTCTGCCTCGTCCATCAAGGCCACGATGACACGCGGCATATCCTGGCCGGGGTTGATGACATCGTTCTCATTCAGCCCCAGGTCAAAAATGAGGTCCAGCACATCATCTGGCCCCAGGTGGGCGCGAATCTCATCGTAGAGCATCTGGCGATCTACCGCCGCCTGACTACCAGGGAGGTCAGCCGGGGCGGCCGGCCGGGCCGGGACAAAACGCGCCGGCGCGACCATGACACGTCCGGCCGGTTGCATCACCTCCCACAACCAGAGAGCCGCGCCGCTGAGCAACATCCCACCGACGACATAGGTGAAAAAACCCAGTTCGCCCAACAGGCGCTCCCGTCCCCAAGTGGAGGCCAGGGAATCGAGCAGCACAGCCGTTGTGACGGTCAGCAGACCAATTCCCCAGGCCGCCCGGCCGCGGCGCAAAAAAGCCTGAAGGAAGAACAACACCAAAGCGATCTTAATAACCCACCATAGCAACATGGGGCGAATTGTAGCAGGATGGTTCCGCCCCGCCAATGCGGCCGGCCGGCGCGACCACACCCTTAACATGCCATGAATGCTGCACCCTGGCGCGATTTTTTCCGTATAGGAAGCAACAAGATTTTTTATCTGACACACCAGGAGCCGCAAGGCATGACCACACAACCCACCTCGCAACCGCCCCGCGACCTTGATTTCTGGCGCGGCATCACGCGCCAGCTGCGTCTGGCTTATCGCCTGCTGCGCGACCCAGAGATGCCTTTCTATCTCAAGTTGTTACCTATAGGGGTGGCGGTGTATTGGCTCTTTCCCTTCGAAGGGTTGGCGCTGCCCTTTCTCATCACCCCTTTCGACGATCTGGGGCTGCTGGCCTTAGGCTTGAAAACCTTCATCGATCTGGCCCCGCCCCATCTGGTGCAGGAACATCTGGATATTATCGACGGCAAGGTGATCAGCCTGTCGTGAGACAGGCCGATCAGCCCGGCCGGCGCCAACCCCACAGCTCATGCAAGCGAAAAGCGTAGGCCAGGGCGAGATAAAGCGCCACGCCAGCCAGCCCCGGCAGGCTGACCAGGGCCAATTCCCCCACCACGCCAGGCAGGGGAAGGTGCGCCACGCCCAGTTGAGCGACGGCATACACCCCCAGGCCCATCAAGCCGGCCGCCAGCGCGGCTTTGAGCGCCGTCAGCCACACCGCGTAGCCGCCCAGCCCGCCGAGTTCACGGCGCAACAGCCAGGCCATCAGACTGGTGTGCACCATGTGCTTGACGGCATCCGCCAGCATAAGGGCCAGCAGACCAAAGGGGCGCAACAACCCCACCGCCACTGCGGTGTACACCAGCATACTGCCCACCCCCACCAACGCCGGCCGCAAGGTGTCATGGCGGGCATAGGAAGCGAAAACCAACATCTGATCGACGGCCACAAAGGGCAGGCCGACGAGGTAGAGCTGCAACACCCGGGCCGTGGTGGCAACATCGGTCGGCGTAAACGCGCCATGCCCAAACAGCAAATCCACAATCGGCCCGGCCAGGACATACAACCCCACTGCGGCTGGGCAGATCAAGACCAGGGCCAGGCGCACCCCACCGGCCAGCGTACCGGGGAACGCCTGCGGCTCACGCAGCGCCTGGCGCGACAGGGTGGGCAAAATCGCCAGCGAGAGCGCGGAGACCACCAGACCAACGGGAAACTGAATCAAGGTCGTGGCGCGCCGCATGTAGGTCACGCTGGCATCACCAGTGCTGGTAGCCAGGTTGTAGCTAAAAGTGATAACCAGGGTGTTGAGAACCAATCCGCTGACAATGGGCAAGTACAGGCGCACAATACGTCGGATGACAGGATGACGCCAGTCGGGCTGCCAGCGCAGCCGTGCATCACGCAGGGCAGGCAGCTGGGCGACAATCTGGAGCAGCGAGCCGAGCAGCAAACCGTAAACGGCGCTGGAGATGTGTTCGGGGCGCAACCAGGCCATGGCTGCCACGGCGCCATTGAACAGGGCCGGCAAAAAGGCGGGAATGGTGAACTGTTTGCGGGCGTACAACACTCCTGTCAGGACGCTGGCGACGCTGAGGGTTAAGATGGCCGGGGCGGCCAGGCGCAACAGGGCCACGGTAGTCTCGCGCAGGACAGGGTCGGTGAAGCGTTGCGCGCCGGCAAAGGCCGCCGCCGGCCGCGCCAACCCCACCACCAACAACGTCAGCAGCGTCAACACAGCCACCGCTGTGCTGAGAAAAGCGCTGACGATCTCCCACAGCTCTTGTCGGCGGTCACCGTCGGCATACTCGCTAAAGACGGGAACCAGGGCAGAGTTGACCATGCCGCCGATGATCAGTTCGTACAGCTGGTTGGGAATGAGAGCGGCCGTTTCATAAGCACTGACCAACGGCGCGCCAAATAAACTGGTCAGGATGGAGTCACGCGCCAACCCCAGCACGCGGCTGGTGATGTTGCCCAGCGCCAGCACGGCGGCGGAGCGCATGACCCCCGGCGTCTCCCCCTGAGCGCTCGTTTCAGGGTCGCCTGGTTGCCGCTCAGGAACATCGATCATGCCGCGGATTCTAACGGCCGGCCCGTTTCTTCGCAATACGTTCGCCTGTGGGGTGAGTTGAAGCCTCATCCCCAACCGGTAAATTTCTTTTCAAACCCGCGCCATGCTATAATGGACGCGACACAACCCAAATAGCAACCTGAGTGTGGGGCGCATCGGGCGCAGCCCGCAACCACGCCGGACGCGCCACCCCAAATGTTGAGAGGAGTCCACATGTACGATAAGCGCACACTTGACGAGATCCGCCAACAAAAAGAGGCGTGGGAAGAGACGACCCTGCACCAGACGCTGGCGCGGATGCCAGAGCGGCGCAAGCTGTTCACCACCCAATCGGGGGAACCCATTCGACGCCTCTATACGCCGCTGGATGTGGCCGACCTCGACTATGGGCGTGATGTGGG
This sequence comes from Anaerolineae bacterium, assembly GCA_034435495.1. Classification (GTDB taxonomy): domain Bacteria; phylum Chloroflexota; class Anaerolineae; order Promineifilales; family Promineifilaceae; genus DAOTXO01. The sequence goes on from DAOTXO010000145.1 coordinate 47,532, forward strand.
GTATCCCGGTGACTATCCTTTTACCCGCGGCATTCATGCCACGATGTATCGCGGCCGGCCGTGGACGACCCGCCTCTTTGCCGGCTTTGGCTCGGCCGAGGAAACCAATGCGCGCTACAAGCTGCTCTTGAAAGAGGGCAATCACGGCCTGTCGGTAGCCTTCGACCTGCCCACCCTGATGGGCTACGACACCGACGCGCCAGAAGCGTTGGGGGAGTTTGGCAAATGTGGCGTCGCCATCAGTAGCTTGCAGGATATGGAAATCCTCTTCGCCGATATTCCCCTGGGGCAGGTCAGCACCAGCATGACCATCAACGGGCCGGCCGCCATCATTTGGGCTATGTACATTGCCGCAGCCGAGAAACAAGGCTTTCAGCGGCGGCAGCTGCGCGGCACCTTGCAAAACGACATTCTTAAGGAGTACATCGCCCAAAAAGAGTTTATCTTCCCGCCCCACCCCAGTATGCGCCTGGTGACGGACACCATCGAGTTTGGCAGCCAGGAGTTACCGGCCTGGAACACCATCTCCATCAGCGGCTACCACATCCGCGAAGCCGGGGCCACAGCTGCCCAGGAGCTGGCCTTCACCCTGGGCAACGGGTTGGAGTATGTGCGGTGGGCGCTGGCGCGGGGGTTGGACATCGACGATTTCGCCCCCCGGCTGAGCCTTTTCTTCAACTGCCACAACGACTTCTTCGAGGAGATCGCCAAGTTCCGCGCGGCGCGGCGCATTTGGGCGCGCGAGATGCGCCACACTTTTGGGGCGCGTGATTCCCGCTCCTGGCTGTGCCGCTACCATGTGCAGACGGCCGGGGTCTCCTTGACCGCTCAGCAACCGGAGAACAACCTCATCCGCATCACCATTCAAGCCCTGGCGGCGGTGTTGGGCGGGGCGCAAAGTCTGCATACTAACAGCATGGATGAAGCGCTGGCGCTACCCAGCGAGCAAGCGGCCAAACTGGCGCTGCGCACCCAACAGATCATCGCCGAAGAGAGCGGCGTGGTCAACACCATCGATCCCCTGGCCGGCTCCTTCTTTGTGGAGCATGAGACCAATAAGCTGGAGCAACAGGTATACGCTTACTGGCGCGAGGTGGAGGCGTTGGGAGGGGTGTTACCGGCGTTGGAAAGAGGGTATTTCCAGAATGAAATCGCCAACGCCGCCTATGAACAACAGCGGGAGCTGGATTCGGGGGCCAAGATCATGGTGGGGGTCAATGGCTATGTGGATGCGAATGAACAGCTCCAAATCCCCATTCTGGCCATGGACCCTGAGGGCTATGCGCGCCAGGTGCAACGGCTGAACAAGCTGCGGGCCACGCGGGACAACCAGCGCACTGACCAGACGTTGGAAGCGCTGCGCAACGCCGCGGCCGATGAAGAGGAAAATGTGATGCCCTATTTGATGGATGCCGTCCATGCCTACGCTACCCTGGGGGAGATCACCGATGTCTTCCGTCAGGTTCTGGGCGTCTATCAGGAGCCGAACTGGATTTAACCCCTGCATGACCCATCCCACTCTGGAAATGCGGTTGCAACAGCGGCAGCGGCCGGCGCGCCGGCCGCTGATGCGCCACCAATGGCGGGATTTGCTCTTTCTCCATTGGCGCGTTGCGCCAGAGGTCATTCAGCGCACTTTGCCGGCCGGCCTGTATGTGGATACTTTTGAAGGGCAGGCCTACCTGGGCCTGGTTCCCTTTTATATGCACGCCATCCGGCCGGCCTACCTGCCCCCCCTTCCCGGCCTGTCCTACTTTCTGGAGACCAACGTGCGCACCTATGTGACGGATGCACAGGGAAGGCCGGGGGTCTGGTTCTACTCCCTGGACGCCAACCAGTGGTTGGCAGTGCGGGGCGCACGCGCTATCTACCGCCTGCCCTACTTTTACGCCCGGATGCAGGCGCGGCGCGCCGGGGAGGGTTGGGTGGATTACCAGGTGCAGCGCCGGGGGACAGCCCACACCAGTCATTTTCGCTATCGGGGTGTGGGGGCGATCCGGCCGGCCGAACCCGGCAGCCTGGCCTTCTTCCTGGTGGAGCGCTACATCCTCTACGCCCAAACATCACGCGGCCTGGCCCAGGGGCGCGTCTTTCACACCCCCTATCCAACGCAAAACGTCGAGGTGACCCAATGGGACGCCGACCTGCTGACCCTGAACGGTTTCCCAGCATTGCAACGCCCACCCGACCACCAACTGTACTCACCGGGCGTCGCGGTCGATGTTTTTGCCCTTCAAGCCGTCTGATGGAATCAGACGCCTATCAGCCTATCCATCCTTTATTCTCACATACTGTCACCATTTGACACAAGGAGTTCACCCATGACCCGCTCAACTACTTCCAGACTGCCCTCGCGATCGATTATCACCCTGGTGGTGGTGGTTGTCTTGCTGATCTTTCTTTTCACCTTTGCCAGCAACTTTTTCTACGCTTTTGAGACAATCGAAGAACAAGAGATGGGCATTCAGTTTCAAAGCGGTCGCATTCAAGAAATCGTAGGGCCCGGCGTTTACAGCGATGTGGGCCTGTATGTGCGCCTGGAACGCATGTCCGTCCAGGCCATTCCCTTTGAAGTGGCCGACGCTGAAATCATCACCCGCGACAAACAGCGCCTCGGCCTGGTGGTCACAGGAGATATTTTCCGCCCCGGCCTGGATCAAAAAGATACTGTGCGCAACAACTGGGCGGAGTATCGGGGGCTGTACCTCGACGATACTCAGGCTGTGGCCCGCGTTGTCAGTCTGGCACGACAGGCCATGAAGGTGTGCGTGGGCGACCGTACTTTCGATGAAAACGTGGTCGGTACATCGCGGGACGAGCTGCGCAACTGCATCGACGACGAACTCAACGAGCTGGTGAGCGCCATTGGCCTGACAGTCGCCAATCTGGTGGTTCCCGAAGTGGTCCTCTCGCCCGAAGTCCAGGCCGCGCTGGATGCCATCGTCGCCAGCCGCCTGGCGACAGAGAAAGCGGCTCAGGATGAGTTGAAAGCAGCCGCCGAGGCCGCCGCCGAACAGGCGCGGCAGGAAGGGGAGATTCGCGTCGAGCAAAGCCGCATCCAGGAACAAACCCGGCAGCAAACCTTGCTGGCGCAACTGGAGGAAGAACGCGTGGGGGCGCAGTTAGCCGTCATCGAAGCGACGCGCACCAACAGTCTGGCGGAGCTGGAAACGGCGCGCCAGGTGTTGGAAGCAACCAAGGCCAACGAACTGCTGGCGGCGCAACGGGATTTGGAAATCAACGCTGCCCTGGCGGAAGCGTCGCTGGCCAAGGCCCAGGCGGAGACCGCCATTCAAGCTGTCCTGGCGCAACTGTACGCTGCCAACCCGGAATATGTCTCCCTGTTGATCGCCCAGGCCAACGCCAGCGCCTTGAAAGCAACCGACAAGGTGATCTTCACACCGGAGGGAACGACGCCCAGCATCGTGATTCCCGGCCCCGGCATCACGCCGGTGGTGGACACCACCCCGACCGAAGGGACACCTTAACCCATGCCCGGCGGCCCCCAACCTTTGACCCACGCCGACCGCGTCGCTGTGACGCACGAGCTGGCGCGCCAGCTGCAGGCGCATTACGGCGCACGTATTATGGCCCTGGGGGTTTACGGCTCCCTGGCGCGCCAGCTGGATGGCCCTTACTCTGACATTGAGATGCACTGTGTCCTGGAAGGGACCGGCATTGACCACACCTATGAATGGTGCAACGGAGCCTGGAAAGCGGAGATCGATGTCGTCAGTCCCGATGTACTGTGGGAGAATGCCGCCACGATTGAGGGAGATTGGCCGATCACCCACGGCTCACTGGCGCACGTGTGGCCGTTGTATGATCCCAATGCCTTTTTCGACCAGGTGCGCACCGTCACCCTCTCACAGCCCGGTTCCGCCTTTCGGCAGGCGATCTACCATCTGATTGTGGATGATCTATATGAGCTGATCGGCAAAATTCGCAACGCCGGCCATCTGGGCTATCACGATGCCTTGCCGATGTTGCTGGTGGAGCTGGCGCGCGTCGGGGCCTGCCTGGGCGGCCTGCACCATCGCCATCTGTACACCACCGGGGCGCGCCTGTGGCAGGAGTCGCTGACATTGCCTGACCGGCCGGAGGGGTACGATGAAGTGTGCCGGCTGGTGCAAACCGGGCGGCTGGACGATCCTCCGACGCTGCTGGCGGCCGCTGAGGCTTTCTGGGATGGCGTGGAAACTTGGGCAGCGCGGCAGCGCTTTAGCCTAGAAACAACTCTGTCCAACCTTTTGGAAGAGCGACCAGCGGACGGGGCAGATTGAGCGCCGGCCGGATGTCCGCCCTGAGCTACACCATCTACGCCCAGGCGATCCAGGGGGAACCCCTGCCCCTGGCGTATGTCGATCTGGAACGCCTCGACGACAACCTGCGTCGCATCGTCAGCCAGCGGCAGGGGAAAACGATCCGGGTCGCCTCCAAATCGGTGCGTAGCGTGGCCTTGCTGCGCTATCTGTTGCAGGCCAGCGCCGGCATTCAGGGAGTTTTGTGTTACACCGCGCCGGAAGCGGTTTACCTGGCGCAACAAGGGTTGGACGATCTGGTGGTGGCCTACCCCACCTGGGAGCCGCGCCACATTGAGGCGGCGGCCCAGACGGTGGGGGCCGGTCGGCGTCTGACACTGATGGTGGACAGTCTGGCGCACGTTGACCACCTGAATACCCTCGCCCGCCGTCAACAGGTTATCCTGCCTGTGTGCCTCGATATCGATCTCTCCGACCGTTATCCGGGGCTGCACTTTGGCGTCCAGCGCTCGCCTCTGCGCACCACCACCGATGTCCTGACGGTGGTCGAGGGGGTGGCCGCAGCCAGCCATTTGCAGCTGGATGGCGTCATGGGCTACGAAGCACAGATCGCCGGCGTGGGGGACAATCTCCCCGGCCAGAGGGCTCAAAATCGGCTGGTGCGCCTGTTACAGCGCCGCTCGCGGGCGCACGTGGCGGCGCGGCGGGCCGAGATCGTGCAGGCCATTCAGGCGCGGGGGTGGCGGTTGCGCTTTGTCAATGGGGGGGGAACGGGCAGCCTGACCTCTACTGCCGCCGAGCCGGCCGTCACCGAGATCACCGTCGGTTCTGGGTTTTACGCTCCGCGCCTGTTCGACTTCTACACTGGCTTTCGCTACCAGCCAGCGGCCGGCTTTGCTCTGCCCATTGTGCGCCGGCCGGAAGCGACCATCTATACCTGCCTGGGCGGGGGGTACATTGCCTCCGGCGCGGCGGGGCCGGAGAAGCTGCCCGCTCCCTATCTGCCGGAAGGAGCGACGCTGCTGCCGCTGGAGGGGGCAGGCGAGGTGCAAACCCCCATCCGCTACACTGGCCCGCAGGCGCTCAACCTGGGAGACCCCATCTTCTTTCGTCATAGCAAAGCGGGTGAGTTGTGCGAACATTTTCAGACGTTGGCGCTTCTGCGCGATGGGCGCATCGTGGAGCGGGTGACCACCTATCGTGGGGATGGGCAATGTTTTCTGTAACCAGAGGAGCCGGCGCATGGGTCAGCTCTGAGGCATAGGGTATAATAGAGGCGATGGCGCACACGACATGGCAAAATTGGTCAGGCGCGGTGACATGCCGGCCGGTTGACATTATCTACCCAACATCGGTGGAGGAGATTGTGGCTGCTCTGCAGGCGGCCGGCCGGGAAGGCTACACGCTACGCCCGGTTGGCTCTGGCCATTCCTTCACCCCGCTGGCCGTCACCGATGCCCGTCTGCTATCCCTCGATCACTTCCAGGGAGTGGAAAGCGTGGATGTCGGCCGGGGCGTGGCGGTGGTGCGCGGCGGCACGAAGCTGAAGGCGCTGGGGGCGGCGCTGCGCCAACAGGGCGTGGCCCAGGAGAATCTGGGGGACATTGACGCCCAATCTATCGCCGGGGCCATCAGCACCGGCACGCACGGTACAGGGTTGCGCTTCCCCGGCCTGGCCGCCCAGACAGAAGCTCTGACGCTGGTCACGGCCGGCGGGGAGGTGGTGGAATGTTCGGCTGACCACAACCCGGAGCTGTTCAAGGCGGCTGCTATCTCCTTAGGGAGCCTGGGGATCATTGCCCGTCTGGCCCTGCGTGTCATTCCGGCCTTCAACATGCGTTACATCAGTCGGCGCGCCACACTCGACCACTGCCTGGAAAACCTGACGCGCTACCAGCAGGAGCATCGCCACTTCGAGTTCTACTGGTTCCCCTACAGCCCCTACACCCAGCTCAAACTCCTGGACGAGACGTCCGATGCCCCCACCCCCCAGGGAGTGGGCGTGGCTTTCAACAAGGTCATCCTGGAAAATGTTGTCCTCAAAATCGTCTCCGAAGCGTGTCGCTTCTGGCCGCGCCTGACGCCGGCCGTGGGGCGACTCGCCGGCCGGCTGGCCCCCACCTTTGAAGAGGTGAACGCCAGCCATCGCGTCCTGGCGACAGTGCGCTGGGTGCGCTTCAACGAAATGGAGTACAACATCCCACTGGAAGCGTTCCCGGAAACGATCCGCGCCATTCAGCAGTTGATTGAGCGCCGTCGTTTTGCCGTCCATTTCCCCATCGAATGCCGCTTTGTACGTGGTGACGACCGGTGGCTCAGCCCGGCCTACGGGCGTGACTCAGCCTACATTGCCGTTCACATGTACAAAGGGATGCCCCACGAGGCGTACTTCCGGGCAGTGGAGGAGATTTTGCAGAGCGCCGGCGGCCGGCCCCACTGGGGCAAGATGCACACCATGACGCCGACCCAACTGGCCGACCGCTACCCCCGCTGGCATGATTTTCTGCGGCTGCGGGCACAATTAGACCCCGACGGCCGACTGTTAAATCCTTACCTGCGCCGGCTATTTGGTCTGGATGCCTCGCCGGCCGGTGTGTAACACGCCAACACCATGCAATTTACGCTCTTTGACCGCCCCACGCGCTTCGAAACCCACGACGACGTCATCGCCGCCCTGATGGCCCTGACCAACGATCCCCTGGCCCCCTTTGGCGGGCGGATGGTGATCTACCGCGGCAATCCCCGTGCGGGGCTGATGATCGTGGGAGAAGGGCCGGGGGCCAATGAAGACCAGCAAGGTCAGCCTTACGTGGGGCGCGCCGGTCAGCTGTTGGATAAGATTTTGACCTCGGTGGGGTTCGACCGCGACCGGGATGTGTATGTGACCAATGCTGTTTTCCGCCGGCCGCCGGACAACCGCGACCCAACACCGGAGGAGCTAGAGTATTACCAGCCCTATCTGCTGGAACTGGTGCGGCTGGTGAACCCCAAGATTATTATGCTGACCGGCCGGCACTCTATGAAAGTCATTCTGGACGAGCGCCAGCCCATCACCCGCGTGCGTGGGCAATGGTACGAACGAGATGGGCGCTGGATCATGCCCGTCTTTCACCCCGCCTATCTGCTGCGTAACCCCTCCCGCGAGCCGGGTTCACCCAAATGGTTGATGTGGCAAGATGTGCAGGCTATTCGGCGCAAGTACGACGAGTTGACAGCCTGAGACGCCCCAGATCGGTTCCGGCGTGATGGCAGCCCATCTTCCTTCTGACAAAGCGGCCTGGCGCGGCGAGCCAGGCTACGTCTGGCGCGCCGGCCAGGATCGACGGCTGGCCATGATCCGTCGTTGGGCCAGGGTGGATGGGCGCATTCTGGACAACGGTTGCGGCCTGGGGACGTATCTGGCGGCTCTGGCGGCCGACAGCGATCAGCGTTTTGGCCTGGAGGTGGAGTGGGAGCGTGCCCGGTCAGCCCGTGCGACAGCAACCGGTGTGGTGCAGGCGGTGGGGGAAGCCTTACCTTTCGCCGATAACAGCTTCGATTTTATTCTGAGCAATGAGGTGCTGGAGCATGTGACGGACGACCGGCAGGCGTTGATGGAGATGGCGCGCGTCCTGCGCCCCGGCGGGCGCATCATCATTTTTTGCCCCAATCGCTGGTATCCGGTGGAACAACATGGCATCTACTGGCGGGGGCGCTACTCCTTCGGCAACAAGCTGTTCGTCAACTATCTGCCCAACCCCATCCGCAACCGACTGGCCCCCCACGTGCGCGCCTATACAGGGCGGGGGTTGCGCCGGTTAACGGCCGGTCTGCCGCTGCGCAGGCTGCATCACAGCCGCATCTTTGGCGGCTATGACAACATCAGCCATCGCTGGCCTCGCCTGGGCCGGGCGCTTAAAAGCATTCTCTACCGTCTGGAAAAAACCCCCTTCAACAGGCTGGGGTTGTCCCATCTGCTGGTGGTAGAGAAGATCATCCAGGATGACAAACAAGGCGATAAACGTCTGGGAGACATTTATCGCCTAAGATAGCTAACCAGGAGACGTTTATCGTCTAGAATACCCGCTAATACTCAACCCCTCGTGGTAAATCTTTGGCCTGCGCCACCCAGTTCATGACATTCTTCAGTGGAGGCACGCGGCGCACCAGATTCTTCTCCAGGTTGATCTCCGCCAGCTTATGATACAGATTCTCGGCGTTGCGCTGCGCCAGTTCACGCACCGTGTCCACGCCGGCCGCCTCCAGGAGATCGGAATACTGGGTTCCGATCCCCTTAACACGAAAGAGGTCGGCGCGGTTGACCCATTTTAAGATCAACTTGCCGCTGATACCTGTCTTTTCGGCCAGTTCCTCCCGCCCCTGGGGGGTCTTGGCCGCTTCTAGCAACGCTTCCACCGAGGTGACGCCCACTTCCTGCAACTTTGCCGCCAGGGCTTCACCAATCCCCTCAATCAAATGTAATTTAGCCATGCTTTTCTCCTTTAATGTATCGAATGACGTATACCCTGGGAAAGGCCGGATTCCCAACCTGCTAGCCAGAGAGTATAACATGAAAGCGCAACTCTTTGTAGCCGCCTAGCCTGGGATTGAGCCAGCACGTTCGCATTCTGTTGATGTTAGACCCATCCCGGCAGCGCAGGTCACGGGGTGTAAAGGATGTCTATGTAGCGGCGCAACAGATCGCTCACCACACCGCGCAATGGCAACCGGGCCGCCAGCCCATAGACCGGGGCCAGGCCTTCGTGGCTGACGGGTTGGGCCTGAACCTGGGTCACCGCCGCCTGAAGATCCGCCAGGAAGCGCTCCACCACACCCGGTTGGGTGTGGCGCAAGGTGACACATAGATGAATGGCGGCCGGCCGATGCAACCCATTCAGGCTCCAACCGCGCCGCGTCATCTCGTCTAAAACGCGGTAAATATCAAGCGTGTCAGAGGTGAAGGCGAGTACAAACAGAGGATCGCCCAACAGCCGCAACTGGGGGATGGCGATCAGGCCAGCTTTGATCTGGGCGGCAGTGGTTAAAATTCGGCCGGCCGCCTCCCGATAACCCGACTCCCCCAGGCGCAACATGGCCGCCCAACACACCGCGCTCAAGGCGCCCGGCCGGCTGCCCGCCAGGGTGGGGGAAAAGTACAGCCCCCCCGGCCAATCTGTCAGCGTGTAATACTGATAGTGGCGCAAATCCCGCCCCCGATAGAGCACCACCGAGACCCCCTTGGCGGCGTAGCCAAACTTGTGGGTGTCGGCCGACAACGAGGTAACGCCGGGCAGGCGAAAATCGAAGGCCGGCACAGGATAGCCCAACTGGCGGGCAAAGGGGAGTACAAAGCCGCCCAGACAGGCATCCACATGCAGCCCCACCCCCTTGCGGTAGGCCAGCTCCGCCAGGGCTGGAATGGGATCGATCACGCCGTGGGGAAAAGCCGGAGCCGAACCCACTATCACCACCGTGCGGCGCGTCAGCGCACGGCGCACAGCGTCCATATCGGCGCGGTAATGGGCGTCCACCGGCGTGCGCACCAGCTTCATGCCGAAGTAATGGGCAGCTTTGTCGAATGCGGCGTGGGCCGTCACCGGCGCAACAATCTCTGGTTGCCGAATGCCCAACTGATCACGCGCCAGGTCACGGTAGGCCTTCATGGCCAGCAAAATGCTTTCCGTACCGCCGGAAGTGACTGCGCCGCCAATGGGGTCCTGGCTCTCCCCGGCCCCCAGCAGCTCAGCCGTCATGGCGATAATCTCCGCCTCAAACTTGGCGGCGCTGGGCCACAGGTCAGCGTGGAGGGGGTTGCTCTGGGAGTGGAGGGCGTAAACCTGGTTGAGGAAATCTATGTGCTCCTCGTCCCCGTGGTAAACAGCGCCGGAGACGTAGCCGCTGCGCCAGCGGCCGGCTTCCTGATCCGCCAGCGCCTGTACCTCAGTCAAAATATCGTCTGCGGCACGGCCGGCGGCCGGCAGACGTGTGTAGCTGGGAAAGCGCTGTCGATAGGGGTGCAGCGCCCCATCTAGCTCCCTCAGAAGGCTATCGTACTCCCGTTCCAACCGACGGCGCAGGGCGGGAACGCGCTGCAACCGTCTCTCCAACAACTGGAGGAGTCGGGGGTGTAACCGGCTAAGCCATCGCGACGCTCGCTCAAGATTCATCCAGGTCATTCCACACTGTGTCTCAACAGACGCGCGGCCGGCTTTCTTTCAATCAGCCTGGTTCAACCGTGCATACAGGCGGCGCTGCTGTTGGTACAACGCTAAAAATACCTCGAACAGGGTATCGTAGGTGGCGCGGTGCGCCGGATTGGGGGTGTAGACGCGCTCCACGGCAACGTGATCGGCCAGCGCTTCCAATGAACCGTAGCCTAGCGCCGCTGCCGTCAACAGACCCACGCCACGCGCATTGGCGGCCAGCGGATCGGCCGCCTGATGAATGGCGCGGTCGAGCACATCGGCCATGATCTGACACCACAGCGCCGACTGCGCCCCGCCGCCAATGAAATGAATGTCATCCAGCCGTCGGCGCACAAAATGCTCCACCCCCTGCAACAACCAGCGGCTGTTGAACGCCACCCCTTCCAGCACGGCGCGCAGCAGATGGGCTCGGGTGTGGCGCAGGCTCAAATTGAAGAAGCCGCCGCGCAGGGTGTGGTCATCCACCGGGGTGCGTTCGCCGTTGAGCCAGGGGGTGAAGATCAGGCGCTCGCTGCCGGCCGGAATGCGCGCTGCTGCCTGATCGAAAAGGGAGTAGATCTCGGCCGGCCGCTGCCCACCCAATTCATCGTCGGCAAACAACAGGTTGTCGCGCATAAAGGCGAGGCAGGCCCCGGCCGTCTCCTGCTCGTTGACCACAAAGTAACGCCCCGGTATGGCAGAGGGCAACGACGCCATGTTGCGCCGCACATCCGTCTTTTTGAAGGGCAGATGGCAGGTCAGCCAGGAGGAAGTGCCCACGTAGAGGTGGGGGGCGTAGTCTCGCACCGCGCCGGAGCCGATGGCGGCGGAGTGGAGGTCGGGCGTGCCCATGATCACCGGCAGACCGGCCGGCAACCCTAAGGCCTGGGCCGCGGCCGGCTGCAACGGCCCCAAAATATCGCTGGCGCGCCGTAAATCGGGCAGGCGGGCGCGATCCAGCGTCGCCATAGTCAGCAAGTCAGCGTCGTAGTCGATGGCGTCAATGCGCCGGTTATCTGTCACCCAATGCAAGGTGATGGAGTCGTAGGAAGCAGCAAACAACCCCGTCAAACGCAAATTGAGGTAATCTTTGGGCTCCAGAAATTTGTAGGCGCGGGCGTAGATGGCGGGGTGTTCGTGGCGCAGGAACAGAATATGGGCGGTGGGGTCTTTGCCTGAATGGCTGGGAATGCCGCCCGTCAGGCGCAACCATTTGGCCAGCCGCTCCGCGCCATAGCCTTCGACGCGCAGCCGGCCGCCGGTGATGGCATGGACGTAGCGCGCGCCACGGGCATCCATCCAGATGATGGCGTTGGCCAGGTGGCGACCGGTGCGATCCACCGCCACCGTTCCCGACCATTGAGCAGTGACACCCACACCCACCACGGCCTGGGCCGCCCCGGCGTGGCGCGTCAGCAGGCGACGGGTAGCCCGCACTATCGCCGTCCACCATGCCTCCGGGTCCTGCTCTGCCCCATGCACCCCTATGTGGATGACCGGCGTTGGCTCCACCTCCGAGGCCAGCACGCGGCCGGTCACACTCACCAGAGCCACTTTGGGGCCAGATGTACCCAGATCAATGGCGAAAACCGTCGGGGGGTGCATGGTTGCTCGCTCCTGCCCTCACCACGCCCGCCGAAAGAGGCGGGCAATGAGGCGATCCGTGGTGCGCGGCAACAGGCGGCTCAGATGCACCACCCCCCAATCCCAGGGGGTGACGTATACCTCGCGCCGCCCTTTTTCCAGGGCGACGACAATGGCCCGCGCCACCCGTTCCGGTGTGACGCGCAACCAGTTGAAGCGGGAGACGCCGGGGTTGTCTAACAGGGCCTGGTGGAACTCGGTCTGGGTCATGCCGGGGTAGACCAGGGTGACGCCAATGCCCTGGCTGTGTAGCTCCATGCGCAGGGAACGGCTGAGGACATTCAGGGCGGCCTTGCTGGCAGCATAGACGCCGTTATCCACCAGGGGGCGCTGCCCCACGATGGAGGAGATGTTGACGATCTCTCCCCGGCCTTGTCGACGCATGACGGGCAAGGCCGCCTGGATCAGCTGCAACGGCCCCAGCAAGTTGGTACGCCAGATGGTGTGCAGTGTCTCGGCCGGCGTGTCGCTGACATAACTGCGCTGCCCCACGCCAGCGTTGTTGATGACCACATCCAGCCGGCCGAAATGAGTTAGCGCCGCCTCCACCAGCTGCGCCGCCAGGGCTGGGTCTTGAATGTCGCCGGCGAGCGCCAGGCACCGGCCGGGACACCCGGCCAGACCGGCTATCAATGTCTCCAGACGCGCCGCTCGCCGGGCGGTCAGAACAATATCCGCGCCGCGCTGCGCCAGGGCGTACACCGTTGCCGCCCCAATGCCGGCCGATGCCCCCGTCACAATGACCACCCGTTGAGCTAACTCCATGACCTGAACCTGCGCCCGCCTCACCCACAGAGGCTAAGATGGGGTCTATTGTACCCTATTCGCCGGCCGGCCGCCCCTGTCCCGCCCCACGCTTGACCTGACTGGCGGCAAGGTTACAATACTTTCTACGCTGGGAATGAACTCCCCAGCCGGGTGCTGATGGCGTTCGTAGTTCTCGCTTTAGTGGGTTGGGAAGATGGCGGCTAAAGCCGCTACTACGAACCAAAAGAGTGCGCGCCGCTCGTAGTTCTTGCTTTAGCGGGTTGGGGGGACGGCGGCTGAAGCCGCTACTACGAACCAAAAGGGTGCGCGCCGCTTGTAACGTCGCGCCCTTGACCCACCATGACATCAAGGGCCCGGTTGGCCCCAAGGATAAACTTCACCCCACCAGGTGGGCGGCAGCCGCCACGGTGGCGCACACCAGGCAGGCGATCCCCAGGGGCAACGCCGCCCCTAACGCCGTCCATTTCCAACTGTGTGTCTCCTGCCACATCGTCCACAGGGTGGTGGCGCACGGGTTGTGTAGCAGGGAGAAGAGCATCAGGTTGACGGCCGTTAACAAGGTCCACCCTTGCCCATCGATTAGAACCTGGCGTAGTCCCGTCAGGCCGGCCACGTCCGTCATCATGCCTGTCCCCAGATAAATCATCAACATGGTAGGGATGACTATCTCGTTGGCGGGGATGGCGATGATGTAAGCCAACACAATGACCCCATCCAACCCTAGAGCAACACCCAGGGGGTTGAGCCAGGCAGCGGCGTGGGCCGCCAGCGACTGTGAACCCACGACCACATTGCCCAAGAGCCAGATGAGCGCGCCGGCCGGGACGGCTGTTGCGACCGCCCGCCCCAGGACAAACAGGGTACGGTCGATGAGGGAGGTGTAGAGAATGCGCCCGATGGCCGGCCGGCGATAAGGTGGCAGTTCCAGGGTGAAGGCCGAGGCTTCCCCACGCAACATTGTGCGAGATAGCCCGGCCGACACCAGCAAGGTGACGATGACCCCGACCACCACCACCATGAGTACCGCACCAGCAGCAGCTACCGAGGCTACGGCCGGGGGGAAGGAGGCCGCCACAAAGAGCGTCGCCAGCATCACCAGGGTGGGGAAGCGGCCATTGCAAGGGACGAAGTTGTTGGTCAGGATAGCAATCAGCCGCTCGCGCGGGCTGTCAATGATGCGCGTGGCGATGACGCCGGCCGCATTGCAGCCCAGACCCATGCTCATGGTCAAAGCCTGTTTGCCATGTGCGCCGGCCCGGCGAAAAAGCCCATCGAGGTTAAAGGCCACGCGTGGCAAATAACCTGCATCCTCCAGAATGGTGAAACAGGGGAAGAAAATCGCCATGGGCGGCAACATGACACTCACCACCCAGGCCAGAGTGCGGTAAACCCCGTGCCACACCAGACCGGTCAGCCAGACCGGCGCGCCCCAGGCTGCGAAAAGGGCGCTGCCCTGATCTTCCAGCCAGAAGAGGGCGCGCGCCAACAGGGCGGAAGGTACATTGGCCCCGGTCACGGTGAGCCAGAAAACCACCGCCAGCAAACCCAATATGAGGGGCAACCCCACCCAGGGGGAAGTCGCCAGGCGGTCGAAGGCGGCCGCCCAATCGCGCTGGGGTGCGTCGGTCGTGGTGACGACGCGCCGGGCCAGACGCTCTGCCTCCTGGTACAGCCCCACAACCACCTGGTCGTGGAACTGACGACCGAGCTGCTGGCGGGCTGCATCCGCCTGTTGCAACAGCGCCTCAGCCGCCGGCAGGGCTTGAGGCTCAGCGGCCGAGGCCGGCCGGCGTCCCGCAGATGGTGAGATGCTCATAGGTTGGGCAGCCAGAGCAGTCAACTCACCGCGGCGTAACGCCTGACGCACCCGCCAATCTCCATCCAGCAGACGCAACGCTACCCAGCGGCTATTGGGCAGGCCGGGGGCCAGGGCGTTTAGCTGGGGAACGAGAGCCGCTACAGCGTGCTGCACCGCCCCAGCGCCAGTCAGGCGGCGCGGCCGGGTGGGTGTGCGGCCGGCCGCCATAGCTGCCACCGCCTGGATCAGAGCGGCCACCCCCTCACCGGTGCTGGCGACGGTGGGCACAACCGGCACGCCCAGATCACGTCCCAGTCGAGCGGCGTTCAGGCGCAATCCTTTGCGTCGCGCCTCATCCATCAAATTGAGGCATACCACCACACGGTCACTGATCTCCAACACCTGTAACACCAGGTTGAGATGGCGTTCCAGGCAGGTGGCGTCCACCACCACCACGGTGCAATCCGGCCGGCCAAACAAGATGAAATCGCGCGCAATCTCTTCGTCCTGCGAAGCGGAAAGCAGCGAATAGGCCCCCGGCAAATCTACCAGCTTGTAGCGCACCCCGGCAAATGTGTAACCTCCCTCAGCTCGCGCTACGGTCTTGCCGGGCCAGTTACCGGTGTGTTGGCGTAAACCGGTCAACGCATTGAACAGGGTAGATTTACCGGTGTTGGGGTTGCCGGCCAACGCCACCACACGGTCGAAACCCGCCACTTTCAACCCCATCTTCTCCAGGGTAGCCTGGGTTGGGCATGTATCACAAACTGACATCGAACACCTCATCGGCGCTGGCGGCCGGCAACGGCTCCAGCCTGACCCAGACCGCCTGTTCACGGCGCAGGGCGATGAGCGCGCCGCGCACCCGATAGGCGCGTGGGTCGCCCAACAGGCTGCGCAGCTCGGCGGTAACGCTTGCGCCCGGCGTCAAACCCAGGTCGAGGAGGCGGCGGCGTGTCAATCCCTGCAAGCTATCCGCCAACCCACACACCACTCCTGATGCGCCCAAAGGCAGATCAGCCAGGCTGGGAGGGGCAGGCGTTAGGACGGACGGCGCGGCCGGGGCCTCCAGATGCACCCTGCGCGCCGGTGTATTCAGCGGCTCCTGCGTCAGAGGCCGGCCGGCCTGCCACGCGTGGAGCCCAAGGCCCATCAGCATGACCAACCCTATTACCATCCAGGACACAATCAGAGGGGACATGGCTCACTCCACCTCATTGAAAATATTTAGGCATACCTAAATTCCCTTGACATTATACATCAAAATCGTCAGGGGTGTCAATGATCGGCCGGTGGTTGCCCGTCTCATCTCTGGTATAATTTTGCTTGCAGCCGAGATCAGCGGCCGGCACGCCGGCTGCTTTGGGAGGTCATCGTTGGCTAACGCGCTCACCATCAGCCGCCTTTTTTTCCTGGCGCTGTGCATCAGCCTGCTCTATGTTCCCGGCCCCACCGCCAAACTGGGCGCTTTCCTGCTGGTCATCTTTGTTCTGGTGCTGGATGGGCTGGATGGCCCGCTGGCGCGCCAGCGAGGGGAGGTCTCGGCCCTGGGCAGTGTGCTCGACATTGGCATCGACCGCGTGGTGGAGAATGTCTTCTGGATCGCCTTCCTCGATCTTAAATTGGTGCCGGTGTGGATTCCCCTGGTGGTCATCACCCGCGGCATTTTAACCGATGCCGTGCGCGGCTTTGCCCTGTCGCGGGGCCTGACTGCCTTTGGCATGATGGAAACGCCCTGGGGGCGCTGGCTCGTCTCCGGGCGCTTCATGCGCGGCCTGTATGGCACACTCAAAGCCATCGTCTTTTGCGCCCTGGCAGGTTTGCTGGGGTTGCAAGAGCTGTGGGCCAACACCCCCAATGCCCGCTGGCTACCGCTGCTGGAAACCATCGTCTTCATCCTGGTGCTCCTGACGGTGACCATCACCGTGGCGCGAGGAGTTCCAGTGCTGGTAGAGGCGCGGCGCTTCTTCGCTCAACCTGACCTGGCGGCCGGCGACTGAGCAGCCAGCGGGAAACCGGATGGCACGCCGGGGCGGCGGCGGGTAAGGTAGCCTACCGTCCAGGTATGCCTGACGTGGTATAACGCGCCTATCTCACCTCACGTCGCCTGGCGGTGCATGAATGCTAATACCTGAAGCTAATCCCGTTCTTCAACTCCATCAGGTGACGATTGCTTACCGTCAAGGGGCGCGATGGTTGGAAGCGGTGCGCGACATCTCGCTGACCATCGACGCCGGTGAGACGGTGGGGTTGGTGGGTGAGAGTGGCTCCGGCAAATCTACCCTGGCCCTGGCGATCATGCGCTACCTGGGGCCCAATGGGCGAGTGGAACAGGGGGAGATCATCTTTGCCGGTCAGGATTTGCTGGCTTTGCCGCCGGCCGACCTGCGCGCTATCTGGGGGCGCGCCGTCAACCTGGTGCCCCAGGACCCGCTCTCGGCCCTCAACCCGTCTATCAAAATTGGGGAACAGATGGGGGAATTGTTGCGCCATCACCTCGATCTCGGCCCGGCCGACGCCCAGGCGCGGGTGCTGGAACAACTGCGCCTGGTGCATCTGGCGGACCCGGAACGGGTGGCGGATAGCTATCCCCACCAACTCAGCGGCGGAATGCAGCAGCGGGTGATGATTGGCATGGCGCTGAGCACGGAGCCGCAGCTGTTGGTGATGGATGAACCCACCACGGCCCTGGATGTAACAACCCAGGCGGCCATTTTGGATCTGGTGCGAGAACTGATCGCCGGCCGGCACACAGCGGTGCTCTATGTTACCCACAATTGGGGGGTGGTGGCCCAGGTGTGCGACCGCGTGGCGGTGCTGTACGCCGGTGAACTGGTAGAATCCGCCCCCACCGAGACACTTTACCATCATCCGCTGCACCCCTACACCTATGGCTTGCTGGCCAGCGTGCCCCAGCTGGGACAACGCAAAGGGGATGCCCCGCTGTCAGGTATAGCCGGTGCGATTCCTCCGCTGGGGGAACGGCCGACGGGGTGTGTGTTTGCGCCGCGCTGCCCGGTGGCGCTGCCGCTGTGTCACGCGGAACGGCCGGCCCTGGAGACCGTCTCGGCCGGCCGGCAGGTGCGTTGTCATCGCTGGCGTGAGATTATGGCGGGGGAGCTGCGGCCGGGGGCAGGGGAGGAAACCACGGAAAGTGTGGAAGACACGGAAGAAAGAGGGGGGGTGTCAATCGGCCGGGGGGTGGAGGAAGGAACCACAGAAAACACGGAAGACACGGAAAACAGGCTGGTTTTGCAGTTGGAGGAAGTGCAGGTGCATTTCCCGTTGCGGCGCAGCGTGGTGGAGTTATTGCAAGGGGCTACGCCACGGGTGGTCAGAGCGGTGGATGGCGTCACCCTTAGCCTGGAGCGGGGGCGCACCCTGGGGCTGGTGGGCGAGAGCGGCAGCGGCAAAACCACCCTGGCGCGGGCCATCGTGGGCCTCAACCCGCTCAGCAGTGGACAGATGGAGCTGCTGACCTTCCCCTTGCGCGCCAACCTGAGCCAGCGCACCCGGGAGATGTTACAACAGGTGCAATATGTCTTCCAAAACCCCGAAGAGGCGCTCAACCCCTATTTAACGGTGGGGGAGACGTTGCGCCGGCCGTTGCAAACCCTCCTGGGTCTCTCCCACCGCGCCGCCCAGGAGCAGGTGCACCATTTGCTGGAGGCGGTGCGCCTGCCGGCCACCTATGCCCATCGCCTGCCCCACCAGCTGAGCGGCGGTGAAAAGCAGCGCGTCGCCATTGCCCGCGCCTTTGCCTCCAACCCCGACCTCCTGATTGGCGATGAAGCTGTCTCGGCGCTGGATGTCTCGGTGCAGGCCTCCATCCTCAACCTGCTCAGCGATTTGCAGGCTGCTTACGGCAGCGCCATTTTGTTCATCTCCCACGATCTGGCGGTGGTCAGCTATCTGGCGGACGTGGTGGCCGTCATGTATTTGGGGGAGGTGATGGAGTTGGGCGCGGCGGAAACGATGCTTACCCCACCCCACCACCCCTACACCGAAGCGCTGCTCTCGGCCATCCCCAACCCCGACCCCACAGTCAGCCGGCCGCGCATTCTGCTGACAGGCGAGGTTCCCAGCGCGGTGCGTAAGCCGGCCGGCTGCCCCTTTCATCCTCGCTGCCCGCGGGTGGTGGGGGAGATTTGTCGCACCGAGACGCCCCCCTGGCAAACCGATGAGCAGGGCAAACGCATTTTCTGCCATATTCCGCTGGCGCAACTGACGGCCCAGCAAAACCCGCCGCCGCCGGCCGCAAGCGGCTGAGGCCACCAGGAAAAAAGTATGTTGCGTTATATGGCGCGTCGTCTGGGCTTTCTGTTGCTGACCCTCTTGCTGACCTCGTTGATCGTCTTCGCCGTGACGCAATGGCTCCCCGGCGACATCGCTCGCATTATCCTGGGGCGTGAGGCCAGCCCGGAAGCGTTGGCCGCCCTGCGCCAGCGGCTGGGCCTGGATGATCCCTGGTATGTGCAATATGGGCGCTGGTTGCTGAACTTTGCCCAGGGGGATTGGGGGGAGTCCTACAGCACCCAGACCCCCATTCGCGCCTTCGTCGGGCAGCGGCTGCGCAACTCCTTGATGCTGGCCGGTATGACGCTGTTGATGGCCGTTCCCCTGGCAGTTTTGCTGGGGGTGTGGGCCGGTCTGCAAGAGGGGCGGCCGGCCGACGCTGTGATCAGCATCTCCGCCCTTTCGATTGTGGGCCTGCCTGAATTCGTCACCGGCGTGTTGCTGATCCAGCTTTTCGCCCACACGCTGAACCTCCTCCCTGCCAACTCCTCGATTGACCTGGATGCCACCCTGACCGAGGCGCTGCCCATGCTCGTTCTACCCGCCCTGACGGCGACGCTGGTGTTGCTGGCCTACATTGCACGTCTGACGCGGGCCGGGGTGATCGAGGAGCTGAAGCGCCCCTACGTGCGCACCGCCACCCTCAAAGGGTTGCCGCAGCGGGTGGTGATCTTCAAGCATGTGTTGCGCAACGCTCTCTTGCCCACCATCACTGTCATCGCCATCAGTTTCGGCTGGCTCATCAGTGGCTTGATCGTCATTGAGAATGTCTTCAACTACCCCGGCCTGGGGCGGGCCATGCTTTTCGCCATCGACCGACGGGATTTGCCCCTGATGCAAGCAGTGACCATGGTGACGGTGTTGGGCTTTGCCCTGGCAAACCTGACGGCCGACCTGCTTTACGCCTGGCTCAATCCTCGTATTCGACTGGAATAAGCGTGCGGGCCTCTCCCCCCTCCAGCGGCCGGAGGGGCGGGTTAGGAACCCACCCCTCCGGTTAACCATCCTTATGGCAGCAGGGCCACGGCCGGCGCGCCCAGCAGAGACACATTTTGGTGCACGTGCACCCTCTCCCCATACAACGCCCCAATAAGGCTGGAATTACGATGCAGATCGATATGTCCGTTGGGGGCCAGGAACGTTCCCAGATACACCCCTTGTTGGTTGAGCTGTACATGTTCGCCAGCCACACGGAACAAAATGGCTGAGGCTGCGCCGGAAGTGGTCATCTGGGTGCGGGCCTGGAAGTACACACTCTGTTCCACATCGACTACCAGGGTGTAGGGGGCAGCGGTTAAATCTATCTCCAGGAAGGTATCTTTCTCGAAGTCGATCTTCTCGAACACATACACGCCGGCGCTCAAGATCAGCTTCCCACCCGGCGCTACGTCCAGTTCACCGTACTGGCCGGGAAGCAGGTGGAGAGTCTGATTCTTAGAGACGCTCACATCTGGGCCATCGGCCGTTATATCCAGCAGCGGCGGTGTCATCGGCGGCAGGGAAGGCGGCGGCGCACCTTCCGTGATGAGACCACCCACAGTGGCCCCGGCCGCCAGGGTGACCACACCGCCGGCTGTGGCGTCGCCGACGATGGCGCTATTCTGATCAAGGTCGATATCGCCGCCGGCGTGGGCGTTGCCGTCCACGATGGCTGATTGATGCAGCGCAATCGACCCCATGGCCGTCACATTCCCCAAGATGGTAGCGTTTTGCGCCACCTGCACCCTGTCCTCCCAACTGACGAGATCGCCATTAACCGTTAACCCCTGATTGATATCCACCTTGCCAGATGCGCCCAGGCTACACGTCACTTCGGAGTCCTTATCCATGATCAACTCATGGTCGAAGGAGAAGGCGCAGAAATCGCCCAATGTCAGGTCGCCGGCCAGGATGACCACCTCCAGGCTATCCACGCCTACGCCGCCGTCATCGTCCGCCACCGTTAAGGTGACGGTGTAGACGCCGGCCACGCTGTAGGTGTGGGTGGGGGTCAGGGTTCCGGTGATCACGCTGCCATCGCCCCAATCCCAACTCACTAGATGGGTATCCAGCCAGCCGGGGTCGGTGTAGCTGCCGTTGAACAGCAACAGCGCGCCCACCGCAGCGGTCTGGTCGGGGCCGGCCGCAACGGCGGGGGCGACATTCCAGATGGTGATGGTGGTCGTCGCCGTCACCACCCCATCGGCGTAGGTGACGGTGATGACGCCGGTGTAAACGCCATCGTCCCCATACGCGTGGCTGGGAGCCAGCAGGCCGGTGGTCAGCGTGCCATCCCCCCAGGCGAAGGTGATGTCCAGAATAGGCACGTCGCTGGGGTTGTCGAGCGTGGCGGTGATGGTCAGGGGTGCGCCTTCAGCCGCGCTGGCGGTCGGAGGCAGCCAGACACTCACCGGCTGCGGTGCAACGCTGACCAAAAGGGTATCGCTGGTCATCTCCCCATCGTCGTCCGTCACCGTCAGCGTCACCGTGTAGAGGCCGGGAACGCTGTAGGTGTGGGTGGGGGTGAGGGCGCCGCTCAAACCCACACCATCCCCGAACGTCCACTCGATGGTATGACTATCCAACCAGCCTGGATCGGTATAGCTGCCCTGGAAGCTGACTGGCTCTCCGGCCAGCACGCCCTGGTCGGGACCGGCCGCTACCACAGGTGGGACATTGGCGACCACGATGGGTGCGGTGGCCGTCGCCACACCGCCAGGGTAAGCAATGGTGATCACGCCGGTGTAGACGCCATTGTCTCCATACTGGTGTTGCGCTGTCAACGCGCCACTGCTGATCGCGCCATCCCCCCAGGCCAGGATGATGGCCTCGATGGGTAACTGGCTGGGGTTATCCAGGGTCGCCGTCACAGTGAGCCAGGCTCCTTCAACCGTCTCGTAGAGCGGGGCTAAAGTCACCGCCATAGGTAGGGGTTCCACCGTGATTAAAACGCTGTCGCTGCCTACCGCGCCATCATCATCTGCCACCGTCAGGGTGGCGGTGTACAGGCCGTAAGTGGCGTAGGTATGCGTGGGGGTCAGCGCCCCGTTGACCGTCATGCCATCGCCAAAGTCCCAGGTGATGAGGTGGCTATCTAGCGGGCCGGGATCGCTGAAGCTGCCGTTGAAGGCGACGGCCGCGCCATCGTTGACCGTCTGGTCGGAGCCGGCCGTCACACTGGGGGCGACATTGAGAACCGTCAGGCTGAGGCTATCCTGCCCGACCGCGCCCAAGCTGTCCGTCACTACCAGGGTCACGAGGAACACCCCGTCATCCAGGTAGGTGTGCGTTGGCGTCAGGCTGCCACTGAAGGTCGCGCCGTCGCCAAAGTCCCAGGTGTAGGCGTGTGTTTCGCCCACATCAGGATCGGTGAAGCCGCCGGTGAAGGTCACGGCGCTGTTTTCTGTCACCGTCAGGTTGTCGCCGGCCGACACTTCCGGCGCCTGGGTGCTGATCACCACCAGCGTGGCGCTGGCCTCCACCCGCTGGTCGCCGAAGGGGGCGGCGCCGCTGAAGGTGTAGCTGCCGCTATGGGCCGGGGCCGCCACTGTAGTGGGAATCTTGGCCGTCATGAAGGGTGGCACAATAATCGTCCCCACAGCTGGCGTCAGATTCAAGGGCGCGCCGATCAGCTCCAGTTGCGTCAGTACCGAGGTGTTGCCCGTGTTGGTGATGACCAACAGATAGGTCGTGGTGTAGGTGTTGGTCAACGTCTGGCTGGCGGGTTTCCAGGTCAACGCCAGCGCGGCGTGGTCGGTGAAGGTAGCTATGGCGGCGTCGGTCGCCTGCACCCGTTCATCCAGCAAGGAGACAGCTTTGACCTCCACCGGGAAGGAGCGCGGCAAAGCGAAGGGGAAGGGGCCGGCCGTTAGATCAACCTGCGTTGACGCGCCGGGGGCGAGCGAGACGGGATTGTTGGAGAAGGCCCCGCTTGCGCCAGCCACCCCACCCGCCAACAAGGTGTAGGAGTCGGGCAGTGAACCGGTGTTGGTGATGGTCACCTGCCAAACAGCAGTATCAGTGGGGGATAAGGTGCGTTCGGCCGGCGTCAGGCGCACCTGCACCCCGGCCGTCACCAGCTCCACCCCGGCCGTCGCCGTCGCTGACACCTGGGGATCAAAGGCCGAGCGCGCTGTCGCCGCCAGCGAGTAGAGACCGGGTGCGGCGTCGGACGGGGCGGTGACGCGCAGCAAAAGTGTGGCAGCATTGAAGATATAGGGGCGCAACGTCAGACTATCAACCGGCTGGCCGTTGGCGATCAGGCTGAATGTCCAACCGGCCGGCGTTTCCACTTCCAGGGTGTAGCTGTCCAGCAACGTACCCAGGTTGGTCACCTCCAGGGTGTAGGTGAGGACACCGCCTGGGCCGACAACGCCCAGCGCCGGCGCCAGAGTAACCCCGACGCGCCGGATGCCCCGCGCCACCAACAACGCTTCATCGGCCGCCTCCACCGCCAGCTCAGGATGATGGGCAACGACGCTGAAGGCGTGCGGCCCTTCCGGCAGATTGGCGGTGAGGGTGATGACAGTGGACACCACGCTGTGAGGGCCAACCGTAACGGCGGCCGGCAACTGCGCCAGATCGGACGCGAAACCCGCCAGCGTCAGGGCATAGGTGCGCGTCGTCGCCTCCTGGTTGTGCACCGCCACCGTGTAGGTGACGGGCGCGCTGTGATTCGCCAGCCGACTCTCCGGCGTGAGGGTCACTGCCAATATATCGAGCGCCGTCAGCAACGCGCCAGCCTGATCTTCACCGCCGTTAGCCGTGACGACTGTGGCGGCAAAGGGATAGTCGTCCAGAGCTGCTCCGGCCGGCAGGGTGATGGTCAGTGGTTGCGTGATCTCCGCCCCGGCCGGAACGGTCAGACTACCCAGACCCTGCACCCAATCGGCTGATAGACCGGCCACCCCCAGCGTCATGGGCAGGGCGCTGCTGGTTGGGTTGGACAGGGTCACACTGTAGACCGCCGGGCTGCCCAGATGCGCCGTCTGCGTCGCCGGGGTGATGGCGATCAGGTGTTGGGCCGCCACACTCAAGGCGGGCAATGGCACCTGCCCCGAACCGCCGGGGCCGCTGTATTGCACCAGCGCCCCATCTGAGACAGTGCGCACTTCGCCCGGACGCATGGCGCTCAGGGCCACGGGCAGGGTCAAGGCGGCGGCCGGCGCGCTCACGTCCAGAGTCAAGGCCCATTCCACAGTGGTAGCGGTGGCTACCTCGTAGACGGCGGCCGGCGGCGGCGCGATGCTATCTGTCAGCAGGCTGGTTCCTGTCAGCGGCGTCCAATGGGTCACCGCTACCTCAAAGCGAGTATCCTGTACCTCAATGGTGATCTGGTTATCTCCGGCAATGGTGCAGCTGCCGGCGTGAAAGGTCAGGGTGGTGGGGCCGGGGTTGAGCGGCGTCCAGGTGTTGGCGTAGATGCCATCCCGATAGCCGCCATCCCCGTGCGCCCCGTCATCGTAGAGGATCGCCGCGCCGTTGTCGTTGTCGGCCGTCAGGGTGACATTGTAGAACAAGGGGGCGATCACATCATCCGCCACCTGCACCTGCACCAGGAAGGGTTGACCCACATTGACCACATCGGCGCTGGTGGGGGCCAGAATGTTGACATCAATATTGGTGGGGGCAGGAATGAGGAAGCTGCGACTGCTGACAATCGCATCCGCCTCCGCCTGGGAAGGAGCCGCCACCCATTCGCGGTAACGGGTCAGACAGATGGAAACCAACATATCGGAGGCCACCACATAATGGCCGCCATTCATGTGCAGTGTCTCCAGCCGGATGTAGTTGATGCTGGGGGCGTAGAGCGCTTCGTTGAGATAAGCGGGGTCCAACGGGAAGGTGTACAACCCTTCAGGGATGAGGTTGGTCAACTCGCCCACCAGGTTGTCGTTGAAGAAGATGTCCACGTCATGCGGGCGCTGTTGCCAGCCGCTGCTGGGGTTGAAGGTCATCATCAACTCCGCTCGCGCCACATCCTCGCGCCGGAAACCGGCCGGCAGCACAATTTCACTGTTGATAATGGGTCGGTTGGTGCAGTACCAGTTGGCGGTGCTGGCCTCCATCGAGACATCCTGCGCCTCGCCCAGATACATGCCGAAGCCGGCCGGCAGGCTCAGGCTCGTGGCGGTCTCCGTGATCACCCCGGCCGCGCTGGCGCGAATAACCCCGCTCAGATTGGTGAAGCTGCTATCCACCGCTGGAATGACATCGAATTCAAAGGTTCCCCCACTGGGCAGATAGCCGTGGGTCATGCCGGGGTGCAGATAGAGACCTCCCGTCCCCGATACATCCGCTTCCAGCAGCATATCCGTCACCGCGTCACCCAGGTTGGTCAGACGGTAACGTTTGACCAGTGTTGTGGGGTCGCTGGCGATCTCCTCCAATTGGAAGGCAAAGTCAGGTATCTCCACATGGATGTTGAGCGCCACCGCATCCTGAATGGGATCATTGGCTCCATCATCGGCCGTTAGACGCGCCACCAGCGGGAAATCCTCTTGGGTCACATCCTGGGCGTGGATAGCCAGCTGTACCACCTGGCTCTGGCCGGGCGGCAAGAGTAGCGGCGCATCGATGCTGCCATCGCCCACAAAACCAATAATCAATTCGGGGAAGCTGTTTTCCAGCGTCAGCACCACCGTATGGGTGACGGTATCCTGGTTGACGATGGTCACCTGCCCCGGCTGGTTGTAGTCGCGGGCAATGGCAACATGGTAGCTGCGGGCGCTGAAGGCCACGCCATTCAACGTTTGCAACAGTCGCGGGGTGCTGCTGGCGCTGCCGCACAACGATTCGCTGCGTGCATACCACTCATAGCTGCTGTTGCGATTGAGGCCAGAGACCTCCACCTGATGCAGCTGACCGGGCGCCCCGGTATATTCCACAAACGCCCCCGTCCCCACTTCGCGCAAGAAGAGGGAGGTGGTGCTGCTGACGACCGTCTGCCAGGAGAAGAGGGCGCTGGTGGCCCCGATAGCGGCGTTATCTTCCGGCCAGAGCGACAGCAGTTCCGGGCTGGTGGTCAGGGTCAGGTCTGCCCCCACCGTTTGGGTATTGCCCACGCCGGCCGAACCCACCAGAGCAAAGAAAGGATAGCTACCGGCATCGGTGCAGACATCGGTGTGAACGGTCAGGGTAGCGTAGCTGATCTCTCCTGGCTGTAGTGTCAAATCGGTGGGCGTCAGGTTATACCAGGCCGGGTTCAGGCCGTTGACAGCCACGTTGTAGGCGTCGGCCAGATTGCCAGCGTTGTGCACCATCACCTGGTAGACCACCTCCGCGCCCACAGCGGCCGTCTGGGTGGCCGGGGCTATCGAGGCAGCGTAAACGTAGCCAGGCACGATTGTCAGGGTAGTGCTGGCGCTGTTGTTGGCGTTGTTGTTCTCCGGCGTCGGGCTGCTCACCTGGGCTGTATTGCTCAACTGGCCGTCCAGCGGCGCATCGGGGCCGACCAAGACCGCCAGCTCGAAGCCCAGGCTGTCGCCCACGTTTAGGTCGCCCAGCTGCCAGGTTTGGGTGAGGCCCTCGGAGCTGAAGGGGTAGTCGCCAGTATGGGTGATCAGCTGCATCGCAGCCGGCAGTATGTCGGTCAGAACAACGCTCTGAGCGGGTAACCACCCTGCGTTGACCACACTCAGGGTGTAGGTCACAACGCGCCCCACGATGCCGACGGTCGGCCCGCTTTTACTCACCACCAGGTCAGGCCCCTGGAAAGTAACCACCGGCTGATCCGCCAGTGTGACCCCATCAGCTGTGGCTTGCAACGTCAGGGGGGTGAGGGTGGTCGCGACCAGGCTGCCCGTCAACTGGCCGTTGATGTCGCTGACGCCGGCCGGCTGGGTGAGGGTGTAGCCGTCGCCGGCCGGTTGCAGCGCCAGGGTCGCTGTCACGCCGGGAATGGGGTTGTCGTGCGCGTCGCGCAGGATAATGGTGATGGTAATCGGCGACTGCCCATCGGCCGGGGCCTGGCTGGCGCTGACCGTCACCACAGAGTAATCGGCGTCCACGGGGCCGGGCGTCAGGGTGATTGCGCCGGCCGCCAGTGTCCCCTGACTCACAACATCGCGCAAAGTAATGCTTTGCACCTGGGCGCGGGTCGAAGTCAGGGTGAAAGCCACCTGTCCGGCCATGTCCGTGAGCGCCGGATTGCCAGGTAAAACGGTGTTGTCGGAACCAGATAGGAGAAGCTCAATGGCGCGCCCCGCCAGAGGATGGCCCAGGCTATCCACCAGGGTCGCGGTGATGGCTATCGGGCTGAGACCGTCAGCCAGCGCTGTTGTGGGGGTGACAGTGATACTCGACTGCACCGGATCGGGCGCGCCCGCCACGAAGTCCAGAGTCAGCGTATGGCTTAGCGCCACCCCGGCCGTCACATCCACGGCCGTCACTGTGACAGATTGGGGTTGGGTGGCGCGCACGGTGGCCTGCGTCTGACCAGCGTCGTCCGTCACCAGGCCAGGTTGGGTCAACGTCAGGCCGGGGCCGCTGGCCTGAATGGCAACTTCATGGCCGGCGATGGGATTGCCATATTGATCGCGCAGCGTCGCCGTCACATTGGCGACATCCAGGCCGTCTGCCAGTATCAGCAGTTGATCACTGGTCAATGAGGAGAGGCCGGGATCAACCATCGCCGGCACAAAGGTGACGCTGCCGGCCGGCAACGTCACGCCATACGCCAGGTCGCTCAGGGTCAGGCTCTTAACCCCCAGGGTGGTGGAGGCGAGTTGCCAGATGACGCTGCCATTGGCGTCGCTGGTTTGCAACGGGCTAGGGGTGATGAGGTTGCCGCTGCCGCTGGCGGTGAGCTGCACCTGACGGCCGGCAGCCGGATGCCCCAGCGCGTCGCGCAAGGTAGCTGTGATCACCGCCCTATCCACCCCACTCGCCACCAGTTCGGTGGGGGAGATGATAATGGTGGAAGCGGCGGCGTCCACCGGGCCGGGCACAAAGCTCAACGCCACCTGTTGCGTCAGCGTCAGGCCATCCGTCTGGTCAAAAGCGGTCACAGTCACCGTTTGGGTGGCGGTGCTGCGCACGTTGGCTGTCACCTGCCCCTGGCTATCGGTGGTGGTGGAGGGTTGATCCACCGTTACCGCCACCCCGTCGGCTTGAATCAAAACGGTGAGACCCGGCGTTGGATGGCCGTAACTGTCGTACAGGGTAGCAGTGACCAGGGCGGCGCTCGCTCCGTCGGCGATGACGCTGGCGCGGTCGCTGGTCAGGGTGGAGGCATCGGCGTCCACCGGCCCCACCACAAAGGTGACGCCGGGGCGCGTCAGGAGTTCGATATCGTCGCCGAAAACAGTTACTGTTTTCAAACCGACATCTGTTGCCGCCAGAGTGGCGGTGACGCTGCCATCTGGCCCGGTCAGGCCAAGGGGCATGATACCGACAACGGGCTGGCCGTTGACCAGGACGCCGCTGCCCGCTACGCTGATCGCCACTGCTTTGCCCGGCAAAGGGTCGCCGGTGCGGGCGCGCAGGGTGACGCTGAGAGTGGCCGACGTGACGCCATCCGCCACCACAGTGGCCGGCGTAATGGTCGCCACGGATAGGGCTGGGTCTGTACTGGAGAAGTGCACCACCGGTTGTTGAGTAACGGTGATGTGGTCGGTCGCCACGTAGGCGGTCAGGATGACGCTTTGGGCGGTGGTGGAGCGCACCTCCCCCGTCACCTGGCCGGCCGCATCCGTCACGGTGACGGCCTGAGTCAATGTCACCGGGGCGCTACTGGCAGCGGTGACCGTCACCAACCGGCCGGGGGTCACATTCCCAAAGGCGTCGCGCAGCGTGACGGTGAAGGTGATGGGGCTGAGGCCATCGGCCGGGGCGTCTTCCGGCGCAGCGGTTAGGGACGACTGATCGGCGTCGGCCGGGCCGGGAAGGAAAGTCACCGCAATCGCATCTGCCAACGTCACGTTGTCGCTGATGGTGCGGGCGGTGACCAACACCGTTTGGGCTACGATGCTGCGCACTGCGCCCACCACCTGACCGGCGGCGTCAGTGGGGCCGGCCGGCTGGTCGATGCTCACTTGCTCGCCGGGGGCGACAATAGCCACGCTGTAGCCCGGCAACGGATCGCCCAGGCCATTGCGCACCGTCACCGTCACCGTAGCTGGGGCGATGCCATCCGCCGTCAGGCTCGTCGGGGCTACCTCCACGCTCGACAGATAGCGATCCACCGCATAGTCGCCAAAGTCCACCGTGAACAGCGCGCCGCCAAATACCTCCAGCGCCACACTGTCGGAGGTGGTGGAGGTGTAGTTAACCGGGTTGATCTCCTCAATGGTGTAGGAGGTAGTTGTCACCGGCAACAAGTACACATTGTCGATCCGTGACTGGCCGGCCCAATAGCCGTCGGTGTCGGTCAGGAATTTGAGCTTGATGCTCTGCCCCTGGAAAGCGCTGAGGCTGAGCGTGCCTACTTTCCACCCTTCCAGGGCCGAGCCAGAAACGGAGCCCAGATAGGTGCTGGTCGCAAAATCTGGCCCGCTGAGGGCGTAGAGGTAGAGGGGGCGCGCCACGTTGCTATCGCGGGTCGACCAGGTCAGGTAGTCGAATTGCACGCTGGTCGTATCGGTTGGCACATCCAGGGGGGCCGAGGTCGCTGTGGTGTTGTAATTGGTGATCGCCAGGTAGGAGCCAGCATGGTCTCCCGGCAGCGTCACCGCCCCGTCGGTGGTCGTCGTCAGCAAGATGTTGTCGATCTTGCTCCGGCCGGCCCAATACCCATCCGTATCCGTTAGGAAACGCAACTTCACCAGCTGCCCCCGGAAGGCGCTAAGGCTCAATGCCCCGTTCAGCCAGCCAGTACGGTAGGAGCCGCTGACCGATCCCAGATAGGAAGTAAATTCAAAGTTGTTGCCATAGAGAACGTACACATACAACGGTCGGGAAACGTTGCCGTCGCGGGTCGCCCAGTTGAAGTAATCGAAGGTCAGGTCCAGGGTGTCGGTCGGCACGGTGAAGGGGGGTGAGTAAAGCGACTGGCCGTAACTGTTGATCCGCACGTAATGGCTGGTGTTGTTATCTTCGCCTAGCGGCGGCCCATCCACCCCTTCCACCAGCTGAATGTTGTCGATCTGGCTCCGGCCGGCCCAATACCCATCCGTATCAGTCAGGAATGTCAGACGAATGTACCGCCCACGGAAGGGGGTCATGTCCAGACTGGCGGATTTCCAACCTTCATTGAGGGAGCCGTTGGCCGTGCCGACTAGATTGCTGACGCTGAAATCATCGCCGCTATAGGCGTAGACATACAGGGGGCGGGAGGCATTGGCATCGCGGGTGCTCCAGTTCAGGTAGTCGAATTCGAGCCGGTCGGCCGTGGTGGGCACCAGGAAAGCATCGGGGTAAGCGGAGGTGTAATAGCTGTTGAGCAAGAGATAACCGCCGTCAATGCCACCGGCCGACTCCACGCTGGCGACAGCGGCATTGGAAAAGTGCCAATCCGGAACCTCCACATTCAGGCTGAGGTTATCGATACGTGCCTGACCGGCCCAATACCCATCCGTATCCACCAGGAAGAGCAGTTTGACGGTCTGCCCCTGATAGTTTTGCAGGTCGAATTGAGCCGTTTTCCATGCCTCGTTGAACGATCCCTCAGCTGTTCCAATCAGGGTGCTGATGCCGAAATCATCGCCGCTTAAGACATAAACATACAACGGCCGGGCGACGTTGTTGTCGCGCCATGTCTGGTTGAAGTAGTTGAAGCGCAGGCTGTGGGTGGTCGTCGGGACCTCAAAAGCTGGCGTCTCGGCCGACTGCCCATAGCTGTTCAACATCAGGTAGGGGCCATCGAGGCTGTAGGTATCGCTGAGAATCTGGACATAGCCGTAGACGGTGGTGGAGGGACGCCAGTCGGCCGGTAGTTCGATATTCAGCGACAGGTTATCGATGCGGGAGCGGCCGGCCCAGTAGCCATCTGTATCGGCCAGGAATTGCAGCTGAATAGCTTCACCGGTAAAGGCCTGAAGATCGAGTACCCCGGTCAACCAGCCGTTGACCTCCGCGCCATTGACGGAGCCCAACAAAGTAACAATGCTCAGGTCAGGGCCACTCAGCGCGTAGATATACAGGGGGCGCGCCACGTTGCTGTCGCGCGTCGACCAGTTGTAGTAGTCGAAGCGCAGGCTCTGCGTTCCTTCGGGCACGGTGAACACAGGCGTGTTGGCCCATTGGGCATATTGGTTCAGTCGCAGGTATGGCCCATCCAGATTGTAGGTGTCGCTGATGATCTGGACGTAGTCGTAACTGACACTGCTCGGTTTCCACCCCAGGGGTAACTCCTCGTGCAGGGTGATGTTGTCAAGGCGGGAGCGGCCGGCCCAATACCCATCGGTATCAGTCAAAAATTGCAGCTTAATCGTCTGGCCCTGAAAAGCCTGGATGTCCAGGGCGCCCTCTAGCCAACCCTGGCTGCCCGCCCCATTGACCGCTCCCAGATAGGTGCTGGCGCTGAAAGTGGGGCCGCTGAGGACGTAGACATGCAGGGGACGCGCCACATTGTTGTCACGTGTTGACCAGTTGTAGTAATCGAAGCGAATGCTCTGGACGGTAGTCGGTGCAGTAAAGGCAGGGGAGGTGGCGGATTGGTTGTAGCCGTCAATCCGCAAGTAGTAACCATCCAGGTTGTAGGTGTCGCTGATGACCTCCACCAGGGTGGCGTTGGATACAGTCCAGTCGCCCAAAACACCGGCCGCAAAGTCGTGATTGGCCGGATAGGTGGCAGGATCGAAGGTCAGGCGCATCTGCCCAAAATCGTAGTTGGGAGGATAAAGTAGGGGGTCGAGCGGCGTCCGCTGCCAGGCGAAGTCATAGTTGGCCGGATAGGTGGCCGGGTCGGACGGTATGCGCCCCTGGCTGAAATCCCCATTGCTGAAACCTGTGGGGGGATTCAGCGGCGGGGTGTCTTGTTCAATCGTGACGTACTCGTAGATGGTGGAGGAGGGGGTCCAGCCAGGGGTTTCAACGTTGAAGCTCAAGTTGTCGATCCGCGACCGGCCGGCCCAGTAACCATCGGTATCGGTCAAAAAGTGCAGTTTGACCGTCTGGCCCTGAAAGGCCTGCACGTCAAACGTGGCCGGCAACCAGCCATTCAACCGGCTACCTGAGACGCTGCCCAGGTAGGTGGTGATGCTGTAATCTGGCCCACTCAAGACGTAGAGGTACAGGGGCCGCGCTACCGTCGCGTCTCGCGTAGCCCAGTTGCTGTAATCGAAGCGCAGCGATTGCGCCCCGGCCGGGATCAAGGTTGGACTGGAAGTGGCGGATTGGTAGTACGCATCCAGCAACAGGTAGTTGCCTGATCCCGGATGGCTATCGACATCATCGACGATGCGCGTTACCGCGCTACTGCTGATGGCCCAACCGGGGGTTTCGATGTACAAACCGATGTTGTCGATGCGCGACCGGCCGGCCCAATAGCCATCAGTATCGCTTAAGAAGTGCAGCTTGACTGTCTGACCGGCGAAAGCCTGAATATCCAGCACACCCTCCAGCCAGCCCTGTCGCCAGCTACCCGACACGCTGCCCAGATAGGTAGTGATGCCGAAGTCGGCGCCGCTCAGGACATAGACATACAGGGGACGGGCCACGTTGCTGTCTCGTGTGGCCCAGTTGTAGTAGTGGAAGCGCAAACTTTGTACCCCGGCCGCCAGCGTGAAAGAGTCCGAGGTGGCCGATTGGTTGTAGCTGTTGATCAGCAGATGATGCCCGCTGCCCGGCAGGTTGTAGGTGTCACTGATCACCTGGACATACGTTCCGTCGCTTCCTGCCCAGCCCGTCAGATCGCCAGTGGCGAAGTCGTAGTTGACCGGGAAGGTGGTGGTGGGAACGGCGGCGCGCCCCAGGCTAAAATCGTAGTTCGTCGGGTAAGTTGCAGGGTCGAGGGGTTCCAGGCCCACTTCAAAATCGGTGTTGGTCAGGCCCAGGCCAGCGTCTTCGGTCGGAGCGTCTTCCCCAATCGTGACGTAAAGGGCGTTGGAGGGCTCCCAACTGGGCGTCTCGATATAGAGGGCAGGATTGTCCAGGCGACTGCGGCCGGCCCAATATCCGTCGGTATCGGTCAGGAAGTGCACACGCCCCATCTGGCCCTGAAATGCCTGAATGTCGAACACTCCCTCTTTCCAGCCCTCCAACAGGCTGCCGCTGACGGAACCAAGATAGGTGCTCTGGTTCAAGTCATCCCCGGTTAGGAGGTAGACGTACAGTGGGCGACTCACGTTGTGGTCGCGCGTCGACCAGTTCAGGTAGTCGAAGCGCAAGCTCTGAGCGTTGGGCGGAATCACAAAGGCGGGCGAATACACGGAGTGATTGTAGGCATCGATCCGCAGATGAGCCCCATCCAGATTGTAACTGTCGCTGATGACGGCGGTGTAGGTGGCATGGGTGAAAGTCCAATCGGGAACTTCCTGGTTGAAGCTCAGATTATCGATCCGCGCCCGACCGGCCCAATACCCGTCCGTGTCGGTCAGGAAGCGGAGCTTGACTGTCTGTCCCTGGAAAGCCTGTAAATCTAAAACGGCCGGCAACCAGCCCTGCAAGGCACTGCCGTTGACCGCCCCCAGATAGGTGCTGACAGCAAACCCCTCGCCAGATAGAACATACACATGCAGGGGGCGGGCTACGGTGCTATCGCGCGTCGACCAGTTGAAATAGTGGAAGCGTAGGCTTTGGGTCGTGGCCGGGATGGTCACGGCCGGCGAATCGGCCGACTGGTTGTAGCTATCGATGCGCAGGTAGTAGCCGGCCAGGTTGTACGTGTCGCTGATGACCGTGACGACCGCGGCGTTGGAAACAGTCCAGCTGCCCAGGTCGCCGCTGCTGAAGTCGTAGTTGGCCGGGTAGGTGGCCGGATCAAGCGGGGTCAGACCCCGGGCCAGATCATGGTTGATGATCACGGCGCTGGTTGGCTCTTGCAGCGGAAAGCGGCTGCTGTTGAAGACGAAGTTGGCCGGCGCGGCCGGCAGATCGGCCGCCAGGTCAAGGGTGTAGGCTCCGCTCGCGTCCGTCACTGTGGCGGTCGTCACGTCACCCCCCTGCACCGCGTGAATGGCGACATCGGCCAACGCCCCTTCGCCGGGGTCAGATTGACCATCCTGATCGCTGTCATAAAAGACCTGTCCGGTGACACGTCCTGCGGCATAATGGCCGAAGTTGTTGTCGGGCGCCAGGCCAAAAGCACCCACCGTCACCAGCAGGGTGGCCGGGCCGCTCAAAGCGTATTCGTCCAGTTGGGCTACCGCCACCTGATAAAGGCCGGGGGCCAGATCGGTAAAGGCGTAAGCTCCGTTGGCGTCTGAGACGGTGGTTTTCAGCTGTGTGGCACTGGCGGCCTCGTACAACATCAGTTGCACCCCTTCCAAACCGGGTTCGCCGCTGTCGCGCACATTGTCCCGATTGGGGTCAGAAAAGACCGTGCCGGTGATGACCGCGCCGCTGAAGGCCGTCAGGCGATGGAGCGGCAACCAGGTGGCGTCCACCTGGGCGCGCACCACCTTGACTTCAGCCTGGGTTGTACGCAGAGTGGCCGTAAAGATGCCGCTCGCGTTGGTGAGACCGCTCAAGGGTGTCAGGCTATTGGCAACGCCGCTGGCTGTGACCCACACCAGGCTATCCGCCACAGGTTGCCCCAGACTATCCCGCGCGGTCACGGTGATGAGGGCGGCATCGCTTCCATCCGCCAGATGGGGGGTGGTCACTGTTAAGGTGGATTGGGCCGGGTCGGCGGCCTGCACGCCGATTTGCAACAGGGGCAACGCCCCCTGGGACGTGGGGAGCGCGGTCAGATGGGGTGTCTCGACGGCCGGCCGGAGCAAGGGGCCTGAGCGCTCTGCGGCACCTGTCAGGCGCGAAGCGCGCCGACCGGCCGGGCTACCTTGCAACGTCAGCCGCAGCTGGTCGAGTTGCGTGGTGTCCAGACTATCCAGCACCGTCTGGCTGAGTTGAATGGAGAGGGTGGAGGTGACCACACTATCGCCGGGGGGCACGACAGCCGGCGCGAGACTCTCGGTCGCCTCGATCTGCTGCCCCACCCCTAACACACCCACTCCGAAGCCATCTGGAATAAGGGCCCCGGTTTCATCCACCAATGAGACGGTCACGCTGTAGGTTCCGGTCACAAGCGCCGCCGTTTGGATGGCATCCATCTGATACTGCACCGGGACAAGGCTACTGGCGATAAAAACGGGCGTGGTGTGGCTGTAGACGGTGGTTCCGTCGGCTGTCAATAGAGCAATCTGCGCCTGCGCCCCCATGGGCAGGTTGGTAACGTTGGCTATCTGCGCCAGGATGTTGCTTGTGACGTCCGCCCCTTGTTCCACAAAGGCGGGGGCGGCCGTCACACTGGTGAGCTTGAGCAACGCATCGACCACCGCCAGAGTTCCCTGGGCCTGGGCATGCACAGTCGGCGCTTCAACAATGGTGATGTCTGCCTGGAACAGATACGTCCCCTGAGCTGTAGATGTGATGGTAGTGGGTAGGGTCACGGTCTCGCCCACGCCCAGCGATAAGGTCTGCGTCATCCAGGAAGCGTGCAAGGGAGCAGCCGGGGTCAGGGTCGCCGCCACCGTGCTGGGCAAAGAGCCGGCGTTGGTCAGCTCCAGCGCATACTGGGCTGGCGCGTCTTGCAACACCACGACGCTGCCAGGCACGAAGCGGGCCGTGACCTGATGCTGCGCCACGCCGCACACTTCTTCTCTCAGGGTCTCCACCGCCTCGCTCAACGCGCTGTTGTCGGCCAACAGATCCGCCTCAGTGCTGTGGGTTGCCATTGCAGCGGCCAGCGACTGCAAAGCCGCGTCGGCTGTCACCAGGGGGGAGATGGTCTCGGCTGCATTGGCGACGCCCACGGCGGCTGAAACGGTTTGGTCGCGCAGGTCCAGGCCGCACGCGCTGCTGGCGCACGATTGCGCCAGATCATCCATAGAAATCGCCAGGAAAGAGAGGGCGGCCGGCAAACTGAGGGTATGGCCGGCGACAGCGCAGGTGTTGGCTGTATCCTGCGCCGCCTCATAGACAGGCAAGACGTAGGCGCTGACGACCTGAATGGAGGCGCTGGCGCGCTGCACAAACTCGCTGCCGGAGGCGGAGCTGACCCACGTCACCTGTCCTATCTCTCCCACCATGGCCGTGGCAGGGATGCTCACCGTCACGGATTGGGTAGCTGTCTCGCCCGCCGCCAGAGAAACCGGCGACTGTATGCCGGTCACACTCCAGTCGACTGGCACGGTGGGGGTCAAAGGAAAGACGCCAGCTGCATTGCCCAAATTGGTCAATGCCACCTCCAGGGTGCGGGTGACGCCCGGCGCTGCCAACTGCGCTGCCGGCACCACAGTCAAATAGTTGAAAGCTACGGCCGGAATGGTGAAGTGATCAGCGTCGCTGGCGCTGACGGCCGGATTGTCGGAAGCAGTCGCATCGGCCAGGAAAGGATATTGGGTTCCGGCCGGCGGCAACGCCGTCAGCGTGGGCGAAAGATACAGACCAACACCCACCGCCTGCCCAGCGCTTAAGGCCAGGCTAAGGCTGGAGGCTCCGGTTTGCCCCCCCAGACTCATCCAGGCCGGGTCGAGGCCGCTGACCGTCAGAGTAAAATCACGGGCAATGTTCGAGGTGTTGGTGAGCCAGACGGTGTAACCCGCACCTGTCAGCTGCATCCGCCCCTGACTGACATCCGAATCGGAAGCACCCGGCGCACGCGGCCCCCAGGGAATGGTAAAAATGGGGTCAGGACGAATATCCAGGGCCACGCCATCCACCTGCCCCAGGGTGACGACGTGTTCGGCCGTCACCAGCGCCGTTGGATAAAGGACAGATTGGGCAGTCAGGGCAATGGCATACACGCCGGGGAGCGCGCTCAGCGGCGGTGTGAGGGTGACCTGCCCGGCCGCATCTAGGGTGACATCCCAGCCGGCCGGCGCGCTCACCGTTACCGTGTACGTATCGTTATAGTTGGTGGCCAGCGCCGCCTGAAAGGTGGCCGCCTGGTTGGGTAGGGTGGTGGAAGTGGCCGGCTCAGCCGTCAGGCGGAAGAAATGGGCAGCGCCATCTAACACCACAGCATCTTCAGCCGGCGTGATCGACGTGACATCGACTGCGCCGCTGTAAGCGGCCAGAGCCACGCCCTGGCTGGGATCGACCGCCTGGCCATCCACCACCAGCGAGCCGACGGCCGGCCCTAAACTCAGAGTGGCGTCGGTCAGCACACCTGCCAGCGTGGCGGCAAAATCGGGCGCAGCGCTGGGGCCGCGGCCGGCCAGTGTGACTGGACTATCCGTCGTCAGGTGCAACGTGCCGGAAAAGAGCTGCCCCCCTTCCAGCGTCACCTGGGCCGCTTGCAATGTCAGGGTAAAGGGGTGGTCGGCGCTGAGGGTCAGGGCGTAACTCTCCCACAGGCTACCGCCGACCAGAGGCGTCAACGCCGGGGCGTAGAGCGCCAGAGGGCCCTGGGTCGCGCCGACCACAGTCAAAGGCGCGCCATCACCCTGGGCGCGGAAGGGATCATCCAATGCTATGGCGCTCAATCCCCCGCTGCCCAGGGCGGCGCCGTTGGCATCGTACAGCGTTGCCTCCTCCACCGCCAGGTTGGTGACATTCCAGGTTGGCTCCCCGGCCGTCGTGTAAGCCCACTCCCCTTCACCGACAAAACGCGTATGAGAGGCAGTGGTCAGGTTGGCCGTCACGCCACGGCCGGGAATGGTTGGAACAGGCGTGATTGACTCTCGTACAACTGTGGATGCGGCCGGCGCACTCTCTACCCGGGCGAATAGAGCCGGCGGCAGGGCCGGGTCCACATTGCCAATAATGCCTTTGGCTAAATTGGCCCCGTTGACAAACCCACCTACATTAACCTGGAATTTCAGGCTCAAGTCATCTACATCGCCACCCACAATAACCTGACTGCCCCCAACATCGCTGCCAGGGCCGGAAATAGGCACACCTATACACTCCAGATAATCTGGGACGTCCAGAGCATCATCGAGATCATCCCATGACTCGCTTAGTTCGCCAAAGTCCAGCTCAATAGATAACTCCCAACCAGCGCCGCCAATGTATGCGCCGAGGTAACCCACAGCATCTTCAACGGGTGTGTGGGCAAAGCAATCCCCAAACATATCCAGAGCAAAGCCAATCGCTTCCGCCACTTTAATGACTTTATTGGTAGCCTCTTCGACAGACTCATTCCAGGCACTCTTCAAGTCTACTTCATCGAAGGGCATACGCTCCATGATAAACGACAGAAATGCCAGACCATAGACGGCAAAGCCATGCAGGAAGCCAATCACGGCAAAGGCGAACTCATTAACGCTGCTTTGCTGGAGCATGGCATACTCCACCAGCGCCTGATGTTGACCATCCTCCATGACGTCTATCGTCTCGCCCGTCAGCACATCGATCTCATACCAGGCAATGGTCTCCGAATCATTCAGGAGCACCATCCCGGCCGGAACCACCACAATCTGGGTCGGGTCGAGCAGGGACGCGGCGATGCGCGCTTTAGCCTCGGCCGAGATGGGTAGATCATCCAGGTCAAAGAGGTTGGCCGGGGTGATGATGGTCAGCGGGATGCCCTGCGCCTCAGCTGCCTGGAAAATATGGTGGACGCTGCTCACTCCGTCGCCCGGGGCAAACTCTTCCAACAAGAGACCTTCCAGACTGGCCTCTAACACGCCTCGCGAGAAGTTAAAAGCCTGCAGGCCTGTCCAACTCTGACCCGGGTAGCCCACGGCACGCACGCTATTCTGGCGCAGGTCAAAGCGAATGGTGTTGGTGGCCTCAATCGGGTCTTGCTCCCACGCCACGGTTAGGATGCGTGGTTTATCGTAATAGCCGTGCACCAAATAGGTCTCGTTCAGGCGCTCCAGCCCCACATCAGAAGCAGCGGCGTAAGTAAGCAGATGGAGCCGCTGGCTCACGGCCGCGATGTTGGCGACGGCGCGCTGCGCTTCCAGCAGGCGCGGAACATCCGCCTCAGTCGGTTCAGCGCCTTCTTCCTCCAGGTCTTGAATGGCGTCCAGGGCTGGCATATTCTCTTCGACCACCCCTGTCATAGCTTCATACTGGTCATTGACAACATCAGAAACGACACGCGAGGGGGCAAACAGGGTGGTGTAGGTGGTGACCATGCTCATGGCTGGCTGCGTGGCGCGCTCGCTGAAATCGGCTGTGACTGTTCCCCCGTTCAAACGCGCTTCCGGCCCGATGAAGTCAAACAGTTCGCGGGTGTGTTCTTCCACTGCGCCAGTGGGGCTGCTCAACTCGAAGATCAACCAGGCGGCGCTGACCAGAAATGTGCCAAAGGGGAAGTTGCTAAACAACTCCTGGTAGGGCGTCCCCTCGATCACTCGCTGGTTTTCCCCCACGATCAGCAACGGGGTATAAAAATGTTGCACGGCATAGAAAAAGCCAAAGGCGCTTTCCGTTTCCACCAAATGTTGCAGGGTGACAGGCTCGCCAATCAACTCAACGGTATTGAAGGTGACGCTGAGGGGATAGGTGTTGGCCAGGCCGGGGCCATCGCCGCCAAAGTTGAGGGGATGGTGCTCTTCCACTTTGAGCTTAAGGGTAACTTTGTGCCGAACATGGTCGGGTAGCTCTGCCAACTGTTCCGGTTGTGGTAAGGGGACGAAGAAGTCACCTATAGCCGCTCCAGGAATGGTGGGGTCGAGGTGGGTCCAACCCAGGCCGGGCAGATAGGCTTGCACCCACCAATGATCGGAAGCCTCAGCCAGGAGCACATCTGCGTTAGCCGGATCGGCGGTGAAAGCATCGGAAGTAATATAACCACCGACGCCGGCCAGGTCGGGGAACATGGACAGAATCACGCTTTGAGCCAACGCTTCGCTCAACGTTCCATGCCGATAAGAAGCGGGAATGCCATTGGCGCGCAGAAGGGCGATTAACAAGCTGGCTTTATCCATGGAGTTGCCGGCTGCGCTCCATAATGTCCCGCGCGCGCCACGCAAACTGCCGGTATAGCTTTCATAACGCAGTGATTGCACAAAAGCAAAGAGAGCTGCCGGATCGCCGCCCAGCTCGGCCGCCTGCTTCAGGACATAGCTATCCTGACAGTTGGCATCAATGGTGCAGGTCAGCCAACCCTGAAAACCATCCGGGGCCAGAGATAAGGGAGCAGCCTGCGCTGTCACGGCAATGCCAGCCAGCGTTCCCCAGGCAGTTGCGCCCGTATCCAGCGGTGTAAAGTCCAGCACGCTGGTTGGAATAGCCAGCGTCAGGGTGAAGGCCACCCGACCTAGGGGGGAAATGTCGCCCAAATTCCAGACCCACACATTCCCCTGCCGATTAGCAGGCAAGGAGGTGGACAGCACCTCAGCTTGCGGCGGCAGGAATTCATCGGTCAGGATCACGTTGCGCAAGGTATTAGGGTCAGCAGCATAATCGACGGCGCGCATAGCGTCGATGGTCTCGGTGATGGTTGCGGCCGGGTTTAGGGTGGGTGTTAAAAGGGGATTGAGCTGGTTGGCCACTGTGAAGGTCACCACCAGGGTATGATCAGGCGCAGCATCAGCGGCATAAGCGGATTGCGCTCGCCCTACACTCAGCGCGGTGGTCGGCGTGGGCGGAGTTGCGTTCAGCAAAGTGGCTGGCGCGCCGGCCGGCCCGGTGAGCGCGGTCAGGTCGACAAAAGGGGCTTGCGACGGTGACAGCGGGGTGGTCGCTGCAATAGCGGGGGCCGGCTGCGTCTGAGTAGCCAGGGCTGACTCTGGCGTTACCAGCGCGCCGCGGCGTGTCGCTGTCGCCGCCCAAACAGGCAGCGGAATCAACGTCGCCAGCAAAGTCACACTCATCAAAAGGGCAAAACCTTTGTAAAACCAGAAACGTGTTACCATCCTATCTTCTCCACGATACGTAACCGAAACATGACCCCGGCCAACAGACTCGTCCAGCCGAAACATCTCATATTCTCGCCCACACAATCCGAAGGGAAACAGAGAAGAGGGGAAGCGGAGAGAGCAGGCAGGACCATCCCAAGCATAAGCCGGAGCAAGGAGCAAAACTATAATGTGAACAATCGACCCCATATTATAACATACTGCCGTCCAAGATAAAAAATAGATGAGAAGACCGTCGCCTATGCTAAACTATACAAGCGGCGCACCTGTGGTATAGTTACGCGCTATTGTTCACACAAGGAGTAGACTGTGTCCTTTTCACGTTGGATTTTAGCGGGCGCTGTGGCTTTGCTGCTGGCAGCCTGCAACGGCGATGCGGCCGTCCCTACCCAAACGGCGGTTAATATTCCGGTGGAATATGACCCGGCTGAT
Source organism: Anaerolineae bacterium (assembly GCA_034435495.1). Classification (GTDB taxonomy): domain Bacteria; phylum Chloroflexota; class Anaerolineae; order Promineifilales; family Promineifilaceae; genus DAOTXO01. Next base: position 88,732 of record DAOTXO010000145.1, read on the forward strand.
CTGATCACCACCCCCTCCGGTCTGCAATATGTTATGCTACAAGCTGGCGACGGCGAGACGCCAACGGCCGGCGATCAGGTTAACGTCCATTACACCGGCTGGTTGGAGGATGGGACAGAATTTGACAGTTCACGCGCCCGCAACCAACCGTTTAGCTTCATCGTGGGGGCCGGCAATGTGATTGCCGGCTGGGATGAGGGACTCACCCTCATTGCAGAAGGGGGCCGGGCATTGTTCATCATCCCTCCCCAACTGGGTTATGGCGAGGTGGCCCGCGGCGACATCCCGGCCAACGCCACCCTCTATTTTGACGTGGAGCTCTTGAGCATTGAACGTGGCCCAGAGGGGCTGGGCGAGTCGGACCCGGTGCAGATACCGGTGGCGTTTGACCCGGCTGATCTGACGACAACAGCCAGTGGTTTACAGTACCTTATTTTAGAAGCAGGCGATGGCCCTCTGCCCCAGGCTACAGATACTGTGCGGGTGCATTACACTGGCTGGCTTAAAAACGGGCAGCAGTTTGACAGCTCGCTGGAGCGTAACCAGCCTATCGGATTTATTCTAGGGGCCGGCCGGGTCATTCCAGGCTGGGATGAGGGGGTGGCGCTACTGCCGGTGGGGACGCGCGCCCTGTTGATCATCCCGCCTGCTCTCGCCTACGGGTCGCAAGGCCGGGCGCCCATTCCCGCCAACGCCACTCTCTACTTTGAGGTGGAAGTGATCAGCTCAGAGCCGGCGCCCGAACCGGTCGCCGTGGACGAGGCTGACTACTTTGACAATGTTAGATTCACGGGCTACGAGCCTTTCTAAGCCGCGATTTGCGTGAGCGGGTACGATTGTCCAGATGTTTGACAACCAACTCAGCCGCCTCACGGGATGATAACTGAGGTAAAGGCAAG
>DAOTXO010000146.1:0-1774 GCA_034435495.1 Anaerolineae bacterium
GATTAACGGGTTATTGAAGGTGTAGGTGTAGCGGTTGAAGGCCTGGGGGTTGGCGGGGTCGGGGATGAGGGTGTCGGGGGAGGCGAAGCGGGCCAGGCCGGGGAGGTAGTAGCGAGCCTGCATGTAGATGAGGCCGATGTCGCCGTCACCGGTGTTGTGATGTTGGTGGTTGGTGTAGCCGTGGCGGGTGAGGCCGGGGTTGGTGGGGGGAGCTTGCTGGAAGTCCCCGAAGGGTTGGTAGCGGGCTGTACCGTCGCTGTGGAGCGCGCCGCTGGGGAGGGTCATGAGGGTCAGGCTGCCCAGGTGGTCGGTGTGCAGGTAGTCGAGGCCGTGTGCTCCCGTTTTCACGGGAGTGACGGGCCGGGGGTGGCTAATCACGCGCACGGCGGCCGGCCGCGTCCCGGCGAAGGTGGTCTGGCGGATGAGGCTGGTGCTGGTCTGGGGGTGGACGGTGGCGGATTGTGACATCTTGACACTCAAAAGGATGTCCATCTCATATCCTGGACGCACCATATACCTCAAATCAGTTCAACCACTTTGAAAGTCAAGCCACGCCATTTCTCGTCATAAGCCAGTCGCGCAACCCGATTGGAGACTATCAATTCACGGCGCGGTTGAAAGCCGCTACCAAACCATTCGTATGTTTCAAACATATCTATTCCGTCAGGAATAGCCTCGCGAGACAAATACATAATGCCACGTTTATGGTACTTCTGGTATTTCACCAGACCACAGGCTTGACAGAGGATTGGCTCTAGTTCCGCTGCGTTCATGAGGGCTGGCTTATCCAAAGGTGGTACATACAGTTGGGAAACAGTGGTTGATGGTTCTTTGGTTTTGTGAATCAGGGCCGGCCACCGCTCATACCCCTGAATATGATGGGCTTCTAAAGCGGCAAAAACACGCGGCACGGCAAACACTGCCGATGTCCAATTCAAACTCATGAAGTCATACTTGCCCATCCTGGGCTCTTGTTTCAGGTAGAAACTACTGCTTTGCTGAAATGTGCCACATTCCTTACACTTGAATGAGTAGTTAAAGTGTTCTCGCAACCATTTTTTTTCTGGTTGTGGATACCCTTTGGCCGGGAAACCAAACATCCTTAGCCATTCGGCATTTAAAATTTCCATTTCACTGAACTCTGTGTCAAAAGCTCTATCCTGTACACCTTTTTCCGCCATTAACTGTTTAACAGCAGGCCAATTCTCGTCTGATTCAGCAATTTCAAAACGTATAAAGCGGCCTTCATATGGAGTTTCATACCTTATCCCCATCTTCTCGAGCAAGGGTTCCACATGATGTTCCTTTTCGAAATCCACTCGGTGATAGATTTCCATTATGGTCCTCCAAATATTGTCTGGTATGCCGCTTCAAGCAAATCAGGGCGATCAGCGTAAATCCTTTGTGCTGCTGCCCATATATCGTCTATCGTTGCCGTGTCGGTTCTAATCCTGGCATTACTGTTTATTCGACCAATTTCAGCTAACCACTTGTTGGTATATCTGACATGTTCATCATGGGTTAGCGCGATAGATAGCATATTGTCCGTGTTAGAAATGCCTAACCGATCTGCAAAACGTTTTTCAATTATATGATGGACTTCCAGCCCGGCCTCTTGTCGGACCCCGCTCAAGATATTGTCCCACTCGCCAAAGCTCTTGATGCCTCGGAACAAGCCCTGGTCATACATATGGCGAATGGCCTGGGGGGCGTGGCTGCCCAAAGCATCTTTGATAGTTTCCGCACCCGCTTTTAATCCACCCTGGTCAAGTGC
>DAOTXO010000147.1:0-17936 GCA_034435495.1 Anaerolineae bacterium
CCCCCCCCCCCCCCCCCCCCATTTTTTGCGCACAAAATTGCAAGGTTTATCAATTTTCTTAATATGTGCTTTAATTTTTATAGTTGACATCTCGTTCCATTTAGATTATTATTGCAGTAGATGTTACGAAACATAACATAAGCGTTAAAATAATTTGCGTGGGCTGTACACTTCACGGCCCAAAGGATTGTCAAGCTGTGCACATGGTTATTGGGCAATGTCCCATCTGCCACCAGGAACTAGAAGTAGCCAAGCTATACTGCCGCCATTGCGATACAACGCTGGAGGGGCACTTTACTCTAGGGCGCTTCTATCAGCTTTTGCCAGAACAGTTACACTTTGTGGAGCTTTTCATCCGCTGCGAAGGCAAGATCAACCGCGTTGGGCAGGAGTTAAACCTATCCTACCCGGCCGTGCGCGCTCGACTGGAAGATGTCATCGCTGCGCTGGGATATGAAGTGGATCAAAGCGATAGGGTGGATGGTTCAACCGAGGAGTTTCGGCGCACTGTTTTGGCCCAACTGGCGGCCGGCGACATTTCAGCCGATGAGGCTATTTTGCTGCTACGCAATTGATCTGGGATGCGCCGGCCGGAACCGGCCCCAGGATAAAAAGAGAAGGAGCTTAGCATGTCTGATGAACGTTTGAAAATTTTAGAGGCTCTGGCCAACGGCGCTATCTCAGCCGACGAAGCCAACGCCCGTCTGGAAGCCTTACGGGGCACGCCGCCGGCCGCTGAGCCAGCGGCTGCGGCGACGCCGTCGGAGCCGGAAGCGCCGGCCGAGGCCCCAGCGCCGGCCGCCGAGGTTCCCAAAGCCAAAACCCAAACCGAACCTCGTTGGCTGCGCATTCATGTCACCGACCGCGCCTCGCAGCAGAAACGGGTCAACATCAGCGTCCCCCTGGACATTGTCAGGTTTGGCCTGCGGTTGGGGGAAAAGTTCAACCCGGAATGGCGCGACATGTCGTGGAATGAGTTGCAAGCCGCTATTGAGGAAAAGGCCGGCCTGGTGTTGCATGTCGAAGGTGAAGACAAGTGGGTGGATGTGCTGGTGGAGTAGTTCTGCCGCATGATGCGTATTTGAGGATGTGAACTCCTCCATCCAATTATCCAACAGGAGATCAGGTGTCAATATGTCGAAGAAAATCTTAGAAGTACAACCCGATGTGCACATTCTCATCACCTGCCATGGCGACCTGACCGTGCGCGGGGCCGCCGAGGCGCGTCTCTCCCTTGTGGGTGACAACTTCGAGATGGAAGAATCTGAGAAGGCCATTTCCGTTATCGGCCAGGGTGATTTAACCCTGATCGCCCCAGAGAACAGCACCCTGACGATTGAACAGCTGAGCGGGGACGGCAACATTACCGGCGTCCACGGCGCGCTGCAAGTGGTTGAAGCGGCCGGCGATCTGGCGGTGCTGGAAACACAAGGGGCGGCCAACATTGCCACCGTGCGCGGCGACTTCGTCGGGCGCACTCGTGGCACCCTGACGGTGGGCGAAATTTATGGCGATGCCAGTCTGCGCGGCGCGCCATCTGTGGTCATCAACAACGTCTACGGCGATCTGGCGGCGCGCGGCATTGAAGGCCCCATGACGGTCGAAGCCATTATGGGCGATGCCAGCCTGCGCGGCGTTCAGGGAGATTTGACCATTGGGCGCGTGCATGGGGATTGCAGTCTGGCCGGTCTACGCGGTCAGAACCAGGTGACGAGCGCGGATGATATTCGCCTTCACGGCCCTCTGGCTGAGGGAAAACACAACTTCACAGCCCATTCTTCCATCACCGTACATTGGCCAGAAGATGCCCCCCTCCAACTTCAGGCTACAGCCTCCCGCGTCATCAACCGGCTGGAATTGCTGGAGACCACAACCGAAGGCAACACCCTGACCGGTGCTATCGGCAAAGGCGGGCCGCAGCTTACCTTGCAAGCACAAGACCGCATTTCAATTAAGCCAGAGCATAGCAAGAGTAACGAGTATGAGCTGGAAATCTCGCTCACACATTTGGGTGAGATGATCTCCTCGGAGATTGGCAGCCGCATGGCCGAGATTTCGGCCCGGTTGGGGCCGGAACTGGCCTCACGGACGGAGGAGCGGGCCGAACGGCTGGCGGAACGGGTGCAGCGGAGCGTAGAGCGAGCCATGCGCAAAATGGATGTTGCACTGCAGCGGGCGGAGCGGCAGCGCGGACGTCACTCTCCCCCACCTGCACCGCACGCCGGGCACTCCACCCCACCCCGCGCCCCGGCCGCTCCCAAAACGGCCGCTCCCAAGGCGGATGTGACGCAGGAGCAATATAAGATTCTGAAGATGTTAGAGGAAGGCAAGGTCTCGGTAGAGGAAGCCAACAAGTTGCTGGACGCCTTGTCGTGATCGACATACGCCGCAAGATCGAGTAAAGTTTAGGAGATTGGGCGGGTCATCCTGCCCAATCTTTTGCTTTTGACATAACCTGCCATGACGATGGTTCCCATCCTCAGATGCGAACTCCTCACCCCTTAAGGACCCGCCCATGATCGGTCAGGTGCGCGTTGAAGCGTTGAGCAAAGTGTATCTTTCCAAACAAAGGCAAGGCTTGTGGCGTTCTTCGCGCAAAGAGGTCACAGCTCTGCAAGATGTCTCGTTCAACATCGAGCCGGGTGAGGTTTTTGGCCTATTGGGGCCGAATGGCGCGGGCAAGACAACCCTGATCAAATGTATTACAACGCTATTGTTGCCCACCGGGGGCCGGGCCTGGATCAATGGCTTTCAACTGGGGGCCGAGGACAATGCTATTCGCGCCACGGTCGGCTGTATGTTGATGGGGGATCGAGGGTTGTACTGGAAGCTGACAGGGCGAGAAAATCTGGAGTTCTTTGGAGCGCTCTACCATCTGGATGGCGTAGAACGCCGACGGCGCGCCGCGCAAATCCTGGAGCAGTTGGGGATGGAGGAGCTGGCTGACCGCACCGTCGAAACCTATTCCAGCGGTCAAAAGATGAAGCTGGCGTTCGGCAAGGCGCTGGTGAACGATGCACCCATCCTGGTGCTGGATGAGCCCACCAATACGCTGGATGTTCCCTCGGCGCGTGAGTTGCGGGCCACCGTGCGCGCCTTGAACGAGAAACAGGGCAAGACCATCATCTACACCACCCACATCATGTCAGAAGCAGAGACGTTATGTGAACGGGTGGCGATTATTGACCGGGGGCAGTTAATTGCCTTGGGGCCGGTGGCGGAGTTGAAGCAGGCGTTGCAACAAGAGGCGGTGATCCGTTTTGAGGGCGTCATTCCCAATCTGGCCAACCAGGCGGTGCGCCAGCTGCCAGGGGTCACCCAAACCGCGCTCTCTAACGTCAACGGCTATCAGCAGTTGGTGGTAGTCACGAACACCCCTTCCGCCATGTTGCCCCAACTCATTACCACTCTCAGCACCCATAGCGCCATCTTGAACCGGATCGAACCGGAAGAAGTGACGCTGGAAGATGTTTTCATCGCCAAAACCGGCCGCACGCTGGCGGAAGACACCTCTATTCAATAGGTCTAGCCATGCACGCAATGGTATACACCCCTCCTACCTGGCGTCAAAAGCTCTCCGCCATGCTGGCAGAGACGCGAATGCGCCTGATCAATATCTCGCGTTACCCCGGACAGCTGGTGATGGAAGTGGTCATCCCGGTCATTTTTGCCGCCATGCCAATGCTTTTGGGGCGGGCGACGGCCGGGGATGATGTGGGGTCGGTTTTTGCCCAAAACACCGGCACCGCCAACTATGTCGCCTATCTGCTCATTGGCTCTAATGTCTTCACCCTGGTCTCCAACGCCCTGTGGCACATTGCCCACTGGATGCGCTTTGAACAGGAAACAGGCACTTTGGAGGCGGTCTATCTGACACCGACTACCAGCCTGACGCTGGCGGCCGGCGTGGCCCTGTATAGCATGGGGCGGGGGCTGATTTCTGGCTTCCTGGCCTACTTACTGGGCTGTCTCGTTTTTGGGGTGAACCCATTTCAGGGCAATCTGCTGCTGGCGCTGGCTTTCATTGGGGTCGGTCTATTGCCCTTGTATGGCATTATTTTGCTCTTTGGCGCTCTGGTGCTGCGCGTCAAAGAGGCTAACGCCCTCCTCAACCTGATGCAGTGGGTTGTCAGCTTCCTGATGGGCATTTTCTATCCTGTTTTGATCTTCCCCCCTTTGTTGCGGTTGATAGCCTGGCTCTTTCCCCCCACCTGGATGGTCAACGGGGTGCGCTCTGCCTTACTGGGAGTGGGTTTCTTTTTCCAGGAGTGGTATCTGGATATGGCCGTGCTGTGGGCCTTTATGTTGGTGGCCCCCCTGGTGGGTATCTGGGTCTTTCAACGGGTTGAAAGGGGGCTGAAGTACAATCAAGGCATCGGCCAATTTTGAGCCGCATCTGAGGATGCGAACTCGCTTAATCTGACAGGTGATCATCTATGGCTTCCCATCCCCCCCTCGCCACTCCTCCGCGTGCGCTGTGGCGGGCGCAGCTCAGCGCTTTCATCGCGATGGCGCGGAAAGAATTTATCATCATGACGCGCTATCCGGTGGAGTTCGTCGCCAGCTTCGCCCAAATTTTTCTAATTGTGGCGGTGTTGACGCTGGCCGGTCTGATGTTCACGCGTGAGGGAGTGGGCAATCAGGATGAGTCGGGGCAAACGGCCGGCCTGATTGTTTATGGCTTCATCGTCTTTATGTTTGTCTCCGACGCCCTATGGGGCATCGGCTTCAATGTGCGGCGGGAGCAAAAGCAAGGTACGCTGGAACAGTTGTATCTGACCCCGGCCTCTAAACTGGCGCATCTGGCGGCGCGTGTGAGTCTTTCGGTGACCTGGACAGGTTTGCTGTGTGTGGGGGCTAGCACTTTGATGAGCGCGATGATCGGCCGGCTGCCCTTTGAGAATTTGCCCCTCGGCCTGTTCATTTTGCTCATGGGGCTGGCGGGCACATTTGGCGTAGGCTTTGCTTTCGCCGCCCTTTCTTTACGGATCAAGAACACAGCCGAAACGCTGGTAAATGCGTTGCAATTCGCTTTCATGGTTTTTTGCGCCCCCTTCTTCCCTTTCAGCGCCCTGCCAGACGCGCTGCTCTGGGTGGCGCGTCTGATTCCCCTTTCCTACACGGTCGATGCTTTTCGTTCCACCTTGATGGGTTATCCATCAGGATTTCCCGAATTAGCCCCTATCGGAGTAGAATTGATAATCGTTACCCTCTTCGGGTTGTTGATGCCGATTTTGGGCCTGGAACTTTATCGCCGGGCAGAAAATCAGGCGCGCAGGCGAGGTCATCTGGCGGAATATTAGGCACCCCAGGATAGCTCCCCAATGGTCATCACCCAGGCTACCGGTGAATCCCGAAGCGTTAGCGGGCTGCGGCCTGTTAACCTGGCGCGTGACGCTATGGCCGTCGCACGCCTGCTGACGCTGGTCTTCAGTACCTCGCTGGATGCGGAGGGGCGACGGGCGCTGGAGATGATCGCTCAGAGCGGCGGCCTCATCCGACGAATCAGTCGGCTAGGAGGGGTATCGCCTGGGTTTGTGTGGGAAAGCGAGGGCGCTATCGTGGGGAACATCTCCATCATGAGCAGCGCTGTCCCAGGGCGCTACCTCATTGCTAATGTGGCGGTGCATCCTGAGTATCGGCGGCAACAGATCGGCCGGCAACTGACTGACGCTGCCCTGCGCCATCTTCAGGCTCATGGGGCCAGAAGCGCTTTGTTGCAGGTGGAGGTGGAGAATACCTGGGCGCGCCATCTGTACCAAACGCTGGGTTTTGAGGTGGTGGGGGATACAACGCTGTGGCAGGCATCGGCGCGCGCCCTGCGTCAGTTACCTGCGCCAACCCATTATGCCATCCGCCCCCTGCACCGCCATGAAGCCGATCTGGCGTATGAGATTGACGTCCAATGTATGCCGGCCGATTTGATGTGGCCGGATCCAACTGCCGTCAATCTGTATGAGGGAGGATGGCTGCGCTGGTTGGACAACTTTTTGAATGGGCGACAGAGCGAAACATGGGCGGTTCCCGATCAGATGGATCGCCCTCTGGCGGTGGGGAGCATCTGGAGCGAATGGGGGCAGCCCCATCGCCTGACGGTACGTGTGCCGGCTACGTGGCAGGCAACCCTGACCCAACCCCTGTTAGCCAAGTTGTTGCGCCGACTCGACTATCTGCGTCAACGTCCGGTGATCATTGAACACCCATCTGACGATGCAACCATGAACGGACTACTGCCAGAGGCCGGGTTTCGGCCGAGACGCATTTTGACGACGATGAAGCACTATTTCGGACGATAATCAACAGCGCTGGCCGGGCGCCGGGCCCCGGCCGACGCACGAGGTTTTTCTATGGCAACCACAGAAGAGCGACTCCAGATTTTACGCCTGATTGAGCAAGGCAAAATTACGGCCGAAGAGGGGGCGGCTTTGTTAAAGGCTTTGCACGAAGGGGAAGAACGGGCCAGCGCCGAGCCGGTGCGCGGGAGCAGCCAGGCGCGCTGGTTTCGGGTGCGCGTGACAGACACACGCTCCGGGCGCAACAAGGCCAGTGTGAACATTCCCATTGGACTGGTGCACGTAGGGTTGCGGATGGGGGCGCGTTTTGTGCCGGAGATGGATCACGATAAGTACCAGCAGCTGTCGGATGCAATCCGAACCGGCCGGCAGGGCAAGATTTTCGATGCTATGGATGAAAACGCCTTCGAGCGTGTGGAAGTTTTCATCGAATAGAGGCGCCTGGGAATGACCAACGAAGCTTATCGCTCAAGAATCAACGAGCGAAAGGCATAGGCGTTTTCCTCGTCGGGGGCGCGCCAGCTTTCCCAGACCACGCGCCACATCTCCCACTCCAAAGCGGGGAAAAACACATCTCCTGCCACCTCAGCCTCAATGATAGATAGATAGAGGCGGCCGGCCCTGGGCAACAACGCCTGATACAGGGATGCCCCACCGATGACCATCAGCTCGGGTGCAGCGCCGGCCGCCTGCAGCGCTTCTGTCAGGGTGTGTACCACCGTGCAGCCGACAGCAACGTAATCCGTCCGATGGGTCAAAACGAGGTTATGGCGGCGCGGCAAAGGCCGGCCGATGGATTCATAGGTGCGTCGCCCCATCAACACCGGTTTGTGGAGGGTCATCTGCCGAAACCATCGCATTTCGGCCGGCAAGCGCCAGGGCAGGCGACCGGCAAGGCCAATAGCCTGATTGCGCGCCATCGCCGCTATCAAACTGACAACCAGTTTTCTATCCTGGTGGTGCATCATGTCCCCTTGCGCCTCAGCTTCAGACCTCGTTTAAGGCTACGAACACCGTCTGGCTCATTTGTTAATACCTTCTATCTGGCCTATAATCCAGGTGTGAGGTCCAAACAAAGCTTGCAGGCAGCCAGTTCTTCTCGCTTTACGACCTCTCAGGCGGGGTCAGAACATAGCTTCCCCAATGCCTGCCAAAGGGGTGATCACGATGCAATGGGAGTACCTGACCATTACCCAAGAGCGGCGCTACAAAACCGGCGAATGGGAGCCGGCGCTTGAATTGGATCATCTGGGATCAGAGGGGTGGGAGTTGGCGGCGGTTGTCCCCATCACCAAGGCGGATGGCATGGCCAGCGGGGCAACCTATCAGTTGCGCTATGTTTTCAAGCGCCCCCGATTCACACCGCCACCGGCGCGGCAATCGCTGGATGATAACGATAGTTCAACAAGCGAAAATCCTCATAACGAAAGTTAAACATATCCTGTACTTCAGGATTGATCTGCATCTGAGGCAGAGGATAGGGGGAACGGGCTGATTGTTCATCCGCTTGTTCCAGATGGTTGAGATATAGATGGACATCCCCCAACGTGTGGATCAACTCACCTGGTTGCAGCCCCGTCACCTGGGCCATCATGAGGGTCAACAAGGCGTAGGAAGCGATGTTGAAGGGTACCCCCAGGAAAACATCGGCGCTACGCTGATAGAGCTGGCAAGAAAGCCGGCCGTCGGCGACATAAAACTGAAACAGGCAGTGGCAAGGAGGCAACGCCATGCGGTCGATATCCGCCACATTCCAGGCGCTTACCAACAGGCGGCGCGAGGTTGGGTTGTGGCGAATCTGGTGGATAACCTGACTGATTTGATCGATGGTTTGACCGTCGGGTGTAGGCCAGGAACGCCATTGCGCCCCGTACACCGGCCCCAGGTCGCCTTTTTCATCCGCCCACTCATCCCAAATCCGCACTCGATTATCCTTCAAGTAGCGAATGTTGGTATCACCGGCCAGAAACCAGAGCAATTCATGGATGATGGAACGCACATGCAGCTTTTTGGTCGTGACAAGGGGAAAGCCCTGAGCGAGATCGAAGCGCATTTGGTAGCCAAAGACACTCAGCGTTCCCACGCCAGTACGGTCGGCGCGCCGCCGACCATGTTCTCGAATATGCCGCAACAGTTCCAGATATGGGCGCATGGTTCCTCTTGCTCCACACGGCAGATTGAGACTGCCGTCCAAATTGTACCCAGCCTTCCCGGTGAAGCCAACTCATCCGGCCGGCTCGCAGGCAAGGCATCCGACCTTCTCCTTAGCCCAACCGCCCCGGACTCACCTCTGAGGAGGCAAACTTGTGACGGGGAGGTACAACCCCAAAGAAGTTGTGATGGATGAGTATGCCGTAGGTTCGTAGTAACGGCTTTAGCCGTTGACATCCTCCAAAGGAGTTGTGATTGATGAGTATGCCCACCACCCTACCACCGCGCCATGCAGTCGATCCCGCCCTGACATGGGACCTGCAATCGGTCTTTGCTTCCGACGCTGCCTGGGAAAAAGCGTGCGAGGAGATGAGCGCCCACATTGAAAGTCTGGCGGCTTTTCCGGGCACCCTAGGCGAAAGCCCGCAACGCCTGGCAACATGGTTGGAAAGTTACGCCGCCGTAGCCCAGCGCATGGGGCCTATCTGGGTTTATGCCGGCCTGCAACACGCCACGGATGCAGCCGACCAGACGGCCGGCGCGCGCGCCGGCCGCGCCCAGGCCCTCGGCGCACGTCTGGCGGCCGCGGCCGCTTTTGCTGAACCGGAAATAATGGCCCTGGGAGCGGAGACCCTCCACGCCTGGCTGGCGGCCGAACCCCGGCTGGCTATCTACGCCCATGCTTTCGAGCGCCTGCTGGATCGTGCCGCCCATGTCCGTTCGGCCGAGGTGGAGAAGCTGCTGGCCCAGGCCGGCGATGCCTTCGCCACCGCCTCGCGCACCCACGGGGTGTTGATGGATGCGGATCTCCGTTTTGAGCCGGCCCGCAGCCAGGAAGGAGACACCACCTACGAGGTGGCGCAGGGCACCTTGCGCAACCTGATGCAACACCCTGATCGGCGCGTCCGACAAACGGCCTGGGAACATTACGCCGACGGCTACCTGGCCTTTGAAAACACCCTGGCCAACTGTTATCACGCCCATCTAAAACGCAACGTTTTCTACGCCCGCGCTCGCGGCTACACTTCGGCCCTGGAAGCCTCGCTGGCCCCCCATCGGATTCCCCAGGCGGTCTACGAGAATGTGATCAACACCTTCCGCGCTCAGCTGCCGGTCTGGCAGCGCTACTTTGCCCTGCGCCGCCAGGTATTGGGGCTGGAAACTCTGGCCCCCTATGACATGTGGGCGCCTTTGACTGGGGACGCGCCCACAATGACCTTTGAGCAATCGGTGGACTGGATTGCCGAAGGGTTGGCTCCTCTGGGTGAAGCGTATGTGGCGCAGGTGCGGCGCGGCTGTCTGGAGCAACGCTGGGTGGATATTTACCCCAACCAGGGCAAGCGGCAAGGAGCTTTTTCGGCCGGAGCGCCGGGCACCCATCCCTTTATCCTGATGAACTTTAACGACGACATCAACGGCCTGAGCACCCTGGCGCACGAATTGGGCCACTCGTTGCACTCCTATCTGACCTGGCAACATCAACCCCTGGTTTATGCACGCTACTCCACCTTTGCCGCTGAAGTGGCTTCTAACTTCAACCAGGCGTTGGTGCGCGATTATCTGTTGCACACCCAAACCGGCCGCGGCTTCCAGATAGCCCTGTTGGAAGAGGCGATGTCTAACTTTTACCGTTATTTCTTCATCATGCCTTCGCTGGCACGCTTTGAGTGGGAAGCGCATCAGCGCGTCGAGCGCGGCCAACCGTTGACCGCCCAGGGCCTGAATGATCTTATGGCGGATCTGTTGGCAGAGGGGTACGGCGAGGTTGTCACGGCCGACCGGACCCGCAGCGGCGTGACCTGGGCCACCTTCCCCCACCTGTACAACAGTTTCTATGTCTTCCAATACGCCACCGGCATCGCCGGGGCGCACGCCCTGGCGGAGAGGGTGATTGTCGGGGACGCGGCAGCGACGGAACGCTATTTAGCCTTTTTGCGCGCCGGCGGTTCCCGCTATCCCGTCGCCTTGTTGCAAGAGACAGGGGTTGATCTGACCACACCCGAATCGATTGAAGCGGCCTTTGCAGTTATGGCCCATTACATTGAACGTCTGGAGGCATTGCTGGCAGAGTGAAGCCGGCCGCCGCCGTGTGGGTCAGGCGAGATAGCTTTGCTATAATGCCAGGAACATGATTGGGCAAATCCTCACTCTGGCCGGCGGGAGTGTCCGGCCGGCCAGGCAAGAACCAGGGAGTGAACATGACCAGCGCCATTCCGCCTCAGCTCCAGGCTATCATTGATGATTTTCAAGCCTGCCAGGGGCAGGAAAAACTGTACTATCTGCTGGAGATGGCGGAGAAATTGCCCCCCTTGCCTGCTCATCTTCAGGCGCAACGCGACGCCATGGAACAGGTGCATGAGTGCATGACCCCTGTTTTTCTGCATGGGGAACAGCAGGCGGGTAAGATGATCTACTTCTTCGACGTTTCGCCTGAATCGCCCACGGTGCGGGGTTTTGCTTCGATTTTGATGCAAGGCATCAACGGTCTGACACCGGAAGAGGTATTACGCGTCCCGGGGGAATTTTACTTGCAGACTGGTCTGCAACAGGTGCTATCCGGGCAACGGCTCAACGGCATCAGCACCTTTCTGGGGTACATGAAGCGCCTGGCTACCCCATATCTAAATTAAGGAATGGCCACGAAACAGGTTCCAGGAGATGAGCGGCAAAGGAGTGGCGAAAGACATGCGGGGAGCCAGGTTTAGCGCTGCCGTTGCCCCGGACGGCTGCCCGCACGGCCCGCTGGAGGTTAGAATCATCAGCCTGGTGGCGGCGGGTGATGCCAGAGCGGGGGTCTACGCTGAGCCTGGAGGCGGGGAAAACATATTGCCAGCCCCACTCCCGGTTAGCATTGGGGTATTGGCATTCCAGAGCGTAAAGCACATAGACGGCGCCATAACCAGCCTGTAAATCGGTTGCGTGCAGTGGCTTGACATGGCGCAACTGCTCCTTTAGAATGGGTGATAGTTGTAGGGGAAGCACAGTCACCCGGTCTTCGTTTCCCTTTGTGTCACGCACCACAATCTGTTGGTTTCCAAAGTCCAGGTCTTTGACCCACAGGCGCATCCCATGCAGATAGGTCTGTTCAGTGCCAATAAAGTACTGCTTAACCCAGATGAGCTCCCGAACACCATCCAGGCGTTTCTTTTCAGCCATGAGTCGTTTAATTACCAAATTGACACTTAGGCCGCACCACAACCTCAGGTGGAGGAAACGGTTCGTTTTTTGGTCAGCTTTCGGCAAGAAGTCGTGCGGCCTAACTTTCGTTGAAGCGGCCGGGGGCAAGAAGTGGGGGTAGCGCCCTATTGCTTCCAGCGGCTTAACTCATTATTGGGCGCGTGTGTCACTCACATCAAGGCTACGTTTTCGCAAGGAGACCAATCCGGCAGGGTTGTTGCCAAAAAGCACACATTTCAGTAGAATATTGGCGTGAAGTATTTCGCCTGGAACGCCGACAAGAACAAGTGGCTCAAGACTGAGCGAGGGGTCTCATTTGAGGAAGTGGTCTTCCATATTGAAAATGGCGATCTGCTTGATATTCTGGACCACCCTAACGTTGAGAAATACAGGGGACAACGCATCTTTGTTGTCAACGTGGAAGGCTATGCTGATTTGGTCTCTTTTGTCGAAACGGAGAGCGAAGTCTTTCTGAAAACTATGATCCCTAGCCGGAAGGCCACACGCCAGTATCTCAAGGTGGATGACGATGAGCAAACTAAAACTGGATGAAGAGGAAGCCGACCTGTTAGCCTCGGTGGAGGCCGGCGAATGGACGTCGACCCGCAACCTGAAAAGTGAAACGGCCAAATATCGCGACTATGCCCGGGCCACCTTCCGCAAAGATCGGCGCGTGAACATTCGGATTTCCTCGAAGGATTTGGTGGGCCTGCAAAAGCGGGCGCTTGAAGAAGGTATTCCGTATCAAACCCTCATTTCGAGTATCTTGCACAAATATCTGGCGGGCAGTTTAGTGGAACGGTAGCAGGTTCGTTCAAACGCACCCAACACCGGGTTGCAGGCGATGGGGCTGGGCTTGGGTGGTTCGAGCGAGTCTCAACTTTATCGCCCCGCCCCTGAACCCAACCGTTGGCGGCTGCCCTCAAGAGTGCCTTCCGCGCATTTTCCACGGTAGCGTGCTACAATTTGGCAATACATGATTTCAACCAGAAGGGCCAGACAGGCTATGCCAACTGTACTGCGTGTGGGCCCGCAATGCCATGACTGACCAGAACGCAGCATTATCGGCCAGACAGGCAATGCCAACTGTACTGCGTGTGGGCCGTTATCGGTTTGCCTTTTTAGCAATGAAAACCAAGAGCCACCGCATGTGCATGTCAAAGCGGAGAGTGATCAAGCCAAATTCTGGCTCGACCCGATTGAACTCGCATCCAATTATGGGTTCAAGGCCCACGAACTGAATGAGATTGAGCGCATTGTCCGCCAGCATCACGCCGCACTCCTGGAGGCCTGGCATGAGCACTTTAGTTGAGACACAACTCCCAAGTAAACGAAAGTTCCGGCGAGCCTATGTTCCCAAAACGGCGCTCGCAAAATCCGTTAAGTTTGCCGATGATCTCATGCAAGTAGTCTTGACGGATGGGCGTATCATCAGTGTTCCTATTATTTGGTTTCCGCTGTTGCATGAAGCCACGCCCGAACAGAGAGAACGTTACGAAATTGGCGGCGGGGGGATAAGTTTGCACTGGCCTGACATAGATGAAGATTTATCGGTAGCGAGTCTGCTGGCTGGTGCAGATTGGCAATCAGCGTAACGGCAAGAAGTCCTCTTCGGGCTAAACTGCCGCCCAACACCGTGTGCAGCCGACTCGCGCTCCGCACTCGAAAAACTGGCCGGTCTTGCTCGCAGGCGTTTGGGTTGGCGACCGGGTCTTCCCAGACCCGCGCGGTCGGCTGACGCCAGCCGTTAGGCCGAACCCAAACCGAGATACAGGACAAGGAAGGATGAGAGGCGATTGAATGCCGCTGGTAAGAAGCATCGGGCTCTATGAGTTTCGATTTTACAGCCGGGGTGAAGCCAATGAGCCACCACATATCCATGTACGGAGTGGACGACTAGAGGCGAAATTCTGGCTGACACCTTCCGTTCGGCTGGCACAGTCTGGGCGATTTCGACCTCATCAACTCAACGAAATCGCTCGCCTCGTGGAAGAGAATCGACAGGAGTTTCTCAATGCATGGCAAGAATACTTTGAGTGAGCTGTACTTAGGCAGCGAACCAACCGGTGTGGCTGTACAGGATGATGAATTGCTGGTTACACTTGCCGATGGGCGCACGGTGGCGGTCCCGCTCCAATTGGTTAGTGAACTCAGCCGGGCTGACCCATTACCGATCGAGGCCAGGATACTCGTTCTTCGTCATCCGCCCAAGATCGATCACGTTCATGTGACCGATAATGCCCTGAATATATATATCCAGGACGGGCGCGTGATGTCTTTCCCTCTGGCCTGGTTCCCCCGGTTGCTGCACGGCACGCCGGCTGAGCGTAACCATTACGTGGTGTTTGGGGAGGATGATGTTATTCACTGGCCGGAATTAGACGAAGATATTGATCTAATGCGTCTCCTGGAAGGAGGCAAGAGCGTCGAGAGCGAACGTTCCATTCAGCAGTGGCTGCTGTCACGCCAACAGATGTCCAATACCCAACTGGCAGCAGACTAACGGAAGAGCCTAACAATGCGCTGCGGCCGACGCGAGGCCAGGCGTTCTGAGCAGGTGACGTACTTGACGGCCCCGCGCGGCTGAGCTTGGGGTGTTAGGCGGACGGCTACGCCGCCCCTACTGCCCCTGGCGGGCTGACGCCTGTAGGTGAGCCGGGCACATTGAGCAGTCTGATGAACCAGGCTCGCAATAACCCGTGATTTGTATAATCATAGGATTACACAGCCTGTTGTAGGAGCTCAAAATAGTCAGACAGTTCAAGATTATTAAGGGCTCAATGCGGCGAACGATACTCACCCAGGCAGGCACATCCAGGCTGAGAAGGGGCCACGCCGGGTCGGCGTGGCCCTATCGTTTTCTCTCGCTCTATGGTTCTCGCACTGAAATGCTGCCGGAGCCAACCTCGATGAACACATCGGCGCGGTTGGCGGCGTTGGCGTAGCCGGCCGTCTCCCAGATGCTCTCATCCTCAGCGGAGCTGACGCGGGTGAAGCGCTCGTCGGCACGAAAAGCGCCGCTGCCTTCCCGCACCTCCAGCTGAAGCTCCAGCCCGGCCGGAACGAGAAGTGTGCTGCTACCTGAGCCACCTTCCAATCGCAGCGTGTAGGGGCCGTCGGCCGGCAGCGTCAGCTCCAGCGCGCCAGAGCCAACCGCGATGGCCGACTCATAATCACCGGCCGGCAGCTGAAGCTCCCAATAGCCGGAACCACCATCCACCTGCAACGCTTCCAGAGTTAGATCCGCCAGATTGAGCTCCACCGCCCCAGACCCCAAATCTAAGGCCAGGTTAAGGGGGATGGTCGGGTTTAACCCCATAACCCAGCGGTTGGTATCGGCCGGCCCACTCCAATTGGCCGGGTTCAAGAACCACCAACCTGCCTCGCGTGTGTCCAGTGACACCTCAGCCCGTGAATCCTCCGGCCGGGTGTCGAAGAAGAGTTCGCCGGTGTAAACCACCTGGCCCTCCACAAGATTGGCGTCGTTGGGAGCCAGGGCGTTTAACTCGGCCGGAAATTGGTTGAACTCCAATGTAACATCCGCGCCTTCCAATCCTTCGGCCGGGTAGGCAACCTGTTCGGTGCGCACCACGCCGGTCTCAGAGGCGGGCGCATCCAACCAGGGAATGCGATCCCCCCAAAAAACGACATACACCATGATCCCAACCGCCGCCAGCCCCACCAGGGCGCTGAGAAAAGTGCCAAACGGTTGAGGCATCTGGCGCACAATGAGATTGACCCCCCACAAAATCAACAAGAGCGGCCACAGCTGCCACAACAAGGCCCAGTTAATGGTCGGCAGAAGGCCCAGATTCGCCAGCAGCAACCCTGCGCCCAATGCTATCAGCACGATGGGGCCAAAAAGAGAGGGAGTATGGCGCGGCCGGGAGCTTTTTTCAAACGTTTGCTCGGGGTTATGTTCAGACATACGTTTACCTCAAAGGTATGTTACCTGTAATTGGTACATTTTCTATACGCACACAACCCTCTGGCGTTTCAGGGCCGGGCCACCCAAAATCAGGGCTTTCTTGATCCAGGCTCATATCATCGGTGCTGGCTGGATGAACTTTCAAAATTAGATCGGCTCATGGTTGAACCGCAAAGGCACCAAGAACGCAAAGACAGAAAAGGGAATTCATTCTCAGGTGTATCCCGAGCACATGGCCGGTTTATTTTCTAAAACTCCATGAAGCCGACGCTCCCCCCGTCTTCACGTGATTGTCACGCGGCAGGCCAGTTTTAACAGGTACAATGTAACCCAGAATTCATCTGCGGCTTAGCCTGAGGCCTATAATTCTGGCTCAGAGCCTGCAACGCGTGGGCGGTCATTTTGGGCAGGAACAATGTTATGAAACGGGGTATGTCATCTAACAAAACGCAGCGTCGCCTACCGGCCGGCATCGGCGGAGTCTATCTCCTCTGGGGCGTGTTGATGGGCAGTTTGTTGATTGGCGTCGGGTTGCAGGGAGGGGTCACAGCCACGACAGCGCGGCCGACCATTCCACCCCCTCCCTTTCCCCAGCCCATCCAACCGGTGGATGAACACATGTTGGATACCTTCGCTTTTACGCCCGCCACCGTGGAGGAAAACGGGCCGCTGTACGGGGTCAACTTCATCAGTTCGGCCGAGCAACCGGCCGATAGCCAGCAATACGGCAATGCTCTCAGCACCGGGGCGGGCTGGAATCGCTGGCCCTTCTACTGGCACGCCATCGAAACCGCCCCAGACATTTTTAATTGGAGTAACCATGACCCCATCGTGGTGGACGATATAAGCCATGGTTTGTCGCTTAACATTGTTCTTATGGGTTTGCCCGGCTTTTATTACAGCGGCAGTCAGGCCGTGCCCAACACCTTGTGGGAACCGGTTTTCAACGATGGCAGCGATGCGCCAGGAGCGGGTAAGCAGCTCAACCCCAACAATAAGTGGGCGATCTACGTTGCGACAGCGGTCGACCGTTACAAGCCGGGAGGGGTGGTAGCACAACAGGAGGGCTGGCCGGCCGGGGTGGGGGTCACCCATTGGGAAATGTGGAACGAGCCGGATCTGTCCATCTTCTGGGATGGAAGCAAAGAAGAGTATGCCCGGCTGCTTAAAGTCGGCTATCTGGCCGCCAAACAGAGTGATCCCCAGGCCCAGGTGTTGTCCGGGGCCATGGCCAACAACTTCGAGGATGGCTACTACACCTATTACGACGACATTCTGAGCATTTACGACGCTGACCCGCTGGCCCCGGCCAACAACTACTTCCACGACATCATGGCCACCCACAGCTATTACTACGCCTGGCAATCGTGGCTCCATGTATTTCGGGCCGACAATAGCCTGGGAGCTCGTGGGTTAGCTAAACCCATCTGGCTCAACGAGAGCGGCGTCCCGGCCTGGAATGATTACCCTGGGCCTGTCTGGGACCCTGGCAGCTGGTTTCGGGCCACACTGGAAGAACAGGCTGATTACACCATCCAGAGTGCTTTTTTCGCCATCTTTGCCGGGGCGGATGCCATTTTCCATTTCCAGCTCTACGATGGCTGCGGCAACCAACCGCAGGGAACTGATTTCCCGCCCCACAATGGGGAGCTGTGTACGCCAGAGGGGATGCTCATCTCCGACCCCTCCAAGCCGTGCGCCGGCGACGCTTTTGGTCTTTTCCGCAACCCCACCGACGCGGCTTGCTTCACTCAACATCCCGAACCGGAAACCGGCCGCTTGAATCTGGCTGCTTTCCAGGTCTTGACCACCTATGTCACCGGCGTGGAGCCGCTGTGGCGCTTGCGCCCCGGCGACACCCAGGAGTGGGTGGCCCTGTACCAACCCGCCAGTAACCAGCGTCTTCTGGCGCTGTGGGCGCGTCTGGGAGATGACGAGACAGCCCAGGTCGAAGCAATTGGTGAGACCGCCCTGTTGATCGCACCCGATGGCGAGGTGACATCCTTAATGCCGGAAGATGGACTTTACACCTTGAACCTGCCGGCCGCCACCAACCAAAACGCCGACTTTGCCAGTTCTGACCTCTACCCCATCGGTGGCAAGCCCTTCATTGTGGTGGAGAATGACTTGCAACCTCCCACAGCAACGGAGCTGGTGGTCACGCCGGCCGGTGATGAGGCCCTGGTCAGTTGGAGCGCCGAAGATGGGCTGGGCAGCGGCGTCGCCAGCTACGATGTGGCGGTTGCCATAGGCGGCGGCCCCTTCCAGCCCTGGTTGACCGGCGTCACCCAACTCAGCGCCGCCTACGCCGTGGAAGCTGACCAGACCTACTCCTTTCAACTCCAGGCCGAGGATCGGGGCGGCAATCGCAGTGCGCCCCTGGTGAC